>NZ_JAIPUT010000102.1 GCF_020055635.1 Marivita sp. | reverse complement strand
CATATCTCTTCAGATATTAGCAATGTCAAAGAGCAACCCAGAAGACAAACAACCAGACCAGTGCGCCCTATACTATCGGCGCGCCCGCCCTGATATACCCCTGAATTATCCACCTTCCAGATCATCCGAACCGCAGCCCGTCGTCCCTTCCAGCGTCCCAACGTGCACCTCAGCGCCGCCGGTGAAGGGGTATTTACGGTTAGTGCTCCGAGTCCGCAAGAGAAAAAATCGCCTGATTGCCAGTTTTTTTCATTTTTCATTTATGGCGTAAAATCAGCCCCTTAACGCAACAATCCTGCGCAAGGGCCACAGTTGCCGCAAGTTTACCAGACAGGATTTCTATATCTTGCGCCCTCGGCCATGTTGGCCGCAAGACCTGCGTCAGTCGCTCAGGCGGCAACCCGGTTCGGGCGGCTGTGCCGGCGTCTTGTCCGGCTCAAAAGCAGCCCAGCGATCACCAACGCGTAGAGCAGCGGCTCCCATTGGAAGCCTTTGGTCAGAAGAAGGAAGTGCAACGCGCCCAGAATGGCGATCGGATAGACGAGCCTGTGCAGTTTGCGCCACGTGACGGACCCGAGCTTTCGGAGGCTCCAGTCGTTCGATGTCGCGACGAGCGGGATCATCAAAACGAAGCCTGCCATTCCCACGGTGATGTACCAGCGTTTGACGATATCGGCCCAGACGCCCTGGAACTGCACATCCAGAACAAGCCATGTCAGCAGATGTGCAAGGATATAGAAGAAGGTGATCACCCCGATGGCCCGTCGGAACCTGAGCAGGTTCAGTCCGGCAAAGCGTCGCAAGGGGGTTACGGCCAGACCGGCAATCAGAAGCCACAGGCTCCAGAGACCCAGCTGGTGTTCTATCCGTTTTGCCGGGTCGACACCCAGTTCGCCGGTCAGTCCGAGCAGGTAGATCCAGATCACCGGAACCGGCGCCACAAGATACAGACCCCAGGCCGGGATCCGACGCAAAAGGGTATTCGCCCGATCAAGCACGGATCAGAAGAATTCCCGCAGGTCCATGCCTTGGTAAAGGCTGGCCACGTCTTCCTCGTAACCGTTGAACATCAGCGTCGGCTGGCGCTTGGCGAAAAGCCCGCCGCCGATCCGCCGTTCTGTGGCCTGCGACCAGCGCGGGTGATCCACCTCGGGGTTCACATTGCTGTAGAACCCGTATTCCCGCGCGCTGTACTTGTTCCATGCCGTGGGGGGCTCGTCCTCGACCAGAGAGATCCGGACGATCGACTTGATCGATTTGAAACCGTATTTCCACGGCACCGCCAGACGCATCGGAGCGCCGTTCTGTTTGGCGATGTCACGTCCGTAGATGCCCGTGGCCATGATCGTCAGCGGGTGCATCGCCTCGTCGAGGCGCAAGCCTTCGACATATGGCCAATCAATGACAGGCGAGGACAGGCCGGGCATTTCATCCGGGCGCATCGCCGTTTCGAACGCCACATACCTGGCCGAAGACTGAACGCCGACCCATTCCAGAAGATCGGCAAGCTCGAACCCGTTCCATGGAATTACCATCGACCAGGCCTCGACACAGCGGAAGCGATAGATGCGCTCCTCGATGGTCATCTGGCTCATGATGTCGGCAAAATTGTAGTCGCCCGGCTTGTCGACAAGACCGTCGATCCGCACCGTCCATGGATCGATGGTCAACGCATCGGCATAACGCGCCGGGTCTTCCTTGCCGGTGCCGAACTCGTAGAAGTTACAGTAGTTCGTGATCTCCTCCCACGTGTTTGGCTCGAGCACCTCTTGCGCGGTTGCTCCCTTTGGAATCGCCCCGACGATACCCCCGGCTGCCATACCGGCCATCATCTGACGCCGGTTCAGAAAGGCGGAATAGGGGGTCGCATCCTCTGCGGTCAGGGTGTTCTTCCAACGATATGCCATGAGATCCTCACTTTGCTATCCCCTGCCATATAGATGGCCGCGCCAGCCCGACCAAACCAACTTGCCTCACGTGTCCGTGGTGATGATGAAATGTTTGCAGCGGCCTGCGCTGTGCAGAGATCTGATGCTCAGCCTCAGCCCTCGATCATCTCGACCCGCGTCGCGTGACGTCCGCCTTCGAATTCGGCCGACAGGAACGCGTCCACGATATCAAGCGCGAGCCCGTCACCGACCACGCGGGCGCCGATCGACAGCATGTTGGCATCGTTGTGCTGACGGATCATGCGGGCCGAGAACGTGTCGGAACAGACACCGCAGCGGATGCCCCTGACCTTGTTCGCGGCCATCATGATGCCTTGGCCGGTGCCACACAGGATAATGCCCAACACGCAATCGCCAGAGGCAACCCGCTCGGCGGCGGCCTGACCATGCTTTGGATAATGTGTGCTCTCGGGCGTGGTCGGGCCGATATCGACAACGTCCCACCCCTGGGCCGCCACATGGTCGGCAATCGTCTGGCGCAGCGCGATGGCGGCGTGGTCACTGGAAAGCACAAGGCGTCTGGTGCTGGTCATGGAAGATCATCCCGTATCAAAGCCGTAGGGCAACTGGCCGCCTTGGATCAGACGGGCCGCGTTTCGTCAATTCACCGGCTGCGCCTGCGGCCACAGATCGGACATCAGGATCGTCCGACCATCGGGTTGCACCACCCGCACATGGGTGCGCCGCATCAGGCGCGGTTCGGCCACCCCCACGGAATGCGCGATGGTTTCGACCTCCTTTACGATCTCCTTGGCATAGGCCGCGACGCGCAGTTCCTTGGACTCGACCACCAACCCGGCCTGGAACCGGGGGTTATGCGTGGTGATACCCGTGGGACAGGTGTTGCGATTGCATTTGAGCGCCTGGATACATCCCAGCGCGAACATGAACCCGCGTGCGGAGGTCACGAAATCCGCCCCCGTCGCCAGCGCCCAGGCCACGTCTCCGGGATTGACCAGCTTGCCACTGGCCACCAGCGCTATGCGGTCGCGCAGACCATACGCGTTGCGGATATTCGCAACGATCGGCAGCGCTTCACGGATGCTCATGCCCACGAGGTCGATAAGCGGCATGGGGGCCGCGCCCGTCCCACCTTCTCCACCATCCAGCGTGATAAAGTCCGGAGCCGCGTCCGCGCCACGCTGGGCAATCGCCTCGAAAAGCCCCACCACTCCGTCTTCGGAGCCGACACACATCTTTATTCCTGTCGGCTTGCCGGTCACCTCGCGCACGCGCGCTATCATGTTCAGGAGATCCGTCCAGTCATCCACCTCGACATGCCGGTTCGGGGAAATGCTGTCCTGACCGACCGGGATTCCGCGAATGGCGGCGATCTCGGGGGTGATCTTGCTGCCGGGAAGGATGCCGCCCTTGCCCGGCTTGGCTCCCTGGCTCAGCTTGATCTCGAACATGCGCACGGTTTCATGCGCAGCCACATCGCGCAGTCTGTCCTCGTTCAGCTGACCGTCGGCGTCGCGCACACCGTACTTGGCAGTGCCGATCTGAAAGACGATGTCGCAGCCGCCTTCGAGGTGGTAGGGCGACAACCCGCCCTCGCCTGTGTTCATCCAGATCCCCGCGCGCTTTGCGCCCCGGCTGAGCGCGCGTACAGCAGGTTTGGAAATCGCGCCGTAACTCATGCCTGACAGGTTGAAGAACGAGGTAGCCGTATAGGGAATACGCGCGCCAGCGCCGATGACCTTTGGCTCGGAGCTGGCGAACTGGTCATCCACCGGCGGAAAAGGCGCGTTGACGAAAAGCGGCGTGCCGACGATCCCCGTGTTCCGCGTAGAGCCAAACGCCACCGTATTGCCATGGCCTTCCCCAGAGCGCTTGACCCATTCCCGCTGGGCACGGTTGAACGGCAGCTCTTCTCGATCCATCGCAAAGAAATACTGGCGGAAGAATTCACCCAAGGTCGAAAACAGACCCCTGAACCGCCCCAGAACCGGATAATTGCGCCGGATCGCATCACTGGTCTGCGTCCTGTCGACGATAGCGAAAACCAACACGACCAGCAGCGTCAGCCCGATCACGCCGACCAGAAGCACAGCCAGAAACTGCAACGCGTACATCACGACGCCCATGATACCCCCTGTCCATCAGGGCCAGAGCACAGCCTGGCTGCGCCACAGTTGCAACTTGGCAAGGAGACCGCAAGAAGGGCTGAACCGTGTCGGGGTGCAAATCGGTCACTATGGCGTGTCGCGCGATGCCACCGGTGTCAAAACGCGTCATCTTCCATGTCGAAATCCCAGTCACCGTCCCAATCGGCGGTGTTGAACACGGGTCGATAATAATCGATCAGCGCACGTTCCAGCAAGAACGCCCATTCCCGCTCGTTGCCGGTCGCGGTCTTCCCGCCGAACTCGAAAGGAGCTTCGGCCCAGCAGACATGTATGAACTTGTCGTTTCTCGTGCTGTTCCGGGTGCCCTTTCCAGTGCCGCCAATGCCGCGGATCCGGGCAAAGGACACCAGCCGTTTTCCCTTGTGCTTCATCGCTTCGGCCTTGTGCTCGGTCACGACGGTGCGCAGGTAAGAGCCAAGCCGCTGACGCAAACCGCGCTGGCCGACGGCAATGCCAAGATACAGCGAGCGCTCCGGCGACGGCGGATGGCAACCCGACACAAACGCATAAAAGCCCCGTGCGGTAGGGATCACGGAACGCGCACCGCGATGTTGGGTAAGCTGCGCAATGCTGTGCGGTGCGCTCCAGATGATCTGGTCATGCCAACTGGCCATTCCCGGCATTCCTTTTGAAATCAATCGTCAAATGACTGTCACTATATGCCGACGTTACCATATGGCATGCGATTCTCGCAGTTCGGGTTCGGCACCCTGGGAAAAGCAAACAAATGCGGCAATTCGCATATTTAAATCTCGTGAGTCTCCAGTAATATGGCGACATGAACAAACATATCCTCCCGATCGTCATCATCGCCTGCGCGGCATCCTCTGTCGCGGCGCAGGACATCATCACCTATGACACCGACCAGTCCTTCGAAGATGTCACCTTCGGGCTGGAAAACGCCATCCTCGACGAGGGGCTTGTCATCGACCACGTCAGCCACACTGGCGACATGCTCGAACGCACGAAGGGAGATGTCGGCTCCGAGGTCACACTCTATCTCGAAGCGGATATCTACAGCTTCTGCTCGGCCAAGATTTCCCGCGAGGTGATGGAAGCCGATCCCATGAATATCAGCTTCTGTCCCTACGACATTTTCGTCATGGTCCGGCCCGACACGCCCGAGACCACCACCATCGGGTTTCGCAGCTTTCCGGACGGCGCGATGAAGCAGGTCGAGGCGATGCTCGACGGTATCGCGCGAGCCGCAATCGGGCTGGAAAACTGACGGAACGATAACGCGCGATCACAAGAACTTCATTTGAAAACTCAAGGGCTTGCGGCTTAGGCGGCAAGCCCTCCCCGTCAAGCGGCACAGGCGGAAATCCCCGCTGATCCATTCCCGTCCGGCCTACGTCTAACCCTTCAGATGCAACACGCATCAGAACGTATGACAAAAAGGACGACCTAAATGTTTCGTAAGACAACAATCGCCCTCACCGCTGCAGCTTCGATGCTCGCAAGCACAGCCGCCTTCGCGGCTGGTCACACAAAGGATATCGTGGACACCGCAATCGATGCGGGTTCCTTTGAAACGCTGGTCGCAGCCGTTCAGGCAGCCGATCTTGTGGAAACCCTGAAGGGTGAAGGCCCGTTCACCGTGTTCGCGCCGACCGACGAAGCGTTCGCTGCGCTTCCGGAAGGCACGGTCGAAAGCCTGCTGATGCCGGAGAACAAGGATCAGCTGGTTTCGATCCTCACCTACCACGTTGTTCCGGGCAAGGTCATGTCCACCGACCTCGCGGATGACATGGAAGCCGAAACGGTTCAGGGCGACACGGTGACCATCGACCTCGACAATGGTGTAATGGTCGAAAACGCAACCGTCACGACCGCCGACATCGAAGCGTCGAATGGCGTGATCCACGTGATCGACACGGTGATCATGCCCGGGATGTAAACCCCAACCATGTGTTGACGACGGGGCGGCTCTCGGGCCGCCCTTTTTCTGTGCGATGGCTTGCGCCGATTGACCGTCGCAATCGCTTGCAGCGCGGTCCGCTTCGACTAGGCTGCTGAAATGTTTGATCGCCTCAGCGCCAAGGGATTTGATATCGCAACCTGCAACCACGCGGGCGCAATCCTGTCGGTGGATTTTCCCAAGGTCTCCGGCGAACTCGAAACCGCGCTTCTGGACCTGCACATCCCGGCTGAGGAACTGATCGGCTCCGGTGGCGGCGAGGCGCCCTCGACGCAACGCTTGCGAAGACGGCTTTATGCGGAGAACTGGCCCAAGCACCATTTCGACTTCCGGCTGATCGTGGACGGCAGGGAAACCGTCTCGAACAGCCACGAGATCGACCATGTCCGACGCACCAAGGCGGGGACCATCGCGCTCGAAATCGAATGGAACAACAAGGATCCGTTTTTCGACCGGGATCTCGAGAACTTTCAGCGTCTGCACGCGCAATCCGCAATATCGGTCGGCATCCTGATCACGCGCGGTGCCAGCCTGCAAACCGACATGCTGACCATCATCCAGAACTGCATCGAAAAGCACGGCTTTGCAGGCGAATCCGACATGGTGGACAGCTTCGGCATGAAGGACCGCACGCGGCGTCAGCGCGACAAGGTGCAACGATTGACTGAAAAGGGCATCCCCTTTGCCGAAGCCTTCTCGAAGCAATTCGTCAGCGACAAGTTCGGCGCCGCGACGACGCATTGGCAAAAACTCAAGGACCGGATCGACCGGGGTGTGGGCAGCCCCTGCCCGCTTTTGCTGATCGGGTTGCCGGCGTCGATCATCGACCCCTGACGCCAGTCACCAGAACGCGGGATCGTTGAAGGCGGGCATTGTCCGCCAGGTGCCTTTGAGCGGCGCAAATGCCTTTCCATCAAGGGTTTGGCCCAGCCAACCCTGCGGGTATTGCAACCTGAACGGCGCCGCCACCTGATCTATCAGCGCCTTCCGAGGCTGAGAAAGAGCGCGTGAAAAGGTCGGCAATGGTAGTTGCGCGTCTTGTGAAACCAGCCGACAGCGCAAGATCGGACATTTTCTGCGCCGAGCTTTATTCCGCTGCCACGCCCGAATTGTGCTTGTACGTCTTCCAGGTCGGTTTGTAGTCATTGCTGGCCTGATTGCCCCAGACGGTCCAGCCTTCGCGAACGCCGCGCCCGAACAGTTCAAGATACGGGCCCCAGGAACAGCTCTCGATGACCTTGTACTGTTCATCGGGTTTGCGGCTGTGTTCCCGCTTGCGAGTCTTCAGGACATCGCCATCCGGCTCGTCCGCCTCTATGTAATTCACCTGGGACCGGCCCGGCCCCAACGTGCGCACGTCTTTTCCCCGGACGCCGAACAAGAGGATTTCGGTGACATTGCGGAAATAGAATCCGACGCCCCGACCATCCGGCCCGCCATCCTTGCGCACCTTCTCCCAGATGATGTTCGACTTGTATTCGAACCCCCAGGCATTCAGTACCTGAAGCCCTTCCGGCAGCAGCGCATTCGGCACCCACAGGTAGCAATGGGCACGATCTTCCAGATGCTCTGCCACAGGAAGATCGCAGATCTCCTCGAGGGTCATGGTCGGATAGCGCGCCAGCCGCTTGTGTTCGGGCGCGACCTTGCCGGTCCGGTTCTGGAACCGCCAGGGCGGGTCTGCCATGACAGTGGCAAAACGGTCTTCGCCAAGGAAGGTGCGTAGATCATCCGCCGCAGTCATGACTCACCTCTTGTTGTGGTTTCGTTCCTGTCTAAATCAATATTTTGTATCGGGCAAACAAAGAACACGCAGGCCTGCCGCAGTTCTTAGGCCGTTGACCTTAACGCTTTGCAAATCTCCGAAGATCAGGCCTCTTGCCAGCGCCCGCCACGGGCCAGACATGCAAAAAGGCGGAGGTTTCCCCCCGCCTTTCAGCGTCAGCCCGGATCAGGCTCAATGCACAACGGCGTCATCCGGACGCGGCCGGTTCGAAGCCGCAACCCTGTCGCCGATGATAAGGCCCTCGGAACCCGCGGTGACCGGCACCAGGTCCCCGTCCGAGACATCTCCGGCCAGAAGCATTTCGGCCAGCGGGTCCTGCAATGCCCGCTGAATCACCCGCTTCAAGGGTCGCGCACCAAAGACCGGATCATAGCCTTCCTCGGCCAGCCACTTCCGCGCGCCGTCATCAAGCTGAAGCTCGATCTTGCGCGCCGCAAG
>NZ_JAIPUT010000101.1 GCF_020055635.1 Marivita sp. | reverse complement strand
CGCGTCTTCAGCAGGAACTGGGACCGGAAAATCAGGCGGCGCTGCGTCTGATCCGATGGCGGCCAGGCGCAAGCGCGCGTATCAACAGGCGATAGAGTTCCGGTCGGACATTCGAAGACAGGGACACGAACTTGAGCCGCAGAGACGACACGCTTGCCTGAGAGGACGCCTTCATGACCAATGCCGCGCTGATCGTGGCCGCCGGCCGTGGCAGCCGGATGATGCGGGACACGCCCAAGCAATACCTGCCTTTAGCAGGTCACGCGGTGCTGTGGCACACGGTGCAGGCATTTCTGGCATCGCCTGACATTGACCAGCTCCGCGTCGTGATCCACCCCGGGGATCAGGCGCTCTATTATGCCGCGATGGCGGGAATTGATGATCTGCGCCTTCGTGAACCCGTTTCGGGCGGCGCATCACGGGCAGCCTCGGTGCGGCTGGGGCTGGAGGCGTTGCAGACCGACAGGCCGGACCATGTGCTGATCCACGACGCCGCGCGGCCCTTCTGTTCGCCGGACCTGATCGCCGCGGTCCTGGCACCGCTGGCAGAGGTCGGCGGGGCTTTTGCAGCGCTGCCTGTCGTGGATGCGCTATGGAAAGCCGAAGGGTCGGAGGCGCTGACACCCGTGTCGCGCGAGGGCTTGTGGCGAGCGCAGACGCCGCAGGGCTTTCGCTACGCTGCCATTCTCGCGGCCCATGCCAATGGCGATGCCGATGCGGCGGATGATGTAGAGACCGCCCGCAAAGCGGGGCTCACCGTGCATGTGGTCGAGGGGTCAGAGGACAATTTCAAGATCACCCTGCCCCGCGATCTGGCCCGTGCAAGGCTGTTGATTGCGGACCGACGCCATTGATCGGATAAGGTCTGCATCAGATCATCTGTATCATGCAGCAAACCCTTCACCAAGGACGAAGCGAATGATGGAAATTCCCGGCTACTTCCATGGGTCAACACAACCTGAATGTGTCATCGGCACTCCCCGCAACCACAAGCCTCAGACCCCTTGAGGTCGCATACGTACGCGCACCCCCCATATTGGCTTTACGTCCCAAACGGAGTTCCGCGCGCCCAATGGCTCGGTCGAAAGTCTTACGCACTCGCTGTTTCTTGCTTGTGTTCGGTCGGATCGGATTGCTGATCGCCACATCCAAAAAGACCCCCAGCCCGTCGTCAAATTCGAGGGCCTTTTCGTTTAGCGCATTCGAAACACTTTCTTCGAGTTGAACCGAGGCTTCGAGGCGCGACTTGTCGGTCACGACGAGAAAAGCACCATCGCCGCAATAGGCCACCATACAGTCATACTTATGGAACTCGCTCGCAATGACCCCAGCGATCTCGGATAGAAGAAAACTTAGCTCCTGCGGCGAAGTTCTCTCCAAAATGTATCCGAATTGCATCAACTTCACTGCTACGACTTGACGGGATTCCAAGCCTGCAAGCGAAAGATGCGTCAAGTAATTGCAGAGCGCCGTGTAGTCGATGAGGTCATCGATCTCATCTAACTTGATTTTCTCAAGTCCGTTTTTCGACTTCAGGTTAAGTGGCGGATACTCCACCTTGTTAACCCTTTTATTATGACGCTTCTCGTTGAGTTGAGCAATCGACCGCAGCCTCATTTCGAGCTCGATCATGTCAAACGGTTTGTTAACATAATCGATCGCTCCGGCACGGAACGCTGCATCGGCGGACTTCTGATCACGCAAAGCGGTCATCATGACCACTGGAATGTCTGAAGACCGGGCATCGGACCGGATAAGTCGGCAGAGCTCGATCCCAGTGATTTTCGGCATATTGATGTCGAGCAAAATGCAGTCGAACTCGCTAGTCCCGTCAAACTGTTTCATGACGCGATGTCCGTCGCTTACTAATGTGACGTCCGTATATCCAAGATCCAAGAGCATTACCTCAAGAAGCTCGATCATGGTCGGGTCGTCGTCAACGGCGAGAATTCTCATATTACATACCTCCCAATAATGGCAGTGTCGAAAACCATTCAGAAACACTCAGACCCGGAAGGGACAGCCCATCTTGCTAAGCAAACTCCAAACAAAGTGGTAAAAGATCTGGCAAGATTGAGTAATTTCGAAGACCCTGCTGCAGCATCGTGTTTGAATCATCGACTAGCGCCAGCAGTAGAAATATCGTGCAGCGTGCCGGACTTTGAGTAGTATAAGGGCTCCCCGACAACGCACAGGACGGTCTTGATTGAACTTAGTAAAAGCGCCCAAGCCTCAGGCGGTGCCATCGGTTGACTCCGAGCCATCGGACCAGATGAGCTGCGGCGCAAACCGTGGACGGGTCACCGTCATGTTGTAGAACAGCTCACTGGGCAGATAGCCGTCGATGTTGAAAGGTGCTTCGTATTCAGTATGCGTCTCGACCACAACGATCGTCTCGTTGTCGAGCAGGGTCGGCAAACGATTGGTCAGGTTCGCCAGTTCCGTGGCCTGCATGCTGGTGAACTTCCCCCTGCCCTGCGACCATTTGATATCATAGCTGTTGTCATCGGCATCGTATTGCACGGTGGTCAACCGCAGCGAGTAGTGGCTGCCCGACCGGGTCAAGAACTCCAGCGTGGACACCATACCATCTAGAAACGCAGGGGTAACCGCATCGGTCTGCCGCGAGATAGCATCCGAGATTGTGTAGGCGGCCTTGGTGTTCATCGACTTGTAGCGGAAGGCGTCGAAGAACGAATAGGTTGCCGTCAACAAGAGCACCAGGAAGGGCACGAAGATCACGGTCTCGATTGAAATGTTACCGTCCGTCCCCCGCACAAAGGAGTTGATACGTCTATGAAGCGATTTCAGCATGGCGGGTTACCTCGGCTCCTGAACGAAGGCGGATTGCACAACCATCATGGCATAACCCTCGTCATCTATATCCATCGCAGCGGCCAGCGGAGTGGCCGGGAAGATCGGATTGTACTTGAAACAGACACGCAGGAGCATCAGATCGTTGTCCTGACCCGGATTGAACTGGCGAACCGGGCGTGGCTCCTCGCGTGCGTTTATGCAGTCCGGAACGCCGGACAGAGGGGCAAAATTCGTCGGGTCCACCTGCTTCATTTCCAGCATTAGGTTGGATTCGCACTCTTGGAGGATGCCCGCCTCCTCGCAGATTGCAGTGCGCACGGCCTCGAAACTCGGCACATCACCCGTGTTCAGCCGGATGTCGCGCACGGCAATTTCGACCGATCGCTCCAGCATCGCGTGACGGATGTTGATGTTCGATAAATCAACCGAAGCAGCCAGGATCGTGATCAAAATCGAGAACTGAAGAACGAACTCAATGGTGGCCGATCCGCTCTCGTCACGACAGAAGCGTGAGGTCAGGCTTTTTAGACTTGTTGTCATTGGATTAGCCTCAGGTTGTTGATTTGACGTGCCACCATGTCGAACGCATCCGAGATCTCTGATCCGTGGACATGGAAGAAATGGCTCACCGAAGATGCGCATTCGCGCATATCGCTGGCTGCCGCGGCGTCAGTTTCGAAAGCAATGGTGAACACCGTAACACCCAGCTGTTTGGCCAGGTCGCACTGGGCCAGCAGGTTCGATACGTTTCCCGACTGGCTCGCGAAGGTGTAATGAGCACCCGACCCCTGGTTGTCCAGTTCGACCTCGCCATTGATTGCTGCCCTCGGATCGTTCGGCCGATATTGATCGGTTGTTTTGCCGTCTGTCATCACGACGATGTATTTTTCGGTTTCCGGATCATTCCAGTCGATCGGACGGCCATTGAATTCAGGATCTACCAGCCCCTCCGAGATCAGATAGCTCACGCCGTCGCGGTTAGAGGGATCAAGTAGCGCCAGCGCGTATTTCATCCCGTATTGAAGCCCGGTCCCGTCATACATCGGCATGCCGTCGATATAATCGACAAGCGCCTGGCGGTCGGAAGAATAGTACTGAATGGTCGCATCCTCGCCGGGGCACCAGCCCCATTGCATCACCGTCGGTTCGATATCCCAAAACATGAAGTGCGGAACGTAATCCTCGGATACCGGGAGTTCGGTTGTCAGGAACTCGTGATCGTAGATCTCGACGCAGGAGGACGGCATGTTGACGTTCTGGCCTGAGTCACCCGTGCCGCCAGTCTCCGTTGTTTCTCCGGATGTTTGCTCGTCTGCGCTGGGTTCGGGGTTCGGGCTGACATAATTTGCGGCCCAACTATCAAAATCGATGCTCCCGTATTGGAAGGTCTTGCCAGGGATCTTGCCAGTGTTCTTGGTTGGCCCAACATCTGAGTTTGGTCCGTTCTGATCGCCCTTCACCTGGAAATAGCGGGTCGTCTGCTGTCCGCCCTTGATCGAAATGCCAAGAAACTGTTCGGAAGACGTGATTCTGGGATCATTGGCCATCGCATAGGCCACCGCTCCGGCGAAGAAGTCATCCGCGTCACGCGGCGCGCCTTCGGGGAAGCCTTCAATCTTGTGCGCCCCGTTGTAAATATTGTCGCCATCGGTGTCGAAATAGATCACCACGTTGGAAATCGCCTGTTCCCAGGGATCAAAATAGTCCGGCGCCGGCGCTGGCTCTGTCGTTTCTTCCGTCGTCGTGTCGGAGGTTTCTGTCTCCGTCGCCCCAGTTTCGTCGGCAGTATCCTCCTTCTGGATCTTGGGACGTTCACCCCGGAAGAAGTCGAACAGGGTATCGCCCGGATTCACATGCCCCGCAAACGGCACGAGATTAAGCGTGGTGACACCCGACGAGTCCTCGGACATGACTTTGTTCACGAAAGCCTGCGCCGCAGGTTTCGTGTTGGTCATCCGATCATTGTATCGCATTGATCCCGAGATATCGAGCACGAGCGAAATCTCGACATTTTCGATGCGCTCATCGGCCGTGCTGAGGGCTAACGACGTTAACGTGTCAAAGCCAGACATGCGCATGAAGAAGGTGTCCATGTCGACTGACCCACCCGCTGAAACCGTGCGCGCATTCAGCGCAGAGTCGATAGACACGCTGCTGAGCGCCGAGCCAAACCCAGCCCTGCCCAGGTAATCCTCGACCACAAAGGCCGGGTCCTGGACCTGGTCGAGATCCGCCGCGGAAATCACCGCGCGGTCCAAGGTGCTTTGCAAGGCGACACGCGTTGATTCTTGACGCATTAGGTCAACAGCGGCCCCAACGCTGAGCAGGATCATGACCACCATGAACAAGGAGAAAATTGTCACCGTCCCGTCATCTGACCGGAGACTATCCCGGAACGTTTTTCTATGTTTCATAAGTCACTCTCTTTGTAGGTTCGATGCACATTAATCAGAGGCACACCCGCAGGTGATATTTAAAAAATGGATTTCTTCTTGAAGTCAGAATGCACTTAGTATTTTCTGCTACGTATTGAGCAAACATCCTTTCTTCTAATTTCTCCCTGCATTGTAAATTTAGCCCACATCGCCCCACGGCGTAAACTTGACGTAGTTTTTTTTGAATTTTCAAGCATTAGATGGAAACGCAGTCTGATTAAGACTTCCGTTTGTCGAGCCAGCCGTATTTTCGTCGCCATGTTCGCGACTTGCCATAATTAATCCTTAATTACCCCAAATTTGCCACAATTCGCGTTTTCTTATCGAATAGTATTCGAATCAGTTCCCGTTATATTGAAATCTATCTCTACCCAATCCGATATTCCCCAAGTGACCTACCGCCTGATGTCGAGATCGTCTGATTTTGCCAGTTTAACTGGCTATCCCCCGAGTGGTGTCTGCGGTCGCGCAAACGCCTGTAGCTGGGCGGATCGGGCCGTGAATCGGCATCATCCTGCGGCAGCAACCGCGTTTTTCAGCCCGTCGGACAAACCTGTGGAGCCATTTTCGCGGCCTTTGGGTCAGGATCGTAACCATGCACATAGCGGCGGCGCTCGAAGTCGGCGTATAACGGCCAGGATGGCTCGGACCATCGGACCGGTGACGGCTACTTCCGCCAGTTGGAAGGTGATGGCGCGGACGTGACACACGACACGAGCGCCGATCTTGATCAGCTTGAGTTCGAGGCTGGTCAGCTTCAGGCAGCTGTCCCGCCTGAGACAGTCCGGCACATCATTACCCGTAGCTCTGCCGCTGCGCGCCGTACATGCCGGCATAGAGCCCTTCCTGCGCCAGAAGGTCGGCATGGGTGCCCTGCTCGACCACGCGACCGGCATCCAGCACGTAAATCCAGTCGGCATGGGTGATCGCCGACAGACGGTGCGCCACGATGAGGGTGGTCTTGCCTTCGGACAGGCGATTCAGCGCGCGCTTGACCTTGTCCTCGGTCTTCTGGTCGAGCGCCGATGTCGCCTCGTCCAAGAGCAGAATCGGGGATTCCCGCAGGAAGGCCCGCGCGATCGCGATGCGCTGTTTCTGCCCGCCCGAAAGCTGGCTGCCCTTGGGACCCAGTGGCTTGTCTCCGCGCGCATCCATCAGCTCGGCGATCTCGGCAGCTTCGGCGGCGGCGCGCACCTGGTCATCGGTTGCATCGGGGCGCACGTAGCGGATGTTGTCGGCCAGCGAGCTGTTGAAGATCACGATGTCCTGCGCCACCACCGAAAACGACGAGCGCAGCGCCTTGATCTTGAGGCTGCCGATCGGTGTGCCCCCGATTGTCACCTTGCCCGATTGCGCGTCGTAGAGCCGGGTCAGCAGGCTGAGCACCGTTGTCTTGCCCGATCCGGTCGCGCCGACGATGGCGGACACCTTGCCACCTTCGAAGCGCATCGAAAGATCCTCGAACAGCGGATATTCCTTGTCATAGCTGAAGGTCACGTCTTCCAGCGCGATGTCGCCGGAGCGGTCGAAATCCTCATGCGCATCGGGGGCATCGGTGATTTCCGGGGTTTCCCGGTATAGGCTGCGGATGCCGTCGAGCAGGATCAGGTTGGCCTGAAGCTTGGCAAAGAATCCCGCCAGCGTGCGCGCCGGATCAAAGATCAGCGCCAGCCCCAGGAGATAGGCGATGATCCCTGCCCCATCGAGGCCGAAATCCCCCGACAGCACCATGTAGCCGCCGCCGCCGATCACCAGAACGTAGACAAAGGCCGCCATCATGTCGATCGCCGGCATCACCAGCGCCTGCGCCGATTGCAGCCGGATCGAGATGTTGCGGATGTTGTCGGTGGCGCTGACCAGCCGCGCCCGCTCCACCGGCTCCTGCCCGGCGATCTTGACCGTGCGCATGCCCGACGACATCTCGTCGATGCCGGTCATGTAGGCGCCAAGCGCGTTTTCCGCCGTGGACTGGATGTGCTTGATGCTCGAGGACACGTGCTGCAGCAGCAGCAGGATCGTCGGCAGGATGATCAACGCCGCGGTAAACAGGAGCGGCGACTTGTAGATCAGGTAGCCCGACACGATCAGGATGGTGGCCGCATCGCGCACCGCGTTCACCGTCGCCTGCCCCACGAACTGGCTCAGCGCCTGGGACTGGTTGACCAGCCGCAGGATCAGTTCGCCCGACTGGGTGCGCTCGAAAAAGGCCAGATCCAGCGTCATCAGGTGGTCGATCAGATCGCGGCGCATCTTCATCACCGCGTCGGAGGCCAGCCAGACCGACAGGCGCGGGATGAGATAGGACATCAGCGCACGCGTGGAAAAGAGCGCAAAGACGATGCCGCAGACCCGCACCAGGTCGGTCAGCGCGCCGCTCTCGAAGATCACTCGCAACCCGTCTTCGGTCAGCGCAAGGAACTGCTGGTAGACCACACCCTGAATCATGATCATGCCCAGCACCAGCACCAGCCAGGGTGTCTTGGATTTCAGGTATTCATGCCAGAACCACGCGATGTTCACGCGGTCCAGCTCGCTGAACATCGGCCGTTTTTCCTTGGCAGTCTCAGAGGGGGTCGAAGGAGAAGGCGCGGCCATGCAGGGTTCCGATCAGGTCTTCCGCCCTGCCTCTACAGCGATTTCCCGGGCAGGTCAGCCCCCTGTTGCTACGACCGCAGAACCTTCTCGATCAGAACCGTCCCATACCACTTTGGAACATACAAGTCTGCCAAAGTGACCAGTTATGTCTCCAACATTTGCCTTCAGGGGTCCGACAGCCTCCAAACCTTGGCTATTGGGTAGCATTTTGCTATCTAAGAATGGCCTAGGAGAGACGAGCATGGCACAATCCGTGAAACTTGCCGACGACGTAATGGCGTTTGTCCGCCGCGAGGCGGAACTGCATAGCCGGTCCGTAGCCGGTCAGATAACTCACTGGCTGAAAATCGGACGGGCGATCGAGCACTCTGGCAGCTTCGATTATGCCCGCATCACTGCTGCACTCGAAGGCAAGCTCGACACGACCCAATTGGCGAAGAACGAAGACGTCGCATGGCTCGATGCCTTCACCGACAAGATGGCGCAACCCTCACAAAATGAAGAGTCCTTCTTCGCCCGGCGCCAGACACTCGGCCGGGGCGTTGACCTCGATGCTGGTGGCAAC
>NZ_JAIPUT010000100.1 GCF_020055635.1 Marivita sp. | reverse complement strand
GAGCCCGCCCCAGATGTTCTACCGCCCCGAAGATGGCCACGGCCTGCCCCACAACCCGTTCAACGCCATCGTCACCCCCCGCCCCATCGGCTGGATCTCGACCCGTGGCGCCGACGGGCAGGACAACCTCGCGCCCTACTCCTTCTTCAACGCGGTGGCCTATGTGCCACCGCAGGTGATGTTCGCCTCGACCTCGGCCAAGCCGGATCGCGGCGACACCAAGGATTCGGTGGCGCAAATCCGCGACAGCGGTGTCTTTGCCGTCAACATCGTCGAATACGCGATGCGCGACGCGATGAACCTGACCTCGGGCGCATGGGATCGTGACGTGGACGAATTTGCCCATGCCGGCATCGACAAGGCCGAATGCGACACGATCAACTGCCCTCGCGTGGCGAATGCGCCGGCCACGCTGGAATGCAAGCTGACGCAGATCGTGCAACTGCCCGGAGAGGCGAATTTTGCGGTCTTCGGTGAAGTCACCGGCATCCATATGCGCAACGACTGCATCAAGGACGGTGAATTCGACGTGCTGAGCTTCAACCCGCTGACCCGCATGGGCTACCGCGACTATTCGGTGATCCGCGAAAAGTTCAGCCTCAAGCGCCCCGGCGAATAGGTCATGTCTTGCGCCCTTTTGTTTCGCGCGCGAAACATTGGGGCCGATCCGGTCCTTTAGCAAAAGGTTTACGCACCATGCCCGTCAAACGTCTGCTCACCGAATTCGGCATGGGTTCGTCCCTGCGCCGTCAGGATTACACCGAAGCGGCGTCGCGCGCGGTCAAGGACGCGCTGTGGCACAATTCGATCAATCTGGCCGAGCTTTACGGCAAGGACAAATCCGACATGATGATCACCGTCGACGTGGGCGTACAGAACCCAGACGCGGTCGATACCAATGCCATCGCGGCGATCTTTCCTTACGGCCAGATCACCGTCACAGCGCGCAAGGGCGGGCTCGATGTGCCGCGCGGTGATGGTGGCAAGCCGACGGTGATCGCCAATGTCGCCATCTCGGTGGCGCTCGATCTGGAGGGCGTGGCATGAGCGACCAGCGCTTCATCATCGAAATGGGCATGGGCAACGACCAATACGGCATGGATTACACCAAGGCCGCCGCGCGGGCGATCGAAGACGCGATCCGCCATTCGTCGATCCCGCTGTTCGAGGCCACAGGTCTGCCGCATGACCAGATGCGCGTACAGGTGACGGTGGGTGTGGCCGAGCCCGAGAAGGTGGATTGCGCCGAACTGGCCAAGGGCCTGCCGCGCGGGCACGCCACGGTCACGGCGGTGGAGGGCGGCCTCAACGTCACCAACCCCGACAGCGGCGCGACGCTTGTCATCGCCACCGCCGCGGTCGAGGCGTTCCTGCCGAAGCAGACCGCCTAGAGCACCATCCGCCGCGTCATTCGCTGCTGTCCTTGCCCGCGGCAAAGGCCCGTTCGCGGGCGCTTGGGTGCTCCGAAGGGCGGAACGGCACCTCGCAGACCTCGGCTTCGACGGCATGGCCGGAATTCACGCTGTAGGATTCGGGCAGTTCGACCTTCAGCGCCGTGCCGATCTGCGACAGCCCGGGCGGCACCTGCGCCAGGGCGATGTTCACGCCCAGTTCCGGCGACCACCAGGCCGAGGTCACGTAGCCGACGCGCCGGCCGGTCTCGTCCTGCACCAGCCAGAAATCCGGCGCATAGTCGATGATCGGCTGCCCGCCCAGCTTGAGGCCGGCCAATTTCAGCTTGAACGGAAACCCGCCATCCTCGATCTCGGCGCGCTGGCGTTCCAGAGCGGCCTTGCCGATGTAATCGGCGGTCTTCTTCTTCGGAACCTGGTAGCCCAGGTTGACCTGGAACGGCGAGGTTTCGGCGTCCATGTCCTGGCCCCAGGACAGGATGCCCGCCGCGATCCTGCGGTGATGACCGGGGGCGATGACGCGCAGCCCGTAGGGCGCGCCCTGGCCGCGGATCGCGTACCAGACCGCCTCGGCGTGATGCGAGGCGTCCCGGACATAGACCTCGTAGCCTTTCTCGCCGGAGAACCCGGTCTGGCTGATGACGACCGGCGCACCGCCGATGGTGGCTTCCATCATCCCGTAATAGGGCACGTCGCGCAGCTCGGGCCCGACGATGTCGACCATCAGGTCTTCCGACAACGGCCCCTGCACCTGCAACGGGCAGACGTCGATCTCGTCGATCTCGACCTGCCAGTCGCCGCGGATGTTCACCCCCTTGAGCCAGAGCATCACGTCCGAATCCGAGATCGAGAACCAGAACTCGTCCTCGGCCAGACGCAGAAGGACCGGATCGTTGAGGATCCGGCCCTGGGGATCGCAGAGGATGCAGTACTTGCCATGCATCGGGTCGATCCGTGTCGCGTCGCGGGTGATGACGAAATTCACGAAATCCTCGGCATCCGGACCCCTCACCCGGATCTGGCGTTCGACGGCGACATTCCAGAGCGTGACGCGGTGCACCAGGCTGCGATACTCGGCCATGGTGCCGCCGTCCTTGTCCTTGACGTAGCCGCGGGGGTGATACATCCGGTTGTAGACGGTCGCCCGCCAGGCCCCCGCCTCGACGGACAGGTGCCAGAACGGCGACTTGCGCACCCGGGTCGAGATCAGCATCTCGACCGGTGTCGGCCCGGTCTGTCGCAGGTTGATCGGCACGATCCGGTCGCTCTGGTCGATATCGGGCACATTGGGATGGCTATAACGATTTTCGGCTGGGTTGCGTGTCGGCATGATCTTCTCCTCCTGACGCATCCGCTCAACGCATGCGCGCAAGCTGCGTTCCACCCCGCCGACGGCTTGAAGCGGCGCCCCGCTGCTGCCAGACTGTACAAGCACAGAAGCACGGAGCGGACATCATGGCGGGTCGGAAACTGGGCGTGATCGGCGGGTCGGGGCTCTATGCCGTGGACGGGTTGCAGGATGCCGAATGGCAGAGCGTCGACACGCCCTGGGGCGCGCCGTCGGATCAGGTCTGTTGCGGCACGCTGGGCGGGCTCGAGATCGTCTTCCTGCCCCGCCACGGGCGCGGCCATGTGCACAGCCCGTCGGACGTGCCCTACCGCGCCAATATCGACGCCCTCAAACGGCTGGGCGTGACGGACGTGATCAGCGTCAGCGCCTGCGGATCCTTCCGGGAGGAAATGGCGCCGGGCGATTTCGTCATCGTCGACCAGTTCATCGACCGGACCGTTGCCCGTGACACCAGCTTCTTCGGCACCGGCTGCGTCGCGCATGTGTCGATGGCGCACCCGGTCTGCGCCGCGCTTGGCACGGTCTGCGCCGACGCGGCGCGCGCAGCCGGTGTCACGGTGCACGAGGCTGGCACCTATCTCGCGATGGAAGGGCCGCAATTCTCGACCTTGGCGGAATCGACGCTCTATCGCGATCAATGGGGCTGCTCGGTGATCGGCATGACCAACATGCCCGAGGCGAAACTCGCCCGCGAGGCAGAGCTGTGCTACGCCAGCGTGGCGATGGTCACCGATTACGACTGCTGGCATCCGGCGCATGACGCGGTGGAGGTGACGGACATCCTTCGCGTGCTGACCGGAAATGCCGACGCCGCGCGCCGGATGATCACCGGACTGCCCACGCTGCTGGGACCGGATCGCGCGCCCTGTCCGCAGGGCTGCGACACCGCTCTCGAACACGCGCTCATCACCGCGCCCGGGGCCCGTGACCCGGCGCTGATCAAAAAGCTGGACGCCGTCGCGGGTCGCGTGCTGGTCGGGCCGGCCGACCGGACCGGATGACACCGCATGCCCCTTGACCTCTGGCTGACCTTCGTCGCCGCCTCCACCGCCCTGCTGCTGATCCCGGGTCCGACCGTCCTGCTGGTGCTGTCCTACGCGCTGAGCCAGGGACGCCGTGTCGCCTTCGCGTCGGCCAGCGGTGTGGCACTGGGGGATTTCATCGCCATGAGCCTGTCGCTGGCCGGTCTGGGCGCGCTGGTGCTGGCTTCGGCCACGCTCTTCACCCTGCTGAAATGGGCCGGCGCGGTCTATCTCGTCTGGCTAGGCATCAAGCTCCTGCGATCCGCCCCAGGCGCCGCCTTGCCCGCCACCCAACACCGCGTGCAGCCACGCGCGGTCTTTGCCCATGCCGCGCTGGTCACCGCGCTCAACCCCAAATCCATCGCCTTCTTCATCGCCTTCGTGCCGCAGTTCCTCACAGCCGACGCGGCGCTCCTGCCGCAATTCGCCCTGCTGATCTCCACCTTCGTCACCCTTGCGGCGCTCAACGCCTTTGCCTATGCGCTGGCGGCGGACCGGCTGCGCGGCTGGATCGGCCACGGATCGGTGATTGCCTGGCTGACCCGCGCCGGAGGGGCCACCCTGATCGCCATGGGCGCGCTGACCGCCATGGCCCGTCGCATGAATTGAGAGTGACATGACCAGCACAAAGACCGTCAAGGACTACATCCGCACCATCGTCGACTTCCCGCACGAGGGGATCCTGTTCCGCGATGTCACCACGCTCTTCGCCGATCCACGCGGCTTCCGCATGGCGATCGACCAGTTGCTGCATCCCTATGCCGGGCTCCGCTTCGACAAGGTGGTGGGGCTCGAAGCGCGCGGCTTCATCCTCGGCGGCGCGATCGCGCATCAGCTGTCGGTGGGCTTCGTGCCGGTGCGCAAGAAAGGCAAGCTGCCCGGCGCGGTGATCTCGGAAGACTACCTGCTGGAATATGGCGAGGCCGTGGTCGAGATCCATGACGACGCCATCCAGCCCGGCGAAAAGGTGCTCCTGGTGGACGACCTTCTGGCCACCGGCGGCACCGCCGAGGCCGGGCTGAAACTGATCGAGCGGCTGGGCGGCGAGGTGATCGGCTGCGCCTTCATCATCGACCTGCCCGATCTGGGCGGGCGCAGGAAACTCGAATCGCTGGGGATGGAGGTCCATGCACTCTGCGCCTTCGAGGGGCTCTGAGCCTTCTTCTCTTTCAAAATATGCTGGGGGTTTGGGGGTGAAACCCCCAAGACCTGCCGGAAACCAACCGGCGCCAAGCCCGGACCGGGGCCGCACGCCTGGCAAGGAGTGCCCCCGAATTTTCCAAAATTCGGCCCTGCCCGGGATGCGGGGTTCAGACGATCGTGGCCTCGGTCGCGGCGCGCAGCTCGTCCTCGGTCACACCGTCGGCGCATGCGACGATCTTGAGCCCGCCGTCCACCACGTCCAGTACACCGAGGTTCGTGATGATCCGGTCCACCACGCCCGTGCCGGTCAGCGGCAGGGTGCATTCCTTCAGAAGCTTGCTGTCGCCATGCTTGTTGGTGTGGTCCATGACGACGATCACGCGGCCCACGCCGGCGACGAGGTCCATCGCGCCGCCCATGCCCTTGATCAGCTTGCCGGGGATCATCCAGTTCGCCAGATCGCCGTTTTCGGCCACTTCCATCGCGCCGAGGATCGCCATGGCGATCTTGCCGCCGCGGATCATGCCAAAGCTGGTGGCGCTGTCGAAATATGACGTGTGCGGCAGTTCGGTGATGGTCTGCTTGCCCGCGTTGATCAGGTCGGGATCTTCCTCACCCTCATAGGGGAACGGCCCCATGCCCAGCATGCCGTTTTCCGATTGCAGCGTCACCGTCACCCCGTCGGGGATATAGTTCGACACCAGCGTCGGGATGCCGATGCCAAGATTGACATACATGCCGTCCTTCAGTTCCTGTGCCGCGCGCGCGGCCATCTGGTTGCGGTCCCATGGCATAATCGTCTTCCCCTCGTTTGTCGTCCTGCCGCGGAGTGCGGCGCTATTGCTTGTAATCCGTGAACCCGACCGGCACGTCGATCATGATGACCGTTCCGGCGGCGCCGCGCACCACGTTGAGCGTCGCATCCAGCCCGTCGAGCAAGGATGCCACAAGCCGCCCGCCGACGGAATGGCTGGATGGAAGCGCCATCTTGCCCGGAATGCCCACGCCGTCATCGGCGATGGTCATGCGCAGCCCGCCGGCGGCCAGCCGGTTGACCCGCAATTCCAGGTAGCCCTGGTCCAGCCCGTCGAAGGCATGCTGAAACGCGTTCGACACCAGTTCGAAGGTGATCAGCGACACCCGGATCGCGGTTTCGAGATTGACCTCGAGCGGTTCGACCAGCGACACGAAACGCACGCCCGGGCGGCCCTCGTTATGGGCGATGGTGTGCGAGATGCGTGACAGGAGCGACCCGAGGTCGACCCCGTCGCGGTTCCACTGCTGGTCCGCCAGCTTCATCTCTTCATAGACGAATTGCAGGCATTCCAGCCGTCCTGGCAGCACGTCCAGCAGGCGCAGCTGCCGCTTGAGATCGTCTTCGGTGGCCGGGCTGTCCACGTTGCTTCGAGCCACCAGGGTGCTGACGATGAGGCCAAGATCCTGGCTCACCCGCGAGCAGACGGTATCCAGATGCAGGCGCGTGGCCTCGGAAGAGCGGTCCTTCTCGTCGTCCCGCAATTCCTTCTGGATGCCGAGGTAATAGACCGGCTTGCCCAACCCGTCATTGATCGGCGCAATCAGGAGCCGGTTCATGAAGGCCTCGCCGGTGGCGCGATAGTTCAGGATGTCGACGCTGACATCCTCTCCGGCCTCGATGGCACTGCGGATCATCTCGATCGAATCGGGATCGGTATCCGGGCCCTGAAGGAACCGGCAATTTCGTCCGATCACCCGCGACCGTTCATAGCCGGTCGTGCGTTCGAAGGCGTCGTTTATATAGACGATCGGGTTGTCGCTGGTATTCGGGTTGGTGATCACCATTGCGACGCTCAGCCGGGAAAACCCGGCCAGCGCCTGGCCGTCGTCCAGCACCGATGTCAGTTTCGGTTTCTCAACAAAACGTTCCACGATGAAACGAGCCGCCTTCTGCCTCAGGCCGCGGGCCTGGGTCGGGTGGTGCGCTGTTCGATGCGCTTTTCATGCTCGCCCTGGATGATCCGGTTCACATAGATGCCCGGCAGGTGGATGTGATCGGGGTCCAGTTCGCCGGGTTCGACGATCTCTTCGACTTCCATCACGCAGATCTTGCCGCACATGGCTGCGGGCGGGTTGAAGTTGCGCGCGGTCTTGCGGAACACGGCGTTGCCGGTGGTGTCGGCCTTCCACGCCTTGACGATGGACAGGTCGGCAAAGATGCCCTCTTCCATGATGTAGGTCTCGCCGTTGAAGTCGCGGTGATCCTTGCCCTCGGCGATCACCGTGCCGACGCCGGTCTTGGTGTAGAAGCCCGGGATGCCCGCGCCGCCGGCGCGCATCCGCTCGGCCAGCGTGCCTTGCGGGTTGAACTCGAGCTCGAGCTCGCCCGACAGGTATTGCCGCATGAATTCGGCGTTTTCCCCGACATAGGAGCTCATCATCTTCTTGACCTGGCGGGTCTGCAACAGGATGCCGATGCCGAAATCGTCAACACCCGCGTTGTTGGAGGCGAAGGTCAGGTCTTTCACGCCGCTGTCGCGGATCGCGCTCAGCAGAAGCTCGGGGATCCCGCTCAGGCCGAACCCGCCCGCGGCAATCAGCATTCCATCGGACAGCAGCCCGTCAAGCGCCTCGGTTGCCGATCCATAGACCTTCTTCATCGCGATATCCCCCGCTGTTGAACGCTTCGCCGTTTTGGCGTGTCGTGCCCGCTAAGTCAACGCCACGGAAGGTCCTATCCGGATGTCCCGACCCGACGCCTTTTCGGCGGGCACGACACGGGGTCGGCAGCCGTTCGCAGGTCGCTTTCGTCAGACCAGCCGCACCTGCGTCCCGACTGGAACCAGGGCAAAAAGCTCTTCCACCGTTTCGTTGAACAGCCCGATGCAGCCATCGGACGACCGCCGCCCGATCTTGCGGGTGTCATGCGTTCCGTGGATCAGGTAGGCGGGCCAATCGAAGTAAAGCGCATGCGTTCCCAGCGGGTTGTCCGGTCCGGGGCCCATCGGCTTCCAATCGGGAAACCGCTCCATCTGGGACGCGGTGGGCGTCCAGGACGGGCCTTCCTTCTTGCGGACGATCTTCGTGTAGCCGCGCCGTGTCAGCTCGTCTGTCTTGGGAACCGAGGTCGGAAAGACCCGGTAATCGGAGGCGTCGGCGTTCCAGTAATGCAGCGCGCGCGACACCGTATCGCAGACGATCGCACCCTTGCCCAGGGTCTCGAAGTGATCGCGCCAATCCTGCTGCGCAAAAGACGAGATATTGCGCCGATTGATGCCTGCCCCGTCCTGTGCGCGCAGCACGGTCGGCATGGCAAGGGCGGCAACCGCGCCGCTGATGATCATGCGGCGTGAAACGAAGGGTGCGGTCATGGGAACTCCTGCTCTGTAGCTCGTTTTTCGCTCAGCATGCAGGCGCGACGCCGGAAGGACCAATCACAAAGAATTCAATCGCCGCGACGCTTTACCGCCACTGGGCCGTTGCCAGGACGGCGCCGGCTCCTATTTGGAC
>NZ_JAIPUT010000098.1 GCF_020055635.1 Marivita sp. | reverse complement strand
CACCCGGAAGGCCCATGGAGCGTACCCGCGCCAGCGCATCATTCCGCGCCTGCTCCGACCAGCCGCCGGTGGGCAGGGTCAGGGCAGAGAGGCGCGCCTCGGTGGCATCCAGTTTGACCTGCGGCAGGGCCATTACGCCACCTCCGCCATGATATCCGCATAGCCGTTATGTTCGACCTCGAGCGCCAGTTCCGGACCGCCGGTCTTGATGATCCGACCATCGGACATGATGTGCACGACGTCCGGTTTGATGTGATCCAGCAGGCGCTGGTAATGCGTGATGACAAGGAAACCACGACCCGCGTCGCGCAGCGCGTTCACGCCATCGGCCACCAGTTTCATCGCGTCCACGTCAAGGCCCGAGTCGGTCTCGTCGAGGATGCACATCTTCGGCTCGAGCATCGCCATCTGGAGAATCTCGTTGCGCTTCTTTTCGCCGCCGGAAAAGCCCACGTTGACCGGACGCTTGAGCATGTCCGCGTCGATCTGCAGATCCTTGGCCTTGGCGCGGATCAGCTTGAGGAAGTCCGTCGCCGACATCTCGTCCTGCCCGCGCGCCTTGCGCTGTGCGTTCACCGCCGTGCGCAGGAAGGTCATGTTGCCGACACCGGGAATCTCCACCGGGTACTGGAACGCCAGGAACAAGCCCGCCGCGGCCCGCTCTTCGGGCTCCATGTCAAGGATATCCTCGCCGGCGAGCGTCGCGCTGCCATCGGTCACGGTGTAGCCCTCGCGGCCCGACAACACGTAGGACAGGGTCGATTTGCCCGATCCGTTCGGCCCCATGATCGCGTGCACCTTGCCAGCCTCGACCGTCAGGTCGACACCCTTGAGAATCTGCTTGTCCTCTTCCTCAAGACTGACGTGCAAGTTTTTGATTTCCAGCATTTCTTTCCCTCTCTCGTATGTCGTTCCCCAACGCACCTGGCGTCAGAATGATTTCGTGTACAGCGTCAGGATCTCGGTCAGATCCCGCTTTGGCAGATCGGTCGGAACGATATCGAACCGCGCCATCCGCCCGCGTATTTCAACCGGTTCCACAAACCGTTCGACCCGTCGGTACTGCTTGCGTCCGACATAGTCGTCAAAGAGCAATGTCACCGGCTTTACCGTCCGCAGCAGCGTTGTCATCACGCAGGCCGGGCGGAACCGTCCGTCAACAAGCACAAGGTCGGGGGCCGTGAACCCGTCCAGATCCCAGACCGAATTCGGGTACCGGTGATACCGTGCCCATTTGTCGTCCGTCTTCGGCCGCCCCCATTTGCCGACCCGCCCGATATTGGCGTGATGCAGGACCACCTCGGAGGTGGTGCCCGCATGGTCGAAATATCTCTGCATCATCCGGTACCAGTCGGGATCGGATTCGACCGAATAGACCGTCTTGCCCGTCATCTCCGAGGCCAGAACGGTCGACCCGCCGCTGCCATATTCAAGAATGACATCGGCCTGGGCATAAAGCTCCTGCACCCAGGCGCTGACCTCGTCGGGAAAGGTCAGGACGGGACGGTCGATCACCGGCAGCTCTGTCGATATCTCCGTCATCTCGTCGCCCCCCGGCCCATGCGGGCAAACCAGCGCAGACCACTCCGGTGCAGAACCGGCTTGACCGCCGGTCCTCTCAACGGATCGGTTCTGCGTGCCATCATGGCCATACCCTACCCACGATCCGTCAGCACCGCCGTGCCGCTGGCCGAGACCATCAGCATCGAATTGCCGACAACTTCGTAATCCAGATCGACACCCACAACCGCGTTGCCGCCAAGCGCCGAGGCCCGGTGTTCCAGTTCGCGCATCGCGACGTCCCGGGCGTCCTGCAACTTGGCCTCGTAGGCACCGGAGCGGCCGCCGACGATATCGGTGATCGACGCGAAGAGATCCCGAACGACATTCGCGCCCATGATGGCCTCGCCCACCACGATCCCCTTGTATTCCAGGATCTTGTGGCCCTCGATCGAGTTTGTCGTCGTAATGATCATGTCTTCCTCTTTAAAACCAGCTGCGCAAAAAGCGATCCCGTGAAGCCCGACGCAAAAGCCAGACCGATAACGACCCACATGGCCAGTGCATCGGTCACAAGGTCAACAATCACCGCGAACACGGCACAAAACACACCTGTCACCACCGAAGTCAAAAGAATGGCTGCAACAGGCATGGCGTCCTCTGCGGCGCAGGCCCGCTTGGCCTGCCCCGGCTCTCCTTATCCCACCGATCCTTCCAGCGAGATCGCAACCAGCTGCTGCGCCTCCATCGCGAACTCCATCGGCAGCGCCTGCAACACGTCGCGGCAGAACCCGTTGACCACAAGAGCCACGGCTTCTTCCTCGTCCATGCCGCGCTGGCGGCAATAGAACAGCTGATCGTCATCCACCTTGGAGGTGGTCGCCTCGTGCTCCACCCGGCTCGAGTTGTTCTTGACCTCGATATAGGGCACCGTGTGCGCGCCGCACTGACCGCCGATCAGCAGGCTGTCGCACTGGGTGTAGTTGCGGCTGTTCTTCGCCTTCGGATGCATCGACACGAGCCCCCGATAGGTGTTCTGCGCATGGCCTGCGCTGATCCCCTTCGACACGATCCGGCTCTTGGTGTTCTTGCCCAGATGCACCATCTTGGTGCCGGTGTCGGCCTGCTGGTAATTGTTGGCGATGGCGATGGAATAGAACTCGCCCTGGCTGTCGTCGCCGCGCAGGATGCAGGACGGGTATTTCCACGTCACGGCAGAGCCGGTCTCGACCTGAGTCCACATCACCTTTGCGCGGTCGCCCCGGCAATCGGCGCGCTTGGTGACGAAATTGTAGATGCCGCCCTTGCCGTTCTCATCGCCCGGATACCAGTTCTGCACCGTGGAATACTTCACCTCGGCGTCTTCCTCGACGATGATCTCGACCACCGCCGCGTGAAGCTGGCTGGTGTCGCGCTGGGGCGCGGTGCAGCCTTCGAGATAGGACACAAAGCTGCCCTTGTCGGCAATGATCAGCGTCCGCTCGAACTGGCCGGTGTTCTCGGCGTTGATCCGGAAATAGGTCGACAGCTCCATCGGGCAGCGGACACCCGGCGGCACGTAGACAAACGATCCGTCCGAAAAGACCGCCGAATTCAGCGTCGCGTAGAAATTGTCGGAGACCGGCACCACCGAACCCAGGTATTTCTTCACAAGCTCCGGATGCTCCCGGATCGCCTCGGAGATCGAGCAGAAGATCACGCCCGCCTCTCTCAGCTCTTTCTGGAACGTCGTGCCCACCGACACGGAATCGAACACCGCGTCGACCGCCACCTTGCGGCCCTCGGCGGGCGCGTCCTCGGCCCCTTCGACCCCCGCAAGGATCATCTGCTCCTTGAGCGGGATACCCAGCTTTTCATAGGTGGCCAGCAGCTTGGGATCGACCTCGTCGAGCGATTTCGGCCGCACTTCCATGCTTTTCGGGCGGGCATAGTAGTACTGGTCCTGGAAATCGATTTCCGGGTAATCCACCATCGCCCAGGTCGGCTCTTCCTTTTGCAGCCACCGTTCATAGGCCTGCAGCCGCCAGTCGGTCATCCACTGGGGTTCTTCGTTCTTTTCCGAAATCAGGCGCACGATATCCGGGGTCAGCCCCTTCGGCGCGTACTCCATCTCGATATCGGTGTTCCAGCCGTGCTTGTAGGCGCCACCCACTTCGCGGACGGCATCGACAGTTTCCTGATCGACGCCTTCCTTTACGGTCACGTTGTCTAAAGCAGCCATGCTTGCACCTCTTTCGATTACCTCACGCGGCGCGCGCTCGGTGACTTTTCCATTTGGTCAACCACGTCTCGGCAAACCGCCTCACATCCTCTTCGGTCGTCCAGGGCCCCAGCGACACGCGGATCGCGCTTTTCGCCGTGTCCTTGTCGAACCCCATCGCGGTCAGAACCGCGCTGGCCTTCACCTTGCCGCTGGAACAGGCGGATCCCGCACTGATCGCGAATCCCGCCAGGTCCATCTGCATCACCTGCGTTTCACCCTTCCAGCCCGGCGTCGCCAGGCAGGTGGTGTTCGGCAGGCGTCTGGCGTCTTTCCCGACAAAAATAGTCTCTTTTGCCTGAGCCTCAATAGAAGAATCTAGAATGTTTCTAAGTTTTTCCACCCGGTCCCAGACACCGGCCTCCAGATCGCGCATCGCCGCCTCGGCGGCCGCCCCGAACCCGGCGATCCCGAGGAGGTTCTCGGTCCCCGAGCGCCGGCCCATCTCCTGGCCACCCCCCTTGATCCGGGGAGCAAGATCGGTGCCGCGCCGCATCACCAGCGCCCCGATGCCCTTTGGTCCGCCGATCTTGTGCGCCGAAATCAGCGCCATCTCGCAGCCCAGCCAGTTGAAGGCGACCGGCAGCTTGCCGAAGGCCTGGGTCGCATCGACAACGGCCACGCCTGTCGGCAATTCCTGCACCACGCCGGTTTCCGAATTGGCCAGCTGCACCGCGGACCGCTCGGGCTCGGCAACGCTCACCCGGCCCGACCCATCGACGCCCAGAACCGGATCGATCCAGGCCCGCACCGCGTCATGCTCCAGATCCGCACCGAACAGCCCGCGGTCGGCACAGGCCAGCGCCGCGGCTTCCGTCGCCCCCGACACGAACACCACATCGGCGCCCTCAGCCCCGAAGGCCGCCGCGACCTGCGCCCGCGCGCGTTCGACCAGCGCCTTCGCGGCGCGTCCCTCGGCATGCACCGAACTCGGGTTGCCGACGACATCCATCGCCGCGATCATCGCGCCCCGCGCCTCGTGCCGCAGCGGCATCGTCGCGTTGCCGTCCAGGTACACGCGCCCCGTCATTCAAGCCGCCCCGGTGTCCTTGGGCTCGACACAACTCGGCGGTCCGGGGCCAAAGCCCCCGTCCCGTCGGATTGGATCAGCCAATGCGACCCCGTCATTCATCGACCACGGCAAACAGGTTCGGCACCGCCGGGCACGGCGCCAGGGTGTTGGACACGACATCCGACAGGCGGGTCTGGTGCAGGAACACGTAGACCTGCGCCGAAAGCCCTTCCCACAGACGGTTGGTCATGGATTGCGCCCGGCTGCCGGACAAACCGCCCGACACCCCGGCCCCCTTGTGCATCGCGTCGACGGTTTCATCGACGGCGGCCAGCACATCGACCACCCGGATCTCGCTCGCCGGCTTGGCAAGGCGGTAGCCGCCGCCCGGTCCGCGCACCGATGCGACCAGCCCGCCGCGCCGCAGCTTCACGAACAGCTGTTCAAGATAGGGCAAGGACACGTCCTGCCGCTGCGCGATATCGCCCAGCGTGACCAGCGTGCCATCGGGTTGCAATGCGATATCCGCAAGCGCCACCATTGCGTATCGGCCCTTCGTACTCAACTTCATGGCCGCTTCCCCCAACCTGACTGCGACGCAATTGACCTTGCAACGGCAATTGCCTATGTGCGGATAACCAGATCCGGAGCCTTCCGGATTTAGAACCATTCTAAGAAGCCTGAGCGAAGCTGTCAAGATTTACACAGCAGCCCCGTTCGCGCCCAGTCAGGAGCCACCACCCACCATGCCCGAGGTGATTTTTCCCGGACCCGAAGGCCGCCTCGAAGGCCGCTACCACCCGCAGAAGGAAAGCGACGCGCCGATCGCCATCATCCTGCATCCGCATCCGCAATTCGGCGGCACGATGAACAACAAGGTGGTCTACAACCTGCATTACGCCTTCTACAACATGGGCTTCACCGTGCTGCGCTTCAACTTTCGCGGTGTGGGGCGCAGCCAGGGCGAGTATGACCAGGGCATCGGCGAACTCAGCGATGCCGCCTCGGCGCTCGACTACCTGCAATCGATGAACAACAATTCCAAGCATTGCTGGGTCGCCGGCTTCAGCTTCGGTGCCTGGATCGGCATGCAGCTCCTGATGCGCCGTCCCGAGATCACCGGCTTCATCTCGGTCAGCCCGCCCGCCAACATGTACGACTTCTCGTTCCTCGCGCCCTGCCCGTCCTCGGGCCTGATCATCAATGGCACCGGAGACCGCGTGGCGCCGCCCGCCGACACCACCTCGCTGGTGAACAAGCTGGCCGAACAGAAGGGAATCACCGTCACCCATACCGAGATCGAGGGCGCGGACCATTTCTTCAAGGAACCGCACATGGACACCATGATCGATCACGTGTCGACCTATGTGAAACGCCGCCTCACCGAAAACTCCCGCTAAGGAAACACCCGCATGTCGATGGTTCAGGACCTTGCCGACAAGCTTGCAGACGACACGCTCAAAGCGATGAAGCATCTCGACGATGACCGCTTCTTCATGGAAGTGGCCGCCGAACTGGGCGCCGCCTCGACCACATTGGAAGAGGCCTTCCTGACCTCCATCCGCGTCCGCCTGGCCGAACGCAAGGCCCGCGCCTTTATCCGGGCGCGGATCGAAGGCCAGAAGAAAGACGAGAATTTCGGGCGGTGAGCCCGGCTCAAGTGGCCTGCACCGGCCACCGCGTTGCCAGATCATCAAGCCCCGCGCGGATCAAATCGCCAAGCGCGTTCAGGTCGATCTTCGACAGCCGTCCGACATAGAGACAGGATTTGCCGGTCTTGTGTGGCCCGAGCCGCTTGAGGATCGGTCCGAAATTCGCATAGCCCGGCAGGATGTAGATCGACATGTTCGCCTTGCGCGGGGAAAAGCCGGTCGCCAGGAAATCGGCTTCGCGGCCGCTGTCGTAGCGATAGTGATAGCGGCCATAGCCGATGATCGAGTTCCCCCACATCCGCGGCTGAAATCCGGTCACCCGACGAAACAGCTGGTCCAGAACCCGCGCGTCCTCGCGTCGCCCCGGGTGTTCTACTCCGGCGATGAAGTCTTCGACCGATGCGTCCGTCATGACTGTGACATTTGATGACATGGCTCACTCCCATTCTCTGCCACTACCCTAAAACACATCACCATCCAAACCGGAGATCAGATGTCCCGACTCGATCAGCAAATGACCTTTCTCCAGGAAGCGGATCGTCTGAAATCCGTACTGCGCGCCACGACCCTGGGCGACGGGTCGCGGATGGAGAACAGCGCCGAACATTCCTGGCACATCGCGCTTTACGCGCTGGTGCTGGCCGAGCATGCGGAAACGCCGCTCGACACCGGCAAGATGCTCAAAATGCTTCTCCTGCACGACCTGGTGGAGATCGACGCGGGCGACGCGCCCGTCTTCGGGGATCACGATGCCGGCGCTTTGGCAGAGCGCGAAGCGCAGGCGGCGGACCGGATCTTCGGATTGCTGCCCGACGACCAGGCGCAGTTGTTCCGCGCCATCTGGGACGAGTTCGAAGCGAACGCGACACCGGAAGCGCAATTCGCCAAATCCATCGACCGCATGCAGCCGCCGATGCAGAACCTCGCCTCGGGGGGCGGGTCGTGGATCGACTACGGCGTGACGCACGAGATGTTCGAGGCGCGCATCGGCCCCAGGATCGACACTGGCGCGCCGAAAATCTGGGCATGGCTTCAGCCCAGGGTCGCCGCCTTCTTCTCGGGGCGCGGCTGACACGCTTTGGTTCTCGCGCGACCGCGCAACATCCCCTAGGGTGACCCCATGTCAGACACACCCCATCAACGGACCCTGCTGCTGACCGGCGCAAGCCGCGGCATCGGCCATGCCACCGTCAAGAAATTCGCCGCCGAAGGCTGGCGCGTGATCAGCTGTTCCCGGCAGGCGTTCTCCTCGGAATGTCCCTGGCCCGGCGGCGAACGGAATCACATCCAGGTCGATCTGAGCGATCCGCAGCAGACGATGGACGCCGTGCGCATCGTCAAGGACCGGCTGGATGGCGGGCGGCTCGATGCGTTGGTCAACAACGCCGGCATCTCGCCCAAGGGCCCCGACGGAGAGCGGCTGAGCACGCTCGATACGGACCTGCGCGATTGGGGAAAAGTCTTTCACGTCAACTTCTTCGCCTCTGTTGTTCTGGGCCGCGGGCTGAAAGACGAACTGGCCAAGGCGCAAGGATCGATTGTCAACGTCACCTCGATTGCGGGTGCCCGTGTCCACCCGTTCGCGGGCGCCGCCTACGCGACGTCCAAGGCCGCGCTCGCGGCGCTGACCCGGGAGATGGCGCATGATTTCGGACCGATGGGAGTGCGGGTGAATGCCATTGCGCCCGGGGAGGTGGAGACGTCGATCCTGTCACCAGGGACGGACAAGATCGTAGAGCGGCTCCCTTTGCGGCGTCTAGGGCAGCCGGCGGAGGTCGCGTCGGCTATCTTCTTCCTCTGTTCGGACCAGAGCAGCTACATTTCGGGAACAGAAATCGAGATCAACGGCGCCCAGCACGTTTAGGCGGTGGACGATTGATATCGGCCGGCGCACGATCCGCCGATGGAAGGCTATCACTCGAGCGTCGCGATAATGCCGCGAAGGTCTTCAATACCCAGCCCCTGTTCCGAAGATGTCAGCACAAGTTCGGGAAAAGCCGCAGGGTGGCGCCTCGCGGCGCCGCGAACCTGCTCCAGGACGGCTTCGCGCTCGGCCGCCTTCACCTTGTCCGCTTTCGTGAGTACGATCTGGAA
>NZ_JAIPUT010000096.1 GCF_020055635.1 Marivita sp. | reverse complement strand
CGTGCACCGTGTCCTGGGCGTCCAAGTCCAGGTGCGGCAGGACTTGCTTCCTCAGATGTTCGGCCATGCCGTGCCGCAGGGCGACGACAGCGTGGACGAGTGCGACCTGCTGGTCGAAGAGCGTGGTGGACGATGTGGAGATCATGCGCGCACCGCCTTTCCACCAAGGAATGCAGGATGTGCCTTGCGCCGTCTGGCTGCGCCCCTCCGGGTGCGGCCGCGTCGGTCGGCGGCGATGTCGCGCTCCGCGTGAATGCGGCCGCGCACGGCGTTCATCGCGTCGAACGGGTTGCCGTCGAGGCGCCCAAGCACGGGCGCGCCAGTGGCTCGGCAGATCACGAACCCGCTGTGATCGAACGGCACGAGCAGCCGTCGTGCGCCGACAAAGCGGGTCGGCTCGTTCAGGCCCGCCGACAGGTAGTCGACCTTGCGGCGGACATGCACTTCATAGCCGATGTTCGATCGGCGGCGCGAAGTGGTGCCGTAAGCCAGCAGCGCGTAGCGCTCGCCGCCGTGCGTTTCGATGTCGAGGACGAGACATGGGAGCGCCTTGGGCCGCCCGGTGTGGCCGTCTTCGGCGAGGGGAAAGCGGAAGGAGACGATGTCGCCATAAGACAGGTGGTCCTGCCATACGGCGGTCATCGTGAGAGTGCTGGTGATGCTGTCGAGCATTTTCGGTGTCCTTGTCTGGTGGATGTCCGACGCGCTCGATCCCTTCCTATCCTATCGGCCGGGACCTTCTGTCGTGCGCGTCAAAAGGCGCGCGCACGACAGAAGGGGCTGGCCTGCTCCCTGTCTGACCGTCCTGCCTGCGTAATTGGGGGGAGAGCGTCGAGAGGGGCCGCCCTCTCGACCCCGTCGGGAGACGAGCAAGGATGGGTTCGGGAAGAGGTGCGGAACGGTCTTTCCGAGAACGGGGGGAGGTTCGGAGGCGCGCGCGGAGCGGCATCCTCCGGGAGCAGGGGGTCTTGGGGGAGTGCGGAACGATGACCCGAGCCTGTCGGGAGACGCCAGGGGGTGCAGGGGGAGTGGCGAACGACGACCCTGCCCTGGGTGTTCAGAGGGGCGGCGCGCTCTCTGGTCCGGCTGCAGGCCGCCAGAGGGTCTGGGAGAGTTGCGCGTCTCCTTGGCGCCGCGCAGCGGCGCCGGAGTCCGGGGGCGTCAGCCCCCGGCGAACGGGTAGCTCGAGCACAAAGGTCCGAAGGGCCGACTGCGCGGGCTACTTAGTGAGTAGAGACCACAGTGCAGCTATCGCTGCCGCAGGATCTCGGCAGCCCCACCGTGGACAAGGGAACGGTCGCTTCGTTGATCTGGGAAGGAGTCTCGACTCGGATCGCAGCGCCGGAGCCCGCGAAAATTTCAGCGCCGAGTCCGGTTGGTCCGGTAAGGTCCGAGACTGCTGATGAAAAGGTCTTCGAATTCGACGGCGATCATCGAGGACGGAGACAGGCGGGAGCGCAGGACGTCAAGATTATGCGTCACATTCGGAAAGAAGGGACGCGCAACCAGTCCGGTCCAGGCAAACTCTGCCGCATCGAGCTGGCTTACGATAGAGACGCCAACGCCCTCGGCGACAAGGCGGCATGCGGTGCCAAACTGGCGGGTTTCGACCACGCCGACGGGTTGTACGCCGCATTGCTCGAAAGCGGCCATGACTTCGACGTAGAATGGGTCGTCGCTGCGTGTATGGATCAATCGATCTGCGCGCAAATCGGTAGGCACGACCTCAGCCTTGTCTGCCGCGGGATGTCCCTGCGGAAGGATGCACACAGTGCGAATGGGCACCCGCGTTGCATCGACCGCCGGATGGCCTGGGAAATCCGCCGTCAGGCCGATGTCGCATTCCCCCGATACCAGCCAGTCGAGGATGTTTTCGGGACGATCCGGTTCGAGCGTGACCTCGATATTAGGCCGTTGTTTGAGAAACTGGCTAAGCAATCTGGGCAGGTGCACCGTGGCGAAGCCAGGCAGGCATGCGATGCGCAGCCGACCGGCCCGGCGTTCCGAGATGTCGCGCGCCATCTGCTCGAATCCGGCGGCGGACTGCAGGACGCGTCCCGCCTCCGTCAGCAGCAGCTTGGCCTCAGGCGTGGGGATGATCTTGGTGCCGTCACGCTCAAACAGCTTGACGCCGACGGTGTCGGACAGGGCCGCGAGCAGACGGCTGAGCGCCGGTTGGGACTTGCCCAACAGTCCCGCGGCGCGTGTAAAACTGCCCGCCTGAGCGACGGCCTGAAAAGCCTCAAGCTGCGTAAGGCTGATCGGTCTGCTGGCAAGGACTCGTTTTTCATCATTCACTCAATCTCTATAACATAACGTTATGCGAATTGTTGAAATAACTTCATTTGATTAATGGACGTCAAAGATGTTTTGTCTTTGCATCGCACCGCATCACGCGGCGACGAACTGTCATAGAATATCCGAAATTCGGGAGACAAGAGACATGACCCTCTACCGCACCACTACCGCCACCGCCGTGGCGGCCCTGATGGCCGCCGCACCGGCCTTCGCGCAAACCGAAATCCAGCTCTGGCACGCCATGGGCGGCGCTTTGGGAGAAAAGGTCGAGGAAATCGCCTCCGGTTTCAACGAGATGCAGGACGACTACACCGTGGTCCCGACCTATAAGGGCGACTACACCGAGAACATGACCGCCGCCATCGCCGCCTTCCGTGCAGGCGAGCAGCCGCATATCGTTCAGGTCTTCGAGGTTGGCACCGCGACCATGATGGCCGCCGAAGGCGCCGTAAGGCCCGTTCAGGCGGTCATGGACAACGCCGACATCGAGTGGGACTCCGAAGTCTATGTGCCCGCGGTGAAATCCTACTACACCACGCCGGACGGCGACATGCTGTCGCTGCCTTTCAACTCTTCCACCCCGGTCATGTGGTACAACCGCGACCTTTTGGACGAGGCCGGAGTGACCGAGGTCCCGCAGACGTGGGACGAGATGTTCGCTGCCGCCGAAGCGTTGCAGGCAAACGGCCACGACTGTGCCTTCTCTTTCGGCTGGCAGTCCTGGGTGATGATCGAGAACTACCTCGCGTGGCACGATCAGCCCATCGGCACGATGGAAAACGGCTTTGCTGGTTTGGAAACCGAACTGGTCTTTGACGAGTCGGACGACCTTACGGAACTGCTTCAGCGCATTGCTGACAGTCAGGAAAACGGAACCTTCCAGTATGGCGGTCGCCGTGGCGACTCGCTGCCGCTGTTCACCTCGGGCGAGTGCGCGATGTGGATGAACTCTTCGGCTTACTATGCCGGGATTTCCGAACAGGCCGAGTTCGAGTTTGGTCAGGCAATGCTGCCGATCAACACCGAAGCGGCAGAAGAGCCTCAGAACTCCATCATCGGTGGCGCGACCCTTTGGGTGCTCGAAGGTCATGTAGACGAGGAATACCAAGGTGTTGCCGAGTTCTTCAACTATCTGTCCTCGCCCGAGGTCCAAGCCGACTGGCACCAGGCTTCCGGCTATGTGCCGATCACCACGGCAGCATATGAGCTGAGCCAAGAGCAGGGTTTTTACGAATCCAACCCCGGCACCGACACCGCGATCAAGCAGCTGTCGCTGAACGAGCCGACCCCAAACTCCAAGGGTCTGCGCTTTGGCAACTACGTTCAGGTGCGTGACATCATCAACGAAGAGCTTGAGGACCTGTGGGCCGGCAACCAGACCGCCGCCGAAGCACTGGCCGAGGCAGCTGCACGCGGCAACATGCTGCTGCGCGACTTCGAAGATGCGAACGACTGATCTATTATCCTGAAAAATCCGGGGCGGCCTCACTGCAGGCCGCTCCTTTGTCTCATACGTCCGGAGCCCTGCCTTGCGCCCCAAAAGAGTTACATTCCGGCACCGCTGGCTGCCCTACGCGCTAATTGCGCCGCAAATCGTGATCACAATTGTCTTCTTTCTGTGGCCCGCAAGCCAAGCGATCTATCAATCCGTGCTGCGCCAGGATGCCTTTGGCCTGCGGACGGAATTCGTCGGAATGGCCAATTTCGAGCGGTTGTTCAGCGATCCGCTCTACCTCGAGAGTTTCTGGACCACGATCGCCTTCAGCGCCCTGGTGGCCAGCCTGTCGATGGGGATCGCACTGATCCTTGCCGTCATGGCCGACCGGGTCATCCGCACCGCGACGGCCTACCGGACCCTTCTGATCTGGCCCTATGCCGTGGCCCCCGCGGTGGCGGGCGTTCTGTGGTGGTTCCTGTTTAACCCGACCATCGGCATCGCCGCCTACGCGATGGACGCCCTTGGTTACGACTGGAATCATTACGTCAAAGGATCGGACGCGATGGCGCTGATCGTGATCGCATCGGCCTGGCGGCAGGTAAGCTATAACTTTCTGTTCTTCCTTGCCGGGCTGCAAGCCATCCCGCGCTCGCTGACCGAGGCAGCGGCCATCGACAGCGCCGGTCCCCTGCGGCGGTTCTGGACGATCCAGTTGCCGCTTCTGTCGCCAACCGTGTTCTTCCTGATCGTCGTCAATGTGGTCTACGCCTTCTTCGAGACCTTCGGCGTGGTGCATGCCACGACCAGCGGCGGGCCCGGACAGGCGACGAACATCCTTGTCTACAAGGTCTGGCGCGACGCCTTCGAGGGGCTGAACCTCGGCTCCTCGGCGGCGCAATCGGTGATCCTGATGGTCATCGTGATCGCTCTGACCGCGATCCAATTTCGATACATCGAACGCCGGGTGGAATATTGATATGGTCGAAAATCGCCCCCTTCTGACTTTCGTCCAGCACGCGGTGCTGATACTTGGCGCGGCGCTGTTCGTGTTTCCGATCTACCTCGCCTTCGTCGCCTCGACCCACGATCAGGTGACGGTGGCGCGCGGTATCCCGCTTCTGCCGGGCGGAGAATTCTGGAACAACTACAGCCAGGTGCTGGGCGAGGGCATCTCGACCGCAGGCGCGCCGCCGCTGTCGCTGATGCTGTTCAACTCGATGGTAATGGCGCTGTCGATCACGCTGGGCAAGATCGCGATCTCGCTGCTGTCGGCCTTCGCCATCGTCTATTTCCGGTTTCCGTTCCGCATCCTGGCCTTCTGGACGATCTTCATCACGCTGATGCTGCCGGTCGAGGTGCGCATCCTGCCCACCTTCGAGGTCGTGGCCTCGCTCGGCATGCTCAATTCCTACGCGGGCCTGTCGATCCCGCTGATCGCCTCCGCCACGGCGACCTTCCTCTTCCGGCAGTTCTTCATGACGGTCCCGGACGAACTGACCGAGGCCGCGCGGATCGACGGGGCAGGACCGATGAGGTTCTTCAAGGATATCTTGCTTCCCCTGTCGCGCACCAATTTGGCGGCACTGTTCGTGATCCTGTTCATCTATGGCTGGAATCAATACCTCTGGCCGCTGCTCGTGACCACGGATGAGAGCTACTACACCATCGTCATGGGCATTCAGCGCATGGCCAATGCGGGCGAGGAGACACCGCAATGGCACCTGATCATGTCCACCGCGATCCTGGCGCTGCTGCCGCCCGTGGCCGTTATCATCGGAATGCAGAGCCTTTTCGTGCGCGGCCTTGTCGAAGTTGAGAAGTGAGAAAAATGAGTAATATTTCAATCCAATCCGTCCGCAAGGTCTATCCTGGTGGGGTCGAGGCGATCCCGGGCCTGAGCCTTGAAATCGAGGCCGGAGAACTGTGCGTTCTTGTCGGCCCCTCAGGCTGCGGCAAGTCCACGTTGCTGCGCATGGTCGCGGGCCTGGAGGAGCTGACCGAGGGCGAGATTCATATCGCGGGCCGCAAGGTCAACAACCTTGAACCGGCAGAGCGCGACATCTCGATGGTGTTTCAGAACTACGCGCTTTATCCGCATATGTCGGTGCGCCAAAACATGTCCTACGGGCTGAAAAACCGAGGTCAAAAGAAGGACGAGATCACACGCCGCGTCGCGGAAGCTGCCAGAATACTCGGCCTGACCGATTATCTGGATCGCAAGCCCCGCCAGCTTTCTGGGGGGCAGCGTCAGCGCGTCGCCATGGGCCGTGCCATCGTGCGCGAGCCTGCCGCGTTTCTGTTTGACGAGCCGTTGTCAAACCTCGACGCCAAGCTTCGGGTCAAGACACGGGTTGAAATCCGTGACCTGCAGCAACGTCTTGCGACGACCGCGATCTATGTCACGCATGACCAGCAAGAGGCGATGACGCTCGCTGATCGGCTGGTCGTGATGAACGCAGGCCATATTGAACAGGTTGGCACGCCAATGGAAATCTATGCCCGCCCGGCATCCCTTTTCGTTGCGGAGTTCATAGGCTCGCCCCCGATGAATGTGATCCCCGCTGCAGCGGCGCCCGATCTGGCCGGAATCGCAAATGCCGACGCCGACTTGCGGATCGGCGTGCGACCAGAGGCGCTTCGCCTCGTGGAAAACGGCCCTTTGAAACTGACCGTCAGGGTGATTGAGCGGTTGGGGTCAACGTCGAACATCCACGGAGTCCTTCCCGATGGCAAAACCGAGCTTATCGCGAGTATACCCGGTGACAGCGTGCCCGCGCCCGGCGAGACTGTGGCTTTCGAAGTCGACACGATGGACCTGCATTTCTTTGACAAGCAGGGCAAAAGAGTAGCGACGTGAGCGAGGTTCAGATTATTGGTCATCGCGGCGCTCGGAGCCTATTACCCGAAAACACCATTCCGGGCTTCCAAAAGGCGTTGGATCTGGGCGCTGACATGATCGAAATCGACGTTCAGGTGACGTCGGACGGCGTGGCGGTCGTAGTGCACGACACGGTTTTGACGGGCGCGCTGTGTCGGCGCGACGGCCTTTGGCTGCCCGATCCAGGGATACCAGTAAGCTCGGCCACCTGGGCCGAGCTGGCCAAGCTTGACGTCGGGATGGCCCGCCCAGAAGGGCCAGTCGCCAAAAGCTTTCCCGATCAGCAGCCTCTTCCCTCTGCACAAATTCCGCGCCTTTCAGAGGTTTTGGCATTTCTGGCCTTACAGGCGACACCGGTCCTGCTTGAGATCAAGCGCGATGTCACCGATCTAAACGCCCTTCCTGTATCGCGATGCGTCGAAGCGATCTTGGCGCAGATCGATACGACATCGAAAGAAGCCGCCGACCTGATTGTCCAGTCCTTCGACTGGGAGGTCCTCGCCGAGGTGCAGCGTCGGTGGCCCTCGGCCCGGATCGCAGCCCTGTCGAGCGAACGCGGTACGCCCCGCACGGTATATGAGGGCAGCCCCTGGCTTGGCCGTTGGGCTGACGCGGTCTGTCGCGACGGTGTGGCGCCTATCCTCACGGAAAATGGCTGGTCTACCTGGTCGGCCGCGCATCAGGATCTCGACTATGACATCATCAATCGCGCTCATCATGCAGGTCTGCAGGTCTTCGCCTGGACCGTGAGCGATGCTGCGCGCGCTCGCAGCCTGGTCACCCAAGGTGTGGACGGGCTGATCACGGATGACCCCGAACGCATCAGCCTGCGGTGCCTGACAGACAGCCCCTAGTGCTCTGAGTCCGCCGCATCTTACCGGTCCCCTCGGATTTGATCGAGCTTGTCCAAGGCGCGGCATTGACGGGTGCGAATATCCTCAGTGGTTTTTTGATCCATTTGAAGGGCTTGGGCCTCTCGTTGTGGTGCGCCAGATAATCGTAGATCGCGGCCTCAAGATCATCGACGCTGGAATAGCTGGCGCGTCGGATTCGCCTTGACGTGATCTCGGCGAAGAACCGTTCGACCAAGAATGAAGCAGCCGTCACTGAACGCGAGCAGGTCGCGAGCGACAAGCAGCGTGAGGCCGACGAGGTCTTGACGGTCGCGCGGGCCGTCGCGGATGGCGATATCGGCTGTGCGGAGAGCGATCAGGCGCAGGACGACGCCCAGGGTGGTGAACCGGTTCCGGACAAGCCAACTCTCGCGCGGCGGCTGTTCGGCAGGGCCGTGGCCCGGCTGAGGCAGGAGGAGCGAGCGGTGGCCCGCGCCGAACTGACGGACGCTTTCGACGAGGTCCGGCAGGCCGACGATGCAATCGTACGGATTGCGAACCTGCTCCCGATGAACCTGCGCGAGCAGGTCGCCTCGGCCCGCACGTCCCTGACCCGAAGTATCATGGCGCTCACCTCGCATCTGAGGGGCAAGCAGGCGGCCGAGCACGACGAGCCCCCGCGCGAGTGATTTTTCTTCCTCGAATTCTTTCCGATCGATTTCGGTCGGACCCAGATCCCTATTGGGACCGGATGGCCCACCACCTTGAACCTCACAGGAATAATGCAATGACCGAAGATACCAACCCGCAGAACAACCAACCTCCGCGCACGACGGACCAAACACAGCCCGAGAAGCCAAAGCGGCGCAAGAAGGCGCCGCCCATCGATTTCAATGCGCTCGATGACGGCGACCACAAGCGCCTACAAAGCATCGCGACCGCTGGCGCCCGGGTTGCCGGCCGCCAACAGAAGCGCCGCGAAGGCCAGATGAAGGCGATGAAGGACACCCTTGAGGAGATCTTCGCCGACCCCGACGAGGCCGACCCGCGCTTCGTCGCGGTGTTCTTCAAGGGGATGCTTGCCAACGCCACCTCGGCGAATGCAAAGAAGATCGCTTCGCACCCTCTCTGCCCGTCCGACTTGGCCCGCGACTACCGGCACGACGCCTAATCCAACCGCCATCCCGGTTCTCGCAGGGGCGCAGCACATGCTGCGCCCTTTTGCGTTTCACGGCTGCGTAAGCCGTTCGATCAGCTCTACACCTCAGTGCCGATTGTGCTGTGGCCCTGCTACTCCCACGAAGTGGGCTTGTCAGGCAGCGCCCGACCGAAGATGTTCTCGCAGTGCCAGCGCAGGTTCTCCGGATGAGGCTACGTCGAAAGCGCACCAAACCAGCTCGGTCTTGCACTCTCCTTGCAAGCCTCGAAAAATTCGCGTGGCCTGAATCGCCACTCGCTCGACTTCCGAGGCCACTGTAGACTATCATCAACCAACTGCTGGGCTATGTCCCAGACCCCGGCAATATTTGGAAAGAGAAGAAGATCAGGGATTGCTTTTCAGCGATATTTGAAAGTAAGTCATCCG
>NZ_JAIPUT010000095.1 GCF_020055635.1 Marivita sp. | reverse complement strand
TCTGAAACCGCGCCCGAAGCGCATCCGGCAATGGTGCTGACATTATCAATCCTCCCAAACAGGGTGAATCACAGATCACACATCAACGGAATCCCAACGATTCAGGTTTTTAGCCGGACGCTTTAGGGCAGGGCGTCAGCCCGGCGCGCAAGGCAGGCCGGCCGGGCAGTCGCCCGTCGCAAAGCGGGTCCGAGCACGACCGGAATGCTCGGATCTCTGCATATACGGGCCTCGTTGCTGACATATTCGGACGGCATATCATGATGACAGCTTTTCTGAGGTCATCATGGAATTCCTGCATCGGCTCTATGCCACGCTGCACGCCACAGCCACCAGCCTTGAGTCGCGACTGGCGGTCCTGTACCTGTTGCTTACCGTTGTCCTCGTGGCCGTTCTATGGCTCATGCGCGGCCGACCGACCAGCTTCGTGGCCTACCTGCTGCCGAGGGAAGTGTACCGCCACAAATCCAACCTCGTAGACATCAAGATCTTTTTATTCAACGCGATGCTGGGTGCGACCGGTCTCTTTGCCGCCGTCACGATGACGCCCCTGATGACGAGTTTCGTTCTGGACGGCCTTTTGCACCTGACCGGCAGGTCTACCGCTCCCGTGGAAGGCACATGGTCCAAATTGGCCCTGGCGACCGTCATCATGATCCTGACGCTCGATTTCTGCAAATATTGGGCACATCGCCTGCATCACGAAACGACCATTCTCTGGCCATTCCACGCGCTGCATCATTCCGCCGAAGTCATGACGCCGCTGACGGCGAACCGGAACCACCCAGTATTCCTCATCCTGCGGTCTCTCATCTATACCGTGATCGTCGGCGCGGTGCAGGCGCTCATGCTGTTCCTGCTGATGGGCAAGATAGAGGTCCTGACGATCGGCACCGTGAACGCCGGATATTTTCTCTTCAACGCCTTCGGGGCAAACCTGCGCCACAGCCATGTCTGGCTCAGCTACGGACGTGTGCTCGAGCATTTCCTGATTTCACCGGCGCAGCACCACATCCATCACTCGATCGAACGCAAGCACTACAACAAGAATTATGGCGAGGTCTTCGCGATCTGGGACTGGATGTTCGGCACGCTCTACGTGCCCGACAGCTACGAGGCGCTGTCCTTCGGCCTGTCCGACATCCACGGAAACCGGATCGAACAGCCTTATCCGACCCTGCGCAGCGCGCTGCTTGATCCGTTTGCCGACAGTTGGCGTGCCCTTTGGAAAGGTACGCGCCGTGATCCCGATGCCGCCAACGCGGGCGAAAGACCGTCCGCGCCATGACCAGGGGCTTGTCTCTCTGGCTGGACGCGCTCCGGGTCTGGGCGACCCTTGTCGTGGTGATCTCCCATGTGGCCTACCCGAGATTCACACGCGGAGATTACAATCTTGTGCGCGACCTGAACCTTGGCAGTGACAGCGTCATCGTTTTCTTCGTGATTTCCGGCATGGTCATCGCCTATGCCGCGTCGCGGGACAAGGCACTCTCGACCTACAGTTTCAATCGCCTGACGCGCCTTCTGTCGGTCCTGCTTCCCGCACTGCTTCTGACATTCGTGTTCGACCGGATCGGCCAAAGCATCGGTCCCGAGGCGTATGAGACCTTCTACAACCCCGCCCCGCTTGGTGAATTGCTGCTGCGGGGGCTGACGATGTCGAACGAATGGAGCCTGTTCGACCGTATCCGTCTCGGGACGAATGGCCCGCTGTGGTCGCTGAGTTACGAGGCCGCCTATTACGTGATTTTCGGGGCCGCGGTCTTTCTCACCGGCGCGCGCAGGGTTGCGGTGGTGTTCCTGCTGCTGGTCGCGTTCGGGCCGCGTGTTCTGCTATTGATGCCCGCGTGGCTCATGGGGGTCGCTCTCTGGACCTGGGTGGCGTCGGGAGGCACCGATCGCCTGTCCCTGCGCAGAGCTCAGCTTTATGCGGTGGGCGGCCCATTGCTTTATCTGATCTGCCAAGCGGCGCGGGTTCCCGATCTGTTGGCATTTCACACCGGCGCGGTTCTTGATCCGCTCGATTACCGCCGCCTGCTCGACTTTTCGGACGAGTTCCTCTGGAACGGAATGATTGGCGCGATGGCCGCCGTGCACATCATGGGCATGGCCCGCCTTCTGCGCGGCTATCAGCACGACAGCGCGCGACTCCGGTGGTGGGCAGGCGCGAGCTTTTCCATTTACGTGACCCATTACCCCGCGCTGCACCTGATCGATGCGGTGTTCCCGCAGGACAGCCTGGCGCGCGACGGCCTGCTGCTTCTGGGCTCGATCACCGTCGGGCTGATCTTTGCTGCGATTTTCGAACGCCGCATTGCTTGGCTCAGGTCCGCCCTGCTTGGCCTGCATGAGAGCCTGGGTCTGCGCGGCAAGCAGAACACGCCGACTTGACGGGAGCCGGCGAACCCTGCTCTGGCAGGGATGGAGGCCCGCATGCTATGCTTTCCGGTGCGACGAACGTTGATTTGAGGCTGGTCTTCTGAGGACAGCGATAGGCGGTTGCCGATGAAAAAGATGTTTACCGGAAAATGCCTGTGCGGTGCGGTAAGCTACACTGCGAGCGGGTCGCCCATCATCGTTGCCCAATGCCATTGCGTGGAATGCCGTCGGTTGAGCGGAACGGGTCACACAGTCGGTGCCATGTTTGCCGAAAACGCGGTCACGGTGAGCGGGCAGTTGAGCGAGTTCAGCTATACCTCCGACAAAAACGCCAAGGTGACCAAGAGTTTCTGCGCCAAGTGCGGAAGTCCGATTCATGGCAGGAATACGCGAAGTCCGGACCACCTGACCCTGTCCCTGGGGACGATGGACGATGCGCGCGGGATGAACGTCGAAGTCGTCATATTTGAACGGGACAGGCCTCATTGGGATCGTCTTGGGGAAGATGTCGTAAGTTTCGCGGGTCAGCCGGATTGGACCCCTGGCACCGGGACACGTCGACCAGAACAACCCTGAACCCTCCGACCCGGATCCAAAGCTTACCGAATCGTTAAAGGGTCAGCGCCCCTGTCCCAATGTTTCGCGCGCGAAACAATAGGGCCAGTCCGGACCTATCTGCGCACCGGGCAGGTGACAAGCTGGCCCTGGTACATCACCGACCGCGCCGCGATTTCGTCGGCGACCCGCAGCAGCCACGCCTTGCTGTTATACGAGCCGCGCGAAAACCCGGTGCGGCCTTCGTGATAGGCAAGGTACTGGTTGCGCGCGTCGGCCAGCGAGATGCCCAGCCGGCGGTTCGATTCCGCCATGTACCAGCCCATGAAATCCGCCGCGTCGTTGATGTCGTTGCGCCGCGCGCGGAACTTGCGCTGGTCGGCCTGGTACTCTTCCCAGGTGCCGTTCAGCGCCTGGCTGTAGCCATAGGCCGAACTTTGGCGCCCCATCGGGATCACCCCGAGCGTATAACGGAACGGGGTGCGGATATCGGACTGGAACTTGCTTTCCTGGTACATCGAGGCCATCTGCACATGAACAGGCACGCCCCATTTGCGCTCGGCTGCGCGGAACGCGCGCAGGTATCCGGGGCGCTGTTGCAGGATGGAACACGCGTTGTCGAGGTTACGGGGCGCCGATGTGCCGCCGCCGCCACCACAGGAGGCCGCCAGCAAGACAATCACCAAGGCGCGAAAGAATCTGCTCATGGGCCTCTCGCAAAAAACGAAGACGGTTTGCCCGCCTTTCTGATTGCGTCGAGTTTAACGCAAACTGCCCGTGGGGGAAATCACAATTGCTGAAACCGGCAAGCCTTTGCTGCGGCGAGAAAATTTCCTGTCTCTTATCGCTGCACAGACTGTTTCCCAGAAAATGGCCGCTGTGATTGGACAATTTGTCGAAAATCGGGCAGGTATGTGGCAACGGACAGGATTCATGATCAGACAACGCGCAAAATACAACATCGGCCAAGTCGTACGTCACCGGCGCCACCCGTTTCGCGGAGTGGTTTTCGACGTGGACCCGGAATTCAACAATACCGAGGAATGGTACGAAGCGATTCCCGAGGACAGTCGGCCTGCAAAGAAGCAGCCTTACTATCATCTGCTTGCGGAGAACGAACAAAGCTTCTACGTTGCCTATGTTTCGGAACAGAACCTGATCGCCGATTATTCAGGCGAACCTGTCGAACATCCGGATGTGCCAGACCTGTTCGGTGCGTTCGAAGACGGCAGTTACGAATTACACTTCCAGTACAACTGAAACGATCTCTCTCGTTTTGCCACGACTGTAATGAGTAGGGGCTTCCAATCGGAAGCCCTTTTCTTATGCGCCGTGCAGCAAGGAGACAAAGCGGTCAATCTCGGCATCCGGGATCGACCAGTCACAGACAAGCCGTCCCCTGAGCATCCCGTCGGCCGGTCCGTTCGTCACGTCGCCAGAGACCGCGTACGTGGCTCCGCCGGCTTTCAGCGCCTGGTGAAGAGTCCGCGGGGCAAGAAAGAAGATCATGTTGGCGTTGACCTCGTTCACGACCTGCACGTCGGACCGGGTGCGTATGCCCTCCAGCAGCCGCGCTGCCTTGGTGTTCGCGCGGCGGGCCAGATCGCGCCAGAGGTCGTCGCGCAGATAGGCCGCCATCTGCGCCGACAGGTAGCGGTGCTTGGAGAACAGATGCCCCCCGCGCTTGCGACGCAGCTCGAATTCCCAGGCTTTTCCAGGATCGAAGAACACCACCGCCTCGACGCCCATCAGGCCGTTCTTGGTGCCGCCGAACACCGCCACATCGACACCGGCTTTCCACGTCATCTCGGCCGAACTACAGCCAAGCGCCATGATCGCATTGGCAAAACGCGCGCCATCGAGATGGACCGGCAGGTCATAGGATTTCGCCACGTCGCACAAGGCCTTGAGGTGGTCCAGCGAATAGACATTGCCCATCTCGGTCACCTGCGTGATCGACACCGCACCCCGGCGCGGACCATGCACGCCGCGATTGCCCTGGCTCTCGATGGCCTGGGTCAGACCCTCGACGCTCATCCGGTCGGACCCCGGTACAAGCGTCAGTTTCGCACCGCCGGTAAAGAACTCGGGTGCGCTGCATTCGTCTTCCTCGATATGGGCCACCGGAGAACAGAACACCGTGTCGAACGGTTCGACCAGCGTCGCCAGCGCCAGCGCATTGGCGGATGTTCCTGTCGCGGTGAGGTGGACCGCCGCATCCGGAGCTTCGAAAAGATCCCGGATGCGCTGCCGAACCTCGTCCATCATCGGATCGGCGCCATACCCCATCACGTGCCCCTGGTTGGCCTCGGCCAGGGTGTCCAGAACGGCCTGCGGGACGGGCCCGCTGTTGTCGGAGGCAAAAAACATCAGGTCGGCTCCTCGATGATGTGGTCTTCCCAATCGTCCTCATGGATCTCGAATTCCGGCACGGTGGCGTTTCGCATCGAAACCCCAGCTTTGTGCACGGTCTCGGGGGTGCCCGAGATCAGCGGGTGCCAGTCAAAAAGCGGCTTGCCCTCCCACAGCAGCCGGTATGCGCAGGTCTGCGGCATCCAGTAGGCGTGATCGTCGATATTCGATGGCTTGAGGACAATGCATTCGGGCACGAACTGATGCCGGATTTCGTATTGCGCGCAGCGGCAGGTGCTGTCGTCGAACAGGCGGCAGGCGACGCGGGTCAGTTCGACATGGCCGGTGTCTTCGTCCTCGAGCTTGTTCAGGCAGCACTTGCCGCAGCCGTCACAGAGCGCTTCCCATTCCTGGGGGCTCATGTCGGTCAGCGCCTTGCGTTCCCAGAACCGCGGCGCAAGACCGGTGCGATCAATCGGGTCGGTCGTCATGCTGTGGTCAGGATCGCGCGCGCGCGGGCGCAATCGGCGTCCATCTGGGTGATGAGCGCATCGAGGCTGTCGAATTTTTCCTCCGGACGCAGAAACTCGATCAGGGCGACCGACACGGTTGCGCCATAAAGATCACCGGTGAAATCGAAGATGAAGGTTTCCAGGTTGGCGTGGTTTTCGCCGAACATCGGGCGCACGCCGATCGACGCCGCCCCGTGATAGGACCCGGCAAAAGGTCCGTCCAGCACATCGATCAACACCGCGTAGACGCCGAATTTCGGCGGGTGCAGCCCGTCGATGGACATGTTGGCCGTGGGATACCCCAGTTCACGCCCGCGCTGTTCGCCGCCAATGACCGGACCTTCGATCCGGTGCCAATGGCCCAGCATCTCGGCCGCGCGGCGGGGGTCGCCTTCGGACAGGGCGCTGCGGATCGCTGTGGACGACACCGCGCCCGACGGGGCGGTGACGAGATCCGCGACGGTGACGCCGAACCCCATGTCCTCGCCGAAATCCTTCAGATGCTCGACGGTGCCGGCGCGGCCCTTGCCGAAGCAGAAATCGGCTCCGACGACGACATGGCGCAAGCCAAGGCCGTTCGAGATCACGTTCCTGGCAAAGCCCTCGGGCGTCAGCTCTGCCAGCTGGGTGTTGAAATTCAGTTCATAAAGCACATCGACGCCCAGTTTTTTCAGGCGGGTCGCACGGGCCTCGGCGTTCATCAGGCGAAAGGGCGGTGCGTCGGGCGCGAAATATTCGCGCGGATGGGGTTCGAAGGTCAGCACGCCGAGGGGGGCGTCGGGCATGGCATCGCGGGCCAGCCGGATGACGGCCTGATGGCCGGCATGCACGCCGTCGAAATTGCCGATGGCGACCGTCGCCCCTTTGTCGCCATCCGCGACGAATTGATAGTCCCGCACGATTTTCATGGGCGCAGGACTAGCGGGGGCTCAGAGGTGTTGCAATCCCCGCTCAGGCCTGGCGCGGGCGATTTTCCGTCGACGGAAAATCGAGGATGCGTCGACGCATCCTCGCGCGGGACTGAGGTCAGTCGAACTTGCGGGACGGGGCGAGCACCTTGGCCTCGCCGATCAGCACCTTCTTGCCATCGACCGAGCAATGGCAATCGAGCGTCACGCGCCGTTTCGCGATGTCGATCTCGACCACCTTGACCTCAGCATAGACAACGTCGCCGGGGCGCACTGGGGCGAGGAACTTGAGCGTCTGGCCCATGTAGACGGTGCCATGCCCGGGAAGCTGTTCTCCGATGACAGCCGAGATCAGACCCGCGGTCAGCATCCCATGGGCGATGCGGCCCTCGAAGATGGTGTCCTGCGCATAGTCGTCATCGAGGTGCACCGGATTCCGGTCGGTGGAGATTTGCGCGAACATCTCGATGTCCTGGTCCGTCACCTCCTTGCGCAGGTGACGGGACATGCCCATTTCAATGTCTTCGATGCAGATCGTTCCGCGTGGCAGGTTGTCCAACATTTCGCACTCCACTCTCGGGCGGGGAGGTAATAAAAAACCAAGTCACAGGCCCGTTTTGGAAACTTTATTACTTTGCAAGCGCAGAAAAGCAAGCAAAATCTGTATCAGCGAAGTTGTCCGATGGTATAGGTCGGAGATGCATTTTCCCGTTCGAGATAGGCCTTCAGCGCGTCCGGATCAGGTTGGTGAGACGTTTTCGTCTCGACCGCCGCGAGGCCGCCTGAGATGAACAGGGAATCGATATCCTCGCCCATCGCGCCGTCAATGTCGGTGTGCACACCATCCCCGATGGCCAGAATTCGGGTCGGATCGACATCCTTGTCGAGCGCCGCAAGCCGCCTGCGGGCCAGATCGTAGATCGGTGGATGCGGCTTGCCGAAATAGAGGCTTTCGCCGCCCATCTCGGTATAGAGCGCCGCCAGAGCACCGGCGCACCATTCGCGCCTGTCGCCGCGATCGACGACGATATCGGGATTGGCGCAGAGCAGTTTCAAGCCTTTCTGCTTGGCGTACAGGAACTGTGGCCGGTTCACCGCCGGATCGGCATGCGGATCAAACGGGCCGCAGCAGATGATTCCCTCGGCATCCACCAGATCGACACGCTGGATGGTTACCGGGTCGTCGATGATTTCCATCGGGTCGAAGAAGGTTTCGTCAAAGGGCTGGCCCATGAACCAGACCTTTTCGCCCACCGCCCCACGAAACATCGCGGCGCGTGCGCTGTCGCCGCTGGTGGCGATGTCGTCATGGGAGTCCTCGGGTACGTTCAGACGCACTAGCTGCTTGGCGACCTCGTGGCGCGACCGGGGTGCATTGGTGAGCAGGACCACCGTACCGCCGCCCTGCCGGAAGCCCCTGAGGCTGGCCACCGCCTCGGGATAGGCGGTGACGCCGTTGTGCACACAGCCCCAGAGGTCGACCAATAGCACGTCGTAGCGGTTTGCGATGTCGGCGAGGGAGTCGATGATCTGGGTCATGTCATGTCTTTCGGCATTGGGATGGTGTCAGGTCACATGAAAAAGGGGATGCCGTCCAGCATCCCCTTGTCGAGTTCCGGTCGAGTTCCGGTTCGGCCCTGGATCAGAGCGTGAGGTTCGGGATGATCTGTTTCTTGCGGCTGACCACGCCCGGAAGCACCACCGTGTCGCCGGAAACGCTGACGCCGAAGCTTTTCTCGGCGAGGGTCTTGACCAGGTCATTGGGGACCAGCAGGGTGGCTTCCTCGTTCAGGATGTCGACGACGAAGAGGATCACCTGATCGACGCCGTCTTCCCTGGCCACGTCGGACATGGTGGCCATCAGGCTGTCCTTGCGGTCGATCACGACCTTGGGGGAGGTGGTTTCGAGAACCGAGACGCGGAATTTCGTGCCCTCGACAGCGTATTCCTTGCTGTCCATGCGCAGCAGTTCGGCATCCGAGAAGGCGGAGACATCGGACTTGGCCGCGAACATCTCGGCCGCGAAATCGGGGATCGACACGCCAAGGTCTTCGGCCAGCGCATGCGCGATGGCGGTGTCTTCCTGCGTCGTGGTGGGCGAGCGGAATTCCAGCGTGTCCGACAGGATGCAGGACAGCATTGCGCCCTTGATGCCGCGCGGGGCCTGGGCCAGATCGTCGCCGATGATCTTCCACATGATGGTGGCGGTGCAGGCGACGGGTTCGATGCGGATGTCGATCGGGCCCTTGGTCTCGAGCCCGCCGACCAGCTTGTGATGGTCGATGATCGCGCGGATGTCCGCGCTGTTGATCGCCGCGGGCAGTTCGGCGGGGTTGTTGG
>NZ_JAIPUT010000094.1 GCF_020055635.1 Marivita sp. | reverse complement strand
GCAAGGGATCGCCGCGCCCCGCGTGGCCTTACCGCAAGCTGGCCACTGTCGCCCCAGAGGTGCCGGGGCGGATACTCACAACGCCATTTCGGGCGACCGGCCCCCCCGGTCAGCAGATGGTGCAGATTTGTCATGCGGGCATGGACATCATGCATGGCACTCTCCCTCAGTTCACGACCGCGTGGCCGCGACCGCGCAGGCAGTTGAGGACGATATCTTCCCGCGTATCGCTTGCCTCGGATGCGCCGGCCGCGGCGCCCGCCAGCGCACCGACCACCGCCCCGCCGAGCGCGTCGCCTTCGTCGTCGACCTCACCCAAGATACCGCCGATGCCAGCACCGATCGCGGCGGCGGCCATGGTCTCGTGATCCAGCTGCGACTGGTTGCGGGCAAGGCCACGGCAGGCAGCGAGGTCGCTCTGGAATTGTGCAGTCGGGGCACCGTCCAGGATCGGGTCCACATCCGCGCCCATGTCGGCGCAGGCCCCCAGCAGGGCGGTCAGGCAGAGGGGGGCGATCAATATCGGTTTCATGTCGTAGCTCCTTCGACGGTTAAACATGTCGAGGGAGGATCTACCGATCTACGCCAAGAAGCGGCATGACCGCAGGGATCAGCGGCTTGACCTACGGCATCAATCGTCAGTCCCGCGCCAACCAGGCGGTCGGACTCGTCCCGGTCCAGCGCCGGAAGGCCCGCACGAAGGCCGAGGCCTCGGAGAAGCCCAGGAGATAGGCCGTTTCCGCGACCGAAACCTTGCCCGCGCTGAGGTAATCCATCGCCATTCGGCGCCTGAGGTCGTCATGGAACCGCCCGAAGGTCACGCCTTCTTCCTTAAGCCGGCGGTAGAGCGTCTGCCGGCTCATACCGAGGTCGCGCGCGGTGCGGTCCATCGACAGCTGTCCCTCGTGCAGATCCGCAAGCATCCGCGCCTCTACGGCCGAACGTGCGGTGTCACGGCTCGCAAGCTCTTCCAGAAGCGCATCCGCATGGCGCGTGAAGATGCCGAACACGCAGTCTTTGCCGCCATCGAACGCCGCGTCGAGCCAGACCGGATTGATCCGGAGCGCGTTGCGCGCCGCGCGGAACGTGACCGGTACCCGGAAAAGCTCCGGGTAGCGGTTGGCATGCGGCGGCGGTGCATAGCTCACCTCCAACGCCTGCTCAAATGGATGTTCGGGCGCAGAGCGGCGGAATTCCGAGATGAACCGGGCAAAGCTCGCCTCGGTCGCCATCCAGCTGCCGTCGCAGGGTCGATGATCCACCAGCCAGACTGCCTCCCCGTCGCGCTCGAGCGCGAACCGGTCCCGTCCGCCAGGGATCGGCACATCGGCCATGAGGCGCGCATAGCGGTTCAGTTGATCCAAACTGTGCGGGAAGGACGTTGAGGCATGCACGATCTGGCCGCCGATCGACATCGACTCGAGCCGGGTCTCCAGCACGTGACGCAACAGCAGCGACGTGTCCCCTGTCGCCTCGATCCCCGAGGCGATGAGCGCCTGGTAGGCGGCGACCGGGATGCGCGTGTCCTGATCGGCCAGATCCTCGTCCGTCAGCTCCGACGCCGCGAGCAAACGGCTTCGCGCCGCCCCTTCCGCCACCGCGTAGTCGAGGAAAGCGGCCGCGAATCCTGCGGCCATGGTCTGATCGGACATGCGGCAGTCCCCCGCGGTCAATATCCTGATGCGCCCGGTCATGCCGCTCAGCGCGCGCGCGGGCAGAATGATTCGGGACATGGCGCAAGGACAACCCCATGCTGCACTTCTTGATCGCTCTGGGCGCCGGTCTCCTCGGTCTATCCGCCCTGGCCGTTGCGACGCTCCTCTGGGTCACTCGGGTGCCTCCCCCGGTGCCGGCCACCGTGATTGACGATGCCTCGCGGCCGAGGCTCGAAGGTGACGGGGTTCTCCTCCCTGGCAGCGTCGCCGGAGCACCGGAGGCCCCCTCGTCGTCGTTCTGCAAAACTTGAAATCCGTTTTCAGTAGTAAGCGACCGTGCTGCCGTTCGCTGCGGACGCTCGATCACCCGCGACGGTGGCCCGCCGTCTCTCGGCCCCCAAGTCCTTGCAGAAGTTGACGCAAAGTAGTTGTTGTGATGACCCGCCTTCCTCCGTATCGACTCGCGCCGGTAATGTCAGGGTGCGGTGGTCGCTACGGAACGCCGCGCTCAAGGCGACGTTTCGGTATCGAACCAGTCTGAAGGAACCTGAATGCCAATGCAGGCCGAGCTGCGACAGCCGGCTCATTCCGGCAGATGCCGCGTGCTTGAGCCGAGCCCTCATAGGGGGCCTTTCCATCCTCACCGTGGCGGCATGATTCGGGCCGCACGCCGCATCTGCTGTCTGGCCACGTTTTTTATCGTGTCGGTCGCGGTGTCGGCCTCGGCCCAGCCCGACGACCGCTTGCGTGTTCTTCTTCTTCAGTCCTTCAGCAGCGACCTCCCGTATTCCGAGAATTTCCTTCGCGGCCTTACAGGTGTATTGGATGTCGCCGGACGTCCCTATGATCTCTACATCGAAAACCTCGACGCAGCCCGGTTTTCCGGGGATAGCCAGCGGGCGATATCGACCCGATATCTGTCGGGTCGATATGCGGACGCCCCTGTGGACATCGTGATCGCGAACGCCCGGCCGGCCGGAAATCTGCTGGCGGGCGCACCCGAGCTTCTCCCCGACGCCCGTCGGATCTTTGTCAACGGACCGATGAGCGAGGCCCGGGACCAGGTTCCGCACGATAGCCTCCTCCTGAGCGCCAACTTCGCCTTTGATCGCGCGTTGTCCGAAGTGATGCGCCTGTCCAACCCCCGCGAACTACATGTCGTGATCGGTGGCACGAGCCCCGCGGCAGCAACACGGCTTGACCGTTTCCGCGATGCCGTGGCGGGGCTCGACGTGGAAATTCCGGTCATCTACCTGACGGACTTCACACTCGAGGAGATCCTCGACCATGTGGCAAGGCTGCCGCGAGATGCGGCCGTTTACGAACTCGGCGTGTTCCGTGACGCGGCCGGTAGGCAGTTGGTCCCGCTGGAGGTGACGGAACGGATCGCCGAAGCTTCGAACGCTCCGGTTTTCACTTACTGGATCGCCGAAGGAAGCGGTACGGTCGGCGGGCTGGTTCTGTCCGCCGAAGCGCTGGGTGAGGAGACGGCCCGCGCCCTACTGACGGGGCCCGAGGAAGGCATCATCGACGACGCGGGGCTTTCCTTCGTCTACGACTGGCAGGCCTTGCGACGCTGGGGTTTTACAGAGGAAGAGCTTCCGGCAAGAGCCACGCTACTGAACCGCGAGCCCGGGCTTCTCGAGGAGTACACGGCTGAGGCCGTGGCCACGCTTGCGGTGCTGATCGTGCTTCTGGCCATGACGATCGCGCTCGCCGCGACTATTCTCGCAAGACGCCGGAAGGAACGCGAACTTCGGGAAAGCGAGGCGCGCCTCACGGCCGTAATCGAACAGCTGGCTGAAGGCCTCGTCATCTTCGATACGTCCGGCCGTGCGACACACTGGAACCCGGCGGCGCTTGCAATGCACGGGTTCGCCGTAGGGGATGCCGCCCCCTCTGCTGAGCAGATGGACCGGCTCTTCGAAATCAGCGATGTGGAGACCGGAGAGCCGCTGCCTGCCGAAGAGCGCGTGGTCCAGCGTATCCTGCGCGGCGAGACCGTCCACAATGTGGAGCGGCGGGTTCGCAGGACGGACCAAGGCTGGGAGAAGATGTTCGCCTTCTCCGGCTCGGTCGTCCACGGCACCGGAGGCGAGACGCTAATCGTCATTGTTATCGCCGACGTGACCGAGCGACGGGAGAGCGATGAACGACAGCGCCTTCTCATGAGGGAAGTCGACCACCGCGCGAAGAACGCGCTCGCCGTCGTGCAAGCGGTCGTGAAGCTGACGCGCGCCGACACGATGCCGGCGTTCCGGGAGGCTGTGGAGGGCCGCGTCTCGGCGCTGGGACGCTCGCACTCGATCCTCGCCGAGAACTGCTGGAACGCGGTAGATTTCTCGACGATCCTGCGCGCGGAACTCGCGCCCTACGCGGGAAACGTCGCGGCGCATCGAGTCTCGCTCGAGGGACCGGCCGTCACGATACTGCCGGACGCGGTGCAGACGGTGACGATGATTCTGCACGAGCTTGCAACCAACGCCGTGAAGTATGGCTGCCTCTCCCAGGAGCAGGGATCGCTCTCGGTCCGGTGGCGCCTGGAAGGTGCAGGCGGGCTTCGCGTCTTCTGGGAGGAACGCGGCGGGCCTACAGTTTCGGCGCCCGAAGGCAACGGTTTCGGCACGCGCATGATCTCGGCCCTGGTCGGCCAGATCGACGGAGACATTGGCTATGATTGGCGGGCAGAAGGACTTTGCGTGTCCCTTGGAATCGCGCGCGGCATCACAAAGGGCAAAACTGGGGAAGACGACGTCGCGGTAGCCCCACGACGTGCGCGCACCACGAATGGAGGCAGCCGCCCGCTGAGGGTCCTTGTGGTGGAAGACGAGCCGCTCATCGCCGAGCAAATCGTCTCGGATCTCGCTTCGGCCGGGCATATCCCGATCGGGCCGGCACGGTCCCTCGACGACGGTCTTCGGCGCGCACGCTCGGAATCGACCCTCGACGGCGCCTTCCTCGACATGAATCTCGCAGGGGAGGTGTCGACGCCTATCGCCCATATACTGCGCGAGCGCGGCGTCCCCTTTGCCTTGGCGACAGGGTATACCGATGCTGCCCGTGCGAAGGATGGAGTCGCGGTACTGGAGAAACCTTTCTCCAGTGAGGAGATGCTGGACATGCTGGAGACGCTTGTCAGCGTCGATGCGGCAACGGAGTGACCCTGTCCGTCGCTGTGCCAGACGGGGTCACGGTGGGAAGACTTCACGACGCAAGGGCTGAGGATAATGCGCGGCCTCTCGCGGTGGCAGCTCCCCATTCTCACCGTCGCTGATCGCGGTGGTTCTCGCCTCTTCCGGCGACTGCCGAACCGTAAGAGCGTCATCGTGGAGCGCGCAATGAACCCCCTCGTGCCGGGCGATGCCGTGCTCTGTTCGGATGGAGGCAATGGCTACAAGGACCTCGCGGTGGCGCGCGGGCTGGAGCACTTCGTGGTCGGGAACAAGCCAGGCACGCGTGTCGCGGCAGGCTGTCATCACATCCAGAATGTGAACTCGCTCTACGCCCGCTATAGCAGGTTCATCGAGCCGTTCTGCGGACCGGCGACAAAGAACCTCAATGGCTACATCCGTTGGCTGGAGGTGCGGCTGGCGGGTATGTCCCCGGCGGAGATTGTCCGCGCCTCGTAGACCGGGTGTCGCGCAGGTCTGCTCCGAGCCCTCTTTGACCGATGCTGCGCGGCTTACGAACTGACGCGACGGGCGCGAAGCTGCCTTTGCTGTTGGCAGGACCCCCCGTTCCTGGGGTTTACTGCATCGACCATCGCCGTAGGGCACATTTCGCATTGTCGGCATTTGCCGGTGCCACAATATTATTGTGTCCTGGATAGTCCGCATGCAGACGATTTGGGCAGAAACCATCTGCGGATTGCGGCGAACTCCGTCAAATACAGAAGTTCGCCGCTTTGGTGAAACCGGAGCACATCATGTACTCGCCGGCTGTGCTGGCTTCAAACCTCTGCCAGTTCTCGTGGCCGAGAGACGCCAGGAACAAGCGCCGCAGATTGGGCGATCATCTCGGCCTGATGCGGCTGAAGTTCTTGCATGCCCATTCCGGCGATGATCGGCAGGAACGGATCTTCGATACCGCTGCTGGCACCGCAAAGGGTTTCGACCACGGCCAGCCCGCAGAAAGGTGTGTAGGCTGCCGAATAACCACCCTCGTGTAGCACCAGCATCCGACCTTTCGAATGGGCATCGGCCTGGGCCTGCAACTTGCCAATGATTTCGCGGTACGTGTCGCTATAAGCCATGTTGCGGCCCAGCGGGTCGATCCCGCCTGCATCAAAGCCGGAGAGGACGATGATCAGCTCAGGCGCGAACCAATCCAGAGCCGGAACCACGACCGTTTCCATGGCATGCAGATAGGCACCATGGCCCGATCCCGGAGGAAGCGGCACGTTCAGGTTATAGCCTGTTCCCGCGCCTTCACCTGTTTCTTGTACAAATCCTGTGTCGGGTGGGTAGAACTGGATCTGATGCATCGAAATGACCAGCGTATCGGGGTCGTCATAGAAGGCTTTCTGGGTGCCGTTGCCGTGATGCACATCATAGTCGATGATTGCGATCCGGCCCAGCCCGAACTCTTTGCGAAGCGCCTTTGCAGTCACTGCGCCGTTGCCGAAAATGCAGAAACCTCGGCCCATATCTGCCTCGGCATGGTGGCCTGGCGGGCGGTTCAAAACATAGGCGTTGTCGATCTCTCCGCGTAGAATGGCCCGGCCTGCGGTCAACCCGCCGCCGACCGACAAGCATGCAATTTCATATCCACCGGCTGCAAAGGGGGTCAGTTCGCCCGCGTCGCCACCGCCTGCATCGCTCATCGCCTTGATACCGTCCACGTATTCGGCTGTGTGGAACAAGCACAGCTCGTCGCGGGTCGCCGGGGTGATATCGTCGAGAACATGAAGATACTTCTTGATGCCGCTGACGCTGAGCAGGTTTTCGATGCGGCGCTTGGTTTCCGAGTTCTCGGCATGGGGCTGGTCGGGCTGGATCGCACCGCCCGAGGGCAGAAAAGCTGCTCCGACCCCTGTATTGTGCCAAAGATAGGATTCGTGAAATACGTAGCCGGTTTTGCGGGTCATGTCAGGGTTCCTCCTTGAATATGGCCTGTTGGCCGTCTCCCTGTTCAGACGATAGGCTTGACTTTGAACGGGGTAATCGTTCAAATGAACCCGTTCATATGGAGGGGATATGTCGACGCTCGACCAAGTGGGCGCGGTGCTGATGGAAATTCATGAACTCCCCGAGAGGGTGCCTTTTGATGAGTTTCAGGACGCTGCCTTACAAGCGGTAAAACGGGTTGTTTCTTTCGATTCAGCTTGGTGGGGGCTTGTTGCGGGTCTGGAAATTCATTCTGCAACGCGGTTTGAACTGCCCGAAGGATACCGCCGTCATTGGGAAAGCGTGCGCGAACATGATCCTATCGCAAGTGCGGCGCTTGGCGCGCCATTTGTGACTGTGCGGTTCAATCATCAGGACTTGCTAACCTACCCGGAAATCTCCAGTTTTCTGGAGGTCTATGGAATTCACCACGTTCTGTGCACGGCCACCCGCCAACGCGACCTTGGGCTGTATGCGTTTTTGTCGCTCTACCGGAATGATGCCACCTTCACCGAAGAAGAACGCTCGGTCAAGCAGGTCCTGGTGCCCCATCTTTTGCACGCACTCGGGCAAAGTTGGCGGAGAAACATGGAGCGAGGTCTGCAAAGCCTGAATGGCCAGCCTGATATTCGTGCCGCAGCGATTTGCGACCGGCGCGGCCTGGTGCTTTCGTCTGAAGCGGCTTTGAAAGGTGTCCTGCGCCGCGAATGGCCTTCTTGGCAAGGGCCGCATCTGCCGGAAACACTGGAGCAGGCGCTGAGCCGGAATGATCGCTTTGTCGGAACCCATATACAGGTGAAGATCGATGCGGTCTCCGGGCTCTTTCTGCTGCGTCTGTCCGAGCGTGACCCGTTTGACGACCTGACTCAGCGCGAGGCGGATGTGGCGCGACTGTTCGCCGAAGGACATACCTACAAGGAAGTCGCGAGAGAACTGAACCTCGCCCCGTCGACCGCGCGGCACTACCTGCGCAACGTGTATTCCAAGCTGGATGTGTCCGACAAGGCAGCCTTGGCGATGCTCTTGGTGCGCCGCGACGAAGGCTCTGAAATGGCACGTCCTACCGTTGTCTGATCATCCGGTTCCCTACGCGACCATTCTTGCTTGCGCTCGCAGAGGAAGTGGACCAACCGCCGTCCATGCTGCTCCACGGACGGGATGTGCCGAAAACCGACATTGGAGCGTCAGAAGTAAAAGCTCATATTGTCCGCATAGCGAACCTTCATCCGGATCGCCCGCACCTGCTCATCTACAACTGGAATAGGCCCAAGGCACTCACCACATCCCGCTTTGTCGCCTCGGTGCGCTGCCGCGCCCGTGCCGTGCCTTCTTTGATCACCTCAAGAATGTAGCCTCGGTCCTCGGCGAGCTGTGCCCTACGCTGGCGAATTGGGCCTATGAGTTCCTGAAGGATCGCTTCCAGACGCGCCTTGATCTTGCCATCGCCAAGCCCGCCGCGCTGATATTGTGCCTTAAGCTCGGCAAGCCCGTCCTGGTCCTGATCGAAGGCGTCAAGGTAGGTGAAGACAACATTGCCCTCGATGCAGCCCGGGTCTTCAACGCGCAGGTGGTTCGGATCGGTGAACATCGCTTTGACGGCACTTCGGATCTGCTCCGAAGATGCGGACAGAGCGATTGCGTTGCCTCCGGATTTAGACATCTTGGCCTTGCCGTCGATACCAGGCAACCGGCCCGACTTGGGGATGATCGCCCGCGCCTCGGGCAGAACGGCGCGGCCTGCTGCTGCGTTGATGCGCCGCACGATCTCGTTCGTTTGCTCGATGAGCGGGGCCTGATCCTCGCCGACCGGCACGATGGTCGCCTTGAAGGCCGTGATGTCCGCCGCCTGCGCTGCCGGATAGCACAGAAATCCTGCCGGAATATCGCGCCCGAATCCGCGGGCGCGGATCTCGTCTTTGATCGTCGGGTTCCGTTCGAGCCGCGCGACCGTGACAAAGTTCAGGTAGAGCATCGACAACTCGGCCAGCGCCGGCAGGTGTGATTGCAGACAGATGATCGTGCGCGCAGGATCAATGCCCACGGCCAGATAATCCAGCGCAACCTCTATCACGCTTCGCCGCACCTTCTCCGGATCATGGGCGTTGTCGGTTAGAGCCTGGGTGTCCGCCAGCAAAAGAAATTGTTCATGGCTGTCCTGATAGCGCAGCCGGTTTGCAAGCGAGCCTGCATAGTGCCCGATGTGAAGCGGCCCCGTTGTGCGGTCGCCGGTCAGAATGGTTGGTCTGTTCATTTGCTTCTTCCCCTGAAACGAGAGGCGGTGCATTGGGAAGCTCGGAAAGCAATAGGCCGCCCATGCGGCGGCCTCGGAATACGTTTGGTCATCCGGCCACCCTGTCAGGAGGCCAGCCACCAAGTCATTACGATGATGATCGTGTTTTCCATGAAATATTAGCTATCGCC
>NZ_JAIPUT010000093.1 GCF_020055635.1 Marivita sp. | reverse complement strand
CAGCTCAAGCTGATCAAGATAGGGGCCCGCATGGTACGTCACGCCCGTGCGATCACCTTCCAACTGGCCGGGGTCGCGGTCACAGGCCCGATGGTGAGGGCCATTCTCGCTGCCATACGCAGATTGCGAGCGCCACCGATATAAGCGTGACCGCGGTCCAGACCTGCCCTGCCAAAAACGGCAGGACAGGTCTGTCCACCATGCTGATGAATGTCGCTGCCGAGCCAGAATGACGCGGCGTTGCCGCGCAATCCAACCACAATCGAGCGTTCCAAAGAGCGCAGTCAGCGCTCGGAAGGCGAAACAGTTGATCTGCTGGACTGTTCAGGCGATGTCCACGTCAAGCGGCAGGTCACTTGGGGGATGTCGGATGACGTGTGTTGGTCGTCAAGCAATGCGCGATTTATGATGCTTTCGCAGTGGCATAGCGTGTACCGAATTCTTGAAGCGGAACGACGCTTTGATCGGCCAATTTGGTTGAAAAACTCATGCGGCGCGAAAATGCTTTGAAAGATCATAACATCGCCTCCGACGGGCGGCCTGAACGGGTTCGATAAGGTGATGGTGGCGGAGCGGACGGAACCGGGATCGGACGCTCTCCACACGTAGGACACAGAACTCAACATTTCAGCGCGTGTTTCGATGTGACAACCTGCGCATGCACGACTGAAGTCCAACTGATCGCATGCGGCTTGACACGCACCGCCATCGCCACACAGCAGGATGGCTGCCGGCGTGTGGCGATGTCGAGGGCGGCAGGCTGGCTTGCCACGTCAACCGTTCGATAATGGTTAAGTGAGGTTCCAGTAATACCACTTGTTCGAACGAACCTGATTGCGCAAGCTTCGCCAATCGAAAGAGGAGGATCCCATGAAACTGACCCACACCTGGCTGGCTGGCGGCCTCGCCGCTTCGGCGCTGGCCGGCGCACCCGTGACCGCGGCTGCCGACCGGGCCGACGATACGCTGCGTGTCGCCTTTGCCGAAGAGATTCTGAATCTCGATTACAACTACACGACCAAACGGGAATATATCCTGCTGGCCGATCTGATCGACGAGGGGCTGTTTGGCTACGACCCCGAAACAAACGAATACGTACCGTCCGTGGCCACGGGCTTCGAGTATGTGGACGACCTGACGGTCGACGTGAATCTGCGCGACGGCGTCGCGTTCCACGACGGCCAGGCGCTTACGCCGTCCGATGTGGCCTATACCTACAACTGGATCATCGACGAGGAGAGCGAGTCGCAGGCCAAGGGAACGATCGAGCGCTGGCTGGACAGCGCCGACGTGCTGGACGAAGACACGGTGCGCTTCAATCTCAAAACGGAATACCCGCTGGTGATCCGCGACATGGCCCGCCGGGTACAGATCCGGCCCGAGGGCAGCTATCATGACGAGAACGGCGAGCCGGTGCAGGACGCCATGGCGACCGAGCATAATGGCCTTGGCCCGTACCGCGTTGCAAGCTTCTCGCCCGGCGAGGAGGTCGTGCTGGAGCGCTACGAAGGCTACCACGAAGAAAGCCCGAAGAATCCGATCGAGATCGGCAACGTGGTGATCCGCAACATTCCCGACATGGGCACGCAGCAGGCCGAGCTGATGTCCGGCGGCATCGACTGGATGTTCAAGGTCAGCCGCGACGTGGCCGAAAGCATGGGCGCGGCACCGAATGTGAATCATGTCACCTCGACCGACCTGCGCATCGGCTTTCTGGTACTCGACGCCTTCGGTCACACCGATCCCGACGGCCCGCTGACCGACAAGACGGTGCGGCAGGCGATGAACCACGCCGTCAACCGCCCCGAAATCGCGCAGTTCCTGATGGGTGGGGGTTCGCAGGCGGTTCATACCGCATGCCACCCGGCCCAGTTCGGCTGCACGCAGCAGGTGCCTGTTTACAACTACGACCCCGAGCGCGCGAAGGAACTGCTGGCCGAGGCAGGCTATCCCGACGGATTCGACCTGGAACTGTGGTCCTATCGTGACAAGCCCATTGCCGAGGCGGTGTCCGCCGATTTCGAGGCGGTCGGCATCGACGTATCGCTGCGCCACGTCAAGCTGGCCTCGCTGAACGAGGCGCGCGCCAACCGCGACATCCAGGCCTATTTCGGGACCTGGGGATCGGGCGGGACGCCGGACACCGCGGCCATCGCGCGGGTGCATTTCAACGATACGTCGGACCGCAACATGTCGAACAACCCCGAGGTCGTGGAAAACGTGCTGGCCGCTGAGGTGACGGGTGACCAGGAAGCGCGGCTGCGGCTCTATGCCGAGGCGCTGACCACGATCGCAGAGGAGGCCTACTGGGTGCCGCTGGTCAGCTACGCGCAGAACTTCCTCGTGTCGTCCGAGGTCGACTTCCCGACCTATCAGGACGGTCTGCCGCGCATCTACCGCGCAGGCTGGAAGTGACCTGACGCAGGGCCCGGCCGCACCACGCGGCCGGGCCCCTTTGGCCCATGTCTGGCCCTAGGAGAATTTCCATGACACGCTATATCCTGCAGCGCCTCGGCATCGCTCTCGCCGTCGCGGTCGCGCTGTCCTTCGTCACCTTCATGTTGTTGAACTTCGCCACCGATCCGGCCTACGCCATCGCCGGCGAGGACGCCGAGCAGGAGGTGATCGAGCAGATCCGCGAGACCTACGGTCTCGATCGCCCGGTGATGGTGCGGTACGCTGACTGGGCCAGCGGGATGCTCACGGGCGATTTCGGCGAAAGCTATTACTGGAACAAGCCGGTCGCCGCCCTCGTCGCGGACCGCGCGCCGGTCACGCTGCTTCTTTCAGTGATGGGGCTGGCGGTGACGATCCTGATCGCGCTGCCGCTGGGCATCCTCGCCGCGCTGAACCCCAACACCTGGATCGACCGGATGGCGTTGGGGGTGGCTGTGTCGGCACAGGCGGTGCCGAATTTCTGGCTCGGGCTGATCATGATCATCCTGTTTGCCGTGACCTTCCCGATATTTCCCGTCTCGGGCGACGACAGCCTGGCGCATTTCGTCCTTCCCGCCTTCGTGCTGGGGGCCAGTTCGGTACCCGCGGTGATGCGCCTGACCCGCACCGGCATGATCGAGGTGATGGAATCGGACTTCATCCGCACTGCGCGGGCCAAGGGGTTCCGCGGCGGTGATCTGGTGCGCCGGCACGCGCTGCGCAACGCGATGCTGCCGGTGATCTCGGTGCTGGCGGTGCAGCTTGGGCACAAGTTCTCCGGCTCGGTCATCACCGAGACGATCTTTGCCATCAACGGTCTGGGGCGTCTAGCGCTGGAATCGATCCTCGGGTCCGACATCCCGACCGTGCAGATCCTGATCTTCGTCTTCGCCATGGTGTTCGTTCTCATGAACCTGTTGGCCGACATTTTGAACGCGGCGCTCGATCCGCGACTGAGGCTGGGATGACCCATTTTTCCGATACCGACATCGCAGCCGAGGCCGCGCTGGCCAGGGACGGCGCCGAGGATACCCCGCCGCCCCCGTTGACTCCCGGCCAGCTGGTACGCGGTCGCGCGGCGAAGCATCGCGGCTTTCAGCTGGGGCTGGGCATCCTGGTCGCATTGATCATGACCGCCATCTTCGCGCCGCTCATCGCCCCGCACGACCCCTTCGTGCAAAGCTTGGCGAACCGGATGCAGCCGCCGGTCTGGTCCGAAGGCGGGACGTGGGAATACCCGCTGGGCACCGACGCGAACGGGCGCGACTACCTGTCCCGTCTCATCTACGGCACGCGGATTTCCCTTGCCGTGGGCTTTGGTGCCGCGACCATCGGGATGTTCATCGGCGTCACACTGGGCGTGATCTCGGGGTATTTCGGCGGCCGCGTGGACCAGGGCGTGAATTTTTTGCTGACCGCGCAGCTGGCCCTGCCGGGGCTGCTGCTGGCCATGGCGCTAGTGTTCATCATCGGACCGTCCGTCTGGGTGGTGATCGGCATCGTCGGTGTGCTGCACTGGACGTACTACCTCGTGGTGACGCGCTCCGCCACGATGCGCCTGCGCGAGATCGACTTCGTCGCCGCGTCCGAAGCCACAGGCGCGACCCGCTGGCAGATCATGTCGCACGAGATCCTGCCCAACCTGTCGAACCAGATTATGGTGATCTTCACCTTCGAGTTGGGCGTGTCGATTCTGGCCGAGGCGTCCCTGAGCTTTCTCGGCGTGGGCATTCAGCCGCCCAACCCGTCCTGGGGCCTGATGATCGCCGAGGGCAAGGAGGTCATGTTCTTCCGCCCCTGGCTGGTCGTGCTACCCGGAATCGCGCTTTTCCTTCTGGTCGTCGGCGCCAATCTGGTCGGCGACGGGCTGCGTGACATCACCTCGCCGGAAGGGAGGAACTGAGCATGGATGCCGCTGTTCTGGACGTCGACGGCCTGACCGTCGAGATCGACACCCCCAACGGCCCGTTGCGCGCCGTGAACGACCTGTCGTTGTCGCTACGCGCGGGGCGCAGCCTGGGCATCGTCGGCGAAAGCGGGTCGGGCAAGTCGATGACGGCTCTGTCGCTGATGCGGCTTCTGCCGGGATCCGCCCGTCTGACCGCGAACCACATGCGCTTCGGCGACGAGGATCTGACAGCCCTGTCCGATCCGGACTTTGTTGCGCGCATCGCGGGCCAGCGCATCGGCATGATCTTTCAGGAGCCGATGACCTCGCTCAACCCAGTCTACACGATCGGGCGGCAACTGACCGAAGGGCCGGTGCGCGCAGACCTGATGAGCAAGGCGCAGGCCACCGCCCGCGCGATCGAAATGCTGGACCGCACGGGCCTGCCCGACCCCGAAGCGCGGATGCGGCAATATCCCCACCAGTTGAGCGGCGGTCAGCGCCAGCGCGTGATGATCGCCATGGCGCTGATGACGCGGCCCGACCTGCTGCTGGCGGACGAGCCGACGACCGCGCTCGACGTGACCGTGCAGGCGCAGATCCTCGACCTGTTGCGCGACATCCAGCGCGATCTGGGCATGGCGATGATCCTCATCACCCACGACCTTGCCGTGGTCGCGGACACGGTCGACGACGTGGTCGTGATGTATCGCGGCGAGATCGTGGAGGCCGGACCGGTGGACGCAGTCCTACGCGACCCCTGCCATCCCTATACCCGCGCGCTGCTGCGCGCGGCGCCCACGGCGTTCGGCGTGCGCAGACGGCTGGGCGCGATCGCGGGCCAGATCGCCCCGGTGCACGGTCGGCTGAACGCCTGCGTGTTTGCCCCGCGCTGCCCGGCCGTGCGTCCCGCCTGCCGCAGTGCGCGTCCGCCCGCGCGCCCCGGCACCGCGCCGGGCCAAAGCTATGCTTGCGTGCTGGACCCGAACGAAGTGGCGCAGATCGTGCGCGCCGAAAGCACGTTGATGCCCGACAGCGTCAAGGCGGGCGAGCCGGTGATCGAGGCGATCGACGTGCGCCGCGTTTTCGAATCCCGGCCCGGCCTGATGCGCGCCAAACGCAGCATCGCGGCGGTCGACGGCGTATCACTGCAGGTGCATCGGGGAGAGACTTTCGCGCTGGTGGGTGAAAGCGGGTCGGGCAAGACGACGCTGTCGCGCATCCTTCTGGGTCTGGACGCGCCGACGTCCGGATCGGTTCGCATCGCCGGGCGCGACCTGACGGACCTGCCTCGAGGCGAACGGGGGCGACTGGTGCAACCGGTGTTTCAGGATCCCTATTCCTCGCTCAACCCGCGCCGCACCATCGGCAGCATCATCACCCGCCCGCTGGCGATCCAGAAGATCGGCGACGCCGCATCCCGCACCGCCCGACTGCACGCGGTCATGGCCGAGGTGGGCCTGCCCGAAGCTTTCGTGCACAACTATCCCAGCCAGTTGTCCGGCGGGCAGCGCCAGCGCGTCGCTATCGCCCGCGCCTTGGTGACCGAGCCGCGGATCTTGGTTTGCGACGAGCCGACCTCGGCGCTGGACGTTTCGGTGCAGGCGCAGATCCTGAACCTGCTGACCGATCTCAAGACCCAGCTGGGCCTGACGCTGTTCCTTGTGACGCACGACATTGCGGTGGTGCATCAGATGGCCGACCGCGTCGCGGTGATGAAGGACGGGCGCATCGTCGAACAGGATAGTGCCGACCGGGTGCTGCACACGCCCTCAGATCCCTATACCCGCGCCCTGCTGGAGGCGGTGCCGCGCCTTGCCGAGGAACGCGTGCCGGAGACTGCGCCATGAGCCCCGCGACCGAGTTCTTCGGCGATGCCGCGCGCTGGCAATCCTGGCTGGACGTAGAGGCCGAACTGGCCCGCGCTCAGGCCGAACTGGGCATGATCCCCGCCTGGGCCGGCGAGGCCATCGCGCAGGCCGCGCATCTCGACAGGCTCGACATCGATCGGCTGCGGTCCGAGATCGCGCGCACCATGGCGCCGGTCGCGGCGCTGGCGCGCGTCCTGGCCGAGGCAGCGGGCGATGCCGGCGCTTATGTCCATTGGGGCGCCACGACGCAGAACGTGATCGACACCGGGCGCCTGCTGGTCCTGCGCCGCTACCACGCCGATCTGGAGACGGCTATTGCCGGCGTGCTCGACCGGCTGGCTGGGATGGCGGAAAACCACGCGCAGACCGTCATGGTCGGGCGCACGAACCGCCAGCACGCCCTCCCTATCACCTTCGGCTTCAAGGTCGCCGGCTGGATCGAGGACATGCTGCACGTCGTCGACCAGCTCGACGAGGTGCAGCCGCGGCTCTTCCAGTTGCGCTTTGGCGGCGCCATCGGGGCCTATCAAAGCTTTGGCGATGCCGGCCCGCGGCTGGCCGCCTTGCTGGGACGACGCCTGAATTTGGCGCCGGCCCTCGTGCCGAACCGGACAGGCGCGGCACCGCTGGTGGAATACGTGACGAAGCTGGCGACGCTGGGTGTCGCCGCCGGCCGCATCGCGGACGAACTTTACCTGCTGATGCAGGAGGAGATCGGCGAGGTCAGCGAGACCCTCGCCAATGGCGTGGTCGGAAGCTCGACCATGCCGCACAAGATCAACCCGAAACTGGTCGTCGATCTGCGTGCCCGTGCCAACCTCTTGCGTGGGCGGGGTGGCGCGGCTCTGTCGGTTCCGACCGCCACCCACGAAGGCGACGCCGCCACCAACCGCGAACTGCGCCTGCTGACTGAGGAAACCTGCCCTGCCGCGCTGAGGGTCATGCGCGATCTCGACCGCGTCCTGTCCTCGGTCGCGGTGGATCGGACGCGGCTGCTCGAAAACGCGATGCAGCAGTTCGAACTCCTCGCCATGGAGCCGGTGATGATGCATGTCGCACCACATATCGGTCGGCAGCCGGCCCATGACCGACTGCACCGGCTGGTCGATGTGGCGGGGCGGAACGGAGCGTCGCTGCGCGCCCTGCTGCGCGACGACCCCGAAATCGGCGCGCATCTGGACGATGCGGCCCTGGAGGATTTGTTCGATCCCGCGCGCAATACCGGCCAGAGCGAACCGATCGCGCGCGCAGCTGCGGCCGCGGGGCGCACGCGCGCGACAGCGCTCCGCGAGCGGTGCGATCAACGCAACGCCACGCAGGCGGCCGTGTCCGCATAGGCCGCGCGCCCGGTCCGGATCTGCGCGCGCAGAGTATCGACGAAATCCAGTGTCTGGCCGGACACGCCGTCGGCCCCGGTGATCGAGGCGTATTCGGTCCACATTTCGTGGCGCAGGGGGCGCAGCGCGTAGTCCTTGGGTTCGAGCGTGCTGCACACCCGGTCAACCACCATCACCCCGGCGCCGTGCTTGACAAGCTCGAGCGCGATCACGGTCGAACCGGTCTCGACCGTGATGCGGGGTGAGACGCCGCAAGCCGTGCAGATCGCATCCATCCGCTGGCGCCAGCGTTGCCCCGACCTCAACGCGATCAGCGGAAGCTCGGCCAGCGCCTCGACCGGCACGGTCGTCTCGCGCGTCAGCGGATGGTCCAGCGGCAGCGCGATCTCGTAGCGCGCGGCCACCAGAGGCGCCGCGTCGAGCCTGATGATCGCGTTTTCCTGCGGCAGCGACACGACGCCTAAGTTGTATTCTCGCGCCGCGACCTTGCTCTCCATGTCGAAGCGTGTCTCGATGTCGAGACACGCTGCGGTTTCGGGATGCGTGTCGCGCCACACGGCCAGCGCCGGCGCTATCAGGGACTTCGCGATGGTTGCCGTACTGACAAGTCGCAGAGGCTCGGGCGACAGCGACACGACGTCGTTTGCAATGCCCGGAAGCTCGTCTATCCCCTTCAGGATATGCGCCGTGCGCTGATAGAACTCGCGTCCCTGATCCGTCATCTCGAGTCGGCGGCGCTGACGCGAAAAGAGTGCGAGCCCCAGTTCCGTCTCCAGAAGGGACAACAGGCGGCTCGCCGCGGACGTGCTGGTGTTGAGCCTGTCAGCGGCCGCCGAGAGAGAGCCAGTTTCGACCACGCCCCAGAACAAGCGCAGAGCCTTGACGTTCATGACCGCCGCCTGCCCGAAGGAAGCTCTGCATTCGACAAAATGCACTCCAGCGTTTGGCTCGGGCGATCACACATTCTCATTCCAGTTCGCGGTTCAAGACAAGAGCGGTGCAGACAAACCGATGGGCACATCGATACTTTGTACTGGGGGCCCAGTTTTGAGACAGCGCGTTCTCTCATCATGCTGCCATCTTAATCCCCTCGGCGGCTTCGGATTCAAGGGCTTTTTGTTCAGCCCCGATCTGATCGGGTGTCTTATACCGGTGGCGCTGCGGGAGCCGTGAGGTCTGATCCCAGGCTGGCCGGTTCCAAATACTCTCACCGGTCCCGTTGGCCTTGTCAGACCGACCTTGCCCTGGACACAGCGAAGCCGAAGTGAATGATCAGACGATCATCGAAAGTAGTTCATCGGCGGGTGGACCGGTGTAGTTTCTCAGATTTCTCACATGCAAAATCGGGCACTATGCCACAAGGCGATACGTTGTCCCTGTAATCACACTCCGCGAATAACCCGTGAGCGGAGACCAGCACGGTGCGCATACCGGCCGCACATCCACCGAGAATGTCGGTATGAACCCGCATTCCCCATGTAATTCGCTGATTTCGCTGTCCTGACCTTGGTATTTCTTATATAAATCATGGTGTTGATGGCTGAGGAGAGCGGGTTCGATGGATCACCCGGAGGGTGCGGGCTCACAGCGGTCAGATCGGGTGGAATTCGACCCTCGCGTGCGGCTGGAATTTCGCGGCACGCAGCTCAGCTCGGACGGCGGTCTTCTGGTGATGCGCGAGCTTG
>NZ_JAIPUT010000036.1 GCF_020055635.1 Marivita sp. | reverse complement strand
TGGAGCCTGTGAGACGGGGCGGTCATCTTTGGAATTCAGGGCTGGGTCACCTTTGTGGTGCCTGCTGAGCCCATGATGAAGGATCGGCTCTGTGGCAGGCCGGGCGTTTGCATGTTTGGAAAGAGAAGAAGCCGGGAGCGGCGCGTTAACCTTGACGACGGCTTAACCTGCAACGGGACGGGTATAGAGGAGGCCACGCGGCTCAGTCCCTTGCACATCGCCGGGCAAGTTCGGCGATATGGGCGGGACCGGTTTCGCAGCACCCACCAAGGATGGTGGCACCGTGGTTTTTCCAGGTTGCGGCGTGATCTGCGTAAGTCTCCGGTCCCATGTCGCGGCGCGCGCTCAGGGACTCGACGGTGGATTTGTCCTTGAGGAAGTCCTTGGTGATCTGCGTGAACGCATTTGCATAAGCCCCTACAGGCTTGCCGCTGGCCTTGAGAATGTCGATCGCCGCGGGCATCGCCTCGGGGGCCGAGCAATTGGCGAGAAGCACGTCGGCGTCGCCGCACAAAGCCACTGCATCTGACAGCGCCTCGCCCGAGCGCAGGCGGCTGCCATCCTCGTCATCCACCGAAAAGGCGATCCAGAGAGGTTTGCCGACGCCGCGCGTCGCTTCGAGTGCGGCGCGGGTCTGGGCGGCGGAGATTACCGTTTCGAAAAGCAGCATGTCACAGTCCGGCGCGATCAGGGTCACCACTTCGGCCATGCGCGCAACCGCGATGTCATGAGGTGGCTGGAGATCCGACCGATAGGATGCGCCGAGCGGACCGATGGCGCCCGCGACCTGACCCGACCCATGGGCGTCGCGCGCTGCCAGCGCCATGTCGAGCGCGGTGCGGTGCAGGTCTTCGAAACGGTCCTCGAACGCGGTGCCAGCCAGCCGGTCGCGGTGGATGGCGTAGGTGTTGGTGGTCGCGATATCGGCCCCGGCGGCGAAATAATCTGCATGGATGTCGCGCACCAGATGCGGGCTGTCGATCATGATCTGCGTGGACCAGAGCGGGGTCGGTTTGCTGCCGGAACGGTGGATCAGTTCCTGACCCATGCCACCGTCAAGAATCGTGATCGTCATGCGCGCAGCCTTTCGTTTTTCGGATCCCAGAGGGGGGCGTCCTTCTGGACCACCGCCTTGCGCATTTCGCCGTAGATGTCGATCTCGAGTTCCGTGCCCGGCACCGCAAGATCGGCCCGCAGCATGCCAAGCGCTATGGAGGCATTCACCCGGTAACCCCAGTCTCCGCTCGTGGTTTCACCAACAACGGTCCCGTCATGCCAGAGCGTCGACATGTAGGGGGCGTCATGGGCACCTGCGTCCACGATCAGGGCGACAAAGCGTTTGGTCACGCCCTGCTGTTTCTCGTTTTGCAGAGCCGCCTTGCCGGGGAAGTCCTGTTCCCTGTCTAGTCTGACGAACCGGTCCAGCCCGCCTTGCAGCAGGGTGTAATCGGTCGAAAGATCGTCCTTCCACGCACGGTAGCCCTTTTCGATCCGCAGCGCGTTGAGGGCGTACATGCCAAAGGGCTTTGCTCCTGCGCCCAGAATGGCGTCGTAGATCGCGGGCGCATCCTCGGTCAGGCAATGCACCTCCCATCCCAGTTCACCGGCGAAGGAAACGCGCAACAGGACACAAGGTTTGCCGCAGACCTGCGCCTCCTGGAAGGACAACCAAGGCAAGGTCAGGTCGGCATCCGTCAAAGGTGCGAGCATCTCGCGGGATTTCGGCCCGGTCACAAGGAAACACTCGTATTTCGTCGTGCGGTCATGGATGCTGATGCCTTCGGGCAGATCGCGCATCAGCACATCGCGGTCGTGCCATTGTGCCACGGCCGCGGTGATTAGCCAGATCGCGTTTTCGCTTTGCGGGATCACCGACATCTCGGTCAGGATGCGGCCGCGATCATCCGGGAAATAGGCCAGACCAACGCGCCCCGGTTGCGGCAGGGACGAACAGGTGAGGGCATCGACATGGGCGCGCGCGCCGGGCCCTTCGACCGACAGGCGGGTGAAGCCGGAAATGGCGATAACGCCTGCCGTGTCGCGCACCGCTTCGCATTCTTCCTTGATGCGCTGCTGCCAAGGACCTGATCGCGCCCAGGTCTGTGTCGTTTCCTCCGATGTGTCGTCGCCCGGTTGCGCGAACCAGTTGGCCCGTTCCCAGCCATTGTAGGCCCCCATCACACCGCCTGCCGCGATGATCCTGTCATGCACCGCCGACAGTTTCTTGTCGCGTCCAGCAGGCCAGGCGTGGCGCGGGAAATGCATGGCGTATTCGTGGCCGTAGACCTCGATCGCCTTCTGGGTGCAGTAGTCTTGGTCGGTGTAATCGGTGTAGCGGCGGGGATCGACCGCCCACATGTCCCACTCGGTCTGGCCTTCGGTGACCCATTCCGCCAGCACCTTGCCCGCGCCGCCGCCTTGGGTGATGCCGAATGTGAACACACAGGCCTCGAACGCGTTCGGCACGCCGGGCATCGGGCCCAGCAGGGGCAGACCGTCGGGCGCATATGGAATCGGGCCGTTGATCACCCGGCCCACACCCGAGGCACCAAGGATCGGCACACGGGCCATCGCGTCTTCGATATACCATTCGAGCCGTTCCAGATCGTCGGGATAAAGCTGAAAGCTGAAATCGTCCGGCATGGGATCGTCGGGCATCACCCAATGCGCCTTGCAGTTCCTCTCGTACGGTCCAAGGTTCAGACCGTACTTTTCCTGCCGCAGATAGTAGCTGGAATCCACGTCCCGCAGAAGCGGCAGCTTGCCGTTCTCCTTGGACCACGCCTCAAGCTCGGCCACGGGTTCGGTCAGGAAATACTGGTGGCTCATCACCGCCATCGGGACGGTGCGCCCGCCATAAGGCTTGAACCATTCCCCGACCTGCTGGGCATAGTAGCCTGCCGCGTTGACCACCTTTTCGCAGGTGATGTCGCCCTTGTCGGTGTGCACGATCCAGTCGCCGCCTTTACGGGACACCCCCGTAGCTGGGCAGAAGCGTTCGATCTTCGCCCCCATCTGGCGCGCGCCCTTGGCCAGTGCCTGTGTCAGCTGCGCCGGGTCGATATCGCCGTCGTCAGGATCATAAAGACCCCCGGCAAGGTCGTGGGTTTCGATGAACGGATACCGCTGCTTGATGTCCGCGACGGACATCATCTCCAGATCCAGCCCCTGATACCGCCCCATCGCACGGGCGCGTTCAAACTCCTGCATGCGCTCCTTGGTATGGCCCAGACGGATCGACCCGGTGACGTGGTAATTCATCGGGTAATCGACCTCGTCCGCGAGGGTGCGATACAGTGACAGCGAATAGCGCTGCATGTTCATCACGGCCCAGCTTGTGCTGAAGGACGGGCAGTTCCCTGCGGCATGCCATGTCGACCCGGCGGTCAGCTCGTTTTTCTCCAACAGCACGCAGTCCCATCCCGCCTTGGCGATGTGATAGGCGCAGGAGGCACCGACGACACCGCCGCCGATGATGACGACACGGGTGGAAGTCGGGAAATCGGACATGGCAGTCTCCTCAGTTCCAGGCAAGGCGCAGCGCGAGCCCGCCAAAGACGATTGCAGACAGTTTGCCCAACCAGCCGGACGCGCGCTTGATGCGGGCAGCGGCAAGGCCGGCAAAGCCGCCCAGCACGCAGTAGACCGCCAGTTCCCCGACAGCGAGCAGCGTGCCGAGGATCAGGATCTGCTGCCAGACCGGGCCGATGGCGGGATTGGCGAATTGCGGCAGGAAGGCCAGCACGAAGAGGCCCACCTTGGGGTTCAGGATATTGGTCAGGAAACCGCGCCGAAACGCGCGCCATGTGTCATCGCGTCCCTGGCGCGTTGCGGGATCGGTTGTGTCGGTCCAGCTGTGCCAGGCGAGCCAGAGCAGATAGGCCGCACCCGCGTAGCGCAGGGCGTCATAGGCGATGGGGTAGGTGAGCAGCAACACGGCAAGACCCGCCGCCGCGATCACCACATGGCCCATGACGCCCAGCCCGATCCCTGCCGCCGCCGCCATGCCGGACCGCGCGCCACCGCGCATGCCGCTGGCCAGCGTGAACATCATGTCGGCCCCTGGCGTCAGATAAAGCACCAAGGCTGCCCCCATGAAAGTGATGTAGGTCCAGAGCGGGATCGACAGGGCAAGCTCGATCATGGTCGATCCTCGCGTTTCAGGTCGTGGAAGGGAAAGCTCATCTTCGCGGCTCCGGCAGCGAGGCAGCGCCAAGCGCGACGCCGTAAAGGACAAAGCAGATGGCGAGGAGGCGGCGGGTCAGGCGGTGCCCGATGGTTCCGAACGCGCTGCGTCCGAGCCCGGCCCCAAGCGCGGTGTATGTCATGTAGCTCGCGGCGGTGATGGTCAGCGCTGTGGGTACGATGACCCACATCTGCTGGCCGATCGGTGTGTCGGGCTGCACGAACTGGCTGAAGGCGGCCAGGTAGCCCGCGACGGATTTCGGGTTGATCGTGGCGATCAGAAAGGCGCGGCCATAGATCGTGCCGGCATGCACATCCGGCGTGGCCAGCGGCTTGGCCGCATTGCGCCAGCTTCGCACGCCAAGCCAGATCAGCACGCCTGCGCCCAGGATCCGGGCGACCAGGAAGGCGGTGGGCGATGCCGCGATCAGCGCGGTGATGCCGGCCGCCGACAGGCACAGGAACAGCACGGCCTGTGTCAGAATCGCCAGCACGCCCCAAAGGGATCGCGCAAAACCGAAGGTCATGCCGTTCTGGATACAATTGACCGCGTTCGGACCGGGAGAGGTGACGAACACCACCCAGAACAGCGCGAAGATGCTCCAACCCTCGAACGTCATCAGTAGACCGGCGGCGCGATGACCCAGATCGCCACGGCGGGGTCATCATAAGGGTTGATCCACTCGAACGGCTCGGCCCGTATGCGGAAGCTGTCGCCAGGGGTCAGCGTGAATCTGCGTGCGCTGATGATCAGGTCGAGCCTGCCCGACACAAGGTAGCCGACTTCCTGAGTCGGGCGGGTGACGACCTCGCCGATGCGGCTGTGCGGCTGGAAGGTGGAGTGCACGACTTCGAAATCATCGGACAGGTCGGGTGAGAGCAGTTCCTCGACAAGCCCCGAGTCGCCGCTCCCGATCGGCCGTCGCGCCCCGGCGCGCACGACGTATCCCGACTCGTCTGCCGCGGCCTGTGGTGTGCCGAAAAGCAGCGAGACCGGCACATCGAACAGCTTGGCGATGTGCCGCAGATCGGTGATCGACGGTTCGGACAGGTCGCGCTCGATCTGGCTGACCCAACCGACCGACCGCCCCAGCCTGTCCGCGATGTCCTGAAGCGTCAGTCCACGCGCCTTGCGCAGCGCCCGCAGATCGGCGCCGAGGGTCTTGCTGTGGAGGACCGGATCGTGCTGCACGGGTCGCCTGTGAAAATTCGGTTATGAATTTCATTGCACGGGAACGTGAAAATTCAAAAGGAAATTTCACGCCACAATTCCCGCTTTCGGACCCTCCGTCGGCAAGACAGGGATCAAGCGAGACAACGGCGGTCGGGACAAACGGCGCTGGCCGGACGTACTTTCCGGCCCGGTTCGAGACAGATTGCCAGGCATCTCTGCGGCGTCACTTGCACGATCCATGAAACAAATTGGCGTTCAGGCGGTTGAGAGCCAAAGCACCAGCAAACAGGATAGTCCATGAACCGCATCATCTACATCGTTGGCCTCGTCGTGATCGTCATCGCAATTCTGTCCTTCATCGGGCTGGCGTAGAACCGGCCTGCCTCCGGTTCAGGCGGCTTTGCGAACGGTGGCGCGGCGGCACGTCAGATCACCTGCGCAAAGCTGTCCTTCAGGATCGCGGCCAGCGCCTCTGAATCGGTTTGCGTGAACGCGTCGGGCTGATCGCTGTCGATGTCGAACACGCCCAGCAAGCGCCCCTTGCCGTTCCAGACCGGCAGGACCAGTTCGGATCTCGTGCTGGATGCGCAGGCGATGTGGCCCGGAAAGGCATGCACGTCGGGAACAAGCTGCGCCGCTCCGCTGCGCGCTGCAGCGCCGCAGACCCCGCGGGAGAACGGGATGGCCAGACAGCCATGCCCGCCCTGATACGGTCCGACCTTGAGCATCTGCGGACCGGTGACACGGTAGAATCCGGTCCAGTCGAACCGGTCATCCGCATGGTGGACCTCGCAGACCACGGTGGCCATCAGGCTCACCGTGTCGGTTTCACCTTGCGTCAGGGCTTGGATTGTCTTGGCGAGCGTCGGGTAGTCAATCGTCATGTTTGTGCCTTTGGCAACCCGGGGCAGGGGGCTCTGCCCCCCTCGGCCTTCGGCCTCACCCCCGGGATATTTCTGAACCAGAGAAGTGTCAGAGACGTTCGATCGCGATGGCCGTGCCTTCGCCGCCGCCGATGCAGATCGCTGCAACCCCGCGCTTCAGCCCGCGTTTTTCCAGCGCGTTGAGCAGCGTCACCATGATCCGCGCGCCGGACGCGCCGATGGGATGTCCCAGCGCGCAGGCGCCGCCATTGACGTTCACGATGTCGCGCGACAGGCCCATCTGCTGCATGAAGGCCATCGGCACCACCGCGAAGGCCTCGTTGACTTCCCACAGGTCCACCTCGTCCGTGCTCCAGCCGATCTGGTCGAGCAGCTTTTGCGCTGCCGGAACCGGTGCGGTGGTGAACAATCCGGGGGCCTGTGCGTGGCTTGCATGGCCGACAATGCGCGCGCGGGCGTTTGGCCCGGCGGCGTCCGCGGTCGTCAGGACAAGGGCCGCTGCGCCATCCGAGATCGACGAGCTGTTGGCCGGGGTCACGGTGCCGTCCTTGCGGAAGGCGGGTTTCAGCGTCGGGATCTTGTCGGGGCGGGCATTGCCGGGTTGCTCGTCCACGGTCACGGTGACGTCGCCCTTGCGGGTCGAGAGGGTCACCGGGCTGATCTCGTGCTCGAACGCACCGGATTTCTGCGCCTCCAGGGCGTTGGACAGCGACCGCAGCGCGTAGTCGTCCTGAGCCTCTCGGGTGAACTGGAACGCCTCGGCGCAATCCTCGGCAAAGGTGCCCATCAGGCGGCCCTTGTCGTAGGCGTCTTCCAACCCGTCGAGAAACATGTGGTCGATCACCTGGCCGTGCCCGATCCGCGCTCCGCTGCGCATCTTGGGCAGCAGGTAAGGCGCGTTGGTCATCGATTCCATGCCGCCCGCGACAATGGTGGTGGCACGCCCGAGCGCGATGGCGTCGAAGGCCATCATCGCGGCTTTCATGCCCGATCCGCACATCTTGTTGAGCGTTGTCGCGGGCACCTCTTCGCCCAGACCGGCGGCAAACCCCGCCTGACGCGCCGGGGCCTGGCCCTGGCCGGCCGGCAGGACGCAGCCCATCAGGAGTTCGTCCACCGAAGGCGCACCCGACTGACCCAGCGCGGCGCGGATCGCGCTGCCGGCAAGCTCTGCTGCGGTGACATCGGCAAAGACGCCCTGAAAGCCCCCCATGGCGGTGCGTGCTGCACCTGTGATCACGACCTCTGGCATATCCCATCCTCGTCTCTGAAGCGTTGGGCCCTGCATACCGGATGGTAAGGATTGGCGTCTAGCCTGTGCTGTGGAACAAATTGCAGAGGCACCATGGAACTTATCGTCACCCCCACCCCGACAGCGACCGTGATCCGCGTGAACGCATCCCGCATAGACGCGTCGACGGCGCTTCAGTTCAAGGAGGAAATGCGCAGCCTCACGGCAGCGGCAGAGGGGCGGTTCATGCTGGATTTGCAGCAGGTCGATTTCATCGATTCAAGCGGTCTGGGCGCGGTGGTCGCCTCGATGAAGCAGCTTCGTCCGGGGCAGGTCCTGGAACTGGCGGCGCTTCAGCCGGTGGTCGCAAAGGTGTTCCGTCTGACTCGGATGGATACGATCTTCACGATCCATGACACGGCGGATCAGGTTAGTGACACCGGGCAGGGCTGATCCCGCTCCGATCGCCGAACTCTGCCTGCCGGCGATGGACAGGACAACCCCCGTGATCCTGTCGCGGGTGCTCGGGGCGTTGCGGCGCTCCGGGTACGGCCAGATGTGCGACACGGTCCAGATCGTTCTTGCCGAAGCGCTGAACAACGTGGCCGAACACGCCTACCCGGCTGTGGCACTTGGTGCGGTGGCCGTGCGGGTCGACACGCAGGCGGCGCATCTGCGGATACGGATCACCGATTGGGGCTTGCCCGTGCCGCCGGCAACCCTGGCCGGTTGCTCGGCCCCGGACCCGCTGGAGCTGGCCGAAGGTGGGTATGGATGGTTCCTGATAAGATCGCTGGTGGCCGATCTGGCTTATGGCCGCCAGGTCTGCCGGAACGATCTGATCCTGCGACTCGATATGTGACCCTCGTGTGGTGATCCCGAGCATTGGCGACTTGCCGGCGCGATTGTCTAGAATTTGGATTAAATGGTTGTGAACAAACGGCTTTGTTGACCGATTTCGAGGGTAAGCCGCAGAAAGACCGCAATTGTTCCGAAATTTCGTCGCGGTTCGGATGGATAAGGCAAGGGTAGCTGCAAATAGCTTCACCTCGGCGCCGCGCCATTAACAGCCCCCACCCAGTGTGCGGCGTCGAGGTACTACTTCCCCCCAGCATGACCATCTGATTGACCTCCCTTCCCGTCTGCCTATGGTGGGCCGAAAAAAGAGGGGACGTCATGCGTGACTTTCAACGGCCAGGCCGCTCTGCGGTGATGGCGGCAAACGGGATGTGCGCCACGTCGCATCCGCTGGCGGCCGAGGCGGCCATCGACATTCTCAAGCGCGGCGGCAATGCCGTCGACGCGGCCATTGCGGGTGCCGTGATCCTGGGACAGGCAGAACCGGCGATGACCGGGATCGGCGGCGATTGTTTCGCACTGATCTCACCCGCCGGGGGCGACGAAGTGATCGCCGTCAACGGATCCGGCCGCGCCCCTGCTGCGGCCAGGCCCGAGGACCTGCGTGACCGTGGCGAGGCGACCGTGCCGCTTTATGGCCCCGAAGCGGTGACCATTCCCGGCGCGATCGACGCGTTCTGCACGATGTCCGAAAAATGGGGCCGCCTTGGCATCGCCGACAGCCTGGCCCCGGCGATCGGTTACATGGAGAACGGGCTTCCGGTGGCGGATCGCGTGGCGTGGGACTGGGCGCAGAACGCGCATCTGCTGCAGGGTCACGCCCGCACGCATTACCTGCCGCAGGGCAATGCGCCGAAGCGCGGCGATCTGTTCCGGCTTCCCGGCAATGCCGAGGTGCTCAAGCGCGTGGCGAAAGAGGGTCGCAACGGGTTCTATACCGGTGAGGTCGCAGACGACATGCTGGCCACGCTCAATGCGCTTGGCGGCGTCCATGCCGAGGCGGATTTCGCGGATGCCCGGACCACCACGGGCGACCCGATCAGCGGCACCTACAAGGGGCGCGAGCTTCTGGAACATGCCCCCAACGGTCAGGGCGCAACGGCGATCCTGCTGCTCAATATCCTGGCGCAGTTCGATCTGGCTTCGCTCGACCCGTTCGGCGCGGACCGGGCGCATATCGAGGCCGAGGCGACCAAGCTTGCCTATGATGCGCGCAACCGTTTCGTGGCCGATCCCGATCACATGACCCGGCTGGATCACATGCTGTCGATGGACACGGCGCAGCGGCTGGCCGGGCTGATCGATCCGAAACGCGCGATGGACGGGCCTGCCGCGCTCAGCGAGGCGGTGCACAAGGATACGATCTACATCACCGTCGTCGACAAGGACCGCATGGTCGTATCGCTGATCTATTCGGTGTTCCACAGCTTCGGGTCGGGGCTGGCGTCGGAAAAATTCGGCATCCTGATGCAGAACCGGGGCGCGGGCTTTACCCTGCAAGAGGGGCACGCCAACGAATATGGCGGAGGCAAGCGCCCGATGCACACGATCATTCCGGGGATGCTGCGCGATGCCGGTCGGGTGTCGATGCCGTTCGGCGTGATGGGCGGTCAGTACCAGTCCTGTGGACATGCGCGGGCGGTGACCAACATGACCGATTTCGGGCTCGATCCGCAGGCGGCACTGGATGCGCCGCGTTGTTTTGCCGAGAACGGCAAGCTGATGATGGAGCGCGGCTATTCGGACGCGGTGCGTGCCGAGCTGACGGCGATGGGACACGAGGTGGACACACCCGAGGTCGCCATCGGTGGCGCGCAGGCGATCCTGATCCACGACCACGGCGTTCTCGAAGGCGCGTCAGACCCCCGCAAGGATGGCTGCGCGATCGGGTATTGACCGCTCGTACAGGTCGAAATCGAAAAAAGCCGCTGCAAGGCGGCTTTTTTATCCCGATTCAGTAACTGTATTCGCGGTAGACCCGCGTCAGGTCGCCGTTCCAATCGCCGTTGTAATGCTCGATCAGCTCATCGGCAAGGGTCTGTCCCGTCTCGACGCTTTCCTTCAACGCGTTCAGGAAATGGGTCTCGTTCGGCACCAGCCCGCCCGCACCCGGTCGCGCTCGGGCCACCAGCCCGGCCTCGGAAATCGCCAGCGCCTCGCGCGCCAGATCGTGCATCCTGATTCCGTTCACCTTGGCCTGAAGCCCGTCGACCGACGCTGCCACGCGCAGCCCTTCACGGGTCTCGGCATCCCAGCCCTTGACCAGATCCCACGCCGCGTCCAGCGCTGACTGATCATAGGTCAGGCCGACCCAGAACGCGGGCAGCGCACACAGCCGCCGCCATGGGCCACCGTCCGCGCCGCGCATCTCGATGAATTTCTTGACCCGCGCTTCGGGAAAGATCGTCGTCAGGTGATCGGCCCAATCCGACAGCGTCGGGATTTCACCCGGCATCGCAGGCAGTTCACCCTTGAGGAAATCGCGGAACGACTGCCCCAGCGCGTTGTGGTAGACCCCGTCGCGGTAGACGAAATACATCGGCACATCGAGCGCGTATTGCACCCAGGCCTCGAACCCGAAACCGTCCTCGAACACGAAAGGCAGCATCCCCGTGCGTGCATCGTCCAGATGCCGCCACACGCGCCCCCGCCAGCTTTTGTGACCGTTCAGCTTGCCCTCGAAAAACGGCGACGTGGCAAAAAGCGCATTGGCGACCGGCTGCAACGCCAGCGCCACGCGCATCTTCTGCACCATGTCCGCCTCGGACGAAAAGTCGAGGTTCACCTGAACCGTGCAGGTGCGTCGCATCATCGTCGTGCCGGCGGTGCCGACCTTCTGCATGTAGCGATCCATCAACTTGTAGCGCCCCTTGGGCATCAGCGGCATGTCTTCATGCTGCCAGATCGGGGCGGCACCCAGACCGATGAACCCGACGCCGATCTTGTCCGAGATGTCCTTCACGTCGCGCAGGTGGTCGTTCACCTCGTCGCATGTCTGGTGAATGGTCTCCAAGGGTGCGCCGGACAGTTCCAGCTGACCACCGGGTTCAAGCGAGATGTTCGCGCCGTCCTTTTCCAGCCCGATCAGGTATTGGCCTTCCATGACCGGCGCCCAGCCATGGGCGTCGCGCAGACCCTGCAGCACCGCAAGGATCGACCGGACGCCTTCATAGGGCAGCGGGCGCAGACTGTCCTTGCAATAGCCGAATTTCTCATGCTCGGTGCCGATCCGCCAGTCTTCCTTGGGCTTGCACCCCTCGGCAAGGTACTGCGCCAGCTGGGCTTCGTTTTCGATGGGCCCGCCGCCGGATTGGGGGATGGACATGGCGCGTCTCCGGTCTGTCTGCTCGTCATTCGGCGCCAGCCTTGGGCCGATTTCTTCGGGCTGTCAATGCAGGCGCGCGATGCGTTTCTGAAGGTCTGGTCTGCGCCAGAGCACAATTGGCGCGGTGCCCTCGTGTTTCAAGGTCGAAGCGACACGCCCGGGGCTCAGGCCGGGCAGGCCGGCAAACGCATCAAACAGGCTGTCGGCCCCTTCGGCGTTGACCGGAATGTGCAGGGCGGGGCCATCCTCGTGGGCGATGACCCAATGACGCGGGTGTTCGGTGGGATCGAGGCTCAGCGACGTGATCGCGTCCAGATCGACCAGCCCGCCGTTGAGCGGCCCGAAATAGCCGATCCGCCGTTCGACAACCTGCACCACGCCGGGGCCGCCGCCACCCATGCGGGCGCGCCCGCGCTGAACTCCGGCAAAGAACAACGCGGCCCCGACAAACAGCGCCAGGTAGCCGATCCAGGTCAGCAATCCGGGCGTCACGCCAAGGCTCCAGTACAGACCCACCAACAGGATCAGCACGCCGACCAGTGCCTCGCGCCAACGCAGCATCGCCGCACGCACTTCGGGTCGAACAAAGCTCATCGCGCGTCACCGGGCGCTGCACATCCGTCGACGGATGTGCGCGTTTCGGTTGACCGAAACGCCGTCACGCCCAGTCCCCCAGGGTGGTCTGCCACAATGTCAGGGCCGCCACCGCCGCCGTGTCGGCGCGCAGGATACGCGGGCCAAGGCTGATCGCTGTCGCATGCTCCATCCCCCGCAGCCGTTTGCGTTCGTCTTCGGAAAACCCGCCTTCCGGTCCGATCAGAACCGCCCACGGTCCCGGTGTGTCTGGCAGGCGCCCGGTCTCTCCGGCCATGGCCTCGTCGCAGAAGGCGATGCGCCGGGCGCCGTCCCATCCGCTCAGCAGCCTATCCAGCTTGGTCAGTTCCGCCACCTCGGGCACGAACACGCCGCCGCATTGCTCGGCCGCCTCGATCGCATGGGCCTGAAGCCGGTCCTGCCGGATGCGTTCTGAATTGGTGTGCGCCGTCTGCACCGGAAGGATGCGCCGCGCGCCCATCTCGACGGCCTTTTCCACGATGAAATCGGTGCGGGCCTTCTTGATCGGCGCAAAAAGCAACCACAGGTCCGGCGGCGTTGCCTGCGGCTGGGACTGTTCGCGGCACACAAGGATGCCCCCGCGCTTGCCCGCCTCGGCGACCTCGGCCTGCCATTCACCGTCGCGCCCGTTGAACAGCGCCACGGGATCGCCCACACTCATCCGCATCACGCCAAAGAGGTAATGCGCCTGCTCCCGCGTCAGAGGAACCGGTTGTGCCGCCCCAAGCGGCTGCTCTACAAAAAGCCTGACTTTCGCACGCAGTTTCGCATTCATGGAGCAACACATATGCCCGGCCCGCAGATTTCACCAGACCAGAGCGGTCAGGTCGCCGACGCAGTCACGGGCAACTGGGTCGACAGCCATGCGCCCGCCTGGACCCGCCCCTATCTGCGGCTCAGCCGGGCGGACCGGCCCATCGGCACATGGCTGCTCTATCTGCCCTGCGTCTGGGGCACGTTGCTGGCGATGTTCCACACCGGTCAGGTTCGGCTTTTCGATGCGTGGATCATCCTTGGCTGCGGCATCGGCGCGTTCCTGATGCGCGGTGCGGGCTGCACCTGGAACGACATCACCGACCGCGACATCGACGGGTCCGTCGCGCGCACCGCCTCGCGGCCGATTCCCTCGGGACAGGTCAGCGCGAAACAGGCGCTGGCCTGGGCGGTGATCCAGTCGCTGGTGGCGTTCCTCATCCTGATCACCTTTCCGGCACAGGCGATCCTGCTGGGCATCATCGCTCTGGTGCCGGTGGCGATCTATCCCTTCGCCAAGCGGTTCACCTGGTGGCCGCAGATCTTTCTCGGTATCGCCTTCAACTGGGGCGCGCTTCTGGCGTGGACGGCGCATACCGGCCAATTGCAATGGCCCGCGGTGGCGCTTTACCTGGCGGGGATGGCCTGGACGCTCTTCTACGACACGATCTACGCCCACCAGGACAAGGAGGACGACGCCCTGATCGGCGTGAAATCCACCGCGCGCCTGTTCGAGGAGGACACACCGCGATACCTTGCCTGGTTCCTTGTACTGACCGTGGCGCTCATGGGGTTCGCGATCATCCTGTCGGCCCCACGCGGCGAAATCTTCGCATTGGTGCTCGCGCTGGGCGGCCCCTGGGCGATGGGCTGGCACATGATGTGGCAGTTGCGGCGGCTGAAAATGGATGACATGGACCGGCTGCTCGAACTCTTCCGATCGAACCGGAACGCGGGCCTGATCCCTGTGCTGTTTTTCGCCGCTGCGCTGTTCGTGTGATTGCGTTCCCCGGCCCTGCGGCGTATCGCTGGAGCAACATCATCTGACGCGGAACGCTGATGCGCCTGTCTTCTGTCTTTACATTGCTGTTCACATTTGCCGTCGCCGCCATGCTCAGCCTTGGCGCCGCCTGGGTCGCGGCCGGATCTGTCGAGGAAAGCTCCGAGAGCGCGGTGCGCACCGAACTCGACCGGGATGCGCTGACATGGGCCGACGTGGACACGAACGGCCTTCAGGTGTTCCTGATCGGCACGGCCCCGACCGAAGCGGACCGGTTTCAGGCGCTGACAGCGGCCGGCCGCGTGGTCGACAGCGCGCGCGTGATCGACCAGATCGACATCACCGACACCGATGGCATAACGCCGCCCCGGTTCTCGATCGAGCTTTTGCGCAACGACAACGGCGTGTCGATGATCGGGCTGCTTCCGGCGGCAACCGATCGCGAACAACTGGTCTCGGACATTTCCCGCGCAGTTCCCGACGCGCCCATCGCCGATCTTCTGGAGGTCGCGGATTACCCCGTGCCCGACCATTGGGAGGATGCGCTGGATTACGCGGTGTCCGTGCTGCGCGTGCTTGACCGGTCCAAGATCTCGATCGAGGCGGGCAGCGTGACGATCAAGGGGGCGGTCGCCGACGAGGACACCCGCCGCCGGGTCGAGGCCGACCTGGCCCGCCGCGCCGGGGACGACGTGCAACTGGCGCTCGAGATCACTGCGCCCCGCCCGGTGATCTCGCCGTTCACCCTGCGCTTCATCAAGGATGCGGATGGCGCGCGCTTCGATGCCTGTGCCGCGCCCACGATCGAAGATCGCGCGGCCATCCTGTCCGCCGCCGCCGATGCGGGGCTGGACGACAAGGTCGACTGCCGGCTTGGACTCGGCACCCCCACCAATGACTGGGGCCTTGCCGCGGCGATGGGCATTTCCGCGGTCGACACGCTGGGGGGTGGCTCCATCACCTTTGCCGATGCCGATGTCGCGCTCTTCGCGCTCGAGGGAACCGAACAGGCGCTGTTCGACAGGGTTGTCGGCGAACTGGAAAACGATCTGCCGGACGTCTTCGTCATCAAGGCGACGCTGCCGAAACCGCCGTCGGCCGAACCCGAGGGCATTCCCGAGTTCACCGCGACCCGCAGCCCGGAGGGCGACGTGCAACTGCGCGGACGCATCAACAGCGAAATCGCCCGCCAGACCGCCGACAGCTTTGCCCGCGCCGCGTTCGGGTCCGCCACCGTGCGCACCACCGCCCGGGTTGACGAAACCCTGCCCGCCACCTGGTCAAGCCGCGTTCTGGCAGGTCTCGAAGCGCTGTCCCGCCTGTCGAACGGTGCCGTCGTCGTGACACCGGACGCGCTGAGGATCACCGGCAACACCGGCAACCAGAACGCCAGTTCCGAGATCGCAGGTGTTCTGGCCGACAAGCTGGGCGAGAGCGAAGAGTTCGAGATCGAGGTCCTCTACCAGGAAAAACTCGACCCGCTGCTCGGCATCCCGACGCCCGAGGAATGCGAGGCCAAGATCGTCGAGATCATCGGCGAGCGCAAGATCACCTTCGAACCGGGATCGGCCACGCTGGACGCGGCAACGCGCGATATCATGGACGAGATCGCGGAGTTGCTGCAGCTTTGCGGAGACATTCCGCTGGTCATCGCGGGGCACACCGACAGCCAGGGGCGCGAAGTGATGAACCAGCAGCTGAGCCAGGATCGGGCGCAGGCCGTTGTCGATGCGCTGCGGAACCGGCGTGTCCTGACGGCAAGCTACGAGGTCAAGGGCTACGGCGAGGAACAACCGATTGCCAGCAATGACACCGAGGAAGGCCGCGAGGCCAACCGCCGGATCGAGTTCAAGCTGCGACGTCCCGACCCCATCCCCGAGACGGAAACCACGCTGGAAAGCATTGAAGAATCCGCGCCAACCGACGAAACATCCGAAGGCGAAGGCGCAGAGGACACCAGCGATGAACAGAACTGAGTTTGTCATCACGACCGCGATCATCCTGTTCGTGGCGTTTTGCCTGGGATGGTTCGCGAACTGGCTCGTGCACCGCTTCACCCGCGTCAGCCAGGCCGACATGGACCAACTCGAACGCATGAGCCAGGAGCTTCACGAGGCCGAGGAAACCCGCGATCAGGCGATCACCTATCTTCAGCAACGCGAGGCGGAGCTGACGAACCAGTTGGCGCAGACCGAAGCCGAACTGGCCGCCGCCATGGAGGGCCTGCGCGATGCCCGCCACGAGGCCGAAGAGATGCGCGCCTATGTCGAACGCATGAACGTCGGTTAAGCCGAAGACCCACGGCGCGCTGTCACAAAAGCCCGTAAGCAACGGTCAAGCGGGCTTTCCGCAAGCCTGACATGTGCCCATGCCGTTGACGACGATCCTTGCGCGTCAGACCGGACTCCTGAAATGCTTTGACGCGGTCGCTCGGTTGGAACCCGGCCGCGTCGCGCTGCGTTTTCCACCAATAAAATGGTGGAGGATCCTGTCATGAAACATTTTCCGAAAATGAGCATTGAAGATGCGCCCGAAGACAGCGGGCGGCGCGGGTTTCTGGGCGTTTCGGGTCTCGGACTCGCCGCTGGCATTCTGGGTGTGGGCGTGCCGATCCAGATGACGTCGACCCGCGCACTGGCGCAGAACGGCGGGCTGGATGGCAAGGACGGGCTTGACGTTCTCAATGACCGACCGATCAATGCCGAAACCCCGGCGCACCTGCTCGACGACGACATCACGCCCATTGATCGTCACTTCGTGCGCAACAACGGAATCGCGCCCGCCGAGACATCGGCCGAGGGCTGGACCCTGACCGTCGATGGGCTGGTGAACGAGCCGATGGAGATGAGCATCGACGAGCTGCGCGAGAATTTCGAGGTCGTGACGATGGCGCTGACACTCGAATGCGGCGGCAACGGGCGGGCATTCTTCAATCCGCCGGCCTCGGGCAACCAATGGACCTATGGCGCGGTGGCCTGTTCGGAATGGACGGGCGTGCGGTTGCGCGACGTGCTCGATGCGGCCGGTCTTCAGGACAATGTCGTCTATACCGGCCATTATGGCGCCGATGCCCACCTGTCAGGTGATCCGGACCGGTCGCCGCTGTCGCGCGGTGTGCCGATCGAAAAGGCGATGACGGACAACGTGCTGATCGCCTTCGAGATGAACGGAGAACCTCTGCACCCCTTGAACGGCGCGCCGCTGCGGCTTGTCGTGCCGGGATGGCCTGGATCGTGTTCGCAGAAATGGCTGACGCGGATCGAATTGCTGGATGAAAAGCACGACGGAACCAAGATGGCCGCGCCATCCTACAGCGTGCCGACGTATCCGGTCGCACCCGGAACAGATGTGCCGCTCGAGGATTTCGAGACCATCCACGCGATGCCGGTCAAATCCCTGATCACCCATCCGCAGGACGGGGCCGAGGTCGGAACCGAAATCGACGTGCGCGGACATGCCTGGGCGGGCGACCGCGAGGTGCGGCGCATGGAGGTGTCCTCGGATTACGGCGAAAGCTGGCAGGAGGCCGAGCTTGACGATCCGGTGAACAACGGCGCCTGGCAGAACTGGCGGACCAACGTGACGGTGCCGCAGGCTGGCTATTACGAGATCTGGGCCCGGGCCACCGACAGCGAAGGCGTCATGCAGCCCCACGCGATCCGCTGGAATCCGAAAGGCTATCTCAACAATTCGTTCCACAAGGTTTCCGTTCAGGCGGGGGATGCATGACGGTCCTTCCTCTGAAACGAACTCTTGGGGCGGCGGTTTTGGCCGCTGCCCTGCCATTCGGCCTCACCGCGCAGGACAACGGGTCCGAGGATCCCGCGGCGGATGTGGGCGACGTGGGCGCGCTTTATCCGGCGGAAGGCGCGGGCGTCACCTATTCCTATTGCGCAAGCTGCCATTCCACGCAGCTTGTGGCGCAGCAGGGCCAGACCCGCGAAGGCTGGGATGAACTGCTGGTGTGGATGGTCGAAAAACAGGGCATGGAGCCGATCCCCGACGAGGATCGCGAGATCGTCCTCGACTACCTCGCCGAACACTACAATACCGACAGGCCGCACTTTCCGCGCTGAGACAGGCGCCGTCTGGCGCGCGTCGTGCCGGCGCGCTCCAATCGTTACCAAATCGTTAATGGGTCCGATGCGGACCGAATGTTTCGCGCGCGAAACAATAGGACCCGTCCGGACCTATCTCTTGCGCTTGCGCCGCCCGCCCGCGCTGCGGCTGTGAAACTCCGGCGGCCGCTTTGCCACCCAGTCGAAGAAGCCTGACAACCGCGGATGGGCACGCAGCGCCTCGGGTGTGTTGAAGTCCCGGGCCAGTTCGGCTTCGGTCAGCGTGGCATGAACCTCGTTGTGGCAGATCTGATGCACCAGCACGGTCGGCCCGCCCTTGCCGCCCTTCAGTTTTGGGACAAGGTGATGATGGCTTTGCTTCACCCCGACCGGGATCGGGCGCTGGCAAAGCGGGCATATGGGGACTGAAGGACTCACTTTGGTGGCGCTCCGCCGTGCGAGGCTTGTGCAAGCAACAGGCTCAAGGCATTGACTTGCTTCATCAGGGCGCATTTTCAAGGGAATCGGCATGGATTGGGATTTGGCGGTACAGCACCCGATTGTGCAGCAGGCCGGTACCTACGCGCAGCAGGGATCGCAGATCGCGCTGACCTGGCTCATGTCGCCGGCGGCGTGGTCGCAATTTGCCACGCTGGTGGTCGCCTATCTTCTGGCCGTCCTTGTCGCGCGACGCGTTCGCAAGCCGTTTTCCGGCATGTTGACGCCGCGGGACGGGGCATCCGATCCTTTGTCCAGGGCGCGCGGCTTCTTGGTGTCCGGGGTGCCGCTGTTGCTTCCGCTACTTGCCTATCTGCTGAGCGGCATCGGCGAACAGGTCATCCGGTCTGTCTTCGGCTCGGGGGACATCATCGCGTTCGGAAAACGGCTGTTCCTGCTGCTGGCAGCGCGCGTCCTTGTTCGCGACATGGTCGCGGATCCGTTTCTCAAGCTGCTTGGCCGCTATGTGCTGTTGCCTGTGATGGCGCTTTACACGGTCGGGCTTCTCGACCCGCTGGCCGACCGACTGAACGCAACCATGATCAGCCTGGGCAACATCTCGTTCTCGGTGATGGCCTTGTTGCGCGGGGTCATCGCCGGAGCGATCCTGTTCTGGCTCGGGCGCTGGTCGAACGATCAGTCCGCGACCTATATCAACCGCCAGGAAGACATGCGCCCCGCCACCCGGCAACTGGCGGCCAAGGCGGCCGAACTTGTCATTTTCGGTGTCGCCTTCCTGCTGCTGATGAACATCATGGGTGTGCCGCTGACCTCTCTGGCCGTTCTCGGCGGCGCCATCGGTGTCGGTCTGGGCTTCGGTCTTCAAAAGATCGCATCGAACTATATCTCGGGTGTGATCCTGCTTCTGGAGGGGCAGGCAACGGTCGGCGACTATGTGGAACTCGACAATGGCGAGGCGGGCACCATCGTGAAGACAACAGCGCGGGCCATGATCCTGGAAACCTTCGACGGCCGCTGGATCGTGGTGCCGAACGAGGATTTCATCACCACACGGGTGATCAATTATTCGGACCAGGGCAGCGCCAACCGCTACGAGGTGCCGTTTTCGGTGCATTACGATACCGATATCAACCGCGTCCCCGAGATCATCGAGGCGGCGGTGTCCAGGCACCCGTCGGTGCTTCAGGATCCCGAGCCACCGGATTGTGAACTGCGCGGCTTCGGGGACAGCGGCATCGATTTCTGCGTGGAATTCTGGGTGAACGGCATCGACGACGGAAAGAACAGGTACAGCTCGGATGTTCTGTTCCTGATCTGGAATGCGCTCAAGCAGCACGATATCGAGATACCCTACCCGCATCGCGTGATCGAGATGCGTCATGCCGCTGCGGCGGAATGACGGATGCGCTGGTCATCGGCGGCGGCCCGGCGGGGCTGATGGCGGCAGAGGCGCTATTGTCCGCGGGTCGCGTGGTGACGCTGGTCGAGGCGAAACCGTCGATCGGGCGCAAGTTCCTGATGGCGGGAAAGTCCGGGTTGAACCTGACCAGGATGCAGCCGTTCGGGCCTTTTCTGGCCTCTTATGGCGCCGGGCTTCATCCGACATTGCGGGCCTGCCTCAAGGGCTTCGGGCCACAAGAAGTTCGCGCTTGGGCGGAGAATCTCGGACAGACGACATTCGCGGGATCGACGGGTCGGCTTTTTCCGCATGCGATGAAGGCGTCGCCGCTTCTGCGCGCGTGGCTGGAGCGGTTGGACGGGCTCGGATTGGAGCGTCACACACGCTGGCGCTGGGTTGATTGGGATCAGAACACCTACCGGTTCGACACGCCCGAGGGCACGCGGGTTCTGACGCCCCGAGTCACGGTCTTTGCGCTGGGTGGCGCAAGCTGGGCACGGCTGGGGTCGGATGGGCACTGGGCCGACCGTTTCGCAGCGAACGGAATCACGGTGACGCCGTTCCAGCCGTCCAATGTCGGGCTCAGGGTCGACTGGTCCGGCCACATGACGACGCAGTTCGGCCAACCGATCAAATCGGTGGAATGGCGCGCCGGTGATCTGCGGTCGCGGGGCGAGGCGATCCTGTCGAAAGAGGGGCTTGAGGGGGGCGGCATCTATTCGCTGGCCCCCGCGCTGCGCGAAGACGGAGCGCCGCTGACCGTTGACCTGCTGCCGGACCTTTCGGTGAAGGAGGTGCAAAAGCGCCTGCCGGACACGGCCAAGAAGGGCATGGCGAAGATCCTGCGCAACACATTGAACCTGCCCCCCGTCAAGATCGCGCTTTGGAACGAGTTTACCCAAGGTGCGCCGGTTCCGTTCGATGAGCTTGCGACGCGATTGAAGGCGCTTCCGATCCGCCATTCCGGGTTGCGCCCGATGGACGAGGCGATTTCGACCGCCGGGGGTGTCGCGTTCGAGGCGCTGGATGACAACCTGATGCTGAAAGACCGTCCGGGGACGTTCTGCGCGGGGGAAATGCTCGACTGGGATGCGCCGACCGGGGGGTATCTGCTAACCGCATGTTTCGCCACCGGGCTTTGGGCGGGGCGGCATGCGGCGGAGTATGATCGCCCATGACGTAACCCCGTGACGTGACGTTGGGGCGTGACACGTCAACTTCGCGCGTGTCAGGTGACGGCAACGGAGGAGTTCTGCCATGACCGAATACCCGCACATGCTGGCCCCGCTCGACCTTGGGTTCACGACGCTCAAGAACCGCGTGCTGATGGGGTCGATGCACACGAACCTTGAAGAGACCGGTGACTGGAACCGCGTGGCCGAGTTCTACGCCACCCGCGCGCGAGGTGGTGTCGCGCTGATGGTGACGGGCGGTATGGCACCTAACCGCGAAGGCGGGGTGTTTCCGGGGGCGTCGGGGCTGTTCACCGATCAGGACATCGCCAACCACCGGATTGTCACGGACCGGGTGCATGCAGCGGATGGCAAGATCGCGATGCAGATCCTGCATGCCGGGCGCTATGCCTATGGCAAGGAATGTGTCGCACCTTCCCCGGTCAAATCCCCGATCTCTCCGTTCCCGCCGATCGAACTGGATGAAGAGGGTATCGAGAAACAGATCGCCGACATGGTGACCGCTGCGAAACGCGCACAGGAAGCGGGGTATGACGGGGTCGAGGTGATGGGATCGGAGGGGTATTTCCTCAATCAGTTTCTTGTCACCCATACCAACAAGCGTACGGATCGCTGGGGTGGGTCGTACGAGAACCGCATGCGCCTGCCCATCGAAGTGGTGCGGCGGGTGCGCGAGGCGGTGGGGCCGGAGTTCATCGTCATTTACCGCCTGTCGATGATTGATCTGGTGCCCAATGGCTCGACCCATGACGAGGTTGTCCAGCTGGCGCAGGAGATCGAAAAGGCCGGGGCCACGATCATCAACACCGGCATCGGCTGGCACGAGGCGCGCATCCCGACGATTGCCACCTCCGTGCCGCGTGCCGCCTTTGCGTGGGTGACGAAAAAGCTGATGGGCAAGGTGGGGATTCCGATCATCACGTCGAACCGGATCAACACTCCCGAGGTGGCCGAAGAGGTGCTGGCGGAGGGCTGTGCCGACATGGTGAGCATGGCGCGGCCATTTTTGGCCGATCCGGATTTCGTGGCGAAAGCGGCAGCGGGCAAGGCCAAGCAGATCGCGCCCTGCATCGCCTGCAACCAGGCTTGTCTGGATCACACGTTCCAAATGAAAATCTCGTCCTGCCTCGTGAATCCGAAGGCGTGTTTCGAAACCGAGTTGCTTGTTGAACAAATCGATAACCCCAAGCGCGTTGCGGTGGTGGGTGCCGGGCCTGCGGGTCTGTCGGCGGCGATCACGGCGGCAGAGCGCGGGCATGACGTGACGCTTTTCGACAAGGCCGACGAGATCGGCGGACAGTTGAACATGGCCAAGCAAATCCCCGGCAAGGAAGAGTTCTGGGGCTTCGTGGAATGGTACCGGACGATGCTGGCGGAAACCGGGGTCAGGGTTGTTCTGGGCAAGGCTGTCGCGGTTGATGACCTGGCTGATTTCGACGATGTGATCATCGCCACCGGTGTCTTGCCGCGCGATCCGCAGATTGCCGGTCAGGACGGGCCAAACGTCGTGGGCTATGTCGACGTCCTGCGCGGCAGGGCCAAGGTGGGCAAACGGGTTGCGGTGGTCGGGGCCGGGGGCATCGGGTTCGACGTATCGGAGTTCCTTGTGCACGAGGGCGAGAGCCCGACCGAGCATCTGCCGGAATGGATGAAGGAATGGGGTGTCACCGATCCGGCCGAAGCGCGCTCGGGTCTGTCCCCCGACGGTGCGCAGCCCGGCCCGCCCGCGCGGCAGGTGACGCTGTTGCAGCGCAAGGCGGAAAAGCCGGGCAAGCGGCTGGGCAAGACGACGGGCTGGATTCATCGCATGAGCCTGACGATGAAGGATGTCCAGATGAAGGCGGGCGTGAATTACGAACGCATCGACGCCGATGGGTTGCACATCTCTTACGGAGAGGCGCGCGAGCGGCCCGAATTGATCGCCTGCGATACGGTGGTCCTGTGCGCCGGGCAGGTGTCGGAACGGTGGCTCGCGGATGCTCTGGAGGCGAAGGGTGTGGTCTGTCACGTGATCGGCGGGGCCGATGTGGCGGCGGAACTGGACGCCAAGCGGGCGATCGATCAGGGCACGCGCCTGGCCGCGACACTGTAAGGAACGGCTGGTACTCCGATGCGTTGATTGGTCAGACGGCGGGACATGATGTCCCGCTTCGACATTCATCCCATCAGGAGGCCCAAAATGCCAGCGATCAACGACGCAAAGATCCTACTCATTGCAACCCACGGATTTGAACAGTCCGAATTGGAGTTTCCCCGCGATCAACTGCGCGCCAAAGGTGCCAAGCTGCACGTGGCCACGCTTGACGGTAACCCGATCAAGGGCTGGGAAGGCAGCGACTGGGGGCGCGAAGCCGAGGCCGATGCGAAGATCTCGGACGTGTCTGCCGATGACTATGACGCGCTGGTGATTCCCGGCGGTCAGATCAACCCGGACCTGCTGCGCGTCGAGGAAGACGTGCTTGATCTGGTGAAGGCGTTTCACAACCAAGGCAAGACGATTGCCGCCGTGTGCCACGCGCCCTGGGTGCTGATCGAGGCCGACATTCTCAAAGGCCGCGAGGCGACGTCCTATCATTCGATCAAGACCGACGTGCAGAACGCGGGCGCGGATTGGAAGGATGAAGAGGTCGTGGTGGATCAGGCAATCATCACGAGCCGCAACCCCGGCGACCTCAAGGCCTTTGTCGGCAAGATCGTGGAAGAGGTCGAAGAAGGCAAACACACGCGCAAGGCGGCCTGAGCACAAAAGGGTGTAGTGTGAGGAGCGCCGGGCCGATTGGCCCGGCGTTTTGTCATTCGGCCACGGTGATCGTGATCACGTCGCTGACCACGGGCGGGTTGTGCGGGACGTGGAATTCATCGCCCAGGACAAGCTGGATCGTATGTTCTCCGGGCGGAAGATCGAGACTTACCTCGGTCTGGCCCCCGCCGAAGTGCAGATGTGACTCGTCGCTCGGGATGCCGTTCGCGATCAGGTCGTCATCCTCGGTGCCTTCGCCGAAGGGGGCGCGGTTCAGGAAAATATGATGATGGCCGGTGGCCTCTTTCTCGATACCGGCGGGCGCGACCCCCATGCCGCTGAGACCGAAAACAACGGTAACCGGGGATTGCACGCTGGTGCCGTCCTGCGGCGCGACGAAGTAGACTGCGGCCCCGGCGGGCGAGGGCGTGGTACCGGCATGGGCGGTGTGGGCTATGGCCAATGCAAATGCGGCCGTGAGTATGATGCGTTTCATGTATTCCTCCCTGAAAATGGGGCGCTGAAATTGCCCTTGGGTAAACATAGGCTGAGCATCGGCCATGGCGAGGGCAGAGCGGCTGTCGGACAGGGTGGACGGGGGGCAAACCTTGTTTCCATGCCGGTGACATTGCCAGAGAAAACCAAGATATTGTCGGCAGTACGCCCAAGTCGCGCCTGATTTGACGGCCATACCCGTGTCAACAAAACACGAGGGATACGTATGGACCGTCTTACCGAAATGGAGGCCTTTGCCACGGTTGTGGATCAGGGTGGCTTTACCGACGCGGCGAAGAAGATGGGCATTTCCAAGTCTGCTGTCTCGAAGCATGTGTCCTCTCTCGAGGCGCGGCTTGGCGCACGGCTCTTGAATCGGACGACGCGGCGGGTGAGCCCGACCGAGATCGGTCTGGCCTATTACGACCGCGCGCGCCGGGTGCTGAACGATGCGGGCGAGGCGGATGCGCTGGTCACGTCGATGCAATCCGCGCCTTCGGGCCTGCTGCGGATCAGCGTGGCGACCGATTTCGGGGTCAATCACCTGTCGCCTGTCCTTGGTGAGTTCCTGTCCGATTTTCCGGACATCACGGTCAACATGGTTCTGAACAACCGCTATGTGGAACTGATTTCCGAAGGGTTCGACATGGCGGTCCGGATCGGTGAACTGGAAGACAGCACGCTGCGCGCGCGCAAGCTGACCGAGACCACCAAGCGGATGATCGCGGCGCCGGGGTATTTCGACAAATACGGTCGCCCGCGGCGGATCGACGATCTGAACGAGCACAAGCTCTTGCACTATTCGAACCAGTCCAGCGGCAATGTCTGGAAGGTGACCGCGCCCTCGGGTGAAAAGCGCCAGATTCGCACCGCCGGTTGGTTGTCGGTGAATGACGGTCAGTCGCTGCTCAATGCCTGCGTGGCGGGTCTGGGCATCGCCTATCTGCCGTCGTTTCTGTATGCCGACGCGATGGAGAAAGGGCTGGTCGAGGATGCGATCCCGGACCTTCCGATCGACACGCAGGGCATTTACGCGGTCTATCCGCCGGGCCGCTTTACCCAGCCCAAGGTCCGCGCCTTCATCGATTTCCTGGTTCACCAGTTTGCCGACAAGGGTCCGAAGGACTGGTGATTTTTTCCTCCCTCGTCTGTTCGCAGACTACCTTCACGCCTCGGGTGCCATAGCCCGGGGCGTTTTTTCGTGTCGGTTTCCGGGTTGCGATGGGCGACCTGCGGGGGCAGTGTCTGGCGACCTGACACCTGCCGGAGATGCGCTTCATGTCCTTTACCCTTGCCACCTGGAACATCAATTCCGTCCGTTTGCGTGAGGGGCTCGTGGCCCGGCTGATGACCGATGAAGCGCCGGATGTCCTGTGCCTCCAGGAGTGCAAGAGCCCGGTCGACAAGATCCCGCTCGAGCAGTTCCGGGCGCTGGGCTACGGCCATGTGATCGCGCGCGGGCAGAAGGGGTATAACGGCGTTGCAATCCTGTCGAAGCTGCCGATCGAGGATCTGGGCGACAAGGACTTCGCCGGGCTGGGCCATGCGCGCCATGTTGCGGGGCGGCTCGAGAACGGGGTGACGATCCACAATTTCTACGTGCCCGCAGGTGGTGATGCGCCGGATCGGGAGATCAACGAGAAGTTTGGCCAGAAGCTGGATTACCTGACCGACATGCGGGACTGGTTTCATGGTGAGCGGCCCGAGAAGGCGATTCTTGTCGGTGATCTGAACATCGCGCCGCGCGAGGATGACGTGTGGTCGCACAAGCAACTGCTCAAGGTCGTGAGCCACACGCCCATCGAGGTCGAGCATCTTGGACAGACCCAGGAGGCCGGTGGCTGGGTCGATGTCACGCGGCAGGATATCCCGGACGGGTTGCTGTATTCCTGGTGGAGCTATCGCGCCAAGGATTGGGATGCTGCCGACAAGGGACGGCGGCTGGACCATGTCTGGGCGACGCCGGACATTTCCAACGCCGCGCATGGCAGCCGCGTTCTGCGCGCGGCGCGGGGCTGGGAAAAGCCAAGCGACCATGCACCGGTTTTCGCAAGTTTCGATCTTTGACGCAGTCCGATCCTGAGGCTCGTTTGGACGTGGACCAACGCGCCCGGTCCAGCGGGTAACAGCCAGTTTGGCACGCAGGCTTTATTACTGGCGCGTCTTCTGTCACGCTCCTTGCCAGGAGGATAGCGTGCGGGCACGAGTCGATGTGGCGACCGGCAAAGATGCCGAACCAATCGCAGCCACGTGACCGGATATGCAGGGTTGCCCGCGAATAAATTGTTTAAGCTTGAACCAATTTGCCATGCGTCTAGCGCATGGAGGGTATGTATCCGCCTTACTGCCGCTGGGGAACCCGGCATGTTAGGAGCGCGTTGAGACCGTTGAGCATAGTGCATGCACGTGATTGGTTCAGCGATAAACTACTGGCCAAGGGCCTGACCAAGGGAAGAGGGAATATGAAAGACAGCCCGAATGATATTGACCCGGTCGAATCCCAGGAATGGCAAGACGCGATAGAGGACGTCATCCTGCGCGATGGCGCAGATCGCGCGCATTTCCTGCTCGACAAGGCGGTGCAGCAAGCCCGCGCAAACGGGGCCAAGCTACCATTTTCGGCGAATACGCCTTACCAGAACACGATTGCACCGGATGATGAGGTCGACATTCCGGGTGACATCGAGATGGAATGGCGTATCCGCACGATCAACCGCTGGAACGCCATGGCGACCGTGGTCAAGCGCAACAAGGTGAGCAGCGAATATGGCGGTCATATCGCGTCCTTCGCGTCGTCGGCTGCGCTTTATGATATAGGGCTGAACCATTTCTGGCGGTCCAAGTCCGCGATCCATGGCGGCGATCTTGTCTTCTTTCAGGGGCATGTGATTCCCGGAATCTACGCCCGGTCCTTCATGGAAGGCCGGATCAGCACCGAGCAGTTGGAGAACTTCCGGTCCGAAGTTGCCGGCGACGGGCTGAGTTCCTATCCGCACCCCTGGTTGATGCCGGATTACTGGCAATTTCCCACCGTTTCGATGGGTCTGGGGCCGCTCATGGCGATCTACCAGGCGCGATTCATGAAATACATGCACAATCGCGGCCATATCGACATGGCCGACCGCAAGGTGTGGTGCTTCCTTGGTGATGGAGAGATGGACGAGCCGGAAAGCCGGGGCGCCATCGACCTTGCCTCGCGCGAAGGGCTGGACAACCTGATCTTCGTCATCAACTGCAACCTGCAACGGCTGGACGGGCCGGTGCGTGGCAACGGCAAGATCGTTCAGGAACTCGAGGGCGATTTCCGCGGTGCCGGTTGGGATGTGATCAAGCTCTTGTGGGGCCGTGGCTGGGACGAATTGCTGGAACGCGACACGTCGGGCATGCTGCGCAAGCTGATGGACGAGACCGTCGACGGCGATTACCAGACATTCAAATCCAAGGATGGCGCGTATATCCGCGAGCATTTCTTCGGAAAGTATCCCGAAACGGCTGCTTTGGTCGAAGACTGGACCGACGACCAGATCTGGGCGCTGCGCCGCGGTGGGCATGACCCGAAGAAGGTCTACAACGCCTTCCTGCGGGCCAGCAAAGCCAAGAACACGCCGACCTGCCTTTTGGTCAAGACGGTCAAGGGGTACGGCATGGGGACCGCTGGCGAGGGCCAGAATACCACGCACCAGCAGAAGAAGATGCAGCTCGACCAGCTCAAGGCGATGCGGGACCGGTTCCAGATTCCGGTGACGGATCAGGAGCTTGAAAAGGACATTCCCTTTGTCAGCCTGAACAACGCGCAGAAGGCCTATCTCGCGGATCGCCGCAAGGAGTTGGGCGGGTCGTTCCCGGTCCGGCACTGGAAGGATGCGCCCAAGCTGGAGATCCCGGCGCTCGACAAGTTCAAGGGGCAACTCGAGTCCACGGGCGATCGCGAGATTTCGACGACGATGGCGTTTGTGCGTATCCTGACGACGCTGCTGCGTGACAAGCAGATCGGCAAGAATGTGGTGCCGATCGTGCCGGATGAAAGCCGCACCTTCGGGATGGAAGGGCTGTTCCGGTCTGTCGGGATCTACAACCCGCTGGGACAGAACTATGTCCCCGAAGACCGCGACCAGATGATGTTCTACAAGGAAAGCCTGGATGGCCAGGTGCTTCAGGAGGGCATCAACGAAGCGGGCGCGATGGCGGACTGGATCGCGGCGGCGACGTCGTATTCCAATCACGGCGTGCCGATGATCCCGTTCTTCATCTACTACTCGATGTTCGGCTTCCAGCGGATCGGCGATCTGTGCTGGGCGGCGGGCGACAGTCGGGCACGGGGCTTCATGCTTGGCGGGACGGCCGGGCGGACCACGCTGAACGGCGAAGGCTTGCAGCACGAGGATGGACACAGCCACATCCTGGCCAGCACGATCCCGAACTGCATCAGCTATGATCCGACCTTCAGCTACGAGGTTGCGGTGATCGTTCAGAACGGGTTGCAGCGGATGTTCGTGGATCAGGAGGATGTCTATTTCTACCTGACGCTGATGAACGAGAATTATCAGCACCCGGAAATGCCGATGGGCGCCGAAGAGGGCATCATCAAGGGTCTGTACCGGATGCACAAGACGGCGAAGCCCGGCAAGAAACACGTCAACCTGATGGGATCGGGGACGATCCTTGTGCAGGCGATCAAGGCGGCCGAGATGCTGAAGGAAGATTTCGGCGTGACCTCGGATATCTGGTCGGCCACGTCGCTGAACGAGCTTGCCCGAGATGGGCAGGATTGCGCGCGTCAGAACAGGCTGAACCCGCTGGACGAGCCGAAAGTGCCGTATGTCACCCAGCAGCTTGAGAGTGTGAAAGGTCCGATCGTCGCGGCGACCGACTACATGAAGAACTACGCCGAGCAGATCCGGGGCTTTGTGCCGGGTCGGTTCACGGTTCTGGGCACCGATGGTTATGGCCGGTCGGACAGCCGCCTGAACCTGCGCCGGTTCTTCGAGGTGGACGCGAACCACATCGCCGCCGCTGCGATGGTCGATCTCTTCCGTGAAGGTGCGGTGACCGAGAAAGACCTCAAGACAGCTTTGACGAAATACGACATCGACGGCGACAAGCCGAACCCGCGTCTGGTGTGAGCGGGAGGAGAACAAGATTATGACAACCGAAGTAAAAGTGCCGGATATCGGTGATTTCACCGATGTGCCCGTCGTGACCGTTCTGGTGAGCGTGGGTGACACGATTGCCGAAGAAGACCCGATCGTCGAATTGGAATCCGACAAGGCGACGATGGAAGTGCCGTCGTCGACCGCCGGTGTCGTGAAGGAGATCAAGGTCAGCGAAGGCGACAAGGTGTCCGAAGGATCGGTGATCCTGATCGTCGAGGCCAAGGGCGCCGAAGATGCGCCGAAGGACGAGCCGAAAAGCGAGCCGGCCAAATCCGAAAGCAGCGCGCCGCCCAAGGCCGCCGACACGCCTGCCGCGGCCCCTGCACCGGCCAAGACCGATGCGGGCTTTGGCAAGGTTCACGCCTCGCCATCGGTGCGTGCCTATGCGCGTCGGGTCGAGATCGACCTGACACAGGTGAACGGGTCCGGCCGCAAGGGCCGTATCCTGCGCGAAGATGTCGAAAAGGCGCTCAAGTCCCAGACCGTGCCCGCCGCAGCGAGTGGCGGTGGCGTGCAGGGGGGCATGGGTATTCCGCCGATCCCGGCTGTGGATTTTTCCAAGTTCGGACCCATCGAAGACGTGGAAATGTCCCGGATCAAGAAGATCTCGGGGCCTGCGCTTCACCGGTCATGGCTGAACATTCCGCATGTCACGCATAATGACGAGGCGGACATCACCGATCTCGACAAGTATCGCAAGGAAATGGACACGATGGCCAAGGATAACGGCTATCGCGTGACGCTGTTGTCTTTTGTGATCAAGGCCTCGGTATCGGCGCTCAAGGAACATTGGGAATTCAACAGCTCGATCCACCCGGATGGCGACAAGCTGATCAAGAAGAACTTCTACAATATCGGCTTTGCGGCAGACACGCCGAACGGCCTGATGGTTCCGGTGATCAAGGACGCGGACCGCAAGGGGCTGGTCGAGATTTCGAAGGAACTGATGACCCTGTCCAAGGCGGCCCGCGATGGCGAACTTAAATCCAAGGACATGCAGGGCGCGACCTTTACGATCTCGTCACTGGGCGGCATCGGGGGCACCAGCTTTACCCCCATCGTGAATGCGCCCGAAGTGGCGATCCTGGGCCTGACCCGGTCCAAGATGGCGCCGGTCTGGAATGGCGAGGAGTTTGTGCCGCGCCTGATGCAGCCTCTGTCGCTGTCCTACGATCACCGTGCCGTCGACGGGGCCCTGGCCGCGCGCTTCTGCGTGACGCTCAAGACCCTGCTCGGCGATATGCGCAAGTTGATGTGGTAAGGGGAGCGATCTGATGGATGTCAAAGTACCCGATATCGGGGATTTCAAAGACGTGCCCGTCGTGACCGTTCTGGTCAGCGTGGGCGATACGGTCAGCGAGGAAGACCCGCTGATCGAGCTGGAATCCGACAAGGCGACGATGGAAGTGCCATCGCCTGCGGCCGGCAAGATCACCGAGATCAAGGTCAGCGAAGGTGACAAGGTTTCCGAAGGCGACGTGATCATGGTGTTCGAAGGCGCGGACGCCAAGGAAGAGACGGCCAAGGATGCGTCGGGCCAAGGGGGCGAGGTCAAGGGTGGCTATGGTGGGCGCGGATCACCGCCTCAGTCAGATACACCGCAAGCGGTCGAAGCGACTGGAAGCGCCAGCGGCAAGGGTGACATCCATGCCGAGGTGGTGGTTCTGGGCTCTGGTCCGGGCGGCTATTCAGCGGCGTTCCGGGCTGCCGACCTTGGCAAGAAGGTTGTCCTGATCGAGAAATATCCGTCGCTGGGCGGTGTCTGCCTCAATGTCGGCTGTATTCCGTCCAAGGCGCTTTTGCATGTGGCCAAGGTGATCACCGAGGCCGAGGAAATGGGGTCGCACGGGATCAGTTTCGGCAAGCCGAAGATCGATCTGGATGAATTGCGCGACTTCAAGAACGGCGTTGTCGGACAGTTGACCGGCGGGCTGAGTGGCCTTGCGAAGGGCCGCAAGGTTCAGGTCGTTCAGGGCTATGGCACATTTACCGGACCGAACATGATCGAAGTGGTCGGTGACGACGGCAAGACCAATGTCAGCTTTGATCAATGCATCATCGCCGCCGGGTCCGAGCCCGTGAACCTGCCGTTCATTCCGCAGGACGACGAGCGGGTGATCGACAGCACGGGCGCTTTGGAGTTGAAGGACATTCCGAAGCGGATGCTGGTCCTTGGCGGTGGGATCATCGGTCTGGAAATGGCCTGCGTCTATGATGCGCTGGGGTCCAAGATCTCGGTCGTCGAATTCATGGACCAGCTGATGCCGGGGGCCGACAAGGACATCGTCAAGCCGCTGCACAAGCGGATCGAGGGGCGGTACGAGAACATCTGGCTCAAGACCAAGGTCACGAATGTCGAGGCGCTGAAGAAGGGGCTCAAGGTCACGTTCGAGAATGACAAGGGCGAGACCTTTGACGATACGTTCGACAAGGTTCTGGTGGCCGTGGGGCGCAAGCCGAATGGCAAGCTGATCGACGCGGAAAAGGCCGGGGTTGCCGTGGATGAGCGCGGTTTCATCGCCGTCGACAAGCAGCAGCGCACCGGTGTGTCGCACATCTTTGCCATCGGTGACGTGGTCGGCCAGCCGATGCTGGCGCACAAGGCGGTGCATGAAGGCAAGGTCGCGGCAGAGGTCTGTGCGGGGCACAACCGGTTCTTTGATGCGCAACTGATCCCGTCGGTCGCCTATACCGATCCCGAAGTGGCGTGGTGCGGCGTGACCGAGACCGAGGCCAAGGCCAAGGGCATCACCTATGAAAAGGGCGTGTTCCCATGGGCCGCATCTGGGCGGTCCTTGTCGAACGGGCGGAACGAGGGGATCACCAAGCTCCTGTTCGATCCGGCGGATGACCGGGTGATCGGGGCCTGCATCGTGGGCACCAATGCGGGCGATCTGATTTCCGAAGTGGCGCTGGCCATCGAGATGGGTGCCGATGCGGTTGATCTGGGGCACACGATCCACCCGCACCCGACGCTGTCGGAAACGGTGAATTTCGCCGCCGAGATGTTCGAGGGCACGATCACCGACCTGATGCCGCCGAAGAAGAAAAAAGCCTAAGCCGAAACGACAAAGGGGGCCGCGTGGCCCCCTTTTTGCATCCGGTTGATGCGGGTCAGATCCCGATGAACGGCTGCGCGATGCGGGGCATCAGCCCCTTGAACCTGAGCGGCGCATCGGTGACCGCAAGGCAGATGCAATCTTCGGAAATGTCGGCGACCGGCGTATGGTGCAGGTCTTCGCTTGCCACTTCGACATCGCCACGGCCGAAATAGCCGTCTTCGTCCTGGAACGCGCCTTGCAGAACAAGGGTCAGTTCAAGACCGTTATGGCTGTGATCCGGGATCGCGGTGCCGGCGGGGATGTAGAGCAGGCGCGCCGTCGCGTCTTTGGACGTCGGCAGGATCGCGTGTTTCACACCCATCCCGGCAGAGCGCCAACGAACGGAGTCGAGCCCACCCTTGACGTAGTCTCGCAGCGGGGCCGGCAGGATGCCATCAGTTTCCGGAACGCGGATTTCCTGTTCTGGCGCGTCGTCATCCCGAGTATGGATCAGCTTCAGAACCGAAGCGAGGCTGTCGCCTGACATCGGTGCGCTTTCGCAGGTATCGAGCACGGCCCCACCAACCGCGTCGTAGCTGCCAAGCGCGGCGCGGCAGTCATCGCAGAGCGAAATATGCGTGGCGACGATCAGGTTGACCGCTTCGGACAGTTCGCCTGCCGAATAGGCCATGAGAAGCTCGTCTGGCAGATGGTGTTTGATGGTCATGGCATTCATCACTTCATTTGGTGGCGCAGTCGTTCCAGCGCCAGTCGGATGCGTGATTTGATCGTGCCCAGAGGCAGGCCTGTGCGTTCTGCAATTTCGCTGTGCGACAGGTCTCCGAAATAGGCTTGTTCAATCAGCTCCCTTTGTTTTTGCGGAAGGTCGCGCAGCGCGCGACCCAGTTGCTCGCTCTCCTGTTGCAACCCGATGAGATCGGCCTGATCGGGTTCCGCTTCGGGGCCCCATGGCAGGTCTTCGGGTTCCGGACGTCTTTGCTTGCGCAACACGTCGATTTTCTTGTTCCGGGCGATGGTGAAGATCCATGTCGATGGACTTGCCCGTGTAGCATCATAAAGATGCGCCTTGTTCCATACCGTCACCAGCACTTCCTGCGCGCATTCCTCGGCAAGGGCTGCGTCCATGCCGGTACGCATCAGGAACGCTTTGACCCTCGGGCCAAAATGCTGGAAGACCCGGATAAAGGCTGCTTCGTCCCGCGTGTCGCGGACCGCCAGAAGGTCGTCGACCCAAGGCGTCGTAATGTTCAGCGTTCCGTCGTTCAAAACAATCTTTCCGTCACTGACTTCACGACACGAGTCCCTGATTTTCAGACCGTTCGCAACGGCCGCAGGGTCGCACTCCGGTAAAAGAACAGTGTTCGAAATCATATGGAAGATACGCCATGGTAACAGCTTTGGATCAAAGTTAGTTTTCTTTTTCTTTTGTCATCCGAAAGGCGGGTATTGGCGTAAACAAAACTAGACACACCACACAGAGAGACACCTATGCCGTTTGAAGCCCGCGCCAGCGACCCCAAGAAAATTGCCGTGATTGGCGCAGGTATTTCGGGAATGGGGGCAGCGCACATGCTGTCCGAAGATCACCACGTCACCCTGTTCGAAGCCGAGCCGCGCCTTGGCGGTCACGCCAGGACGATCGTCGCGGGGAAGAACGGCGATCAGCCGGTGGACACCGGGTTCATCGTCTTCAACTACGCCAACTATCCGCACCTCGCGCAGCTGTTCAAGTCGCTGGATGTGCCGGTCACAAAGAGCAACATGAGCTTTGGCGCCAGCCTCGATGGCGGGCGGATCGAATATGCGCTTGCGACCGTCGGGTCGATCTTTGCGCAGAAGCGGAACCTGGTGAATCCGAGGTTCCTTCGCATGCTCGCGGATATCGCGAAGTTCAACAAACATGCGCTGGATGCCACGCGTGACCGCAGCCTGTGCCTTGGCGCCTTTCTCGACCAGCTTGGCACCGGTGAATGGTTCCGCGACTATTACCTCCTGCCGCTGACCGGTGCGATCTGGTCCACGCCAACTGAAAAGGTGATGGATTTCCCGGCCCACGCGCTTGTTCAGTTCATGGAGAACCACGCGCTGTTGTCGGTGTCGGGCCAGCACCAGTGGTACACGGTGCAGGGCGGGTCCATCGAATATGTGCGCCGTCTCGAGGCGTCGATGACGTCGCGCGGTGTGACATTGCGCCTTGGCGCGCCGATAGATGCCGTGCGCCGGGGCGTGACGGGGGCCGAGGTCAAGGCCACGGGCGCCGAATGGGAGCAGTTCGACGAGGTGGTCTTTGCCACGCATTCCGATGACACGCTGCGGCTCTTGTCCGATGCCACAGGGCTTGAGAAAAGCGCGCTTGGCGCGATCAGGTACCAGCCCAACCGCGTCGTGCTGCATGCCGACGCGAGCATCATGCCGAAACGGCGCGTCTGCTGGTCGTCCTGGAACTATACCGAAAGTGCCGCCAAAGAGCTGAACACCATCGACCTGACCTACTGGATGAACAGCCTTCAGCCGATCCCGGAAAGCGATCCGCATTTCGTGACGCTGAACACCACGCGCCCGATCCGCGAAGACCTGATCTACGACGAATGCACTCTGCGCCATCCGGTCTACGACCTTGAGGCGCTGGCCGCCCAGGAGACCTTGCGCGACATGAACGGCACCCATCGCACCTGGTTCTGTGGCGCCTGGATGAAGAACGGGTTTCATGAGGACGGGTTGGGCAGCGCCGTGGATGTTGTCGAGGCGATCCGGGCGCGCAACGCCGTGGCGGTGGCGGCAGAATGAGGGTGGTCGATCATATCGTCGGCCACACCTATCACGGTCGCAAGGGCAGCACTGAAAACGCGTTTCGCTATTCCATCGACTACGTGATGCTGGATGCCGAAGCCAAGCCGAAGACGCCGTGGCTGTTTTCGCGCAACAAGGGCAATGTGGCGAGCCTTCAGGACAGCGATCACGGCGGCGCGCCGGGCGAAGGGCGCGGGGCCGCATGGGCGCGCGACGTTCTCGAGGCGCATCAGGTGCGGTCGCGCGGGCGGCTGATGCTGCTGGCGCAACCCCGGTTCCTTGGCCATGTGTTCAACCCGGTGTCGTTCTGGCTGGCGCATGATGAAAAAGACAACCTCGTGGCAGTGATCGCCGAGGTGTCGAACACCTTTGGCGACCGGCATTCATACCTGTGCCGCAAGCGCGACAATTCCCCGATCGGATCCTCGGACCGGTTGCAGGCGACCAAGATTTTCCATGTCTCGCCTTTTCAGCCGGTCGACGGCGGGTACGAGTTCCGGTTCGATATCCGTCCGGACAAGATCGGGATCTGGATCGATTATTCGCAGGCATCGGGGGGCCTCATCGCGACACTCACCGGGCCGCGCAAGGCGATCAGCAACAGGTCCATCCTGCGATCCTTGTTGCGTCGTCCGCTTGGGTCTCGCCGGGTGCTGGCGCTGATTCACTGGCAGGCCCTGAAGCTGTGGTGGAAGGGGGCGCGCTATCGGACGCGGCCCGAGCCGCCGCTGGACGAAGTCAGCCAGTAATGCTTGCAGATCGGCAGAAACTGGGCGGATACGCTGTCTTTGCGGCGGTTCTCGCGGCGGCAGGTTTGCCGATCTACATCCACGCGCCCAAGTTCTATGTCGATGAATACGGGGTCAGCCTTGCCGCGCTGGGCTCGGTCCTGTTCGGGCTTCGGTTGCTTGATGTGGTGCAGGATCCGCTTCTGGGCAAGCTGGCGGTCGCCGTGCGGCGCTATCAGGGACTGGCAGTCGGCGTGACGCTGGCGATCATGGGGGCCGCGATGCTGGGCCTGTTCGCCGTCACCCCACCCACCAACCCGATCCTGTGGTTCGCGGTCATGCTGACGCTGGTGTTTTCGGCCTTCAGTTTCCTGACGATCAATTTCTATGCGCGCGGCGTGCAGAAGGCCAGATCGCTGAGTGGGGACGCGGGACATCTAACGGTCGCCCGATGGCGCGAGACCGGGGCTTTGCTCGGGGTCTGTGTCGCGTCGGTAATGCCGTCGATCTTTCTTGCCATCGCCTGGCCTGAATTCGTGGCCTACGCTGTGGCGTTTGCGCTGGCCTGCCTGATCGCAGGTCTCGCGATGCACAATGAATGGCGCGGAACAACAACCGAACCCTCTGCCGGCTTCGGGATCATCCTGCGAGACCAGATCTCGCGTCGGCTCTTGCTGATTGCCCTGGTGAACGCGGCGCCGGTTGCGGTGAGTTCGACATTGTTTCTGTTCTTCGTCGAAAGCCGCCTGGATGCGCCGGGCTGGGAAGGGCCGCTGCTGCTTCTGTTCTTCGTGGCAGCTGCCGCGGCTGCGCCCATCTGGGGAATCGTGGCCGAACGGATCGGTGCCAAGAACGCATTGCTGGCCGCGATGGTCCTGGCGATCATCGCCTTCAGTTTCGCCATGATGCTGGGGAGCGGGGACACCGTCTGGTTCGCGCTGATCTGCCTGGCTTCCGGAGCCGCGGTCGGGGCCGATCTGACTCTGCTCCCGGCGGTGTTTGCGCGCCGGATGGAACGGATCGCACCAGAGGCGTCCGAGGGATTCGCCCTTTGGGGGTTCGTGTCCAAGCTCACTCTGGCCTTCGCTGCGATTGCGCTGCTGCCCATTCTCGAAGCCAGCGGTTTCGTCTCGGGTGCGCAAAACAGCGACGCGGCGCTCACGACACTGACATTGCTCTACGCGGGGGTGCCCTGCGCTTTGAAACTGGTGGCGATCGGACTTCTTGTCGCGACACCGATTGGAAAGGAATGACGTCATGGAGACTGTCTTTCTCGTATTTCTCGGAGCAAGCGCGATGCTCGTCCTCGGGTATCTGAAGAACCGGTATTTCGGTTTTTATGGCCAGACCCCGTCAGATTATGCGACGGCACATGGAGAGCCTTTCGATCTGCGCATGCATCTGAACGGCCCGATCGTTTGCGAAGGTGTGATCTATGGTCCGACCGGGCGTGTGACATCGCGCTTTGTCGGTGACTTCCTTGCCGAATGGAACGGCAACAAGGGTGTGATGACCGAGAGATTCACCTATGACAACGGCGAAGAGGTGCTGCGGGAGTGGAAGCTGACGCTAGGCAATGACGGGCATATCCGCGCCTTGGCGTCGGACGTGGTCGGCGAGGGTCTTGGCGTTCAAAGCGGCCCGACGGTGCGGCTCAAGTACAAGTACAAGTTGCCCGACTCGCAGGGCGGTCATGTGCTGGACACGACGGACTGGATGTACCTTGCTCCGAATGGAACCATCGTGAATCGCAGTCAGTTTCGCAAATATGGAATCAAGGTGGCCGAACTGGTGGCCACGATGCGCAGGAAGGAAGCAGTGTGAGCGATTGGGCGGGCAAACGATACTGGTTGGTCGGGGCAAGCGAAGGTCTCGGCGAGGCGCTGGCGCACAAGATGAGCGCGGCTGGCGTCGAGCTTGTGCTGTCTGCCCGCAGCGAAGACAAGCTGACAGCATTGGCGGATGCGCTTCCGGGGCGCGCGCAGGTTGTCCCGGTCGATGTTTCGGATGCAGCTTCGGTCACATCCGCGGCAGAAGCTGTTGGCGAGATCGATGGGGTGGTTCAGCTTGCCGGTGTCTACTGGCCCTTCGGTGCCAAGGATTGGGATGCCGAACAGGCCATCGCCATGGCGGATATCAATTATACCGGCGCAATGCGACTGATGGGGGCGGTGGTCCCCAAGTTTGTTGAACGCGATTCTGGCCATATCGTTCTGACAGGGTCGCTCTCCGGGTTTCGCGGGCTTCCCGGTGCCGCTGCCTACACCTCATCAAAGGCGGGGGTCATGACGTTGGCAGAGTCGCTTCATGCCGATCTGCACAGGACGAATGTCAGGGTCCAGCTGGTCAATCCGGGGTTCGTCAAGACACGTCTGACAGACAAGAACGATTTCCGGATGCCGTTCATCATGGAGCCCGACGCAGCCGCCCGTGAATTTTTCGAGCACATGAATTCGGATGCGTTCAAGCGCAGCTTTCCCGGCCTTTTTTCCTTGGTCTTTCGCGGCAGCCAGTTCCTGCCAGACTGGCTCTACTATCGGCTGTTTGCGTAAGATCAAAGTCAAAGATTCCTTTCCGGCCCATGTTATCCTCGACGACATGGGAGAATCGACATGGAACATATCACCGCAAACAAGGTGGCGGCCGTCATCGTGATGGCGCGCGAGCTTGATCGGGCCGAGGGCGAGCTGCGCGGCTTCGTCGATCGGATGGACGAAGAGGAACAGGCGGCGCTTGTCGCGGTCATGTGGATCGGGCGCGGGGCCTTCGAAGCCGAGGAATGGGACGAGGCGTACCAGACCGCCGTGAACGAAGCGACAACCCCGACGGCGGATTACCTCATCGGAACGCCGCACCTTGCCGACAACCTCGAAGCGGGTCTGGATGCGTTCGGAATTTCCGCCACAGACGAGGAAAACCAGTTGATGTGAGATTCAGCGCAGGGCGCGGCCCTTGAGGATTGCGTCCGGGCCGAATTTTTCGCGGATCGCGTCGGTCGCCCGTTCCGCCTGCGCGCGCTTGATCCCGTTCGGGTCGAGCAGGTCGCCCGAGACATCCGCGCCCTCTGCCGTGCCGAGGTCGCTGATGCCGACACCCAAAAGGCGGTAGGGGCCCTGGTCTCCAACCTGATCGAACAGCCTTCGCGCGGTGCGATAGATGCGGTCGGCGATCTGGGTCGGATCTGTCAGGGAGAGGCGCTTGGTCAACAGGCTGAAGTTCGACTTCTTGAGCTTGAGGGTCACGACGCGCCCGGCCAGACCCTTGGCCTTGGCCCGGTCCGAGACCTTTTCGCACATCCGCCAGAGATGACCGTCGAGCAGGTCGGGATCGTTTGTGTCTTCGTGGAAGGTGGTTTCGTTCGAGATCGACTTCATCGGGCTGTGGGCGGAGACGCGCCGCTGGTCCTGGCCGCGCGCCAGATGCCAGAGGCGGTGACCCATGCTGCCGAAGCGATGGGTCAGATCATCCAGGTCCCAGCGCAGCAGATCGTCGAACGTGCGGATGCCCGACCGGTCAAGCGCGTCCTGCGTGGCCGTGCCGACGCCCCAGATCATGCGCACCGATTTCGGCCGCAGAAACGTCTGGGTTTCGGCACGACCGATGACCGAAAACCCGCGCGGCTTGTCCAGATCAGAGGCGATCTTGGCAAGGAACTTGTTGTGGCTCAGGCCGATCGAGCCGGAGAGGTTCAGTTCGTCCCGCATGCGCTTGACCAGCCGCGCCAGCATCACCGCAGGGGGATGGCCATGCAGCCGCGCGGTGCCGGTCAGGTCGATGAAGGCCTCGTCCAGCGACAGCGGCTCGATCGACGGGGTCAGTTCCTCCATCAACTTCCGGATCGAGCGCGACGCTTCGACATAGGCGTCCATGCGCGGTTTCACGATCACCGCGTCGGGGCAAAGCTGAAGCGCCTTGAACATCGGCATGGCGGACCGGACCCCCTTGATCCGGGCGACATAGCAGGCGGTGGACACGACACCGCGCCGCCCGCCGCCGATGATCACCGGCTTGTCGGCCAGGTCGGGATTGTCGCGCTTTTCCACCGAGGCATAGAACGCGTCGCAATCCATATGCGCGATACTCAGGTCGCAAAGTTCGGGATGCGCAACGACACGCGGACTGCGGCACACGGGGCAGCGCGCTCCGGCGTCGAATTCGGTCAGGCAATCGCGGCACAGGGCAGGCATGTGTTGGGTATCCGAACAGGCGATGACAAGATACACCCGGCGCGGGGCAGACAAAAGGGTCCGTACATGCAGGCGTTTGGCGGGGCGAAACTGATCCTGTTCATCGGGGACCGCATCGTCGTGCTTCGCCGCGATGACAGGGCGGATATCCCGTGGCCCGGTCGGCTTGATCTGCCCGGGGGCGGGCGCGACGGTGAAGAAAGCCCGCAAGCCTGCGTGCTGCGCGAGACAGCCGAGGAAATCGGCCTGTCCTTGCAGGACCGCGATCTTGTCTGGTGCGAACGCTATGGGCGTGGCGTGTTCTTCGCCGCCCATTTGCCCGCCGAGGCCGAAGACCTGATCGTTTTCGGATCAGAGGGGCAAGGCTGGTCGCTGATGCGGGCAGAAGATTATACGCGGCATCCCGAGGCGATTCCGCATTTTGCCATCATGGTGCGTCGGTATCTGGTTCAGACGTTCGGCTGAACCGCCTGCGGCGACCGCATCTCGGCGACGATCGCCTGTGCGGCGGCGCGTGGATCCGGCGATTGCCAGACCGGCCGACCGACAACGATATGATCGACACCGTTCTTCACGGCATTCGCCGGGGTCGCGACGCGCTTCTGGTCTCCCATGTCGGCACCGACCGGGCGCACGCCCGGGGTCACGATCAGGCGGCCTTCGGCATCCGGCAGGGCGCGGATCATGGCCGCTTCGTTCGGGGACGAGATCACGCCATCCGCGCCGGCCTCGAAGGCGCGCCCGGCGCGCTCGGCCACCAGATCGGGAATGGCACCGCTGCGGATCAGGCTGTCGTCGAGATCGCTGCGCTCGAGCGAGGTCAGGATCGTCACCGCGAGAATCCTCAGATCCGACCCGGCAGCGCCTTCCTTTGCCGCGCGCACCACATGGGGGTCGCCATGCACGGTCAGGAAATCCAGATCGAACTGCGCCAGCCCGCGCACGGCGGCTTCCACGGTTGCGCCGATGTCAAAGAGCTTCATGTCGAGGAAAATGCGCTTGCCATGTTCGTGTTTCAATTCGTTGGCCAGCGCCAGCCCGCCTCCGGTGAGCATGCCCAGCCCGATCTTGTAGAACGAGACCGCGTCGCCCAGCCTGCCGGCAAGCTCAAGCCCGGCCACGGCATTCGGCACGTCCAGGGCAACGATCAGGCGGTCATCTGGCACGGTGGCGATCCCTTTTGCAAAGCCGCTTCGTCTTACAGGCATGTGCGCTTGGGTCAAGGAACAACACATGCCGAAAATCGTTGATTTACCGAAAAAGGAGAGACCCATGGCAAAGAGCACAGACCCGCAAGGCAGGGCAAGATTTCTGCGTCCCGCCGCAATCCTCGTGGTTGTGGTTGCCCTTCTGGTCCTGGTCATCTGGCAATTCGGTCCCGCACCCTATTCCAATACGACCCCTGATATGGAGGGCGTTCTGGAAAACCCGACAGGGGCAGGCAGCAACCCGGATGGAGCGGCATCCGTGTTGGAGCAGAATTTCCCGGTGGAACGCGAGGACGGGCAAATGCTTGACGGCAGTACCGACGCCACCGACCTGACGGGCATCGAGGGCAGCGGCGAGGATGACACGGTTGCGGACGAGGACAGACGTCTGCTGGAACCCGGCCAAGTCGTTTCGCCCGAAGACGGCACGGTCAGCAATCAAACAGGGGTTGTTCAAGCCCCGGAGGAAGAATGATGCGAAGATACATGTATGCCCTGATCCCCATCGGATTCGTCATCCTGGTCGCGGTCATGGTCCTGATCGGACGGCCGTCAGGAGGTCCGGTCGCGCCGGAACCGCAACAGATCGAGACCGACCCGCTGGCTACCAGCGAAGCAACGGATGTCGACACCGACGTTGCGGACGATCCTGACGTCGATCGATCAGGCGGCCCGACACCTTCGGGCCCCGAGTATCAGGACAACGAAACGATTCTCGAAGAAGCGCAGGAGTAAGCGTTCACAAGCTCTTGAATGGGGGTCCCGCAGCCCCCATTTTTGATGCTGAAGGCCCCGAGGGGACGCGCCGCGAACGGGCGTTGCCGGAGGATGGGGTGCTTAACAGAAGGAGAATGCCATGAACTTGGAGAAGTTCACGGAACGGTCGCGCGGCTTCATTCAGGCTGCCCAGACCATTGCCATGCGGGAAAGCCACCAGAGGCTTGCGCCGGAACATATTCTCAAGGCCTTGCTGGACGACGAACAGGGGTTGGCGACCAACCTCATTCAACGCGCGGGCGGTGCGCCCGAACGCGTCACGCAGGCGTTGAACGGAAAGCTTGCGAAAATCCCCCAGGTGTCCGGCGACGCCGGTCAGGTCTATCTGGACAGCGCAACAGGCAAGGTGCTCGACGAGGCGGAAAAGATTGCCAAGAAGGCCGGGGACAGTTTTGTCCCGGTGGAGCGAATCCTCATGGCCCTGGCGATGGTGAAAAGCCCGGCGAAAGAGGCCTTGGAGGCTGGCGCGGTGAACGCACAGGCGCTGAACACGGCCATCAACGATATTCGCAAGGGGCGGACCGCCGACAGCGCGAGCGCCGAAGACCAGTACGAGGCGCTCAAGAAGTTCACTCTCGACCTCACCGAAAGGGCGCGCGAAGGCAAGATCGACCCGATCATCGGTCGGGATGACGAGATCCGCCGCGCGATGCAGGTGCTCAGCCGCCGGACCAAGAACAACCCCGTTCTGATCGGGGAACCCGGTGTGGGTAAAACCGCGATTGCCGAAGGTCTTGCTTTGCGCATCATCGACGGTGACGTGCCGGAAAGCCTGCGCAACAAACGGCTTCTGGCGTTGGACATGGGCGCGCTGATCGCCGGTGCGAAATATCGCGGTGAATTCGAGGAGCGCCTCAAGGGCATCCTCTCCGAAGTGACCTCGGCTGCGGGTGAAATCATCCTGTTCATCGACGAAATGCACACGCTTGTGGGCGCGGGCAAGGCCGATGGCGCGATGGATGCGTCCAACCTGCTCAAGCCTGCGCTGGCGCGGGGAGAGTTGCACTGTGTCGGTGCCACCACGCTCGACGAATACCGCAAGCACGTCGAAAAGGATGCGGCATTGGCGCGCCGGTTCCAGCCCGTGATGGTGCAGGAGCCGACGGTCGAGGACACGATTTCGATCCTGCGCGGTATCAAGGAAAAGTACGAACTGCACCATGGTGTGCGGATCTCGGACAGCGCTCTGGTGGCTGCCGCGACCCTGTCGCATCGCTATATCACCGATCGGTTCCTGCCGGACAAGGCGATCGACCTGATGGACGAGGCGGCGGCACGTCTGCGGATGGAAGTCGACAGCAAGCCAGAAGAACTGGACGCGCTGGACCGCGACATCCTGCAAAAGCAGATCGAGGTCGAGGCGCTGCGACTGGAGGACGATCAGGCCTCCAAGGACCGGCTTGCAAAGCTGGAAAAGGATCTGGCGGATCTCCAGGAACAGTCGTCCGAAATGACCGCCAAGTGGCAGGCAGAACGTGACAAGCTGGCTTCGGCAAGGGATGTCAAAGAGCAGTTGGACCGTGCGCGGGCCGAGCTTGAGATCGCCAAGCGCGAAGGCAACCTCGCCAAGGCGGGCGAGCTGTCTTATGGCGTCATCCCGCAGCTTGCAAAGCAACTGTCCGAGGCCGAGAATTCGGATGATGACGTGATGGTCGAAGAAGCCGTGCGCCCCGAACAGATCGCAGGTGTGGTCGAGCGCTGGACAGGGATTCCCACGTCCAAGATGCTCGAAGGCGAGCGCGACAAACTGCTCCGCATGGAGGACGGTCTGCACAAGCGGGTCATCGGCCAGGATCAGGCGGTCAAGGCGGTTGCAAACGCGGTGCGACGGGCGCGTGCCGGTCTGAACGACGAGAACCGTCCGCTTGGGTCGTTCCTGTTTCTCGGGCCGACCGGCGTGGGCAAGACCGAGCTGACCAAGGCCGTGGCCGAGTTCCTGTTCGACGACGACAACGCGATGGTGCGCATCGACATGTCCGAGTTCATGGAGAAGCATTCGGTGGCCCGCCTGATCGG
>NZ_JAIPUT010000035.1 GCF_020055635.1 Marivita sp. | reverse complement strand
CTGCGTCTGCTGCCCGTCGCGCAGGGTGGTGTCGTAGAGAGTGAGGCGGGTTTTGGTCATCGGGTCATCCGGGGAAGTAAGGGCGCCGGTGCCGGACATAAGCCCGGCCTACGAAGGGTGGTGCAGTTTGCCGAGGGCTGCCCGGCGTGCGCCCGGGCTGAATGGGTCGAGCCGTGCGGGTTCATTTCGAAGCAACCTTTTCAAGCGGAGCTACCTGAAAATTCGCTTCGCGCTTATAGATCGTCTCACCATTCTTCTCAAAACGAACTGAAACTCCTGCCTCTTTGAAGGCATCGCGAATCTCATCTGATCGACTGAAATTTTTCTCCGCACGCGCCTTTTGCATTTCTTGGATCAATTCTTCGATCAAAGATTTAACTGTTTCGCCTTCAACTAAGAAATCAAAAACGCCAGCGTCAGTCTCACTCAGTGGCAATTCTAAAGACAGGAATTTCAAGGCAGATTTGAGCCCTTCATATTCGCCGCTGTTACTCATTCTGTGTAACTCAGCAATAGCTGCGGGTGTGTTGAGGTCGTTCGATAATATCTCGATAAGCTTTGACGGTAGGCTATCAGAGGCTTTGACGTCTTTGGTGAAAAGTGCCCACTTCTCCAAAGCCTCTTTCGCTTGCTCAGCCTTGTCAGCAGTCCAATCCATCGGTTTCCGGTAGTGCGTCGAAAGGAAAACAAAGCGGATGACTTCTCCGGGAACCTTCCAACCACCGGTCCAATTGCCGTCCAGCAAATCCCGCACGGTAAAGAAGTTGCCCAGTGACTTGGACATCTTCTTTCCCTCGACCTGCAACATCTCGTTGTGCAGCCAATAGCGCGCGAACCCGTGGCCCGCGCATTTGCTCTGCGCAATCTCGTTCTCGTGGTGCGGGAACATCAGGTCGTTGCCGCCGCCGTGGATGTCAAACGTTTCGCCCAACAACTCATGCGCCATGGCAGAGCATTCGATGTGCCAGCCGGGACGGCCCCGTCCCCACGGGCTGTCCCATCCGGGCAGATCATCGGTCGAAGGTTTCCAAAGCACAAAATCCATCGGATTGCGCTTGTAGGGGGCCACCTCGACCCGCGCACCGGCGATCATGTCGTCCACCGACCGGCCGGACAGTTTGCCATAACCTTCGGGCCAGCTATCCACCGCAAAGAGCGCATGACCTTCGGCGGCATAGGCGTGACCCTTGGCGATCAGGTCTTCGATGAAGGCGATCATCTGGTCAACATATTGGGTCGCGCGGGGCTCATGATCGGGGCGCAATGCACCAAGCGCGTCCATGTCGGCGTGATACCAGCTGATCGTCTCGTCCGAGCGTTCGCGGATCAGCGCCTCAAGCGTTCCATCCGCCCCTGCCGCGCGGCGCTTTTGGGCTGTTTCGTTGATCCGGTCGTCCACATCGGTGAAGTTGCGGACATAGGTGACGTGATCCGCACCGTAGACATGGCGCAGCAGACGGTAGAGCACGTCGAACACGATGACGGGGCGCGCATTTCCAAGATGCGCGCGGTCATAGACGGTGGGCCCGCAGACATACATCCGCACGTTTTCCGGATCGAGCGGGACGAACGGCTCTTTCTTGCGCGTCGCGGTGTTGGTCAGTTGGATGGTCATGGATGCTCCTCGCGGGCCGGATTGCGGCGGGAGTAGCAACTTCACTTCGATATGGGAATAGAAGACCGGCCCGCCAGATGGATTAGCGGATGATGCAGCAGAGGGGTGTTGCGATACGGGTCATGCGCGTGACATACCCGGCGCCCCGGCGATCCGTCAAGAGTGGCCGATGCGCTGGGAATCGGTACAGGCATGGCGCGCGCATTCCAGTTCCAGTGTCGAATGGCCGACCCCGGCCCCGGCCAGCCTGTCCTTGAGCGCGGCCTTGATCCGGTCGGCATCGCTCCAGCGGCCCGGGGCCACGACGACATGCGCCTCGAGCGCGGGCTCGTGTTCCTGCATCTGCCACAGGTGGGCGTGGTGGATATCCTGCACCCCGTCCACGGTCCGCAGGTCCTCGATCAGGCGGTCGGTGTCGATGCCCGCCGGACTGCCCAGCATCAGGATGCGGATCACGCCGCCGATCTCGGAGAACGACATCCACAGGATGTAACCTGCGATCCCGAAGGTGACGAGCGGGTCGATGATCTGCCAGTCAAAGAGCAGGATCAGCGTGCCCGCGACGATCACCGCAACCGATCCCAGCGCATCGGCGAGATTGTGCAGAAAGGCCGCGCGGATGTTGACGCTGTCCTTGGCCATCGCCCAGGTCAGCGCCGCTGTCACCAGATCCACCAAAAGCGCGATCCCGGCGATGATCACCACGAGCCAGCCATCGACGGCGTGCGGATCGAAAAGCCGCAGCGCCGCTTCGTAGCAAAGGTAGATCCCCAGCAGGATCAGCGTGGTGTAGTTGACCAGCGCCGCGACGACCTCGGCCCGTCCATAGCCATAGGTCATGGTCGCGGTGGCCCCCTTGCGGGCGATCCTGCGCGCGATCAGGGCAATGACCAGCGACGCCGCGTCCGACAGGTTGTGCAGCGCGTCGGCAATCAGCGCGAGCGAGCCGGACAGGATGCCGCCGATGATCTGCGCGACCGTCAGTCCGAGATTGACTGCAACCGCCCCGATCAGGCGGCCATCGCCGGCTTTCGGATCGATGTGATGATGCGCGTGGTCATGCGGCATTGCGGCCTCCTGCTCAGACCAAAGGTGACCTCTTGCGCGGAGAGGTTCAAGGGGCGCGGGCACTGGACCTTGCCCCGAGGACTGGGCAGAAGGGGGCAGACGTTTCGGAGGTCTCCATGCCAGCACTTTCACAGCGCATCACCACGCTCAACGGCGACGGATCGGACGGGTGGGATGTTTTCTACCGGGCCCGCGCCATGGTCGAGGCAGGTGTGCCGGTGACCGAACTGACCATCGGCGAGCATGACATCGGCACCGACCCGTCGATCCTGCGCGCGATGTATGACAGCGCCAGGGGCGGCCATACCGGCTATGCGATCGTTCCGGGAATCAGTGCGTTACGCGATGAAGTTGCAGCAAGGGTGCAGGCGCGGTCAGGTGTGCCGACGCGCCGCGAGAACGTGCTGATCACACCCGGCGGACAGGCGGGGCTGTTCGCGGCCCATATGGCAGTGTGCGCGCCCGGCGATGTGGCGCTTCATGTCGATCCCTATTACGCGACCTATCCCGGGCTGGTGCGGTCCGCGGGCGCGGTGCCGCGCGCGGTGGCGACACGGTCGGCGCAGGGGTTCCTGCCCGAACGGAGTGCTTTGGAGGCCGCCAGCGAAGGCGCCGCATCTCTTCTGATCAACACGCCGAACAACCCCACCGGTGCGGTCTATCCGCGCGCCACGTTGCAGGAGATCGCGGACGTGGTGACCGCAAGGGACATGTGGCTGATCTCGGACGAGGTCTATGACAGCCAGGTCTGGGAGGGCGCCCATCTGAGCCCCCGCGCCCTGCCCGGCATGGCCGAGCGCACGCTGGTGATCGGGTCGATGTCGAAAAGCCACGCCATGACCGGCAGCCGGATCGGCTGGATCGTCGGGCCAGAGGACGCCATCACCTGTCTTGTCGATCTGGCGACCAACACCACCTACGGGGTGCCGGGCTATATCCAGGACGCCGCGCTTTTCGGATTGCGCGCCGGGGCCGATCTGGAGCGGCGCGTGGCAGAGCCGTTCCGGCGGCGGCGGGCCATCGCTGAACGGGTTCTCGCGGCGCAGCAGGTGGTGCGGATGATCCCGGCGCAGGGCGCGATGTACGTGATGCTGGACGTGCGCGGCACCGGGATGAATGGTGAGGGCTTCGCCAATGCCTTGCTCGACGCGCATCGCATCGCGGTCATGCCGGGGGAAAGCTTTGGTCAGTCTGCCGCCGGGCATGTCCGCGTGGCGATGACGCTGGAGGACAGCCGGTTCGAGGTGGCGTTGCGCACCCTGTGCGCCTTTGCGGGCGGGTTGGCCAAGGCGGCGTGATGGCAGAACCGGTTTCGTCGATCCGCAACCTCGGACCCGCGATGGACGCAGCCTGCGCCAAGGCGGGGATCGGGTCGGCAGAGGCTTTGCGCGAGATCGGCGCGGACGAAGCCTACCGGCGGCTTTTGCTTTCGGGGATGCGGCCGCATTTCATCGGCTATTTTGTATTGGTGATGGGCTTGCAGGGTCGGCCCTGGAACGACTGCACAGGTTCTGAGAAGACCGCGCTGCGGGTCCGGTTCGATGCGATCAAGGCCGAGGTCGCGGAGCGTGTCGACGGGGTGCCTTCGGGGATCGAGCGATTTCTGGACGAGATCGGGGTCGGGCAAAAAAGATAGGCCGGGCAGATGCCCGGCCTTGCTGGCAAGAGCGGTGCGTGTGACCACGCACCCTACGGGTCAGCCGACCAGTTCGAGACCCGAGAAGAAGAAGGCGATTTCTTCTGCCGCCGTTTCCGGTGCGTCGGAGCCGTGGACCGAGTTTTCACCCACGGATTCGGCAAACTCGGCGCGGATGGTGCCGGGGGCCGCGTCTGCGGGGTTGGTGGCACCCATGACTTCGCGGTTCTTGGCGATGGCGTTTTCACCTTCGAGCACCTGAACGACAACCGGTTCGGACGCCATGAATTCGCACAGCTCGTCGTAGAACGGACGTTCGGAATGCACGGCGTAGAATTTGCCGGCCTGTGCCTTGGTCAGGTGGATGCGCTTTTGCGCGACGATGCGCAGACCTGCCTCTTCGAACTTGGCGTTGATCTTGCCGGTCAGGTTGCGGCGGGTGGCGTCGGGTTTGATGATCGAGAAGGTACGTTCGAGGGCCATGCTGGTCGCTCCGTGAGTTGGGTGTGTGTTTGGAGCGCCGGTTAGCATGGAGGTTTCACGTTGGAAAGCCCTTGGAAGGGCTTTCCTATCCCTGCTGCGCAGGGATTTGAGGGCTCTGCCCTCAAACTCCCGGGATATTTCTGAACCGGAGAAGAGATGGGCGCTGGCCTGTTCTGTCCGGCGTTGGTAAGGGGCGTGCCATGTTGAAGATCGAAGATATCACCTATGCGGTTGACGGGCGTCCCTTGTTCGAGGGCGCCACGGCGGTCATTCCGGACGGGCACAAGGTGGGCCTTGTCGGCCCGAACGGGGCGGGCAAGACCACGTTGTTTCGCCTGATCCGGGGCGAACTGGCGCTGGAGGGCGGCGCGATCTCGGTGCCGCGCGGGGCGCGGGTCGGTGGCGTGAGCCAGGAGGTGCCCGGATCGGACGTGTCGTTGCTCGACACGGTGCTGGAGGCCGATACCGAGCGCGCGGCGCTGATGGCCGAGGCGGAGACCGCGACCGACGGCGCGCGGATTGCGGAAGTTCAGACCCGGCTGGCGGATATCGACGCCTGGTCCGCCGAGGCGCGGGCGGCGTCGATCCTCAAGGGGTTGGGGTTCGACGACGCCGAGCAGCTGATGCCCTGTTCGGCCTTTTCGGGTGGCTGGCGGATGCGGGTGGCCTTGGCGGGGGTGCTGTTTGCCCAGCCCGACCTGTTGCTGCTCGACGAGCCGACCAACTATCTCGACCTTGAAGGCGCGCTGTGGCTGGAAAGCTATCTGGCGAGATACCCCTACACGGTGATCGTGATCAGCCACGACCGGGGCTTGCTGAACCGGGCTGTCGGCGCCATCCTGCACCTGGAAGACCGGCAGCTGACCTACTACCAGGGCCCCTATGACCAGTTCGCGCGGCAGCGCGCGGAACGGCGGGCGCAGGCGGCGGCGGTGGCCAAGAAGCAGCAGGCGCGCGTGGCCCACCTGCAGAGCTTTGTCGACCGGTTCCGTGCAAAGGCGAGCAAGGCCAAGCAGGCGCAATCGCGGCTCAAGATGATCGAGCGGATGGACATGGTCAGCGCGCCGGAGGAGATCGCCAAGCGGGTCTTCACCTTTCCGCAGCCCGACGAGCTGTCGCCACCGATCATCCGCGTCGAGAACGGTGTGACGGGCTATGGCGACACGGAGGTGCTGCGCAACCTGGACCTGCGGATCGACCAGGACGACCGGATCGCGCTTCTGGGCAAGAACGGCCAGGGCAAGTCGACGCTGGCCAAGCTCCTGTCGGACAGGTTGCCGCTGATGGCGGGACGGATCACCCGGTCGTCGAAGCTGCGGATCGGGTTCTTTGCCCAGCACCAGGTCGACGAGCTGCATGTCGACGAGACGCCGCTGGAGCATCTGCGCCGCGCGCGACCGCACGAGATGCCGACCCGGCACCGGGCGCGGCTGGCGGGGTTCGGGTTGATGGCGGCGCAGGCGGAGACCGTGGTGGGCAAGCTGTCGGGGGGGCAAAAGGCGCGGCTGTCGCTGCTGCTGGCGACACTGGACGCACCGCATCTGCTGATCCTCGACGAACCCACCAACCACCTTGACATCGAGAGCCGCGAGGCGCTGGTCGAGGCGCTGACCGCCTATTCCGGCGCGGTCATCCTGGTGAGCCACGACATGCACCTGCTGTCGATGGTGGCGGACCGGCTGTGGCTGGTGAAGGACGGCCATGTCATGCCCTACGAGGACGACCTGGATGATTACCGCGCCATGCTGCTGGCCTCGGACAAGCCCGCGAAGGCCGAAAAGCCCAAGCCCGCGCGCCCTGCCCGGCCCGACCGCGACACGGTTCTGGCGCTCAAGGCCGAGCTGCGCAAATGCGAGGCGCGCGTCGAGAAGATCGAGGCGATGCGCGAGACGCTGGCCAAGAAGCTGGCCGACCCGGCGCTCTACGAGACCGCGCGCAAGGGTGAGCTTGCGACATGGAACAAGAAATACGCCGAGGTCATGGAAGGGCTGCACCGCGCCGAGGCGCTGTGGGAGAAGGCGCTGGAAAAGCTGGAGACGGCAGAAGCGCCCTGACCCCGGCGCGGCCGCGAGGCCTGCGGGGTTGCCAGCCCTTCGCGCGGAGGGTAGCTGATCGTGCATGGATCCCGCTTTCCTCATATCCGCCTTCGTGACGCTGTTCGTGGTGATCGACCCGATCGGGCTGACGCCGATCTTCATCGCCCTGACACCGGGCATGACCGCGCAGCAGCGGCGCGCGATCGCGATACGGGCGACGGTGATCGCCGCCGGGCTGCTGTTTCTCTTCGCGTTCCTCGGCGAGCAGGTTCTGGGCTTCATCGGGATCTCGATGCCCGCGTTCCGGATTGCCGGGGGCATCCTGCTGTTTCTCACCGCGCTCGACATGCTGTTCGAACGGCGCAGCAAGCGGCGCGAGGACCAGGCCGATCTGGATGACGTGCCCGACCCGTCGGTGTTTCCCATTGCGATTCCGCTGATTGCCGGACCGGGCGCGATCGCGTCGATCATCCTGCTGGTGGGCCAGGCCGAGGGCAGCGTGGGCATGGCGTCGGTTCTCGGCGTCATGCTGGGCGTTCTGGCCATCGTCTTCCTGCTGTTCCTGAGCGCGTCGCCGATCGAGCGGGCGCTGGGCAAGACCGGGATCGTGGTTGTCACGCGACTGCTGGGAATGCTGCTGGCCGCGCTGTCGGTGCAATTCGTGCTTGACGGCATCCAGGGCTTTGGACTGGCGCTGGGCAACTAGGACGCGGCCCTACACATCCGGACCGGGCCAACCTACATTCATGGCCAAGCAATCGGTGCGGGGTACGAAGATGTCTGCGATGGATTACGGGAACCTGGCCTACCTGGTGCTTCTGGGCGCCGTGCTCGTGTTCTGGTTCTTCGTGCAGAACCGTCAAAGCCTGAACAAGACATTGCAGCACGGCGCGGTCTGGGGTCTGATCTTTCTGGGCGTCATCGCCGCCGCGGGTCTTTGGGGCGACATCCGGCAGACGGTTCAGCCGCAACAGCTTGTGATGGAAGATGCCGGCCGCATCGAGGTGCCGCGCGGTCCGGATGGACATTACTACCTGACGGTGGACATCAACGGCACGCCGGTGCGCTTTGTTGTCGATACCGGTGCCACGGGGATGGTGCTGACGCAGGATGACGCGCAACGGGTCGGGCTGACCGACGATGACATGATCTTCTACTCCGAGGCGATGACGGCCAACGGCACGGTGCGCACGGCGCCTGTCCGGCTTGACGATGTCGCGGTCGGGCCGTTCCACGACCAGGGCGTGCGCGCCTTCGTGAACGAGGGTGAGATGAGCAAATCATTGCTGGGCATGGAGTACCTGAACCGCTTTGCCCGGCTGGAAATCAACAATGGTCGGCTGATCCTGGAGCGCTGAGCGATCCCCTTTTCTGGGGGGTTGGCTGATCCGGAGCCTTGGGCTACGGTCGACCCATATCGACTAAGAGACACTTATGCGCCACTCGCTGCCACTTGCGCCGCAGTTTTACGTGACGGCTCCACAGCCCTGTCCGTACCTTCCGGGCCGGATGGAGCGCAAGCTGTTCACCGCCCTTCAGGGCGAAGCTGCCGACATGCTCAACAACAGCCTGTCCAAACAGGGGTTTCGCCGATCGCAGAATGTGCTGTACCGGCCGTCCTGTTCGGATTGCTCGGCTTGCCTGTCGGCGCGGATCTCGGTCGAGAATTTCCGCCCGTCGCGCAGCCAGCGGCGCACGATCAAGCGCAACCGGCACCTGCGGCGGCGCGCGTCGAGCGCCTGGGCCACCGAAGACCAGTACGACCTGTTCCGGACCTACCTGGACGCGCGCCATGCCGATGGCGGCATGGCCGACATGGACGTGTTCGATTTCGCCGCCATGGTCGAGGAGACACCGATCCGGTCGCGGGTGATCGAATACACCGACGAGACGACACGTGCGCTCGAGGCGGTGTGCCTGACCGATGTGCTGGATGACGGGCTGAGCATGGTCTACTCGTTCTATTCGCCCCATGTTCCGGCCCAGAGCCTTGGCACCTACATGATCCTCGACCACGTGGAAATCGCACGCGAGGCCGGGCTGCCCTATGTGTACCTGGGCTACTGGGTGCCGGGCAGCCAGAAGATGGGCTACAAGGCGTCGTTCTCGGGGCTCGAACTGTTCCGTCACGGCGGCTGGGAGCCCTTCCGCAAGCCGGACAGTTATTCCGCCGACACGCATCCGCTGTCGACCGATCCGATTGCCGAACAGGTTGCCAATATCTCGCTTCCCGATCTGCGGTCCTGATCGGTCGCACCGGATCGCCCTGCATCCGCTGGAACCGAACGCGATGCGCCACGTTTCCCTGACGCACAGACAGGGGAGAGATACAGCATGGCCGAACGCGACACGCTTGTGATGCCGATTGCCAAACTGGCGCGCAGCAATGACCAGTTCCGCGAGGTGATCTGGACCGGGAAGAACACGCAGCTTGTCCTGATGGCGATTCCCGAAGGGGGCGAGATCGGGGGCGAGACCCACGAAGGCCACGACCAGCTGCTCTATTTCATCGACGGCATGGGCAAGGCCAGGATCGGCGATGACGAGATGGAGATCTCGGCCGGAGACGTGGCGATCGTGCCGTCGGGCAAGTTCCACAATTTTCGCAATACCGGCACCGGGATGTTGCGGCTCTACACGACGTATTGCCCTCCCGAGCATGAGCCGGGCACCGAACATGACACCAAGGCGGATGAAGAGGCTGATCCGAATGAGGATTGAGCCGACCGGGCCTTGGGTGGATCGACCTCGGCGCGATGCAAAAAGGCCGCCCACAGGGGCGGCCTTCTGATGGACGTTTGCCCGGTGTCAGTTCGCGAGCAGATCCGGCAGGATGGTCACGATCCCCGGGAACAGCCAGAGCAGCGCGAGACCCAGGACCTGGATGCCGACGAACGGAATGACGCCGCGGTAGATATGGCCAGTGGTGACCTCTTTCGGGGCCACGCCGCGCAGGTAGAACAGCGCAAAGCCGAAAGGTGGCGTCAGGAACGAGGTTTGCAGGTTGATCGCGATCATGATCGTCACCCAGGCGGGGTCGAGCGTCCCGCCATAGATCACCGGCCCGACGATGGGCACCACGATGTAGATGATCTCGAGGAAGTCCAGAACGAAGCCGAGGATGAACAGGATCAGCATCACCACAAGGAAGACGACAAGCTCATTGTCGAACGACCGCAGGAACTGCTGGATGTAATGCTCGCCGCCGAACGAGATCAGCACGAGGTTCAGAAGCTGCGAGCCGATCAGGATGGTGAACACCATCGATGTCACCTTGGCCGTTTCCCGGACCACCGGCCCGAGGATGTTCGTTCGGAACAAGACCCAGCACGCATAAAGCAATCCGAAGAAGGCGAAGTGATAGGCGAGTTGCGCCAGCACATAGGCCACCCAATCCTGGAACGGAATGTCCGCGCGGGTAACACGCAGGTCGAAATTGACCCCGAGCAGGATCATCACGACCAGCGCGAGCGACGCCCAGATGATGATCTTGGACCAGCCATCCTCTTCCTTCAGCTTGCGATAGGCGGCGAGCATGATGGCCCCCGCAGCCCCCAGCGCCGCGGCGGGTGTCGGATTGGTGATCCCGCCCAGGATCGAGCCCAGAACCGCGACGATCAGGACCAGCGGCGGGAAGACGACGCGCAGCAGTTCGTTCTGCGACAGACGCCCCATCGCGATGCGCACCCCGTAGAAGGTCAGGATCGCCGGGATCGCGAGGATCATGAAGGTGGCGCCCGCCCCGGTCAGCGGAGAGATGAAGAGGATGTCGAACAGGACAGCCAGCACGACACCGGCCCCGCCGATCATCAATGGAAGCGGATTGGAGGACGGAGACACGCCGCGCGCGATGATCAGTGTCAGCGCCAGAAGCGTGAAGATGGTGGCCACGCCGGACCCGATCGGCGCGGCATTGTCACGTGCCGCGACCCGCGCGGCCGCAAGCTCTTCCTCGGTGCGTTCGACAACTTCGCCAGTCTGGCCGGCCGCCGCCATGTCGGCCCGCTGAGTTGCAGCGGCATCCCAGGCTTCCTGGCCGTGCAGGTCGATCATTGCAGCCTGGCATTGCTCGGACACGTTGGTCCGCAACGCGGGGCCCTCGGCACGCTCGGCATAGTCCGACACGCTGATGGTCTGGCTGCCGATCAGGCCGGAGCTTGCGCCCAGGATCACCGCGAGGATCAGCGCGATCGGGGCCGCGAGATACCATGTCAGCGCCTCGTTGCGGGTGACGACCTCGCCGGTGTCGCCGGCCATCTGGACCGGCGGCGCGCTGCTGGGACGGACAAGCGCAAAGCCGAACGCGTAAAGCGCATAAAGCGCCGCGAGGAACAGGCCCGGCAGCAGCGCCGCCTGGAACAGCGTGCCCACCGAAAGAACCGCAGGTTCGCCGAGGAAGGTCAGCGCATCATTGCAGCCCGCAAGCTGCGCGCGGGTTTCCTGGCCGGTCGCGTAAAGGTCGCCAACCAGGGTGCCCAGCAGGACGATCACGATGGAGGGCGGGATAATCTGCCCAAGGGTGCCCGATGCCGCGATCACACCCGTCGCCAGTTCCGGCGAATAGTTGTTGCGCAACATCGTCGGCAGGGCAAGCAGGCCCATTGTCACCACAGTTGCCCCGACAATCCCGGTCGACGCCGCAAGGAACGCGCCCACGATGACGATCGACACCGCCAGACCGCCGGGCAGCGGACCGAACACGCGCGCCATCGAGGTCAGCAAGTCTTCGGCGATGCGCGACCGTTCCAGAACGATGCCCATCATGACGAACATTAGCACCGCCAGCAGGGTTTCGATGGATTGCCCGGCGATGACGCGTTCGTTCATCCGGTTGACGATGAAGGACAGGTTGCGTTCCATCGCCTGTTCCCAGCCACCGGGGAACACGGGTTCCTCGATGCGTGGCAAGTCCGGGTATCGGAAGACGGATATGGCGTCCCGCGCCACGCCCTCGGCCACAAGCGCCGAAAATTCGGCGGACCCCCTGTCGATCGCCTGATGGATCAGCAGACCCGCCGAGTCGAGCGCGGCGATGATCGCGAACGAAATCACCCCGGCCCCCGCGATGGCGAAGGCCACCGGAAACCCCGTCATGATCCCCGCAAAGAGCGTGAGGAAAACGATGATCAGACCGACCTCGACCCCATCCAGTCCGAAAAGCATCTTGTGGTATCCCTTTAACTTCGCGCCGTTTTCAGCGTCGTTCTTTCATTGGTAAGCGGTGCGTTTCAGCTCGACCCCGAGTGGATCGCATGTTCGAGGTCTTCCGCGGTGTCCCCGGTCGTGTCGAGATCGAGGTACTTGCCGGCGCTCTCTTCGCCCTCGACCCATTCGAGGTAGGAGCGCCAGAAGAAGGCCATGGCCTGCATGAAGACCATCACGCAGAACAGGACGATCAGGACCTTGAACAGGAAATAGGCGTTGAAGCCGTTGGGGCTGAAGCCGATGGTTTCGACGTTCCAGCGGAAGATGCGCGATTGCATCAGCATGCGGTCGAGGTCGCTGGTGGACGTCACCGCGGGCGTCATCAGGTGCCGCCACATGAAGAACCATGAATACATGTAGGTGAGCACGATGGCGGGCATCATGAAGATCAGGCTGCCGAACATGTCGATCACGCGCTTGGTGCGGAACTTGACCGTCGAATAGAAAAGATCGACGCGCACATGGCCGCCCTGGACGAACGTGTAGGCGACGCACAGGCAGACGACGATCGCGTTGTGGAACTTGAGCCCCTCGGCCCACCAGCTGAGATCCTTGGCAAAGGCGGTACCAAGCGGACCCAGCTGGATCTCGGCGACGCGGAAGATCCGTTGCAGGAAAACGATCATCACCTGCGTCAGGACCATCACCAGACCGGCCCAGGCCGCAATCCGGCCCACCGAATTCGCGATGGTTTCGAGAACCCGGACGCACCACCAGAGGATGTCGCGCTTCCAGAAGGCGCCCAGCCCTGTAAGCACCAGGAACGTGGTGAAGACGACAAAGAAGAATTCGACCGACGCGCCGTAATAGATGAACCGCATCACGGCTTCGGGATTGGACCAATTCAGCCACTGATCCGGATTTATCAACGCAAGAACAAGATGATACGGAGCCAGGGCGATATTCTGAAGCACCCAGACGATGAAGTCGATCATGCTGTAACCTCTTGTCCCGAACTCTGAAGCCAGAGCGTCGAAATCCTGTGTTCAAGTTGAAAAACCCTGCCCGAGGCGTCAACCGCCTTCGGGCAGGGCCAGATCATACGGAGATCAACCGGCGTTTACGCGGTTACGCTGGCGCATGTATTCGCCATCGCCGATCTCGTACCATGCCGAGCTTTCCGCCATCGACGCGAAATAGCTTTCGGCGATTTCGGCGTAGATCGGATCACCCATGTTCTCTTCGCGTACCTCGGCAGAGGCGCGACCGAAGGCTTCCCAGACGTCATCCGGGAATTCGCGAACCTGGACGCCGGCAGATTGCAGACGGGCCAGAGCCGCACCGTTTTCGGCCAGCGACAGCGCGGTGTTCTGGGCGTGAGCGGCTTCGCAGGCGACCTTGCAGATGGCCTGCTGTTGCGGCGTCAGGGATTCCCAGATTTCCAGGTTGAACACGGTGTGCAGCGCCGAACCCGGCTCGTGGAACCCGGCGGTGTAATAGAGGTTCGTGACTTCCTGGAAGCCCAGACGTTCGTCCGCATACGGCCCGATCCATTCGGCACCGTCGATCTGACCGGACGCGAGCGCCTGGTAGATTTCGCCGCCGGGAATGTTCTGCACGGACGCGCCGAGGCGACCAAGAACCTGGCCACCCTGACCCGGCATGCGGAAACGCAGGCCCTGAAGGTCTTCGGCCGAGTTGATTTCGGTGTTGAACCAACCACCCGGCTGCATCGCGGTCATGCCGCACATCAGCGGCTTGAGGTTGAACAGCGACGACAGGTTGTCATGCAGTTCCTGACCGCCACGGCGATAGTACCAGTTCGCCATTTCCTGCGAGGTCATGCCGAAGGGCACGGAGGTCATGAATGCCAGCGCCGGATGCTGGTTCAGGAAGTAGTATTCGGCGGAGTGGTACAGATCGGCCTGTCCCGAGGACACGGCGTCGAACACCTCGAACGCGCCAACCAGCGAACCCGCCGGCATCTTGTTGATGGTCAGTTGCCCATCGGACATCGCTGCGATGTAGTCGATGGCCAGCTGCGCGGCATCGTCGAACACGGCGAACCCGTCCGGAACCGATGTCACCATCGTGAGTGTGCGGTTGCCCTGCGCGATTGCGGGTGCCGCCAAAGTTGTTGCGGCCGCAGCCCCTGCCCCAACAGTGGACGTCCGCAAGAATGAACGACGATCCATGTATTTCCTCCCCTAGTTTTGGATGCACAAAACAGCCAGTCCGCTGTTTGCGCGGATCATTTAGTGCGGCAGACGGTAATCAAAAAATAATCTAATGCAAATGATTAACTGAGCTAACCATTGAAGAAAATTTAGGCATTTGAAGTACGAAGCGGATGACCTTGGGGAAGGAAAGTTGCGACAGTTTAGCGCGCGACGACGACCGTTCAAGTTTCTGACGTCGCTTTGTCGAATTCATCACAAAAGCGAATAAAACAGCCTGTCCGTCAGGCGTCGATATCCCGAGATGCGTCGGGATCGCAGGCCCACCACGCCGCGAAGGCCGCGCGGATGACGCGGTGCTTGGGCGCCTGTTCGACCGCCGGATCGGTCAGCGCGTCCAACTGCGTCACATTGTCGGAGTCGATCTGTGCGCTCAGGATCGGTGCCAGCGCGAGACCAACCGCGAGCACGCCTGCACGGGCCAGGGTAAACCTGGCGGCTCGATGTTTGTGCTTGCCGATCATGGACGCCTCCGTCGCGCTTGCATCGCGGTCGCTCATCTGACCTGTCGCGATCAATCTAGCGGCCGGATGGCGTCACGGGCAATACACGACTCCGCGCGATTTCTTTCAGGCTGCTGTCAGGAACGGCTCGGATCGTCGCCCTGCGATCGCGACGGGGCGCTGTCATGTGACGCGCGTTGCGTATAGATCTTCATGCCGACGGTCGCCGTGATGCCATGCGCAAGGATCGAGGCAAAGATGACAAGGCTGGCGACATGCCAGATCATATCGGTTCCGCTTTGCTCGGTTGCGTGCAACGCATAATAAAGTGCGGCGACCCCCATGGGCGCGAACCATCCGAGGAAAACCACGTCGCGCCGGACCAGCCCGCCCCCAACCATCGGCCCCAACACCAGAATCGTCACGGGCCGCCGCAACAGCAGCAGCGCCAGCGCGCAGACAATGCCCATCATGCCAAGCTCGCGCCACCCGCCCCATGGAAGCATCGCGCCGAACAGGACGAAGATCGGAAGATTGAACAGCTTGCTGATCGCCTCCTGCACGTTTTCTTCGGCATAATCCTCGCCTTCATTGACCGTGATGTTGAAGGCCGCCCCGGCAGCGAAGGCGGCCAGAATGCCATCCGACCCCGCGACCTTGGCCAGCGACAGCACCGCAAGCGACATCGCCACGCTGAGCGACAGGAAGGAATGGTTCTCCACGACTCCCTTGGCGTCGGCAAGGCGCAAGGCGCGCCCGATCAGCCATCCTGCCGCGATGCCGATCGCAACGGCCACGATCACGCCGATGATCACCACGTCTATCAGCCAAGGCCACCACAGACCGTCCGCGCCTTTCGGAGTCAGCGCCAGCAAGGGCAGCATGACGATCAGATACCCCAGCCCGTCATTCGCGCCGCTTTCCAACGACAGGGTGCTGCGAAGGCGCGACGGCAGTTTTTCTTCGGCCGCCGCACCGGTGACGATGGAAGACGCGACAACCGGGTCGGTCGGAGTCAGGATGGCGCCGATCAGCAGCGCCAGGACGGGCGTGACGCTGAGCAGACCCCATACCACTCCAAAGCTCACAGCCCACATGCCCAGCATCCCGAGACTGAGCAAAAGCGCCACGGGCCGGATCAGGCGGCGCATGTCGCTGGCCGGGGTGCGCAGGGCGATGCCGGTCACGCTGATCGCGATGGTCAGCCGGGCGGCTTCCTTCAGAATGCGATGCGGGTCGCTCCACTCCTGCCAGCGCAGCAAATCCAGCCCGACGGGGCCCGTGGCGATGCCTACGCCCAGTGCCAGAAGCGGGACCGAAAGCACCGATCGCTTGATCGCGCCGGACATCAAACCCAGCGCAATCACCACTCCGCCGCATATCGCTATCGCCAGGTTGATCTGCTGCACGACACCTCCGAGTCTGGTGGTCAAAGGCCCTTGCTGGGATAATTCCAAGGGTTTCGTGGGGTTCCATGCAGAAAATGGCGTGTTGACACCCGCGCAGCGCAACTTTCGTAAAAATTTTTGGCCCCGTGAGACATCTTTTTTGAAAAGAGGCGGTTGACCCTACCCGAGGGCCGCCATAATGTCGCCGCCACGCGAGAGGGAGCCATCATGGCCTACGTCCTAGTAATCGTAATGAAGATGCGCATGGGCCGGTAACGGAACCTGAACAGGACCCCATGCGCCCCCGACTGAAAAGCGGGGGTTTTTTTTCGCGTGATGAACAGAAGTGTCTGTAAACGGAGCAAAGCGATGACACGTCAGATGACCGGAGCGAAAATGGTGGTTCAAGCCCTGAAGGATCAGGGTGTGGACACGGTATTCGGGTATCCCGGTGGCGCTGTGCTACCGATTTACGACGAGATTTTTCAGCAGAACGGCATTCGCCACTATCTTGTCCGTCACGAACAGGGCGCGGTGCACGCCGCCGAGGGCTATGCCCGCGCGACCGGAAAGCCGGGTGTTGTTCTGGTGACGTCCGGACCGGGCGCGACCAACGCCGTCACCGGCCTGACCGACGCGCTGATGGACAGCATTCCGCTTGTTGTTCTGACTGGCCAGGTGCCGACCTTCATGATCGGCTCGGACGCGTTCCAGGAAGCCGACACGGTGGGCATCACCCGCCCCTGCACCAAGCATAACTGGCTGGTCAAGGACACCGACCGCCTGTCGGGCATCATCCACGAGGCCTTTCACGTGGCGACCTCGGGCCGTCCGGGCCCGGTTCTGGTGGACATCCCCAAGGACGTCCAGTTCGCCAGCGGGGCCTACACCGAAAAGACCAAGGTCAAGGTCAGCCATTACCAGCCTCAGGTCAAAGGCGACATGGAGACCATCACGCAGCTGGTCGAAGCGATCGAGACCGCCGAACGCCCGGTCTTCTATACCGGCGGCGGCGTGATCAATTCGGGCCCCGGGGCAAGCCAGCTCTTGCGAGAACTGGTCGAGGCCACGGGGTTTCCGATCACCTCGACACTGATGGGGCTTGGCGCCTATCCCGCCTCGGGCAAGAACTGGCTGGGCATGCTGGGCATGCACGGGCTGTACGAGGCCAACATGTCGATGCATGGCTGTGACCTGATGATCAATATCGGCGCCCGGTTCGACGACCGGATCACCGGGCGGCTGGATGCGTTCAGCCCGAAGTCGAAAAAGGCGCATATCGACATCGACCCCAGTTCGATCAACAAGGTGATCAAGACCGACATGCCGATCATCGGCGATGTCGGACACGTGCTCGAGGACGTCCTCAAGGTCTGGAAAGCGCGCGGCCGCAAGGTCAACCGCGAAGGCCTGTCGAAATGGTGGGCGCGGATCGAGGAATGGCGCAAGGTCGATTGCCTGAAATACAAGCCGTCCGGCCAGGCCATCCGGCCGCAATATGCGCTCGACCGGCTCGAGGCACTGACCAAGGGGCGGGACCGGTATATCTGCACCGAGGTGGGTCAGCACCAGATGTGGGCTGCGCAGTATCTTGGCTTCGAGGACCCGAACCGCTGGATGACCTCCGGGGGGCTGGGCACGATGGGCTACGGCTTCCCGGCATCGATCGGTGTTCAGGTCGCGCATCCCGACGCGCTGGTCATCAACGTGGCGGGCGAGGCGTCGTGGCTGATGAACATGCAGGAGATGGGCACCGCCGTTCAGTACCGCCTGCCTGTCAAGCAGTTCATCCTGAACAACGAACGCCTGGGCATGGTGCGCCAGTGGCAGGAACTGCTGCATGGCGAACGCTATTCCCAAAGCTGGTCGGAAGCCCTGCCCGATTTCGTCAAGCTGGCCGAGGCCTTCGGCGCCAAGGGCATCCTGTGCACCGATCCGGCCGATCTGGACGATGCCATCATGGAGATGCTCGACCATGACGGTCCGGTGATCTTCGACTGCCTTGTCGAGAAGCACGAGAACTGTTTCCCAATGATCCCGTCGGGCGAGCCGCACAACAAGATGCTGCTTGGCGAAGCAAGCACCAAGGACGCCATCGGCACCAAGGGCGCGGTGATGGTCTGACACCCCATTGATCTCATGCAACGAGGGCGGCCCTTTGGTGCCGCCCTTTTTTGTGACACCCACTTGATCGGACGTGACAGGCACACTTCGTCCGGAACCGCGCGGCCTGATCCCTTGTTGTTCCTTCACATCAAAAGAAGAAGGAGCCCGCCATGTCACGCACCGCAACGATTTGCGTTCTGGGCTTACTTTTTCCCATCTCACTCGCGGCGCAAGACCGTCCCGAAATTCTTGATACGCCGACCCTGCGCATCGACAGTTTCGGCTATCTCCGCGCCGGTATCGGTTTTCAAAGCGATGGCGATGACCAGCGCTGTTTCCAGCTTCCCGGCGCAGGAGCAAAATACCGCCTTGGAAATGAATGCGAAATTTATGCTGAACCGGGACTGTCGGCCGAATTCGGCCGCGAGGACGGGCCCCGCGTCTCGTTGAATTTTCGCGGCTCTCTCGTTGCCGCCCCGGTAAACGGTTTTGAAGATATCGACACCTTCGGCGAAGAGGCTTGGATCGGCATCAAAGGTGTCTTCGGCGACGGTGCCTTTTCTGATGCACAGCTGTGGTTCGGGCATCGGTTCTACAAACGCGAAGATGTCCACATCAATGACTTCTATTATTGGGACGCAACCGGCTACGGCTTCGGTCTCGAAGGGGTCGAACTGGGCTTTGGAGACTTGTCGGTCGCAGTCTTCACCGACAGCGCCGGCAACATTCGCGACGCGGTTCAGGGCACGCCCTACACGCGCTACGATGTCCGCCTGAGCGACATTGCCGTGGGTCAGAGCAACCTCACCCTGGGGGTCGATTACCGTGATCCGAAACCCGACGAGGACACGCGGAACGACGGCGGCGGAATGATCACGGCGCAATTGGAACATGAATTCGAAACCCGCGGCACGCTGACCGTGGCGTTGCAGGCTGGCTGGGCGGCTGGGCATACCCTGAGTTTTGCCTCCAACCCCGAAGCAGCGGACGACAGGACATCGGCGCGCCTCGTGGGCAAATGGCTTTGGAACGCCAATGACGATTTCTCGATTTACGGCACAGGGATCGCACAGACCGATTCCGAAGATGGCGAGTGGTATTCCGTCGGTGCCCGCCCGATGTGGCGCCTCAAGGACGATTTCTGGCTGGCGGTCGAAGGCGGGATCGATCACGTGGTGCCCGGTGACGGCGACTCGCGGACACTGGGCAAGGCCACGGCGGCGCTGGTCTGGAAACCGGATGGGCCAGGATTCTTCAGCCGCCCCGAGGTTCGTCTTTATGCGACGACCGCGCGCTGGAATGACGCCGCCGACATCAACGGATTGGCGGCAAATTTCGACGATCAGCGCGGCACGACCTTCGGACTGCAGATCGAGCATTTCTGGTAGTCAAAAAGGCTTTACCCCGTCCACCCGAGGCGATACGAAAAGGGCCCGTAGATACAGCCGGAAAGCCCTCATGTCCGCACTGAATATCAAGAAAGGCTCGACCAAGCATTCGGCCTACAACCTGCGCCCGACCTTTTCCGACGTGCAGGAGACCCATACGCTTGCCGTGCTTGTCGATAACGAACCCGGTGTGCTCGCGCGGGTCATCGGTCTGTTTTCGGGTCGTGGGTACAACATCGACAGCCTGACCGTGGCCGAGGTCGACCACGAGGGTCACACCAGCCGCATCACGATCGTGACGACCGGAACGCCGCAGGTGATCGAACAGATCAAGGCGCAGCTGGGCCGGATTGTTCCGGTGCACGAGGTGCATGACCTGACCGTCGAAGGCGGGTCTGTCGAGCGCGAACTGGCGTTGATCAAGGTGGAAGGTGCCGGTGACAAGCGGGTCGAGGCGCTGCGGCTGGCGGATATCTTCCGGGCGCAGGTGGTCGACAGCACGCTTGAAAGCTTCGTGTTTCAGATCACCGGAACGCCGGAAAAGGTGGATGCCTTCGTCGATCTGATGCGGCCGCTTGGCCTGTTGGAAGTGGCGCGCACCGGCGTTGCGGCATTGTCACGCGGGATGTGACATCCGCCGGGGACAGGGCGTGTCGGACAGCCCCCTTCCCCGACACGCGAGGATCACCCGGTACAGACCAGCTTGCGCTGCTCCGGGGCCGCGAAATACTGGCTCAGAACCACCACGTTCGGCGACTTTTCCGCATTGACGGGTTTGCCGCGATGCGCGCCCTTGCCCTGACCTTCGCGGAGTTTCTCCGGCAGGTTCGGTGAGTGCGACTGGACGACAAGCTGCGGATTGCTGGCCTTGCGGATGTTCTGCTGAACCGACAGATCGAACTGGATGAGATCCCCCGCATCCAGCACCGGCCCCTCGTGCAGGTTTCCCTCTGCCGGTGTGTAATAGGCGAGCTCTCCCTGATCTTCGCACCAGATCACCGCCTTGCGGGCTGCAGCGTCAGACCAGAGCACGACCCCAAACATAATCTGCTGATTCATAATTCCGGTTCCCCATGTTGCAGGACCAATGTCTTAATTTTTCTGCTGCCCGGACATGGCGAACTTGGTGTCTTCGGCAAGGAATTTGTGTCATTAGCGATTGACGCTGACGCCGTTAGGCGTCACCAATAGTACAGAATTGTGTCACCCGTAATCAGAGCGTGTAAACCCCACCGGATTGCACGTTTAAGGTCTTGAGTGACTGCCGCCGATCCGGCACGGCAGGTATCTTTATCGAACGATCAAACGGAAAAGCTTTCTTGTGACCCCTCCAAGCCCCTCCGAACTGCGCAACACGCTCGGTGCGAATCTCCGCGAACTCGCCAAATCCACGGAATCTGTCTCGGCGCTGTGTCGCGACCTGGGAATCAACCGGACACAGTTCAACCGCTATCTTTCGGGCGAAAGTTTCCCGCGGCCCGACGTGCTGTTCCGGATCTGCCAGTATTTCAACGTCGATGCGCGGATCATTCTCGAGCCGCTGTCGGATATCGGCCCCGGGGCGCAATCGCTTCTCAATCATCCCGAGATCAGGGAATTTCTGGCGCGGAGCGTGCCGACGCTGGATGAAACGCAGTTTCCCAGCGGCTTCTACCAGTTCGTCCGCAAAAGCTTTCTGCATGACGAAAGCTACGTGCGCGGCCTGATCTATGTCTACCGCAAGGACGACGCGGTCTTCCTGCGCGGGCTCGAGGCCAAGGAGGCGATGAAGGAACAGGGCCTGCCGGCCGACTCCCGGACCCGCGAATTTCGCGGGCTGCTCCTGGCTGCCGAAGGCGGCGTCGCGGCACTTGCAAGCCGTCGAAACTCCCTGTCGGTGTCGTTCAACTTTCTGGCCCGGATTCCGTCGTTCGAGAACAATTTCTGGGTCGGCTACACCGTGCGCACCGTTCGCGAGAGCATGACCGGGTCGCGGGCCGCGCGTCTGGTCTATGAACACCTGGGCCATGACGGTGCCAAGGCGCGGGCCGCGGCACGGCAATCGGGGTTTTGCAGCGCCAGCGATCTGGTGCCCTATCAGCGCACCCAATTGCGCGGAGACGAGCCCTTCTACTGACCCCGTCCCGGTCGCTGTGCGGCAGGTTTTGTCGCGTTTTGGCATGACCGCACATTCTGGATCTGCAATGCCTTTTCCAGAGGATGGCTGGAGGGTGCAATGACAGTGATTGATCCGATCCTGGCGGATGTGCAGAAACCCACCTCGCAGGCGCGCGGTCTGCCGAACGCCCATTACACCGATCCCGACAAGTTCGCAGAGGAACGCGATGCGCTGTTCGGCGCGGGATGGGCCGGCCTGGCGGTGGCCTCGGACGTGCCCGAGACCGGGGATGCCGTTCCGATCACCTTCCTGGACATTCCACTTCTTCTGATCCGCGGGCGGGACAATGTGGTGCGGGTGTTCCAGAACATCTGTCGCCATCGCGGCATGATCCTCGTCGAGGCGCCGCGCAGGATCGAAGGCGCGATCCGCTGCCCCTATCATTCCTGGTGCTACAGCACCCGGGGCCAGCTTGTCGCGACACCGCATGTCGGGGGCCCGGGCTTCAACACGCATTCCGACCTGGACCGCAGCACCCTGGGACTGATCGAAGTGCGCAGCCATGTCTGGCGTGACGTGGTCTGGATCAACATGTCCGGAAACGCACCTGCTTTCGAAGAGGCGATGGCCGATGTCATCGCCCGGTGGAGCGATTTCGAGCAGCCGATGCATCATGGCGGCACGGACAGCCAGTTCACCCTGACCGTCGAGTCCAACTGGAAGCTCGCGGTCGAGAATTACTGCGAGAGCTATCACCTGCCCTGGGTGCATCCGGGGTTGAACAGCTATTCGCGGCTCGAAGATCACTACAATATCGAGATCGACGGGCTGACATCCGGCCAGGGCACGCTGGTCTATCGGCAATTGACCGGAAAGGCGGGTCAGCGCTTTGCGGATTTCACAGGTCTGGACGACAAGTGGGAGGCCGGCGCGGAATACCTTGCAATCTATCCCAACGTGCTGCTGGGCGTGCATCGCGACCACGCGTTCGCGATCGTTCTGCGCCCCGATGGCCCGACGCGGACTCAGGAGCATGTACACCTGTACTACGCGACAGCCGACACCGATGCCGAACTGCGCGAGACGAACGCGCGGCAATGGAAGGAGGTGTTCGAGGAAGACATCTTCGTTGTCGAAGGCATGCAGCGCGGTCGCCGCGCGCCCGGCTTCGACGGGGGCCGGTTTTCCCCGGCGATGGATGGCCCGACCCATTGCTTTCACAGGTGGGCGGCGACCCGCATTGCCCAAAGGCGCGCTTCGGCATGACCCGGACGCTCGACACGGCCTTGCTCCGGGCGCATGCGGTCGGCGACCTTGAGGCCCTTGTCGCGTTGTACCACGAGGCCGCGATGCAGGCGGAGGACGAAGATTGCGCCGGGTTCTACCTGACCCACGCCTATGTCTTTGCGCTGGAACGCGGCGACGCCCGTTCGGACCTTCTGCGGGCAGAGCTGGTCCGGCTTGGGCGGGACAGCATCGCGCCGCCCGAGGCCGCTCCGAACGCGGCCTGAATCGGTCAGGCGGCTTGTGACACCAATGGCGGTGAGCGCACCTGATCGTAGATGTGCCATGTCGCGTGGCCAAGCAGCGGCAAGGCGATCAGCAGGCCAAGGAAGCCGGGGATCAGCGCGAGAAAGGTCACGATGGCGACGAACGCGCCCCAGCCCAGCATGATGACCGGGTTGCGCATCACGTATTGGAACGACGTGATCATCGCGGTGACGAAATCCACCTCTCGGTCAAGCAGAAGCGGCAGGGCGATCACCGTGATGTTGAACAGCAAGATCGCGAACAGCGCGCCTACGACACTGCCCACCCCGAGCATCATCAATCCGTTGGCTGTCAGGTAGACATCGAACGAGCTTGAGACATTGGTCATCGTGCTGAGCCCGAGAAACAGGGCAAAGATCATGTGCGCAATGAAGAACCAGAACAGAAAAACCATGATGATGATGGCGCAGATCGACGGCAACTGGCGGCGCGACTGGTGCAGCACGACCCCGAAGATGTCCGAAGACACCAGCGGATCACCGCGTTCCAGCCTGCGGCTGACCTCGTAGAACCCGACGGCGGCAAAGGGTCCGAGCAACGGAAACCCGATCGCCGCAAGCACCAGCCAGAAGGTCGTGCCGGTTTGCAGCGTGATCCAGGTGATCGCCCAGCCCGCCAGAACGTAGAACCCGCCGAAGACCAGCGCATATCCCGGCGCGCGGACCAGGTCGCGCCAGCCGCGCGCCAAGGCCGTGCGCAAGGTTTCGATCGACACGTCTTCCAGTGCCGGCACACCGAGTTCCGGAGTGTCCTTCATGCCGTCCTCCACCGCATTGCAGTCACCTGCACATGAAAGCCGCTTGCGCCGGGTTTGGCAACCGCGCGTCGCCCGGAACACCGCGCCACGATGCGTCGACGCATCGTGGATGTTCCGTCGACGGAACATCCGCGCCCGGGCGTCATCCGGACCGCGTCAGTCGGCGCGCGCGTCGGCGCGGGACTTGCCCGACACGTTCTGTGCAAGCGTCGCCGCCATGAACGGGTCGAGGTCACCGTCCAGCACACCCTTGGTGTCCGAGGTCTCGTGGCCGGTGCGCAGATCCTTGACCATCTGGTAGGGCTGCAACACGTAGGACCGGATCTGGTTGCCCCAGCCCGCATCGCCCTTGGCCTCGTGCGCGGCGTTTATGGCTTCGTTCCGCTTGTCCAGCTCAAGCTGGTACAGGCGCGATTTCAAAGCCTTCATGGCTATGTCGCGGTTCTGGTGCTGGGATTTCTCGGAACTGGTCACGACGATCCCGGTCGGCGCGTGGGTGATCCGCACCGCCGAGTCGGTGGTGTTGACGTGCTGCCCGCCGGCCCCCGAAGACCGGTAGGTGTCGACGCGGATGTCGGCGGGGTTCACCTCGATCTCGATATTGTCATCGACCACCGGGTAGACCCAGACCGAACAGAAGGACGTGTGGCGCTTGGCGGCGCTGTCGAACGGCGAGATCCGCACCAGCCGGTGCACACCGGATTCCGACTTCAGCCAGCCATAGGCGTTGGGGCCCGTGATCTTGTAGGCGGCGGATTTGATGCCCGCCTCTTCGCCCGGCGTCTCCGATTGCAGTTCCACCTCGTAGCCGTGCTGCTCTGCCCAGCGGACATACATCCGCGCCAGCATGTTGGCCCAGTCGCAGCTTTCCGTGCCGCCCGCCCCGGAGTTGATTTCGAGGAACGTGTCATTGGCATCGGCCTCGCCGTCAAGCAGCGCCTCGAGTTCCTTCTTGGCGGCTTTCTCGGCCAGCGTCTTGAGCGCATTCTCGGCATCGGTGACGACCTCCTGATCGCCTTCCATCTCGCCGAGTTCGATCATCTCGATATTGTCGGACAGGTCCTGCTTGATCGACGTGTAGGTCTCGATCGCGTCGACAAGCATCTGGCGGTCGCGCATCAGCTTCTGCGCCGCGGCAGGATCGTCCCACAGGTTCGGATCTTCTACGCGGGCGTTGAATTCTTCCAGCCGGTGCTGCGCCGTTTCCCAATCCAGGCGCTGCCCCAGCAGGTTCACGGATTTTTCAATCCGTTCAATGGTGTTCTCGATTTCAGCGCGCATGGGCGTTCCTGTTTGCTCGGGGCGTGATGTGGATACCTGATAGACCAGCACCGCTGCCCCTTCAAGGCAACGACGCGGTCCGATCATGCGGTAAAGCGATGTCAGTAAAGCCCGCCAGAGCTCAACGTGCCGAACGATGCCTTGGGCCCGACAACTCCGGTGCCCCCACTTGACGTCGTGACCTGCTTGGAGGTCTCGCTGCCGCCGAGGCTGTAGAGTTCGAAATTCGATCCCATGGCGAAGCCGCCGTCGAACTGGATGCCGAAGATCGGCTCTTCGCCTTCGCGGAAACATTCGGCCACCACGTTCGCGCCGCTGGCGTCATCCGACAGGCGCGCACCGGTGTTGCGGTCGATCTTGATGAACTGGCAGCTTTCCGGAGGCTGGAACGCGCTGCCGCCGAATTTCGCCACCGCCTTCTGCATGAACGCATTGAAGACCGGACCGCACATGCCGCCGCCCGACGCGCCGCTGCCAAGGCTGCGCGGCTGGTCGAAACCGATATAGCAGCCGGCCACGATGTTCGAGGTAAAGCCCACGAACCAGACATCCTTTGAGTCGTTGGTCGTTCCGGTCTTGCCTGCCGTCGGCACCGGGAGGTTGACCGCGCTGCGCGCGGTGCCGCGGTCGACCACACCCTGCATCATCGAGGTCAGCTGATAGGCGGTGACGGCATTCATCACCCGCTCGCGGTCGCTGCGCACGGTCGGCCCCTGCCCCGGTTGCAGGCTGGCCAGCGTGCAATCCTCGCAGACGCGCTGATCATGCTTGTAGACGGTGTTGCCGTAGCGGTCCTGAACCCGGTCGACCAGTGTCGGCTCGACCCGTTCGCCGCCATTGGCAAACATCGCGTAGGCCGCAACCATCTTGTAGAGCGTGGTTTCGTCCGCGCCGAGCGCGTTGGCCAGCACCCGGCCCATATCGTCGTAAACGCCGAATTTCTCGGCATAGCGCGCCACCGTGTCCATGCCGACCTCCTGCGCGAGGCGGATGGTCATGAGGTTCCGCGACTGCTCGATCCCGGTGCGCAACGGCGTCGGGCCGTAAAACCGGTTCGACGCGTTCTGCGGCCGCCAGACGCCTTGCGGTGTGTTGATCTCGATCGGGGCGTCGACGACGATGGTGGCGGGCGAATAGCCACTGTCGAGGGCCGCGGCAAAGACAAAGGGCTTGAAGCTCGATCCCGGCTGGCGCTGTGCCTGCGTCGCGCGGTTGAACACCGAATGCTGATAGCTGAACCCGCCCTGCATCGCGATGACACGACCGGTGTTCACGTCCATCGCCATGAAAGCGCCCTGTACCTGCGGCACCTGCCGCAGCGTCCAGCGGATGAAGCTGCCATCGCTGTCCGAGGTCATGCGGCGGACATGCACCACGTCACCAACCTCGACCAGGTCGCCGGCGACCTGCCCGCGACGGCCCAGCGATCCGTCCTCGTTGCGCTTGCGCGCCCATTGCACGTCGTTGGCCGGGATCCAGTGGCCGTCCTCGTCGTCGGGCACACCCTCGATGCCGATGCGCGCGTCGTTCTGGCCGACCTCGAGCACAACTGCCGGATACCACGGGTTTTCGAGGCGGATGTCACGGGCGATGGTGACGGCGCCAAGCGCCTCGCGCCAGCTTGCCTCGTCGGTCAACTGGTCCGCCGGGAGCGTCTCGCCCGTGCCGCGCCAGATGCCCTGCGACCGGTCATAGCTTTCGAGCGCGCGTTGCAGCGCATCCTCGGCCTCCAGCTGAAGCTCGCGATCAAGCGTCGCGCGCACGCTGAAGCCGCCCGAGAAGAATTCGCCTTCGCCGAAATCGACGCTCAGCTGGCGACGGATTTCGTCGGTGAAGTAGTTGCGCGGCGGCAGCGCATCGCGAAACGGCTCGTAATCGCCGTTCTGGACGGATTTGAGCGGCAGCGCGACTTCGGCCTCGTAGGTCGCCTGGTCGATATGGCCGTTTTCGTACATTTCCTTCAGGACGAAATTCCGCCGGGCCAGCAGCCGATCCTTGCGGCGCACGGGATGGTAATCCGACGGTGCCTTGGGCATCGAGGCCAGGGTGGCGGCCTCGTGCGGGGCAAGTTCGGTCAGGGCCTTGTTGAAATAGGTCTGCGCGGCTGCGGTGACGCCATAGGAATTCTGCCCGAGGAAGATCTCGTTCATGTAGAGTTCGAGGATCTTGTCCTTGCTCAGCGTTTCCTCGATCCGCGAGGCGAGGATGATTTCCTTGATCTTGCGCTCCACGCGCCGGTCGCCGGACAGCAGGAAGTTCTTCATCACCTGCTGGGTGATCGTCGAGGCGCCGCGCACGTCGCGACCGCCCGAGGCCGCGGCGTCGAACGCGGCGGCGGCGATGCCGCGCAGGTCATAACCCTTGTGTTCGTAAAAATTCTTGTCTTCCGCCGAGATGAACGCCTGCTTGACCAGGTCCGGGATCTGGTTGGCAGGGGTAAACAGGCGGCGTTCCTGCGCGAATTCGTCAATGATCCGTCCCTCGACCGAATAAATCCGGCTGATCGTCGGCGGCGTGTACTGCGCCAGGCTCTCGTGGCTCGGCAGGTCACGGCCATACATCCAGAAGACACCGCCCACGGCAAGCGCCACCATCAGCAACCCCATGGTGATGAGCGTGAATATCGCCCCGAAGAAGGACAGGATAAATCTGGTCACGGCGCGCCCCTGTTACAGTGCTCCACCCCTACAGAATTGGGGCGAAATGGTCAAAACACATTGCCGTTCGAACCGGCATTCGGTTGCCTATGACGCAGGGTCACAGGCATGCTTCAATTGCGCCGCAGCGGTGCCAGCGCCCTGTCCTCGTCACGCCAGGCGATCAACCCGTCGCGGATCCCGGCTGCCATGCCCTGTCGCCAGATCGGATCGCTGAGGTTCTTCAGATCCTCCTCGGTGGACAGGAACCCGACTTCGAGCAGCACCGACGGGATGTCCGCCGCCTTGAGCACCGAGAACCCGGCGCTGCGCAGGGGCCGCTTGTGCACCCGTCCGACCGCGTTGCGCATCCCCGACACCAGATGCTCGGCAAGCGCCACGCTTCGGGGCATGTTGTCCAGCCGCGCCAGGCTCATCAGCACATTGGCCACGCGGTCATCCGACTGGCTCAGGTCGATCCCTGCCAGCAGGTCGTCGCGGTTGTGCCGTTCGGCCAGCGCGGCCGAAGCCGCATCCGACGCGTCCTCGGACAGGGTATAGACGGCGGCGCCGCGCGCTTCACCCTCGGCCAGAGCGTCGGCGTGCAGCGAAATGAACACATCCGCCCCGGCATCGCGGGCCCGCGCCACCCGGGCCTCGAGCGAGACGAAGTAATCGCCGTCGCGGGTGAGGAAGACGTCGAAGCCGCCGGCACGGCGCAGCACGTCCTGCAATTCGCGCCCGAAGGTCAGCATCAGGTCGGCTTCGGTGATGCCCTCGCGCTCGGCCCCCGGATCAATGCCACCATGGCCGGGGTCCAGCACGATCCTGATCCGGTTCGGATCGCGCGGCGGCATGGCTTCGACAATCGCCGGTGCCGGCAGGTCCCAGCGCGGGTCGCGCGGCGCACCCGAGTGCAGGTCAAACGCGGCCTGGTCTGCAGCTTCGAGCCGCACCGTGATCGTCGCCCCGCCATCCGAACTGTCGGTCACGAGTTCCGCGCTCTGCACCGCCATCGGCTCGGCCAGTTCGGCGACGAGCCGCGACCATCCGGGACGGTACCCGCCCATCCGCAGGGTCTTGACCCGTTTCGCATCGTTCAGAGTGTCCTGCGCGACGTCTCCCCACTGGACCTCGCGGAAATCCATCACCAGACGATTGGGGCCGGTCAGTGTGAAAACCCGCCACGGCACACCCTGACTGATCTCGAGTTGCACCTCTGCCCCGCGCCACGTGTCCGAGATCCGACCGTCGAGGAACCGCGCCAGCGCGCCAAGGTCCTGCGACAAAGCAGGCCCTGCCAGAACAAAGGACAGCAGAGCCGTCAGGACATGTTTCAGAAGACCGCTCATGACACCACCAAGGCCTCTCACCGGGCCATTGACGTCATCATACCGGATTCGATCCCGATGGGACAGCCTGAAGGGCAGCCCGCGCATGCCCGTCGCGCATGCCTCAGTCGATGTGGCCCCTCTCGCGCATGAATCGCTGCAGGCGATCAAGCCCTTCGGCAATGTCCGCGGTCGCCCGCGCATAGGAGAACCGCAAGGTGCCCCCGCCACGCAGAGGATCGAAATCCAGCCCCGGCGTCACCGCCACCCCGGCCTCGTCGAGGATGGCACGGGCGAAGGCGCGGCTGTCATCGGTCAGGTGCGAGACGTCGGCGTAGACGTAGAACGCCCCGTCGGGCGGCGCGATCCGGTCGAACCCGGCTTTCGGCAGCCCGTCGATCATCAGGCGACGGTTTTCGCGGTAGACATCCATGTTCGCCTCGAGCTCGTCGCCTGCATCCATCGCCGCCAGCGCCGCCACCTGTGCTGCATGCGGCGCGCAGATGAACAGGTTCTGCGCCAGCCGTTCGACCTGCCGCACGTTGCCCGGCGGCAGGACAAGCCAGCCGACACGCCAGCCGGTCATGCTGAAATACTTGGAAAAGGAATTGATCACGCAGACATCGTCGCTGATCTGAAGCGCGCTGACGGCTTTGTGCTCGTACTCGATCCCGTGGTAGATCTCGTCCGACAGGAACGCCGCGCCCCGCTCCTGCGCCGCGCCGATCAGCGCGCCAAGCGCCTCCCTGCCCAGCATCGTGCCGGTGGGGTTGGCGGGCGAGGCCACCATCATGCCCTGATAGTCCAGCCCCTCGAGGTCAGACGGCTCCATCTGGAAACGCGCCTCGGCCCGGGTCTGGACCTCGAGAGGCAGCAGATCGAGCGATTTCATGATCTGGCGATAGGACGGATAGCCCGGCGCGCCGAGCGCGATCCGGTCGCCCGCATCGAACAGCGCGGTGAACGCAAGGATGAAACCGCCGGAGGATCCGGGTGTGACCACCACGCGCGCCGGGTCGAGATCGACATTGTACCAGTCGCCGTAAAGCCGCGCGATGCGCTGGCGCAGCGCGGGCAGGCCCAACGCGACGGTATATCCCAGCGCATCCGCGCTCATCGCGCTTTGCAGAGCGCTTCGCGCCAGGGCCGGCGCCGGCGTGCCCGGCTGGCCCACTTCCATGTGGATGACGTGACGACCCGCGTCTTCGGCCTGCCGCGCGGCCTCCATCACGTCCATCACGATAAAGGGATCGACCGCCCCCCGGCTTGAGTTCCGCATCATTCTCTTCCTACAGTGTCGGCAGCAGACCTAGGGGCGAAGACAGGGCAACGTCAATGTATCACGCAACGCTGCACCTCTTGCGGGTGACCGGACTGGCCTTGTGCCTGGGCGCGCTGATCGCCACCGCCCCTGCGCGCGCCGCGACCCTGCTGCGCGATGCCGATATCGAACACGCGCTCAAGCAACTGGGCGCGCCGGTTCTGCGGGCCGCGGGACTCGGCCCCAACCAGGTGCGCATCCTGTTGATCGACGACAGCAGCCTGAACGCCTTCATTGTCGACACGCAGCATATCTTCATCCATTCCGGTCTCCTGACCAAGCTGGACACCGCCGCGCAGCTTCAGGCGGTGATCGCCCACGAGGCCGCACATATCGCCAACGGTCACATCTCGCGCCGGCTGGGCAACATGCAGACCGCGCGCACCGCTGCCGGGCTGGGCATGGCCCTGGCCGCCGCCGCGGCGGTGTCAGGCGGCGGGCGCGCCGCCATCGGGCTGGGCATCGGGCTGCAATCCTCGGCGCTGCGCAACCTTCTGGCGCATACACGTGCCGAGGAATCCTCGGCCGATATCAGTTCGATTCGCTATCTTGTCCGCGCGGGCATCGACCCGCAGGGAGCGATCGAGGTCCAGGATCTGTTCCGCGGCCAGGAGGCCCTGTCGGAAAGCCGTCAGGATCCCTACATGCGGTCACACCCCCTGACCCGGGACCGGCTGCGCGCGCTCAAGGGTCTTGTCGCAGGAGCGTCGGCCCAAACCCCGCCGGACCCGGCGGCGAACTACTGGTTCGCCCGAGCCAAGGGCAAGCTCACCGCCTTTACCCGCGCGCCGGGCTGGACGCTGCGCCGCGCAGATGACAGCGGCAGCGCGGATATCGCGCAGATGCGCAAGGCCGTTGCCTATCACCGGCAAAGCGATCTGGGTCGGGCACTCAGCCAGATCGACGCCGCCATCACGACGCGCCCTAACGATCCCTTCCTGCGCGAACTCAAGGGCCAGATCCTGCTGGAATCGCGCCGCGCCGCCGATGCGGTCAAGGTCTATTCCACAGCCGCCCGGCTGGCGCCGCGCGAACCGCTGATCCTGGGCGGGCTGGGCCGTGCCTACCTTGCCGTCGACAACCCGCAAGAGGCCCTGCGCACGCTCGAAGCAGCGCGGGGCCGCGATTTCGGCGATACCCGCATCCTGCGCGACCTGGCAGTGGCCTATGCCAAGACCGGCCAGAACGCGATGGCATCGCTTGTCACCGCCGAACGCTATGCCCTGCAGGGCCGCCTTTCAGACGCCGCGATCCACGCCAAGCGGGCCGAAGGTGCCCTGCCGCGCGGATCCGGCCCGTGGCAACGCGCGCAGGATGTGTTAAGTGCCGCTCAACGCGCCGACCGGCGCTAAGCCTGATCCTTGGAGAACCCCATGTTGAAAACCCGTCTTGCCTCGTCCTTCCTCGCCCTCGTTCTGGCCTCCGGCGTTTCGGCCGCCGACCTTGATCTGTCCGACATGTCGGACGCCGACCGCGCCGCCTTCGGGGAACAGGTCCGGGCCTACCTGCTGGAAAACCCGCAGGTCATCATGGAAGCCGTGCAGGTCCTGGAAGACCGGCAGGCCGCCGAACAGGCGCAAGGCGACGTCGCCCTGATCGAGAACAACGCCGAGGCGATCTTCAATGACGGCTATTCCTGGGTTGGCGGCAATCCCGAAGGGGACGTGACCATCGTGGAGTTCTTCGACTATCGCTGCGGCTTCTGCCGCCGGGCGCACCCGGAAGTCGCCGAACTGCTCGAACTGGATGGCAACATTCGCTACGTTGCCAAGGAATTGCCGATCCTAGGCGAAAACTCGGTGATCTCGTCGCGGTTCGCCCTTGCCGTGCGCGAAGTGGCCGGGGACGAGGCTTACAAGGCGGCAAAGGAAGCGCTGATCGTGCTGAACGGCGATCTGGACGACACCGTTCTGCAGCGCCTGGCCAACACGCTTGGCCTTGATGCGGATGCGGTGATCGCCGCGATGGACAGCCCGGACGTCACCGAACAGCTGGCAAACACCCGCGCTCTGGCGCAGGCGCTTCAGATCAACGGCACGCCGTCCTTCGTGATGGGCGATCAGCTGATCCGGGGATATGTGCCGCTTGAGGCCATGCAGGAAATCGTCGCCGACGCCCGTCAAGAACGCTGACCGGCCCGGGATATGCGTGCAAGGCGGTTTGAACCGCCTTGTGTGACGCGGTTTGCAAACCGCGTGTCAAGCGCGTGCGAACGCGCTTGGACCAAGCCGCTTCGAAGCGGCTTGCCCCCTACTCCGCCGCTTCCTGCCCATTGACCGCCTCGAGCTCGGCCGCCTTCTTTTCGACCTCTTCGACGATGTGTTCGACCATCTGCTCGTTCGACATCTTGTGGCTTTGCTTGCCCGCAAGATAGACCATCCCCGACCCGTTGCCGCCGCCGGTGAAACCGACATCGGTCATCAACGCCTCGCCGGGGCCGTTCACCACGCACCCGATGATCGACAGGCTCATCGGCGTCTTGATGTGCTCGAGCCGCTTTTCCAAAGTCTCGACGGTCTTGATCACGTCGAAGCCCTGACGCGCGCAGCTCGGGCAGGAGATGATGTTCACGCCGCGATGCCGCAGGCCCAGGGATTTCAGGATCTCGTAGCCGACCTTCACCTCTTCCACCGGATCGGCGGACAAGGACACACGAATCGTGTCGCCAATGCCCATCCACAGCAGGTTGCCCAGACCGATGGCCGACTTGATCGTTCCGGAGACAAGCCCGCCCGCCTCGGTGATGCCCAGATGGATCGGCGCGTCTGTCGCATCGGCCAATTGCTGGTATGCGGCTGCGGCCATGAACACGTCCGAGGCCTTGCAGCTGATCTTGAACTCGTGGAAATCATTGTCCTGCAGGATCTTGATGTGATCCAGACCGGACTCGACCATCGCATCGGGACATGGCTCTCCATACTTGTCCAGCAGGTGCTTTTCCAGAGACCCGGCATTCACGCCGATGCGGATCGAACAATTGTGGTCGCGCGCCGCCTTGATGACTTCCCTGACCCGCGCCTCGGAGCCGATATTTCCGGGGTTGATCCGCAGACAGGCCGCGCCCGCCTCGGCCGCTTCGATGCCGCGCTTGTAGTGAAAATGGATGTCCGCCACGATCGGCACCGGGCTTTCGCGGACGATCTGCTTCAATGCCTTGGAGCTGTCCTCGTCGGGGATCGAGATCCGGACGATATCGGCGCCCGCATCCGCCGCGGCCTGCACCTGTGCGATGGTCGCTTTCACGTCCGGTGTCAGCGTGTTGGTCATGGTCTGGACGGTGATCGGCGCGTCGCCCCCCACCGGCACATTGCCCACCATGATCTGGCGCGATTTCCGGCGGTAGATGTTGCGCCACGGGCGAATGTGATTGAGGCTCATGCAGCCCTCCTTCGGCGAAGCGTGTCCAGCAGACTCTACAGTTTCCTGATAGCTATAGCTAGGCCCGCAGACGGGGTGCTTCAAGCGTGAATCCTGATGGCTGCGATGCCTAGTCGGTGACCAGCGGGGTATCGAGCTCAGCCACGACCCGGGCCAGATCGCTGTCCGCTTCGATCGAGGCGACCGAGTAGGTTTGCGCCAGCGCATCAACCGACAAGGCAACATTCGACGTGACGGATCCGCGCGGACCGGCCGGTCCATAGGTCTGCCCGTTCATTGCAAAGTAGATGGCTCCGGATTCGCCCACCCGCAATGTCGGCGCCTCTTCGGTCGCGGGCACCTGGTAGGTGTCGCCCGCGTTCATGATCGTCTCGAAGATCACGCTGCCATCCGCCGCCCGCACCCGGATCCAGGCCGGTCGCACGGCCACGAGGGTCACACCCGGAGCACTGTCTTCGAGGATTTTCGGCTGGCCGATCGTCGGCTGGGTGCTGTCCGTTCCCAACTGCGCCAGCACGCGCGACAGGTCTCCGTCACTTCGCAGATCGGCCGGTTCAAGCGCGGCGGCCAGTGTCGGGCCGTCCAGGAGCAGGTCGGATGTCACCGTGCCTGACGGGCCCACCGGGCCCACGGTCTGGCCGTTGACGGCGACATACACCGCGCCGCTTTCACCGACATTCAACGATGCATCGGTTTCCGTGGCGGGCACCGTCCAGGTGTCGCCGGCGGCCATGACGGTTTCGAACAGGATGGTCCTGTCGGCGCTTCGCACCCGCACCCAGGCCGGACGCGCCGCGATCAGCGTCACGCCGTTTTCGGGCAGCGCACCGCTTGTCCCGACCCGCGACGCGGTCAGGCTTTCGGCCGGTTCGAGATCCACCGAGGGCAGAGCCTGCCGGGATGCCTGTGCAAAGGCACCGACGCTGTTGGGATCAAGCGTCGAGATCGGCGCATCGCGCGCAACCAGCACCGGCACGTCCAGCGCCTGCGGACGGTAGAGCCGGTCGAAGGAATCCATGCTGGTGGGCGGGGTGAACACGCCCGCCCCGCTGCCTGTCGCATCGGCCACGGTCTCGGTCGGCTCTGCCGCGTCGTCCCGCGGGGCGATGGCGGGCTGCAACGGGTCAAGGTCTGACAGAACGACCGGCGTCTGGTCCACCGGCGCAAGCTGAACGCGCTGCACCTCTTGCAGGACCGAATATCCGCCATAGCCCAGACCGCCCAGAAGCAGGACCAGCACGAGGGTCGATCCGATGGCCCCCGGTTCGATCCGGGACAGGAACGAGTCGCTGCTGGGAGCGAAGGGCAACGCCGGGTGCGAGAACGGGTCGCGCGCCGCAGCCGGAGCGATGGGCAGTTCGGCTTTCTTGCGTGACGAGGCCGCGTCAGACATGCCATGCGCGGTTTCGAACCCGCTTTCGGCGCAGAAGACGGAATAGGTGTCATCCGGGTCCATGCCCAGATACCGCGCGTAGGATCGCACATACCCGGCGATGAAACCGGGTGTGTCGAAGGCGGTGGGATCGCAGTTTTCGATGGCCGCGATGTAGCTGGCCTTGATGCGCAGTTCGCGCTGCACGTCCAAAAGCGATTTTCCAAGGGTGGCGCGTTCCCCTCGCATGACATCCCCGAGCCTGAGTTCGAAATCATCGAAACCACGCGGTTTGGGTTCAGTCACATCCTGCGATGGTTTTGGGGTTTTTCGCCCAATCATACTCGCTGCCCCTTGCCGTTCTTATCGGATACACGCTGCCTGACCCGCGCGTTCCCGATGAGTCGAGTCGCGCATGTTATTGAGCATACTCTAGCACACGACAAGGTTTATAGCACTGATTCCGTGGCTTAAGCGCTAAGTTCGGCGCGATTCAGCGCACAATGCGCCCAAAGTTCATCCATGGCCTGCACCAGCGTATCAATCTCTCTGGGTCCGTGCACCGGCGACGGCGTAAAGCGCAGCCGCTCTGTTCCGCGCGGAACGGTCGGGAAATTGATCGGCTGAACGTAGATGCCGAACCGGTCGAGCATCATGTCGGACAGCTTTTTGGTGTGAACCGGATCGCCGACGATCACCGGAATGATGTGGCTGCCATGGTCGATGATCGGCAGCCCCAGGCCTTTCAGCCGCATCTTGAGGATACGCGCCTGAAGCTGGTGCTGGTCGCGCAGGCCCTGGTCGGTCTTGAGATGCGCCACCGAGGCCGCCGCGCCGGCCGCGACAGCTGGCGGCAGCGACGTGGTGAAGATGAAGCCCGGCGCATAGGACCGGATCGCGTCACACATCTTGGCCGAGGCCGCGATATAGCCGCCCATCACGCCATAGGCCTTGGCCAGTGTGCCGTTGATGATGTCGATGCGGTCCATCAGACCGTCCCGCTCGGCCACGCCGGCGCCACGGGGGCCGTACATGCCCACCGCGTGCACTTCGTCGATATAGGTCAGCGCGTCGAACTCGTCCGCGAGATCGCAGATCGCCTCGATCGGGCCGAAATCCCCGTCCATCGAATAGATCGATTCGAAGGCGATCAGCTTCGGCGCGTCGGGATCGTCGGCGGCCAGCAGCTCGCGCAGGTGATCCATGTCGTTGTGACGGAAAATCCGCTTGGCCCCGCCATTGCGCCGCACACCTTCGATCATCGACGCGTGGTTGAGCGCGTCGGAATAGATGATCAGGCCCGGGAACAGTTTCGGCAGCGTGGACAGGGTCGCATCATTGGCGATGTAGGCGGAGGTGAACAGCAGCGCCGCCTCTTTCTGGTGCAGATCCGCCAGCTCTGATTCGAGCCGCTTGTGATAGACGGTCGTGCCGGAGATGTTGCGTGTGCCGCCCGATCCTGCGCCGGTCGCATCCAGCGCCTCGTGCATCGCCGCCAGAACTGCCGGATGCTGACCCATGCCTAGGTAATCGTTGCCGCACCACACGGTGATGTTCTGCTCGGACCCGTCGGGCTTGCGCCATACCGCGTGCGGGAATTGCCCGTTCTGACGCTCGATATCGATAAAGGTCCGGTACCGTCCCTCTTCGTGCAAACGGTTGAGGGCTTGGTCGAGTTTGGCTGAATAGCTCACCGGCATCTCCTTCAGTCTGCGATCTTCGAGGGCCGGTTTCGTCGCCCCGGGTCGCATTCACGTTTTAGAATGGATATAGATCGCATCCCCGCATGACAATGTTTCTAGGGAATGACCAACCGTCGCAGCCTTGATCTGGGTCAAGTCCGCGGTGGCAATCGCATCAACCGGACGAAAAACTGCATTTCGCGCGCATCATTCTTGCCGCAGGACCGATGCAACGCGGTCTGGACAGTGGGATTGCCGGTGATACGGTCGCCGCAAATCCGAAAAAAGACCCGCAACAGGAGCAATCCCATGTCCGTAGATCCCGTACTTAAGCGCATTGATTCCAATCTGCAGGACAGCCTTGACCGGCTGATGGATTTCTTGCGGATTCCGTCGATTTCCACCGATCCCGCCTACAAGGCAGATTGTGACGCTGCGGCGGACTGGCTGGTGGCCGACCTGACCTCTCTTGGCGCAACCGCGTCCAAGCGCGCAACGCCCGGGCATCCGATGGTGGTGGGACATCTCGACGGGCCGGGTCCGCATCTTCTGTTTTACGGCCACTACGATGTGCAGCCGGTTGATCCGCTCGCGTTGTGGGACAATGACCCGTTCGACCCCAAGGTGGAAGACACGCCAGAGGGACGCGTGATCCGAGGTCGCGGCGCCTCGGACGACAAGGGACAGCTGATGACCTTTGTCGAAGCCTGCCGCGCCTGGATCGCGGAACATGGCAGCCTGCCCTGCAAGATCACCTTCTTCTTCGAGGGCGAAGAGGAATCAGGTTCACCGTCCCTGATCCCGTTCCTCAAGGACAACGCGGAAGAGCTCAGGGCCGACATCGCGCTGATCTGCGACACCACGCTTTACGACAGCCGGGTGCCCGCGATCACCACCATGCTGCGCGGGATGCTGAAGGAAGAGATCACCATAACCGGCCCCAGCCGCGATCTGCATTCCGGCATGTATGGCGGCGCCGCAATGAATCCGATCCGCGTGCTGACCCGGATCATCGCCGCCCTGCACGATGACGAAGGGCGCGTGACGGTGCCCGGCTTTTACGACGGTGTGCACGAGATCCCCGACGAGATGCGCGCGCAATGGGACATGCTTGGCTTTGACCACACCGCGTTCCTCAAGGATGTCGGCCTGTCCGAGCTGGCGGGCGAGGCCGGACGCAGCGCGCTGGAAATGCTCTGGGCGCGGCCGACCTGCGAGGTGAACGGAATTGGCGGCGGATACCAGGGCGCGGGCTTCAAGACGGTCCTGCCGTCGCAGGCCCACGCCAAGATCAGTTTCCGTCTTGTCGGCGACCAGGACCCGCACGCCATCGACCAGAGCTTCCGCGAGATGGTGCAGGCGATGCTGCCGCCCGATTGCGACATCAGTTTCAACAGCGACGGCGCGGCCCCGGCCTCGGTCATGTCGATCGACAACCCGATGTTCGAAACCGCCCGCAAGGCCCTGAGCGATGAATGGCCGGATGAGGCGGCCTTTATCGGCTCGGGCGGGTCGATCCCGGTCGCCGGCTATTTCCAGTCGCTTCTCGAAACCGAATCGATGCTGATCGGCTTCGGCAAGGATGACGATCAGATCCACAGCCCGAACGAGAAATACGACGTCGAGAGTTTCCACAAGGGCGCGCGCAGCTGGGCGCGTATCCTGGATGCTCTCAGCAAGGAGTGACGGCGGAAACGGGAAGCTGACGCAGGCGCGCCTCCTAAACTTGGCGGGAATTACCGCAGAAGGGACGCAACAGGTTCCCATTCTGGTCACAATTCCTAGCGAATGGTTAATCCCATGAGACATGTATTGAAAAAGCAGGATCGCAACGATTTCGAAAGCCGCATCAAGCGGCTGGACCCTGCGTTTGCCGCCATGCCCAAAAGCGCCAAGGAATTCCGTCAGCCGTGGGAGATGGAGAAATCCAGGCGCCTGAAAAAGACGGACAAGCCGATCGTGATGTTGGGGGTCGGTTTTGCCCTTGCCGTGACGGCGCTCTTTGCCGCCAACAACCCGGAAACGGTTCAGGACCTGTTGATCCGGTCCGGTTGGCCTGGTCCGTTCCTGGGGCATGCGATGAACGGCATTTCGATTCTGATCATCGGCCTGATCATTTTCTACATCGCCAACATGCTGCGCATCGTGAACCCGCGCGCCACCGGACGCCGCAACGCGGTCGGGCTGGTCGTCGGCGCGGCGGTGGCCCTTGGTGTCAGTGCCCTGGATGAAAGCCACATCCAGGCGGGCTACCAGATGGCCGGCCTTGACGGTCCTGTCGACATCGTCGCCTTTGCGCAGGAAAAAGGCAATCGGATCGCAGAGATTGACTGGGCCGGTGCGGTGATGGTTTCCTCCTCGCCGAAATGATCGACACGAGAAGCTTTACGACACATACGCAAGTGATCGCATACGAGGTGGCCGGAAACGGACCGCCTCTTTTGCTGTTGCATGGTTTTCCGCAAACCCGCGCGATGTGGCGGCCCTTGATCCCGGCGCTTGCGCAGGCCTTCACGATCGTCGCCGCCGATCTGCGCGGATACGGCGAAAGCAGCAAACCCGTGGACATGGCCGACATGAGTTTTCGCCACATGGCGCAGGACATGGTGTTGCTCATGGAGTCCCTGGGTCACTCCCGGTTTCATGTCGCCGGGCACGACCGTGGCGCGCGCACCGCGCATCGCATGGCGCTGGATCACCCGGAGGCCGTTCACAGCCTGTGCGTGATGGACATCGTTCCGACCGAGCATCTTTTGACGCGGATGACCACCGACATCGCCAAGGCCTATTACCATTGGCTGTTCCTTGCCCAGCCCGCGCCGTTTCCCGAGACCATGATCGGGCATGACCCGGATGCCTTTTTCGAACGCTGCCTGCTGGGATTCGGCAAAGCCTCGCTGGAGGATTTCGACCCGGAACTTCTTGCCGATTACCGCGCTGCCTGGCGCGATCCCGATTGCATCCGCGCCATGTGCCACGACTACCGCGCCGCGATCGAGATCGACTGGGTTCACGACACCCAGGACCTGCCGCGCAAGGTCACCTGCCCGTCGCTTGTGCTGTATGGCAAGGACGGCGCGATGGCCAAACTGCTGGATGTGCCCGCGACGTGGCAGGACAGGCTTGTGTCGATGGAGCATGCCGCGATCGACGGCGGGCACTTCTTTCCGGACCAATCGCCGAAAGCCACGACCGACGCAGTGCTTTCGTTTCTCTCGGCGCTGTAAAGAGCGTCATCCGGAAGGGTGAAAATGGCGCGGTTGACGGGGCTCGAACCCGCGACCCCCGGCGTGACAGGCCGGTACTCTAACCAACTGAGCTACAACCGCGCATTTCACGCTGATCCGTTTGGCAGTGGTGGCGCGGTTGACGGGGCTCGAACCCGCGACCCCCGGCGTGACAGGCCGGTACTCTAACCAACTGAGCTACAACCGCTCACTGCCGCCCGCATCTGGGCGTGTCGCGGGTTCTATGGTCAGCGCCCTGCCCCGTCAAGCGCTTTCACGCGCTTTTCCCAAGCAAAATTTGCACCGGTCAGATGCGCCGTTTTGCAGGCCCGGCACAGAGCGTCAGCCGCAAGGTTTGTCCGGCAAATTTCGGCTTGGCTTTGATCACAGATCACCGGTTCAGCCCCGACCCGTGGCAGCAGCCCTTTCCGGCCGTCCGTGCAAATCCCGGGGCAGAACGAACAAACAAACGCCCCGGCGCCGCCGGTCTATCTGCGCAAGACCGCCAATCGCATCGTGCCCAAATTGTCATGTGTCTGCGACCGTTTCACCAAAGAGAAAACGGAGATTGCCCCGCCCGCAGGAAGGAAATTAATGTCTTGTTCAACAGTGTATGAGAATCAACGCCTTGTAGTGGAAAGACTTTTTAAAACTGAAATTCGCTTCTGGGACTTGCTCGGTGGGAAAATGGCGTTTGACACCGCGCTGTTCACCCATGTCCTGTTCCACAAGCGGACAATGGTGTTCATGGCGCTTTGCGTGGTGACCTTCTTCGCCGCCGATCCGTCGGGGGCCCGCAGCTATGTGCCCATGTGGTTCAGCGTCATCATCTGGCCCATCGCCCTGGTCCTCTACCTGTGCCTCTATCACGCCGTACTGCTCGGTGCCGCTGCGCTCGTCCGGTCGCTACCCAGGCTTCGGATCCCATCACCCCTGCTGAGCCTGATCGCGCTCTGCCCCACGGTCGCGCTCTGCGAGACGGCGGCCGATATTGCAAGCAACGGAAACTATCCGCAGGATGTCCTGTCGCAGCTGAATTTCTATTTCCTGGCGGTTCAGGGCCTGGAAACCGTGTTCTTCAAATTCATCATGCCCGGCGTCCGGGCCGAGATCAAAACCGCCACCGTGGCGCGTCACCTGGTTGTAGGCGGAGAAAAGATCGACCTGCGCGATCTGCACCACATCGAGGCGCGCGAACATCATGTGCATCTGACCCTGACCGACACGCGCAAGCTCTTCCGGGCGCGGCTCAGCGATCTTGTCGCGCAGACACAGCCCGAGGATGGAATACAGCCACACCGGTCCTGGTGGGTCGCCCGGGACCAGGTGGTAACACCGGAACGCAGCAACGGACGCATGACATTGCGCCTGCGCGACGACACGGTTGTTCCCGTCGCCCGTACCCGCCTGGGCGATGTACAGGACTGGATCTCACGCCACCTCGACCAACCGATGTGACCGCCGATTTATGGTTTCCGCTCAAGGGAATAGTGGGTCATGCGAGACTCGAAAACTGTGTTTGCTATATTCATCAACCTGCCGTTCCCTTGGCCGATCAAGTGATGGCTGCGGACGATTGGTTCCTGCCGGATACCTGAAGCGAAACAGTGCGGCGGCGCAGCATTGCGTCGGGTGGTTGAAAAGGTCGACAAGACGGAACGCAGCCGCGTGCTTCATCCAGTTTGCTGGGCATTTTCCAATGACGCCGCAGGGCCTGCGGCTTAGCGCAGCCTCACGCGCCTGACATTTCCGCAAGCGCCAGCGCGACCTGGTCTGCGAACCGCGATGTGGCAACGGAGAGGACGCGCCCCCGCATCTGGCCAAGGAGCAGGTTTCCCGGGGGCATGTCACGTACCGAGATTGGCCGGAAAACCATCCCGGTATCTCGTTCGGCCGATAGACCGATCGGAATCTGGAAGCCGACTGCGCGCTCATGCATCACGTAGTAGCGGATCAACTCGAAAGACTCTGTCTCCACTACCGGCGTCACCGTCCGCCCGACCCGCTTGGCCGCCATGTCGAGCAGACCGCGCACGCCGTACTTGTGCGCAGGCGCGATATGCGGATGATCGAGACAGTCGCGCAGCCGCAGTTCGGGCTGCTGGGCAAGCGGATGATCCCGTGCAAACAGCGCGCAAACCGGCTGTGGGATAGCGTGCAGGACCTGGAAATCGACCAGCACGCGGGGTTCGAACACCAGCGCAAGGTCGCTTCTGAAACTGACCAGTTCCGCTTCGGCCTGTTCACGGTCACGCACGTTGACGGCAAAGGTCACGCCCGGATGCGCATTGCGGTAGGCCGCGATCTGTTCCGGCAGGAAGAAGGGCAAGAGTGCCTGCGAACAGGCGATCGTGACATGGCCCCTTCGCACCCCCGTCAGATCGGCAACCTGGCTTTTCACGCGCGCCAGGTCCGAGCGTTGCGCGCGGTAGTGCTGCAACACCAGCTCTCCGGCCGGGTTGAGACGCACGCCCCGCGGCAGCCGTTCGAAGATCTGCGACCCGAACTCGCGCTCGAACCGCGCCAGGCGTCGGTTCAAGGCCGAGGCGGTGATGTTCGAATCTTCCGCCGCCTTGCGGATGGATCCGGCGCGCGCGATTGCCTCGATAAGGCGGAACGTGTCCAAGTGTTGCATCACGCGCTTTCCTTAGTGGTGCATTGAATGCACCGGATCGGTGAAATCATAGCATTTTTCGAACTGCCTGTAACCTGCCATGCTGCACGGCAGAACAATGACCGACGCCAAGGGGGCTGCCACCAATGCACACCGATCGAAGAAATTTCCTCGCAACGACCGCCGCATTCGGCGGCGCGGCAATGACACCTTTCGCCTGGGCCACCAAGGCAGAGGCACAGGGCCTCGAGACGATGGTCGTGGCCTCGGGCCAGACGATCAACAGTCTGGACCTGCACCGAACGGGCACGAACCGCGCCAGCTACCAGGTCGCGATCAACTGCTATGACCGGCTTGTCGGCTTCGGGTCGCGGCAATTGCCAACTGGCGAGATGTCGTATGATTACGACACCATCGTGCCCGAACTCGCCGAAAGCTGGACAATTTCCGACGATGGCCTGGTCTTCACCTTCACGCTAAAATCCGACGCCACCTTCACCGATGGCAGCCCCGTGACAGCGGCGGATGTGAAATGGTCCTTCGACCGCGCGGTCTCGGTGGGCGGGTTTCCGTCCACTCAAATGCGCGCCGGTGGGTTCTTCCGCCCCGACCAGTTCGAGGCGGTGGACGACCGGACCTTCGTGCTGCGACTGGACTACCCGTCCATGCTGTCGCTGCCGAATTTGGCCGTACCTGTGCCTTTCATCATCAACTCAAAGGTGGCCATCGACAATGCGACCGAAGCCGACCCATGGGCCACGGACTACCTGCACACCACCACCGCTGGATCGGGTGCCTATACCGTCACGCGCTGGGACCAAGGACAGCAGATCGTCTATGACCGCAACGATGCCTGGACCGGCGGTCCGCTGCCCGAGATCCGGCGCGTCATCATGCGCGAGGTGCCGAACAATTCGACCCGCCGCGCACTGATCGAACGGGGCGACGTGCAGGTCTCGTTCGACATCCCAGACCGCGATGCGTCTGAACTGGTGGGGACGGTCGACGTTTTCTCGACGCCGATCGAGAACTGCATCCACTGCGCCTGCCTCAACACCAAGTTCGAGCCGTTCCAGGACCCCGATGTGCGCAAGGCCATCGCCCATGCGATCCCCTACGAGGCGATCTTCCAATCCGCCGCCTACGGGCGCGGTGCGCCGATGTGGGGCGGCCCGACCGAGATCACCGACACCGCCTGGCCCCGCCCGTTCCCCTACGCCACCGACATGGACAAGGCGCGCGAGCACCTTGAGGCGTCCAGCTTTGCGAGCGGCTTCCCGGTGCAGATGTCGATCAGCCTCGATCTGGCAAGCTGGATGGAGCCGACAGCCCTGCTGATCCAGGAAAGCCTTGGTCAGCTTGGCATCACCACCAGTGTCGAACGTATCCCCGGCGCCAACTGGCGAACCGTGGCGCTGGTCGACAAGTCGCTTGATTTCCATCTGGAAAACTTCGGTGGATGGCTGAACACGCCTGATTACTACTTCTTCTGGGCCTATCAGAAGGACCGGCTGTTCAATTCGTCCAACTACGACAATGAAGAGGTTCACGCCCTGACCGAACAGACGCTGCACATGTCGATGGACGACCCCGAATGGGCACCTCTGGTTAAGAAGATGTTCCAGATCGTGATCGACGACCTGCCACGCATCCCTCTCTATCAGCCGGCGCTGAACGTCGCGGTCAATGGCGCGTCGGGCTACGAGTTCTGGTTTCACCGCCAGCTTGACCCGCGCCGCATGGCGGGGGTCTGAGCCATGGCCGGGCGGACGAGCGCGATCGGGATGCGGCTGGCACAGACCGTGCCGGTGATCATCGGGGTGATCGTGATCAGCTTCATCTTGACCCGCGCCCTGCCCGGCGATCCGGCCGTCTATTTCGCGGGTGCCATGGCGGATGCCGAATCCATCCAGCAGGTGCGCGAGGCGCTTGGCCTCGACAAACCGCTGGTGACGCAGTTCTTCCTCTATGTCGGCGATCTTGCACAAGGCGACCTAGGCCGGTCGATCAGCACAGGGCAACCGGTGCTGACCGATCTTGCCGCGCGCCTGCCTGCCTCGCTCGAACTGACGCTGTCGGCGCTGGTGTTGTCCTGCCTCATCGCCATTCCCTTGGGTGTTCTGGCCGCGGTGCGGCAAGGCTCGTGGGTCGATCACCTGTGTCGTGTTCTGGTGACGGCGGGCGTATCCCTGCCCACATTCTTCACCGGCATCCTTCTGGTCTATGTCTTCTACTACCTGCTGGGCTGGGCACCCTCACCACTGGGGCGGCTGGATTTCATCTATT
>NZ_JAIPUT010000091.1 GCF_020055635.1 Marivita sp. | reverse complement strand
CTTGGCGAACGCTGCGGCAACGCCAACCTGACGGCGCTGATCCCGACGCTGCTGCTCAAGGAACCTTACGCCAGCACCTATGAAACCGGCGTCACGCTTGAGGCACTGGAGGGCATGACGCAGATCAGCCGGATGCTGGACGAAATCCTCAACCGCGTGCCGCTGAAACAGGCGGCCTATGTGGGCTCCTCGGCCTTTGCCCACAAGGCCGGGCTGCATGCCAGCGCGATCCTCAAGGACCCGACGACCTACGAACATATCGAGCCCGGCCTGGTCGGCAACCGCCGGGTGATCCCGATGTCGAATCAGGCAGGCCAGTCGAACCTGCGCCGCCGTCTGGCCGAGGCAGGGATCACCATCAAAGACAAGGACCCGGCGCTGGCGCGCATCCTTGACCGGATCAAGGCGCGCGAATCCGAAGGCTATTCCTACGACACCGCGCAGGCGAGTTTCGAGCTTCTGGCGCGCGACGAACTGGGCCAGCTGCCCGAGTTCTTCGAAGTCAAACGCTACCGCGTGACCGTCGAGCGGCGCAAGAACAAGTACAACAAGATGATCTCGCATTCCGAGGCGGTGGTTGTGGTCAAGGTCGGGGACGAAAAGAAGCTGTCGGTCAGCGAGTCCATGGACGAGCTGGGCAATGACCGCGGCCCGGTGAACGCGCTGTCCAAGGCGCTGGCCAAGGATCTGGGCCCGTACCAGGCGATGATCGACGATCTGCGGCTGGTCGATTTCAAGGTGCGCATCACCCAAGGCGGCACGGAGGCCGTGACTCGTGTCATCATCGACAGCGAGGACGGGCAGGGGCGGCGCTGGTCCACCGTCGGCGTGAGCGCCAACATCATCGACGCCAGTTTCGAGGCGCTTTTGGACGCGGTGCGCTGGAAACTGGTGCGGGACGCCGCGTCGGCATGAGTTTCGGCGCCGACCTCACCGCCTGTGCGCAGCTGGTCGAACGGGGCGACCCCGACCGCTTCGCCGCGACGATGGCGGCGCCGGTCGAGACGCGCAAGGTGCTGTTCCCGATCTACGCCTTCAACATCGAGGTGTCGCGCGCGCCTTGGGTGACGCAGGAAGCCATCATCGCCGAGATGCGGCTGCAATGGTGGACAGACGCCTTGGACGAGATCGCCAGCGGTGGTCTGGTCCGGCGGCACGAGGTTGTGACGTCCCTCGCGCATGTGCTGGATGAAACGGCTGCACGGCAATTGCAGCGGGCTGTTCAGGCGCGGCTCTGGGACGTTTATCGCGATCCGTTTGAAGATCAGGCGGCATTATCAAGATATATCGAAGACACATCGGCCTCCCTGCTTCTGGCTGCCTCGCATTCCCTGAGCAACGAGATGCCAGAGGCGCTGACCGATCTGGGCTATGCCATGGGGCTTGCGCAATTCCTGCGGGCTGTGCCGGAACTGGAACGGCTGGGCCGACGCCCGCTTGTCGACGGTCGGCCCGAGGCGGTACGCGACCTGGCGTCCGAAGGGCTTGACCGTCTGGTGAAATCCCGCCGCGCGCGGGCGACGATCCCGCCAAAAGCGCGCCCCGTCACGCTGGCGGCATGGCAGGCCGGACCGATCCTGAAACAGGCGAAATCCGACCCGCGCCGCGTGGCGGACGGAACATTGGGCCTGTCCGAGGCGGCACGGAAAACGCGCCTGATGTGGCAGGCGGCAACCGGGCGCTGGTAGTCAGAACGCCAACGAAACGCTGCATCCCAACCCGGTGGCAACGACATCCGCCGGGTCGCCCACATCATCCACCAATTCCTTGAGAACCCCGACTCCGATCGCGGCCAGACAGCCCGCCGCCGGGTTGCCGGTTTCCTGTGTCACGACATGCGACACGGCGGCGCCTGCCGCGAAATGTGCCGCCTTGTCGTAGTGCTGGCACCCGCCAGCGGTGAGGAGCGTGAGCAGCAAAGAGAGAGATCGAACCATGGCAGACACCGTGCTGTTGGACGTTGTCTGACCTAATGAGGCCAAAGCATGAACAGCGCCTTACGGTCGGTCCCGCAAACTGGAGCGGATTTTAACGATCAGGCAGTCCGGTCGTTGGGCTGGAACATCAGCCAGATCAGCGCGCCGCCCGCCAGCATCAGGAACGGCGCCATGGCCATGTTCACCGCGCTCCAGCCCTCGACAGGGGTGCCGCCCGAACAGTTCAGCAACCCGCCCGAGGCCAGCGAGGCCAATGTCACGCCACCAAAGACCAGCACGTCGTTCATGCCCTGGACCCGGCCGCGCTCGTGCGGCTCGTGGGCGGCGGTCAGCATCGCGGTGGCCCCGATGAAGCCGAAGTTCCAGCCAAAGCCCAAGAGGATCAACGCGATGTAGAAGTTCGCGATATCAACGCCTTGCAGGGCGACAGCCCCGGCAGCGGCAAGGATCACCAACCCGGTGGCGACAATCTTTTCGACGCCGAAACGCACGATCAGGTGGCCGGTAAAGAAGGACGGCGCGAACATCGCCAGCACATGCGCCGACACGATGTCCGCGGCGTTCCCGGCGGTGTAGCCGCAGCCGACCACGGCCAAGGGTGTCGAGGTCATGACGAGATTCATCAGCGCGTAGGTCACCATCGCACAGATGATCGCAACGGCGATGCGCGGGGTCTTGAGCAGCTCCAGCCGCGTGCGCCCCTTGGGATCGTCTGCGTGAGGGGCCTTGGGTTTGGGAATGTCGAGGAACAGGAACAAAGCCGATCCGATCACGTTCAGCACGATGACGGCGAAATAGGTGCCAAGGAACGGCACGACATACCAATCGGCCGTGGCCTTCACCAGTTGCGGGCCGATCACGGCGGCGGCCAGACCTCCCGCCATGACATAGGAAATCGCCTTGGGGCGAAACGTGTCGGTCGCGGTGTCGGCGGCGGCGAAGCGGTAAAAGCCCTGCGCCGACATGTAGATACCGGTCAGGAAACTGCCCAGCAGGAAGACCGGGAAAGACGCGATGTAAAGACCGTAGGCCCCGATGGCGCCTCCCAGAGCACCACCCATCGCTCCCACGGCAAAACCGGCGCGGCGGCCGAATTTCTGCATGAAGGCCGAGATCGGCGTCGCCGTTGTCATCGACCCCAGCACGATCAGGGAAATCGGCAGGGTGGCGAAACAGATGTTGGACGCCAGCGATTGACCGGCCAGTCCCCCGACGGTGAACAGCATCGGCATCTGTGCCCCCAGAATCGCCTGGGCAAGCACAAGCACGAAGACGTTGCGCTTGGCGCGTCGATTTTCTGTGGCGTCGTCGGGTGTGGCATGGTCAAGTGTGGTCATGACAGCAGCCCTAGGTCCAAATTCAAGTTCCTGCAAGTGTCCCCGCGCATCCTTGGCGGTTTGGCTCGGGGATTCCTGAGCGGTTGCGGATGCGGGATTTTGACGGCTCAAATTCGGCGGGCCAGCCGCGTGTCACGATCCTCGGCGGATCGGCAGAGGCCCGCGTCCTTGCGGATCATCTGGGGGATCGGGCGCGGCTGTGGCTGCCTGCGAAGGATCGGCTTTCAGGGCAGGGGGCGTCGGGTCCGGCGGGCCTGTCGGAGGCGATGCAGACCGCGCAGGCCCTGGTGGTCGCGCCGCATCCCTGTGACGTGGATACATTGGCCCTGGGGGCGCGCCTTGCGGCACAGGCCGATCTGCCCTGCGTGACCCTGACTCGCCCGCAATGGCGCCCGACGCGGCGGGATCGCTGGATCATCCTGCGATCGGCGCGCGACGCGGCTTCGGCCCTTCCCGCCGGGTCCCGCGTGTTGGTCACATTGGGGCGACAGGCGCTGCCCGACTTGCGCGCGCTGCGTCATGCGCATCTCTTCGTGCGCCAGTTGACCCGGCATTCCGAGCCGTTTCCGATGCGGTACGGCACGTTTCTGCACGACATCGCGCCCTTTACCGTTGCGCAGGAAATCAGGCAAATGCGCAGGTTCCGGATCGACGCGGTGCTGACCCGGAATGCAGGAGGGCCGGGGGGCTGGCCCAAGATCGCAGCGGCACGGGCACTGGGCCTGCCGGTCTACATGGTGGCGCGGCCGCGCATCATGTCCGGGCCGGTGGTTGCCTCGGTCGAGGCCGCGTTGAACTGGATAGGGGAACGGGTGTGGTTGGACGCCTGATCGAAACCGAGGATTGCGTGGCCGAAGGTGCGGACTGGCTGGTCAAGGCCGAGCCACGGTTTGCCCATGCGCTGGAGCAGATCGGGCCTTTGCCCCTGCGGCGCAGGCCTGACGGGTTTGCCCAATTGCTCAGCGCGATTGTCAGCCAGCAGGTCAGCGTCGCATCGGCCCGCGCGATCTGGGCCAAGCTGGAAACCGCAGGTGCGGTGACGCCAGAGGCCGTGCTGCGCCTCGATCAGGACGGGTTGCGCGAGTTGGGCCTGAGCCGACAGAAGGCGCGCTATGCCTGTGCGCTGGCCGAAGCGGGGATCGACTATGATGCGTTGCGCGCGGCACCCAATGACGAAGTCATCAAGACGCTGACCGCCGTCACCGGCATCGGCGTCTGGACGGCGGAAATCTACGCCATGTTCTCGCTTGGCCGCGCGGATGTGTTTGCGCCGGGCGATCTGGCCTTGCAGGAAAGCGCCCGCATGCTGTTCGATCTGCCCGACCGGCCCAGGGAAAAGCCGCTGCGCCAGATGGCCGAGGCCTGGAGCCCGTGGAGATCGGTTGCGGCGCGGGCGCTCTGGGCCTACTACCATGTGGCAAAGGACCGAGAGGGGATCGCATGACACGGGTGTTGAACGCAGGCCGCAAGGAACCTCTGTCCGGAGAGCTCCGCTCTGCCGTCGTGTTCCTGCATGGCTACGGGGCCAACGGGGCCGACCTTCTGGGGCTGGCCGATCCGTTGGGCGAGCACCTTCCCGACACGCTTTTCGTGGCGCCTGACGCACCGGAAGCCTGCGCCGGGGCGCCGTTCGGGTTTCAGTGGTTCCCGATCCCGTGGATCGACGGGTCGTCGGAAGAGGAATCGATGTCGGGCATGGCGAGCGCGGTCAACGACCTGAACGCCTTTCTTGATGCGTTGATGGTGGACGAAGACCTGCTGCCGGAACAGGTGGTGCTGTTCGGCTTCAGCCAGGGCTCGATGATGGGCCTGCATGTGGCGCCGCGCCGCGAAGACCCGATTGCCGGGATGGTGGCCTTCTCGGGCCGGTTGCTGGCCCCGGAACTTCTGGCCGACGAGGTGGAGAGCCGCTTTCCGATCCTGCTTGTGCATGGCGATCAGGACGACGTGGTCCCGCCGCAATCGCTGCCCGAAGCCGCCGAGGCGTTGCAGAACGCCGGCTGGGAAGACGTGTTCGCGCATATCATGAAGGGCACCGCGCACGGGATCGCGCCGGATGGCCTGTCGGTGGCGCTCGCCTTCATGCGGGACAAGTGCAACCTCTGACCGGGTCCGATCGGCGCAGCTATCGGGCGATCTCGGCGGCGTCCGCCAATTCGAGGAACGCCGGATGGCGCGCCACAAGCGCCGCGTGGTCGTCGGGAAACCGCCGCTCCAGATGCGTCAGGTGGGCGTGGCAATCCTGCAACCGGCCAAGCCGCCGGCTGAGCCAGACGCAGCGGATCACCGGACGGGGATCGTTCGGCAAGAGCGCCTGCTTGCCTCGGAAGGCCTCGTACATCGCACCAAGGTCACGGCGCTGCTCGCTCAGCTGAACGAGAAGATCCAGCAGTCGCTCGCGGTATCGCATCGGCGCGGTTTCCAGCGCACGCTGGGTTTCGGCACACAGGTCGGGCGCGCTGATGTCGAAACGGTAATCGCGCCCGGCAAGATCGTCGATCAGGGCGTGGTAGCGGGCTTTGTAGGCGTCAAGGGAATAGGCTTCGGCGGTGGCTTTGCAGGAGGCCGCGTAATGCTCGTGATGCCTGTGCAGCTTGAGGATGGCCTGGGCCAGCGCGTCGATGTCCCCCGGTGCGACCAGTTCGCCATTCCGGCGCGGCAGGACCAGTTCGCGCGGCCCGTAATCAACGTCATAGCTGATCACCGGACAGCCGCAGGTCAGCGATTCCAGCAAGGTCAGGCCGAAGCCTTCGCTCAGGGTCGGTGCCAGCGAAAACAGCGCTTGGCTGAAGACCTGGCCCGGATCGTCCGTCGGCCCCATCAGCCGCACCCTGTCGCCGCAGGCGTGGTGGTCGATCAACTGCTGCAATCGCGCCTGTCCCCGCCCGCTGCCGTAGATGCGGTAATCGCAGTCCGGGATCAGGTGCATGATCCGCGTGAACGCTTCGATGCAGTGGTGGATCGGCTTGCCGGTCAGGTCAAGCCGCGACACGGTGCAGACATGCGCGCGGGGATCGGTCGGCTTCGGTGTGACCGTCGTGTAATGCGGGATCACCCGGATCGGGGCGCTATGGCGCGTGTCCGCTTCAAGCCGCCGCTTTTGGACGTTGGTTGCCGTGACGATGACGTCGCCATCGAACGCGTCGATGCGACTGCGAGACCGTTTCAGCACCGACCCGTTCGTCCTCCGGTGATCGGCATGCAGAAACAGCGCTTTCGGTGCGTGTATGGCAGGCGAAAGGTAAGCCGTCGTGATCCCGTCGATGAAAACGACGCAGTCCTGCGGGAACAACCTCTCGACAAGGGCCCGGTGGTAGATCGCTTCGTTGCGGAAGGTCTGTCCAAGGCGGAAATCCGTGACCGCCGCAAATATCTTGTTTCGATACCTGACCCGGCAACAGGCGGCGCCATTGGCAAACGGGATGAAATGGGTCTCGTCCTCCGAAATCTCGTCCCGCTGCTCGATCAGCCGCCCATCAAGATATTTCAGCCGCGACCTGCGGTGCGCTGTCTTGATCGTCCGGACCGTCACCTGTCCCGCAGTCGTCGCTTTCAGCTGATCGCGCATCACCGGCGTCTTGCCATTGAAATAGACGATTTCTTGGGATTTCGCCTGTTTGCACTTTTGCCGATCCCAGTCGGGCAACTTCGGGGCGGTGGTCTGAGAGAAATCCGGTGGATGACAGAACTCGAACAGCGACCGGTGTTCGATCCGGGGGTCAAGGATGCCGTTGGCCACCAGTTCGGCAAAAGCGATGTTCTGGTTGCAGCTATGGGTGACATTCAACAGCGTCACACCCGTCTTCGCGCGGTCGGCCAGCAGGTTCATGCGCCGGAAGATGGCGTTGACCTTTCCGCCGCCGATCTTGTCCGCAAGCCGGGGAAGAATGCACACGACCCGCGTGGCAGTCGCGTCGGTCAGGCTGGTGCGCGCGTCGGATGTCATGCCGCAACCGTGCCGCAGCCTTGATCCTCGCGCAACGGTTTTGCGGGCGACGCGGCCCTCAGCCGCGCCAGATCCAGCCGCCACCCAGGATGCGGCTGCTGTCGGTTGCGTAGAACACGCAGGCCTGTCCGGGGGACACACCTTCCTCGGGGGTCAGCAATTCGACCTCGGCCTCGGTCGCTGACAGGGGGCGGATAATCGCCTCGCGCGGGGGGCGGGTCGACCGGACCTTGACCGCGACATGCCATTCGGACTGGCTGGTGAAGGCGGTGTCGCCCAGCCAGTTGATCTCGCGCACCGGGATGACCCGTGTGGACAGCATCTCTTTCGGGCCGACGATCACCTGCTTGGCGTCGACGTCCAGCCTGACCACGTAAAGCGGATCGCTCAGCCCGCCGATGCCAAGGCCGCGCCGCTGCCCGATGGTGTAATGGATCACGCCGTCATGGGTGCCCAGCACGCGGCCATCGGCATGCACGATCTCGCCCGGCTCCGCTGCTCCCGGGCGCAGTTTCTCGATCACGCTGGCATAGTTGCCGTTGGGCACGAAACAGATGTCCTGGCTGTCGGGCTTGTCCGCAACCTGCAGGCCATAGCGCGCCGCCAGTTCGCGGGTCGCGTCCTTGGAGGGCAGGTGCCCCAGCGGAAAGCGCAGGTAATCAAGCTGTTCCGGCGTGGTCGAGAACAGGAAATAACTCTGGTCGCGGTTGGCGTCCTCGGCGCTGTGCAGTTCCGGGCCATGTGCGCCCATCTTGCGCTGGATGTAATGGCCGGTCGCCATGCAATCGGCATCCAGATCCCGGGCAGTTTCCAGCAGGTCCTTGAACTTCACCCGCTCGTTGCAGCGGATGCAGGGCACAGGGGTCGCTCCGGCAAGATAGCTGTCGGCGAATTCGTCGATAACGGCATCCTTGAAGATGTTCTCGTAATCCAGCACGTAGTGCGGAAAGCCCATGTCTTCGGCCACGCGCCGCGCATCATGGATGTCGATGCCCGCACAACACGCGCCTTTCTTGGCCAGCGCCGCACCGTGGTCGTAAAGCTGAAGCGTCACGCCGACGACATCATAGCCTTCCTCGGCCAGTTGCGCCGCGACAACCGAACTGTCCACGCCTCCGGACATCGCCACGACGACGCGGGTCTCGGACGGGGGCTTGGTGAATCCAAGCGAATTGAGCTTTGGCGCGTCGAGGGCCATCGGGGTGTCTCCGGTGCGGTCGGGATGATCTCGCGAAATATAGGCAAATCCAACGCACTCTCAACCCTTGGCTTCATCCTGCATTAAGTCTGGTCGCCACAATATGCCCCGATGCACGATCCAGGGCTGTGAAAGGGCCGCCGAATGTACCTGAAGAAAACCAATGGACCCCGGACAGTGACGCTTGCCAATGGCACGGTCCTGTCCCGCGCCGACCTGCCGCCGCCGAACACCTACCGCTGGGTGGCCTCGCGCAAGGCCGTCGTCGTCGAGGCGGTGGTGCATCACCTGATTTCGCGGAACGAGGCGATTCAGCGCTATGAACTCAGCGAAGAGGAGCTGGATGCCTGGATCGACGCCGCGTTGCAACATGGCCGCGATGCGCTCAAGGCGACCACCGTGCAACGGTATCGTTGAATTCATGGGCAAGATGCAATCATAGGATGTATCTTGAAGAAATTCGATGCTAACGTTGGGTTAACCTTTTTCCGTCAGGGTTCTTTTGCCGGACGCTGACATTGCGGAGAAACTGGATGCGCGTACTCTTGGTCGAAGACGACCCGACGACTTCAAAAAGCATCGAACTGATGTTGGGCAATGCCAATCTGAATGTCTATTCCACCGATCTGGGGGAAGAAGGCATCGATCTGGCCAAGCTGTATGATTATGATCTGATCCTGCTTGATCTGAACCTGCCCGACATGAACGGATTTGACGTTCTGCGGCAATTGCGCCTTGCCCGGATCGAAACCCCGATCCTGATCCTTTCGGGCAACGACGCGAGCGAGGACAAGATCAAGGGTTTCGGCTTCGGGGCGGATGATTACCTCACCAAACCGTTTCACCGCGATGAACTGATCGCGCGGATCCATGCGATCATCCGGCGGTCGAAGGGCCATTCGCAATCCATCATCCGAACCGGCAAGGTCGAGGTGAATCTGGACGCAAAGACCGTGCAGGTGGATGGCAACGCCGTGCATCTGACGGGCAAGGAATACCAGATGCTCGAACTTCTCAGCCTGCGCAAGGGCACGACGCTGACCAAGGAAATGTTTCTCAACCATCTCTATGGCGGCATGGACGAACCCGAACTCAAGATCATCGACGTGTTCATCTGCAAGCTGCGCAAGAAACTGGCCGAGGCGACCGGCGATGGCAGCCATATCGAAACCGTCTGGGGGCGTGGCTATGTGCTGCGCGATCCCGAAGTGGCGGACCCCGGTCAGATCGCCATCGGCGCGTGATGCCCTGATTTTCGATCCCGTGCGCAAGCGGCGGTGTATCCGCCTGGCGCGCGGGGGGCTTGGCATGTTTCCGACCGCCTCGGTACGGGATCTGCGTGCTATTGTCGTTTCAAATCTGGACGCTGGGCGACCCCGGGCCTATCACTCTGTCCAGGACAAGCGGCCAAGGGGGGCACATGGCAGAGCAGGAGATCGCGGTCGCGGATCTGTCAGAGGCGGAGGCCCGCGTCGAACTGGACCGTCTCGCCACCATCCTGGCCGAGGCGAACACGGCTTATCATACCGAAGACGCGCCAGAGCTTTCGGACGCCGAATACGACCGCCTGAAGCGCCGCAACGCCGAGATCGAGGCGCGGTTTCCCGCCCTGAAACGTGCCGACAGCCCGAGCGACCAGGTCGGGGCGGCGGTGGCCGAGGGGTTTGCCAAGGTCCGCCACGAGGTGCGGATGATGTCGCTCTCGAATGCGTTCGAGGATACGGAGATCACCAGCTTCGACCAGAGCATCCGGCGCTATCTCGGCCTGTCAGAGTCCGATCCGCTGGCCTATACGGCGGAGCCCAAGATCGACGGGCTGTCCCTGTCCCTCCGGTACGAGCAGGGCAAACTGGTGCAGGCCGCAACCCGCGGTGACGGCGCGGTGGGCGAAAACGTCACCGCCAATGCCCGCACCATCGACGACATTCCCGAAACGCTGGACGGCGCGCCGGAGATTCTCGAAATTCGCGGCGAGGTCTACATGAGCCACGCGGATTTCGCCGACCTCAATGCCCGGCAGGCCGCAAAGGGTGCAAAAACCTTCGCCAACCCGCGCAACGCGGCGGCCGGATCGCTGCGCCAACTGGATGCGGGCATCACCAAGGACCGTCCGCTGCGGTTCTTCGCCTATTCCTGGGGCGCGCTCAGCGCACCGCTGGGAGACACGCAAACCGGTGCCATCATGCGCCTGCAAAAGTTGGGGTTCCAGACAAATCCTCTGACCCAGCGTTGTGATGGCCCGGACGAGATGATCGCGCAATACCGCAAGATCGAAGAACAACGCGCAACGCTCGGCTATGACATCGACGGCGTGGTCTACAAGGTTGACGATCTTGCCTACCAGTCGCGCCTTGGGTTCCGCTCGACCACCCCCCGCTGGGCCATCGCGCATAAATTCCCTGCCGAACTGGCCTGGACGCGGCTGGATTCCATC
>NZ_JAIPUT010000090.1 GCF_020055635.1 Marivita sp. | reverse complement strand
CCGCCCGGTCACCATTGCCTGCCGGACTGGCCCAACGGGTTCTGCCTGCTTGCCAACATCGCCATCGCCGTCGAGGCCGCCCTCGCAGAAGGCCGGGCCGGGCGCGTCGCGGTGCTCGACTGGGACGGCGATTAGCCACCCGCGAGCATCATCCAGCCTAATTTTACTGCGTACGATGCGCTACTTGGCGAGCGCGGTGATCCCCTATTACCCGCCCCACTAACGCGTTGGGGGTGACATGGTGATGACATTTTCTTCTTGCAACGCCAGCCGTGGTATCACATATGGGACGTGCATCACGAGGGAGACACCACATGACCAAGTCGAAGCGCGTCGCTGCCGAACGGATCGAGTTCAGCAAGAAGTTGCTCGCAAAGCAGGGGCCGCGCGACACCGCCTACACGGTCTGGGACGAAAACTATACGAGCCACGGAGCGCTGGGCATGCGTGTCGCACCGACGGGCGTCGCCACGCTCTTCCTGCAGTATCGCGCCGGTGAGGGCCGCTCGGCGAAGCAGGTGAAGCAGAAGCTCCGTCGGCTCGACGAGTTCCTCCTCAGCGACCAGACCATCTCCGACCTCCACCGGGAGGCCAGCCAGATCGTGCTGGACGCGCGCACCAGCGGCGGCGTGCCGAAGAAGCGCCAGACACCGACCTTCGCCGAGGTGGCCAAGGACTACCTCGCGATGCGCGCCGAGACGAAGCCCTACGCCCCCGGCGGTGCCGAGGCGGCTGCGCGTGCCGTGCGCCGAGCGAATGAGGTCTTCGGCTCGAAGAAGATCGGCGACGTCAAACGCGCCGACGTGCGCGCGGTGCTGAAACCGCTCAAGCCCCACGCGGCCGCCAAGACGCTCCGCATCCTGAACACGATCTTCAAGGAAGCGGTTCAAGAGCTGGAGCTGATCGAGAAGAACCCCTGCACGGGCATCCAGATCGAGGGGTCGGAATACATCCCGCGTGATGCTGTGATGACGAACGACGAGATGGGGCGCTTCTGGGCCGCGATCTCGGTTTGGCAGGCGGAGTGCCCGACCACCGCACACGCCCACCCCGAAGACCCCTGCGACGCCCTGCGCCTGATCGCGATCACGGGCCAGCGCAAGGGCGCGGTGCTCGGCATGCGCTGGCAGGACATCGACCTCGAGACCGGCGTGTGGACACAGGCGGCCGAGCGCACGAAGAACCGGAAGGCCTTTGCCGTCACGCTCGACGAAACAGCGCTGGCGATCCTGAAAGGCATCCGCGCGCGGCGCGACGCGGCCGGGCGTGTGAAGCGGGAGAGCGACTGGGTCTTCCCGTCGCGGACGCAGTCGGGGCACATCCAGTCCGTCGCCGGGACCTTCCGGCGGGTGCTCGAGCGCGCCGGTCTCGCGGATCACGGCTTCGTCGTGCACGACTTGCGAGCGACCTTCGCGACCGCACTGCTCGATGACGGGGAGACACCCAAGACGGTCGCCGCGCTGACGGGCCATAAGTCCGAGGCGATCCTGCTCAAGAGCTACAACCGCCGTCGCGAGACGCGCGAGGAGCTTCGGCAGGCCAGCTCGAAGGTTTCGCGGGCGTACACCGGCTGAGCCGGACAAAGAAAAGGCCCCGCTGAAGCGGGCCGGTCGGACGCGGTCGAGGGGCCACGGGCGCGCAGCAACCAGCGATGGCATGAGATCAATCGCAGTCCTGATATTCGGATGCCATGCAGACGCGGGCGCGGGCTTGGGCGTCGGCGACCTGTTCGCGGGTCATGTTGTTTGCCACACGTGAGCGCGCTTCTGCAGCGTCTTCACCTCCATTGGCGCTGGAGATATTGAACCACATATGTGCTGAAACGTAGTCCTCCGCCACGCCTTCGCCCTTGAAATAGATTAGTGCGAGATTGTACTGCGCGTGGGCATGCCCCTGCTCCGCCGCCGAGCGGTACCAGCGTGCGGCCTCGGCGTGGTCCTGCGGCACTCCCTCACCATTGTGATACATGAACCCGAGGCGGGCCTGCGCATCGGCAATCCCCTGCTCCGCCGCTAAGCGGTACCAGCGTACGGCCTCCGCGTATTGCTGCGTCACGCTCTCGCCATTGTGATACATGAACCCGAGGCGGGCCTGCGCATCGGCAATCCCCTGCTCCGCCGCCAAGCGGTACCAGCGTACGGCCTCTTCGTAGTCCTGCGTCACGCCGAAGCCATTGTGATACATGAACCCGAGGGCGTACTGCGCATCGGCATGCCCGTGCTCCGCCGCCAGGCGGGACCAGCGTGCGGCCGCAGCATAGTCCTGCGGCACTCCCTCGCCGTAGTAATACATTAGTCCGAGGGCGTACTGCGCATCGGCATGCCCGTGCTCCGCCGCCAGGCGGGACCAGCGTGCGGCTTCCGCATAGTCCTGCGTCACGCCTAAGCCTTCGTAATACATGTGCGCGAGATTGTACTGCGCTTTGGCATCTCCTTGCTCAGCGAGCGGACGCCAATTTTCGAGTGCTGTCTCGTAATCTCCGATCCTAGCTGCATCTTGACCGACATTGAAATCCTGCGCAGATGCAGGCGCGGCCAGAGCACCGCAGATCGCAAGCGCGGCCATTCGAAGAGATGTCGTCATGGAAACTCCTGCTGAGATCGGGTGACCTGCGTGAAGTCATTCTGATGCGAGCCTATTCTGGTTGCAACCTCGCACGGTATCGTATTGCAATCTGCCTCAGCACTCGGCTCGCGTATTCCGGTAGGGATGACTGAGAGTAGCGTCATGCTGGCGGAATATGCTATCGCGGGTTCAGTGGCGGGTAATCCGAACGCTGATTTCCGACCACGAGGATGATGCAAAAGATGATACCCGACTACCAAGAACTCATGCGGCCAGTCTTGGAAGCCGCCGAGGCGGAGCCGCGCAAGATTTCAGACGTAGTCGAAGAGTTGTCTGTCCGCTTCCAACTCTCGGAGGAGGAGCGTGCCGAACTGCTACCAAGCGGGAAACAGACGAGGATCGCAAACCGAGTTCACTGGGCGCGAAGCTATCTGAAACAGGCTGGCCTTGTATCGAACCCGAGACGCGGCTGGTACGAACTGACAGAGCAAGGACGATCAGCGCTCTCCGATGCGTCTGAAATCAACAGCAAGTATCTCGAGCAGTTCGACGAATTCCAAGACTTCAAGTCCCGCACGCGTGGCGGCGATACTGGCGAGGAACATCTAGCACCCGATGACAGCGAGACCCCGGACGAGAGCATCCAAGCGGCGCACAAGCGGCTGAACGCGGCGCTCGCTGCCAACCTTCTGGACTACGTGCGCAGCGCCTCACCCGCCTTCTTCGAGAGCCTGATTGTCGAGCTGCTCATCGCGATGGGATACGGAGGCAGCACCGAAGACGCTGGGCGCGCTCTGGGCCAGTCAGGCGACAACGGAGTAGACGGCGTAATCGACCAAGACCCCCTAGGGGTCGACCAGATTTATCTGCAGGCCAAGCGATACGGCGCAAACAATGTCGTCGGACCCGGCGACATCAGGGACTTCTACGGCGCGCTGAGCATCCACCGAGCGACGAAGGGCATCTTCGTGACCACGTCGGGCTTTACCAGCTCTGCCATTCAGACGGCCGCAAGTCTGGGATCGCGCATCGTGCTTATCGACGGACCGGAGCTGGCCAAGCTAATGATCCGGTACAATATCGGGTGTCGTGACAAGGACGTGCTTCATATCAAGCAGATTGATGAGGCGTATTTCGAGGAAGACGTCTAGGGACAAGGTGCCCCCGGTTCATGGAGCCAGATGATAAATCATCAGATGCCTCGCCGCCTCGGGACGTCGCATTGGCGGCGCGGGCGACAATCGAGCTATTCGATAACGGAGCCATAGCAAAGACGAGGGAGCGGCTTGCTGAAGTCGAAGCTACAGGCGACGAGCAAGGTGCCGCGTTCTGGCGCGCGCTGCTAGAGGAGGTTACGCGCCTCCATCTACAGCGTCACAAGTTCTGAGTGGTGTTGGGGCGTAGTTAGAGTTTGTCCCGGCCAGCATGCAGAAGGTGCAACATGACGGGCGGTAAGCAGTCATTTGCTGCGCGTGCAAGATATTGCGAGGTCCGTGCCAACAGCGGACATGTTCAAGCAGTCCCATCAATCAACGAAGCGGACATCTGGTCAGCCGCGAGCTGAGGGCATCGAGCGCTCACATCAGCGATGCTCGGTGTGGTGCGCGATGGCAGTCTCCGCCAACCGGAAGCTAACGAAAGCGCAGCGAACGGGCTATGCAACCAAAGGACTCTCAGATTGATCGAGGGCCAGAACGGGAGCGGATCAACTATTTGAACACGGAGTCGATCAAGATGCATGATCCATCGGAGCCGACCATTGCAATTAGCCTCTCCGGCGGCGGCGCCCGTGCAATTGCGTTTCACCTGGGCTGTTTGCGAGCACTGCATGATGCCGGGCTACTGGCCAAAACCGAAGTGCTGTCTTGTGTTTCGGGTGGATCGGTCATCGGTGCGATTTATGTGACCCACGATGGCGACTTCGAGAGCTTTGACGCAAGGGTGCGGGAACTGCTTCTGAAAGGCCTTGTTCGCCCGGCGTTTCGGACTGCGTTCACTTCGCGCGAGGGGGTGCGCGCCATCCTCTGCCGCGCTGGTCTTCTCACGCGGCGCCTGTCACGCTTTGCGTTGGCACCAGTGCGCTGGATCGTCTCCGGTGGATTCGCGCTGGCCGGCATTGCGCCTTCGGAACGGGTTGTGACGCATGTCCCGCGCCGTTATGCCAGTCGCACGACAATCCTTGCAGAAACCTTGGACGCTCTTCTGTTCGAGGGAAAGACGCTGAAGGATATCGGCGGCCGGAAACCGAAATTCGTGGCTGTTGCAGCCGAGCTGCGCACCGGGACCGCGTTCTATTTCAGTCCGGAAGAAAGTGGCAGCTGGCGCTTTGGGAAGATCAACCCCGACCGGATCCCTGTCGCGAGGGCGGTGGCGGCCTCGGCGGCCTATCCGCTGCTTCTGCCCGCGCTCGATGACGACTACATATTCAACAAATCCGACGGCAGCGCGCGCAGCGAGCGGGTGACGCTGACCGATGGCGGTATCTACGACAATCTGGGCCTCGCGCCCCTCTGGCCGGACCGCGATCCAGCGATCAGTGTCGCGATCCCGAAGCCGGACATCATCATCGCCTGCCGGGCGGGCTATGGGTTGCGCTTCGGCATGCCGACCGTCACGTTTCTGGGGCGGATGACGGCCAGCTTCTACACGACCCTGGACCGCGCGCAGAACGCGGCCCTGAAGCGGCTCTACGATCTGCAGGGCGCGGGAAAACTGCAGGCCATCGTGCTGCCCTATCTCGGCCAGGCAGACCACCGTCTCTCCTGTGCACCGAATGATCTGGTTAAACGCGAGGAGGTCGATGCCTATCCGACAGATTTTCGAGCCATGTCCGAGGAATGGATTGAGCGCCTGGCAAAGCGAGGGGCGCAAGTAACGCTGGCCGTACTTGAAGAACATCATCAGGAGCTCCTAGAAAACCAGAACTAACCAAGAACATCTATCTTGCAATATTTGTGATCATGCACATCTTGGGAGGAAGATGTTGTAGGAAAGAAATTTGAGATGACTAAACTGACATTTTTTCCGATTGGAAACGCCGATACATGCCTTGTTGAACTGCAGGACGGGCGACGCATGCTCGTCGACTTCGCTGATATGGCCGATAAGGATGATGAGGCCGACAAGCGCTGCGATCTGAGTGCGCTCCTGACTGAAGATTTCGAAGAAGCCGAGGCGGACGATTACCATGTCGTGGCTTTCACCCATCTCGATGACGATCACTGCCAAAGGGCCTCGGAGTATTTCTGGCTGGATCACGCCAAGGCGTATCAGGGCGACGATCGCAAAAAGATAGCCACGCTATGGGTGCCTGCAGGCGTCATTACTGAAGAAGGCCTGACGGGGGATGCTCGCGCCATTCGGCAGGAAGCCCGACATCGTCTGAGGCAAGGCGAAGGGATCGTCGTGTTCTCGCGCCCGGAGCGTTTGAAGGACTGGCTCGAAGACAACGATCTAACGGTCGAGGATCGTGCGGACTGTTTCGTCGACGCCGGTCAGCTGGTGCCGGGTCTCACGATCGCGGACGATGCGGTCGAGGCCTTCGCGCATTCTCCACACGCGACACGTACAGATGACAATGGACTTGAGGATCGTAATGGCGATTCACTCGTTTTCCAGATGCGGTTCCGCGAAGGGTCCTATGATACGGACGTCCTCTTTGCCGCGGATGTTGATCACGAAGTTCTGGCAGAGATTGTCGATATTACCAAGTATCACAAGAACGATGATCGTCTGCACTGGAATATCTACAAGCTTCCGCACCATTGTTCTTACACCGCCATAGGCCCCGAGAAGGGAACTAACAAAACGGCGGCGACGGATCAGATCCAATGGCTTTGCGAGGAACAGGGTGAAACTGCAGGCTATGTCGTTTCATCCAGCAATCCGATCCCCAAGAAAGGGTCGGAGGCCGACAAAGACGTGCAGCCGCCCCATCGACAGGCTGCCAACTATTACCGGGAAGACGTCGTCGAAAGCGACCATCTGTTGGTGACAATGGAGCACCCGAAATCGAGCGCACCAAAACCGATCGAGATCGAAATCGGACCGAAGGGGGCCTCCAAGAAGGCGCTCGGTGTTCCTGCGGCAGCGGCGCTGGTCGGCGGCGCGTCCGCACCGCGGGCCGGGAATGGCCGCTGATCTTGACGGGATTACCGGTGCGACATTTCAAGATGTCGCGGCCGACGCGCTGACGGATGATGGTCTGAAGGCGCTCGCGGACCTGGCTTCGAGAGACGGCTACGAAGGATGCACGCTAGTTAGTTGCCATCGCGATGATGGGGAGACAGAGGTCGTGGTCGTCGAGGTCTATGTCGAACTCGGGCAGGCGGCACGCGTCAACGATGTCCGCGAACGCGAGGCGGTGGCCGTTGTTACCGATCCGGAGCGGGCAATACCGTCCGTGTACCCGCTGCGCGCGGAATTTCCGCAGCATCTGCCGCATATGAACTTGAACTATCGGGGGCGACGGCGGTCCCTCTGCCTCTTCGATGCGCGGGCCGAAGATATCGTCCATCTCTATAACCCGGCCATGCTCATTGAACGGGTGCGCTGGTGGATGCAAAAGAGCGCCTTCGGCGAACTCCACGGGGTCGATCAACCCCTTGATCCCGCTCTCGCGCCGTCGTTTTGGAGCCTTGTTCTGCCGCCGGACTTCGATGCGACAACCAATACGTTCTATGCAGCACTGCCGCGCACGAACCACTTGATCTCACCGATCCTGCTCTGGCCATGGGACTCAGAGCTTGGCACAGATGTTCAGCAGTATGCATGTAGTCACATAGTGACCCAGCCGACAGCGCATGGCGCCATGATCGACCTTCCAGCTAATGTCGCGGAGCTCCTCGAGATTTATGCGGAACTGGACGTCGATCTCACGGGCGAGATCCGAAAGCTCTTTGACGGAGATCTGACCGACCCGAAGCTGCGCACGCGCATGCAGCGGAGCTTGCTCTTGCTGATCACCACACCTCTGACTGGTGCGGATGGAACAGTTGGCGCGAAGACGACGCGAGCTTTTCTCAGCCCTGATACTTCCTTGCTGGACGTAGGCAAGGCGTTGGGCATTGCCAGTGATGAAGGGGGCGCTATCGGGCGGTTGGTGGCTGTGCCAACCGATGAAGACGCACTCAAGGCGCAAAGACTGTTGCCGCTCAACGTGGTCGACGGGTTTACGCCAGAGATGGCGCGCACAACAAGCGGCCGTAGCGATGCGCCGAACCGAAAGCTAGTGGCCATTGGTGTCGGTGCGCTTGGCTCGCAATCGGTCTTGAACCTCGCCCGGATGGGACAATCGAAATGGGGCCTGATCGACCAGGATTTCGTCGCGCCGCACAACCTCGCACGTCATGCTGCTCCAGGGCATGCGATCGGCTGCTCCAAAAGTGAGGTTCTCGCGCAAGAGATCAACGGATTGTTCCAGAAGGAGGAGGCGATCGCGCTCCACGCCGGCATCGGTGGGGATGATACGCCAGACGACGTGCGTGCGGCGCTGTCCGAAGCTGAGCGCGTGATCGACTTCACCGCGTCCGTGCAGGCGGCCCGCTGGCTTGGCCATGACGCCGATATGCAGGCCCCGGTCAGTTCCTATTTCGTCAATCCAAGCGGCACGGCACTGGTGGCGCTACATGAAGGCGCGCAGCGGCAAGGGCGAGAAGGGGTCGTTGAGATGGCGTATTATGCGGCGCTCTCCGAGACCGAAGCACTCACTGACCATTTGGCAACGTCCGGACAGGTGCGGATCGGCAGCTGCCGGGATGTCAGCGTCACGATCCCTCAAAGCCGGATGGCCCTTATTGCCGGGCTCGCAGCAGCAGACATCCAGACGACACATACGCAGCCAGATGCGCAAGTGACGATCTGGTCGATCGAAGCTGATGGCAACGTATCAGTCGACCGGCGCACCGTGGACCCATTCCGAGATGTCACGCTGGGTGAATGGACAGTCATGGTTGCACCTCGTGTGATCGCCGAAATCGAAATCGCGCGCGGCGATGGCGCGGTGGAGACCGGTGGAATTCTTCTTGGCGGATTCGATTTGGATCGCCGTACCCTATATGTGACTGCAGCATTGCCATGCCCGTCTGACAGTAAAGCAGGCCGCTCCTACTTCGATCGTGGCGCACGGGGTGTTCAGGACGCGATCGCGGATGTTGAGCGTACGACCATGCGTCACATCACCTATATCGGAGAATGGCACACGCATCCCGCTGGCTCGACCAGCGCGCCAAGCAGTCTTGATCGTACCTTGCTCAACTGGGTCGCGGATCTCCGGCAGCTCTTTCTAATGCCGGGATTGCTGTTAATTCTCGGCGACGATGGTCTTCGTGTGATCGTTGAGAAGGCCGGGCTAGTCGAGGAGTCTATTCTCACGATTTAGGCAGGGAATGGATTGAGCGGATGAGGAAGTATCGGAAGCTCCGCGTTCGACCGACCAAGTCTGAGCGTCCGCTCTGGGGAAGCTGCGCTGCGGCATAGACAACCCAGACCTATGTCCAGTTGGGGCCGTCCTTGTCTTGCCTCGCGCCCCAGATCGTGCCGATGCTGCGCCGCATCCGAGATCCGCAGAGAGCCCGATGCGGCCCTCAAGAGAAACTTCTCTCGGTCACGAGCCGAGCGACCTCACACCCAGTTCGCCGGTCCGGGCATAGACCAGAACGACCGCAACAAGCGCAAGGACGAGATAGAGCCACATGCTTGAGTCGAACCAACTGTTTGGGTCGCGGAAGCCGGCGAAAAGCGCGAGATTCGAGGCGAGGTTCACTGTCAGGTGGATCAGGATCGCCGGCAGGATGGACCCGCCGGACAGAGTGTAGGCCGCGCCGATGATGACCGCATAGCACATCACGTGCCCGGCAAAGAGCGGCAGTGAAATCTGGGCGTGCGGAGAATCAATCGTCCAGAGCGGCAAGTGCCAGACCAGCCAGATCACGCCCACCAGCAAAGACGCCGCCAACCACCCGATGTGTTGGTTGAGATGCTCCTGCAAGACCCCACGCCAACCGAGTTCTTCGCCAAGTGGACCGAGGATCAGATTGAAGGCAACTGCCGTGGCGACGATGCCCAGACCGATGGGCGTGGCGTCCTCTGGTGCAGACGGACGCAGCAAAAGCAAAAAGGCGATCGGCGCGACCACCAGGATCCAGGCGGAGACCGGGATCGTCGAAATTGTCACTGCACGACCGAGAAGCGCAGTGAACTGGCCATCGTGCAGGCTCAGAATAATGGCGGCCAGCGACGGCCCCCAAACCATGACGAGCCAGAAAGGAAAGCCGATGAGGCTCTCTGGCGACCGGGCGCCGGGGAAAAGCACGATGCACGCAAAGCCCGCCAGCGAGATCACAAACGTCAAGCCAAGGAATTGAACGGGGATCATCAAGCCTGCGCCTCTTCTTGCAGTCCCGCGATAATCGGATCGAGGTCTGAGGGCGTTTTGAGCAGAGGAGCCAGAGCGCTGAGCGCGGTTGCCGCAAAACCGGCGGACTCAGGGCTTGACCAAAGGCCAAGGATTTCGCGGCGGTTTATATGCGCGTTGATCGTTAGGAAAAGTTCGGCGACGTGTTCGGGATTGCTGTCCGGTTTCACAAAGCCCTGCAGGCGGGCCGCGAGGGCATCGCGGAGTATTGCGGCAAAGGCCTCGTCAAGAGCGGACAGGTAATCCAGCTTTTCTTCCTTGCTGGCAAGGCCGGCAAGCACACCGCCATCGTTTCCAAGATGGCTCGACCCGGACTGGAGCAGTGCCACGATCGGTGGCGCCGTCGCGTCGTTCAACACCTCGGTGAGTTGCGTAACTTCGTCCTCGACGAGGGCGTCCAGGACAGCGCGCTTGTTGGCGAAATGGTGATACAGCCCGCCACGCGAGATGCCGCAGGCGAGTCGGATGTCTTCCATCTCAGTGGCCATAAGTCCGCGCTCGACAATGAGCTGGCGAGCGTTTTCAAGGATGTCTGATCTACGTTCGGTTTTGCTGAGTCTCTGTCTCATAGCCACCCTTTACCGACATATGTCGGTAAAGGCAATCCCGCTGACTTTGCGGCTCGATGAAGTGCGAAAATCCGACCTTGGCGGTGGAAAATGCGGGGGCGGCTTGGAACGCGATCTATGGGTTCGATCGTCACCAGATTTTGCACTCGCGGCGAATGGCGGCAATGAGGGCTGCGACCGCAGCATTCGGAGACCGTGCTCAAAGTCGGCTCTGGGCCGATCAGTCCATCGCTGAACCGTCGCCGTGGCTCAGCCTACCTACGCCTCGCGCTGCGCGGGGCCGACCCCGATCAGTGAACGGTGTAGCCCGGCGGCATCGGGTGCGTCGGCGCAGGTGTCTCGCGCTTGGCGTCCCAGTAGGCCTTCTGGATGCGCAGCCGCCGCAGCTGGGCGTCGTCCAGCCGCTGGCGGTCGGGCAGCTCAGGCGGGTCGTCGTCAGTGTCGGCCATCAGTTGTTCCGCGTCGGCATCTTCGTCGGGTGCGTCGGTCGCTTCACCCACGGGTTGCCTGACGGCTTCTTCGGGAACGGATGCCGGGCAAAGAGCGCCCGGCGCATGCGGCCAAGCTCGGCGACCAGCTCGCGGTGATCGGTTTCGAGGGTCCAAGGCTCCTCGTCGTCCTCGCGTCGCGTCATCAGTTGTCGCCGTGCTTGCTGGTCGGCGGCTGGTGCGTCGGGCGCGGCGGGTGGTTGGGGTAGCTCTCAGCCCTCTTCAGCGCCAGCTCGGTCAGGAGCCGGCCGTGATCCGTCTGTAGCTGCCGGCTGTCGGGCTTGCCGTC
>NZ_JAIPUT010000089.1 GCF_020055635.1 Marivita sp. | reverse complement strand
GGTCTTGGGTCTTGGTCATGGTTCAGGCTCTTTCAAATCCGCGCTGGAGTTCCCAGTCGGTGACAGCGGCGTCGAACGCTTCCTGTTCGACTTCGGCGGCGCGGGTGTAGTGGTCGATCACGTCGTCACCCATGGCCGCGCGCAGCATTTCAGAGTTGCGCAGGGACTTGGTGGCGTCACGCAGGGTGTAGGGAATCTCGGGGACGTCTTTCATGTTGTAGACATCACCCGACACGGGCTCTTGCAGCGACAGGCCTTCTTCCATCCCGGCGATCCCGGCGGCAAGCTGCGCCGCGCAGGCGAGGTAGGGGTTGATGTCGCTGCCGGGGATGCGGCACTCAATCCGCACGCCCTTGGTGCCGTCGCCGACAAGGCGGTAGCCCGCGGTGCGGTTGTCCACCGACCATGCGATCTTGGTGGGCGCGAAGGTGCCGGGCAGGAAGCGTTTGTAGCTGTTGACGTAGGGCGCAAGGAACACCGTCATGTCGGGGGCGTATTTGATGAGGCCCGCGACATAGGATTTCATCGTGCCGGACATGGTCAGCCTGGCGTCCGGGTCGTGGAACACGTTGGTGTCGCCCTTGAACAGCGACTGGTGCACATGCGCGGCACTGCCCACCTTGTCGGCCCGCCATTTCGGCAGGAAGCTGGCGGCGTGGCCCTGCATCTGCGCGATTTCCTTGACCGCGTGTTTGGCGATCGTGTGGTTGTCGGCACAGGCCAGTGCATCAGCGTAGCGGATGTTCAGTTCTTCCTGACCGGTCTCGGCTTCGCCCTTGGAGTTTTCGACAGGCACCCCGGCTGCCACCAGATGATTGCGGATCGGACGCATCACGTGTTCTTCGCGGGTGGTCTGGAGGATGTTGTAATCCTCGTTGTATCCGCTGATCGGCGTCAGGTTGCGGAAGCCGCCTTTGCGGATTGTCTCATAGCTGTGTTCGAAGAGAAAGAACTCGAGCTCGGTCGCCATCATCGGCGTCAGGCCCATTTCCGACAGGCGCGCGACCTGCTTCTTGAGCATCTGGCGCGGCGATTGCGGCACCGGTTCGTGGGTGTGATGGTCGATCAGATCACACAGCACCATCGCGGTGCCGTCCAGCCACGGCATCGGGCGCAGCGTGGTCAGGTCCGGCTTCATGACGTAATCGCCATAGCCCGCCTCCCAGCTGGTGGACTTGTAGCCATCGGGCGTCGCCATTTCGAGATCGGTCGCCAGCAGGTAATTGCAGCAATGCGTCTCTTTCCACGCGCTTTCGAGGAAGTTCGAGACGTGGAAACGCTTGCCCATGAGGCGGCCCTGCATGTCGACCATGCACACCAGAACGGTGTCGATCTCGCCGCATTCGGCTTTGGCTTGCAGATCGTCGAGTGTCATCTTGGCCTCCCGGGGTGGTCTGGGTGACCAAATCTTTCAGAGGATTTGGCCAATTTCCTTGAAGAAAATGGCGCCCCGGAATTTGGTGGGGCGCCATTCATTGCCTTATTCGAACGTGTAGGGCGCGCCAGCCTGGTTGATGACGCTGTTGTACTCACGGAAGATATTGATGACCTTCTGGTGCACCTCGCCTTCCTCTGCAATCTCGTTCCAGAACTCCTTGGCGGCGTTCTCGACCTCGGCCCATTCGCTGGCAGGCACTTGCCGCAGGGCAAGCTTGTCGCCATTGGCCCGCAGCGCCGCTTCGCCGCCCCAGTACCACTGGTTGCGATAGGTGTGGCCCGCCTCGGTTGCCGCCATGACCACGGACTTGAGGTGGTCGGGCAGTTCGGCCCAGCGTTCCTGGTTCACGAACCACGACCCGATCCACGCACCCGAGATGTTGTTGGTCAGGAAGTAGTCGGTCACGTCGGCCCAGCCCACGGTGTAGTCTTCGGTGATGCCTGACCATGCCATGCCGTCAAGTTCGCCGGTCTGCACAGCGACTTCTGCGTCCTCGTAGGGGATCGACACGGGCACGACACCGAATTGCGACAGGAAGCGCCCGGCTGTCGGGAAGGTGTAGAGGCGCAGGCCATCGAGGTCCGCCACCGAGGTGATTTCCTTGGTGGTGTTGAAGTTGCACGGATCCTGACCTGCCGCAGACAGCCATTTGACGCCCACCTTGGCATATTCCTCGTCCCAGATCTCGGCCAGACCGTACTGGTTGAACAGCACCGGCACGTCGAGGATGTGCTTGGTGGCGAAGGGGAAGTAACCGCCGAACTGGCGCAGCGGGGTCGGCGATGCCATCGAGTCGTCGTCCGAGTGCACCCCGTCGATGGTGCCGCGCTGAAGCGCCTGGAACAGTTCTCCGGTGGGAACGATCTGGTCGGCATAGAACAGTTCGACCTGAAGTTCGCCGTTGGCGTTGGCGTTGATGTAGTCGATGACCGGCTTGGTCACGTGTTCGCCAAGCGCGGCCCCGGCATAGGTCTGGAAGCGCCATGTGATCGCGTCCTGTGCCTTGACGACAGCAGGAGCGGCCAGGCTGCCGACCCCGGCGATCCCGGCGGTTTTTAGAAACTTGCGTCTTGTGGTCATGTCATTTCCTCTCGGTTGGGTTATCGCCCCGTTTTCGGGGTCTTTTGGTTAATTTCCGTAAATGTATCCCGGCAGCCAAAGGGCGATTTCCGGGAAGATCATGATGATCGCAAGCGCCATCACCATCACTGCCACGAACGGTAGAATCGACACGTAAATGTCGCGCAGACCGATCTCGGGCGGGGCCATCGCGCGCATCAGAAAGAGGTTATAGCCGAAGGGCGGTGTCATATAGGCGATCTGCGTGGTGATGGTGTAAAGGATACCATACCAGATCAAATCAAAGCCAAGCGCACCCACCAGCGGTACGTACAAGGGCGCGACGATGACCAGCATTGCGGTGTCATCCAGAAAGGTGCCCATCACGATGAAGCTGAGCTGCATCAGGATCAGGATCATCCAGGGATTGAGGCCAAGCTGTTCGGTGAACAGGCTTTCGATCGCCTTGACCGCGCCCAGCCCGTCGAAGACCGCGCCAAAGGCCAGGGCGGCAAGGATGATCCACATGAACATGCAGGAGATGCCCAGCGTCTGCCGGACCGAGTTCTCGAATACCTCTCGGGTCATGCGGCCCTTGAGGACCGCGGCCATGAAGGCTGCGATGGCCCCGATGGCCGAGCTTTCGACCAGCGAGGTCCAGCCGTTCACGAAGGGGACCATCATGATGAAGAAGATCGCCAGCGGTAGCAGGCCGGCGCGCAGCAGGCGCAGTTTCTCGGCGCGGGGCATGTCGCGTTCCTCGGCGGGCAGGACGGGGCCAAGCGACGGGTTCATCTTGCAGCGTATGACGATGTAGAGGACGAACATGGTCGCCATCATCAGGCCGGGAATGACGCCCGCCAACCAAAGCTGACCCACAGGCTGCCGCGCGATCATCGCGTAGAGGACCAGCACGACCGAGGGCGGTACGAGGATGCCAAGCGACGACCCCGCCTGGATCACCCCGGTGACCATGCGTTTGTCGTATCCTCGCCGCAAGAGTTCGGGGAGCGCAATGGTGGCCCCGATGGCCATGCCGGCCACGCTGAGCCCGTTCATGGCCGAGATCAGGACCATCAGGCCGATCGTGCCCACGGCCAGTCCACCGGACAGCCCGCCCATCCAGACGTGGAACATCTTGTAAAGATCGTCGGCGATGCGGCTTTCCGACAGCACATAGCCCATGAAGATGAACATCGGCAGCGTCAGAAGCGGATACCATTTCATCAGCTTCATCGCCGCCGAAAAACCAAGGTCGTATCCGCCCCGGTCACCCCAGAGGAAGAACGCGGCAACGACTGCTACAAAGCCGATGGCGCCGAACACGCGTTGCCCGGTCAGCAGCATCAGCATCATGGTCGAGAACATGAGTGCCGCAATCATTTCATACGGCATCAGACCTTGGCCCCCATGTCGTGACCCTTGAGCCGCAGGATGTCCTTGGCCAGTTCGCAGAGCACCTGCAGCAGCATCAGGAAAATGCCGATGACCATGATCAGCTTGACCGGCCAGAGATAGGGCCGCCACGATGTCGGGCTGCGTTCGAGGAAGCCGAGTTCTTCGCTGCCGGTGGCAAGACCGGCGAAAAAGCCGATGGGTTCCGATCCGAAATAGCCTAGCGAATAGGCGGTCGAGGCGATGCCGCCATAGAGCAGGAAGCCCAGGTAGACGAGCAGGAACACCACCGTCATCGCGTCGATGGCGGCTTTGCGGCGGTCGTTCATTTCGCCGTAGATCAGGTCCATCCGCACATTGGACCCCATCTGAATCGAATAGGGCCCGCCAAGCACGTAATAGGCGACCATCGCGAACTGTGCCATTTCAAGCGTCCAGAGCGAGGGAACGAAGAACACCTTGGAGATCGAGGACCAGAGCAGGATGCCCATCATCACGAAGATGCCGTACATCACGATCCGCCCGATCATGCGGTTGAACGGGTCGATCACCGCGACATAGGCCTTGAGTGCCGCGGTCATGATGAAACCTGCCGGGCCATCGCCCGGGTCAGCATGTCGCCGAGGATATCGGCGAACCGCGCGACACCGGTCTTGTCGGACACAAGATCGTTGCGCACCTCGATCATCACGTTCAGAAGCCCGCGCGGATTGGCATGTTCGCGCAGCGTGTGGGTGACGCCGTCCGTGGCATCGTAAGGCGCGTTGAGCCGGACATCGACACCGGCAGGGGCCGCGTCGAGCATCGTGCTGGCAAGGCTGTCATCGACATCGTGCAGCAGGCCCAGTTCGACATTGCGCGGGACACCGAACCATGTTGGCGTGAAGGTGTGCAGGGTCATCATCACCGGTGGCGCCTTGAACCCGTCCAACGTCGTGGCGAGCAGGCTGCGGAAGGGCTCGTAGACCTCTGAGACGCGCGCCGCGCGGTCTGTTTCGGACAGGTCGCTGTTGCCGGGCACGTCGATCACCTCGGACCGGCTCGGGATGGCATCGCGCGCGTCGGGCGGACGATTGCAGTCATACACAAGGCGCGAGATGCGGGCAGCGACAAGCGGTGCATCAAGCGCGTGCGACAGCGCGAGGGCCAGATCTCGCCCGCCGATATCCAGCGCGGCATGGCTGTGCCGATGTTCGGGCGCAAGGCCCAGGTCCGTCAGGGACGCCGGAATGAACGCGCTGGCATGTTCGCAGACAAGACAGATCGGGGCCATGCCGTGGGGGTTGATCACCTCGGCGGCGGGGCCTTCCCTGTCGGTCAGAATCGTATGTTCGGCAGCTTGGGTCACGCGCGCATTAGGGTGTCACGGCGTGGACGCTGTCAAGACAAAACCGTTGATTTTTGTACCGACTTCAGAGAGGATGTAGAGATTGCTACAAAGGTCATCGAGCCATGGGAAACCCCGTTACCGTCAAGGACCGGCTGCACGATCATGCGGGCACGCTGACCCCGGCGGAACGCCAGCTCAGCGGTGTTCTGATGCGCGATTATCCGGTCGGGGGGCTGCAATCGATCACCAAGATCGCCGACGCCGCCGGAGTATCGACGCCGACGGTGATCCGGCTCGCCCGCAAGCTGGGTTTCGAAGGGTTCCCCGAGTTGCAGGCGGCGATGCGGGACGAGGCGTCGGAGCAGTTCAAGACGCCGATCGGCAAGCGCGAGAAATGGGGCGACGCGATGCCGGTTTCTGCCGGCTTCAAGGCTTTTGCCGAAGCGGTCTTCGACAACCTGAGCCGGACCATCGACCGTCTGGAGCCGGGAACGCTGGATGCGATCGCCAGCGTGCTGGCCGACCGGCAACGGCCGCTGTTCCTGTCCGGCGGGCGGATCACGCGGTCGAATGCGGATTATTTCTACAACCATCTTCAGATCATCCGTCCGGCCGTGACGCTGCTCGGCGTGTCGTCGAATGTCTGGCCGCAATACATCCTGGACATGGACCGGACCTCTGTGCTGATCCTGTTCGACATCCGCCGCTACGAGCGCGACCTGGCGCGGCTGGCGGAACTGGCAAAGGAGCGGGATGCCGAGATCATCCTGTTCACGGACCAATGGGGTTCCCCGATCTCGCGGCTGGCCGATCATGTCGTGAACGCAATGATCGAAGTGCCGTCGAGCTGGGACTCGACGTTGGCGATCAACCTTGTGATCGAGGCGCTGGTGGCCGAGGTGCAGACCCGAGTGTCGGACACGGCGCGTGAAAGGATCGAGGCGCTGGAAGACATGTTCCAGTCGACGCGGATTTTCCGGAAATCAACCTGACGCGCCAGCCTCGTCGGCAAGCCGGCTGTCGAGAAGCTGGCCTTCGCGCAAGAGGATCGGGTGAGCCACGGTCACGATCCAGGAATGGATTTCCTTGAGTGTGTAGGCGGTTTCGATATGCACGTCGCTCGAGGCGAAGCTTTCCGCGACACCGGCGCTCAGGCGTTTGAGATGCTCCTTGCGGGTCTTGCGTTCAAGTCGCGCCATCTCGGCCTTTTCCTCCAGCAACTGCCGGGCGCCGACAAGGTCGTTGCTGACCAGCACGCTGGAGGCCGTTTCGAGGTTCTGGCAAAGCCTGCGGTGGATCGCGGAAAGCTCGGCATGGCCGGCGTCCGAGAAGACCAGCCCGTTCTCGTTTTTTTCCTCGGCCAGCGGAATCAGACGCTTCACCAGAAGATCGCCTGCCGCTTCGATGGCGATGGCGTAATCCACGAGCGCACGCATTTCGCGCTTTTCGGGTTTGCTCATCGCGTGATGAGGAAGTTCGGCCGCAAACAGCCGGATATTGTCAAGCGCGGTGTTCAGGACCTGATCCTCGGCCGTGACGGCCCGGGCCTGATCGCGGTCATATTGCGAATAGAGTGACATCGCCGGGGTCAGCATCTCGGACAGGACATCGGCCATCCGGATCACCTCGCGCCGCAGAGAGGCCAGCGCGCGCACAGGCGTGTCTGTGGTGGCCAGATCGAGATGGGACCTGTGCAAGGGCGACAGGGCCTGGGTCACGGATGGATCGGGAAGACTGCGTCTGAGCAAGGTTTCGATCGGGCTGGCAAACAGGATCAGGCCCAGAACAAGCGCGTTGAAGGCGATATGGACAGCGACCAGCGTGGCGCTGTCGCCAAGGGACGACAAGGGCGCGGGCACCCCGACCGCATCCAGCACGACCGCGGCTGCCATCGCCGCCAGGCCGCGCAGCAGCAGGTTGGCGATCGGGATGCGCCGGACCGCGGGATCCCCTTGCCGCGTGAGCCAGACCGGGATCACCGCAGACCCCAGGTTGGCCCCGAGAACGATGGACACGCCGGCGGCCAGCGGCAGTGCGCCCAACCCGACAACCGCCACCGTCATCAGGATGGTGGCAACGGAACTGTGCATGACAAAGGCCAGAACCGCCCCGGTGAGGAAGGCGGTGACGAAATCGCGCTCGAGGTACAGGGCAAGGGCGGGCAAAACCGCGCTGTCCCGGATCGGGTCGACCGCTTCTCGCAGCAGCCGGAGCGAGATCAGGATGAGCGCGACACCCACAAGGATGCGCCCGGCCTGCCGCCAGCTGCGATTCTGTGACTTGAGGAACAGCAGTCCGCCAAGCGTCAGCAGCACCGGCACCATCGCTTCGAGGTGGAACGACAGAAGCATGATGAGAATGGCCGAGCCGAGATCGCCGCCCAGAACCATGGCAAGACCGGGCACGAAGCCGATCCCTCCGGTGCCGGCAAAGCCCGCCACCAGAAGGGTGACGGCAGCCGAGCTTTGCAGGATCATCGCCATCAGGACACCCGAGGCCATCATCGTCACCGGGGAGCGCTTTTGCCCGACCGCCCTGTGCAACCGTGGCCCCAAAGCCCGTTCGATGCCGGTGCGCACCATGCGCACGGCAAACAGCAGCAGCAGGACCGCGCCGGAGATTTGAAGAAGGAAGTACAGGATTTGCATGGGTTTCAGGACAACTAGGACAAGGCGAGGATCATGACGCCACCGGCGACAACGGTTGCGGCGATCAGGCGGCGGCGGGCGGGGCCTTCGCGCAGCCAGACCACGCCGATCAGCGCCGCGAAGATGACAGAGGTTTCTCTCACGGCAGAGACAATGCCGATCGGTGCGAGCGTTTTTGCAAAAAGCGCAAGGCCGTAAGCGAGACCCGAGATAACACCACCGGTCAACCCGAGCGCAAGGGCCTTTGTGCCGATATTTCTCAGGCGGTTCAATCCGAAACCCAGAACAAAGACCGCAACAAGGACCTCGGCCGCGAAGAGCCAGACGACATAGCCGACCGGTGCCCCTGACAGTCGGATGCCGATTCCATCCACGACGGAATAGGTCGCGATGATGGTCGAATTCATCAATGCCGCGCCGATTCCGCGCTTGTCCGCATGGCGCACCGCCGCAAGGATCATGATCCCGGCCGAAACGGTCAGAATGCCGATCCACGCCCAGAACGACAGGTGCTCATCGGCCCAGATGGTCGCACCAAGGGCCACCATGACCGGCGCGGTGCCCCGTGCGATGGGATAGATGAGGGACAGATCGCCGAACCGGTAGGAAATGTTCAGGAAGTAGTAATAGGCCCAGTGAATGATGGTCGAGGCGATTATGAACGGAAACGCCGCGGCAACCGGCATCGGCACGAACGGCAAGAGCGCCAGCGCTGGAAGGCAATGACCCAGCGCGACAAGGCCAAGGGTGATCGCCCGGTCGCCCGAGACCTTGACCAAGGCGTTCCACAGCGCATGAAGAAGCGCGGCCAGCAGAACGATGGCAAGGACTGTTGCCGTCACCCGGCGGCCCTGATCGCGTCGATGACGATGGTCAGTGCGGTGTCGAGATCGGCTTTCGGGATCACCAGCGGCGGCGACAGGGTCAGGACGTTTCCGGCGCTGATCTTGAAGCTGAGGCCCCGGTCGAGGCAGGCGTAATAAATGCGTTCCGCGCGGTCGGGGTCGGGGCTGCGGCTGTCGCGGTCGGTGACGATCTCGATCCCGAACATCAGGCCGCGTCCGCGAATGTCACCGACATGGGGATGGTCGTGCAGAGCGTCTTTCAGACGGTCCTGTGCGTGGGTGCCCAGAGAAGCAGATCGCTCGACCAGCCCTTCGTCTTCGATGATGTCGAGCGTGGTCAGCGCGGCGCGGGCGGTGACCGGGTTCTTCTCGTGGGTGTAATGGCCGATGGCGAAATCACCCGCCACGTTGAGACTTTCGCGCGCGATGATCCCCGCGATGGGAAGCATGCCACCCCCAAGCGCCTTGCCCAGAACCACGATGTCCGGCTCGATCCCGTCATGATCAAAGGCGAACATGCGGCCCGTCTTGCCGAGGCCGGTCGGGATTTCGTCCATGATGAGCAGCGCGCCATGTTTGCGGCATGCGGCCTGAACGGCTTGCCAGTATCCTGGTGGTGGGACCACAGGTACCGCGCGCATCGGTTCGGCGATCACGGCGGCGACATCGCCTTCGCGGGCCAGCGCGAATTCGACCATTTTGGCGCAGGCGAGGGCGCAGTTTTCTGGCCCCGGATGGCCATAGGCGCAATGGTAGCAGTGAAAAGGCGCGACATGCTCTGCACCGGGCAGGAGCGGCCCGGCGATATGGCTGCGGAAGGTCGCTTCGCCGCCGACGCTGGACGCGCCGAAGCCTGCGCCATGAAAGGCGTCCCAGAAGCTGATCGTCTTGAACCGGCCCGTCGCGGCGCGCGCAAGGCGGAGGGCGACTTCGACGGCGTCCGATCCGCCGGTGGTGAACAGAACGCGGTTCAGATCACCGGGCGCGATCTGACCCAGCCGTTCGGCCAAAGTGACCGAGACATCATTGGTGTACCGTCGCGGTGAAAAGGGCAGCGCGTCGATCTGGTCCTTGACCGCTTGCACGACGCGCGGGTGGCCGTAGCCGATATGGTGCACGGAATTGCCGTGGAAATCCATGAAACGGCGGCCGGAAGTGTCCTCGATCCAGATGCCTTCAGCCTTGGCGATGGTCGACAGGCAAGGCGAGGACAGCGACTGGTGCAGGAACGCGTCGGCATCGCGAGCCAGCAGATCGCGGGTGTCTTCATGTGTTTCGCGCGCCGCCCAATCGGCGCGCGCTGCGCTTGTGTTGGCCTCGCCCTCGGTGTGCTTCATCCCGGCCAAGGCAGGCTGTAGGTCTTGACGTTGGTGAAGAACTTCATCGCTTCGATGACGCCTTCCTTGACGCCATTGCCGCTGTCCTTGATGCCACCGAAGGGCGACATCTCGATGCGGTAGCCCGGCTGTTCCCAGATGTTGCAGGTGCCGACATTGAGCCCGTTGATATAGGCGATCGCGCGGTTCAGGTCGTTGGTGCAGACGCCTGAGGACAGGCCGAACGCGGTGCTGTTGGAGATGCGCATGACTTCTGTGTCATCGTCGGGCACACGCACGATGGGGATGATCGGGCCGAAGGTTTCTTCCATCACCAATTCGCTGTCATGCGGCACGTGATCGACCACGATGGGCGGCAGCAGCGCGCCTTTGCGTTCCGGGTGGTAGAGGATCGTAGCGCCCTGTTCAGCGGCCATGAGGACGCGCTTTTCAAACAACTCGGCGGCTTTAGAATGTATCACGCAGCCAAGCTCGGTTTCGGGATCCTGAGGATCACCGAACCTGATCTTCTTGGCCTTCTCGACCACCAGCGGCACGAACCTGTCGGCGACGCTTTCCTGCACGAGAATCCGCTTTATCGCCGTGCAGCGCTGGCCGGAATTACCGGTGGCACCTGCGACGGCGATGGTTGCGGCCTTGTCCAGATCGGCATCGCTCAGGTCATTGCAGACGATTAGCGGGTCGTTCCCGCCCAGTTCCAGCGCGGTGCGCTTGTAGCCCGCCTTGGTGGCGATCATCTTGCCCACGGGCACACCCCCGGTGAAGGTGATGATGTCGATGTTGTCGTTGGTGATCATTTCGTCGCCGATATCTGCGGGCATGCCGGTGACAACCTGGAACATTTCTGGCGGAAGGCCGGCCTCGTAAAGGATATCGGCCAGCGTCAAAGCGGTCAGCGGCGTCAGTTCGGTGGGTTTGCACACCATGCAATTGTTGGTGGCAATCGACGGCGCGATCTTGTGGCTGACCATGTTGAGCGGGTGGTTGAACGGGGTGATCGCGCTGATGGCGCGCACGGGTTCGCGCATGGTGAAGATCTTGCGCGCCTTGCCGTTGTGGGTCAGGTCGCAGGAAAACACCTCGCCATCGTCCTTGAGCGCCTCGGCGGCGGCAAATTGGTAGACGTCCTGAGCGCGCTTGGTCTCGTAGATCGCGTGCTGGTGGCAGATGCCCAGCTCCAGCACCAGCCACTTGGCAAGGTAGTCGCGGCGATCGCCGATCAGCTGCCCGGCGCGTTGCAGGATCTGGCTGCGTTCGTAGCGGGTGAGCTTGGGGGTGTAGTTCGCCGCGATCTCGAACGCGCGGCGGGCGTGTTCTGCTGTTCCCACGGGCACGGTGCCGATCACCTCGTCGGTATAGGGATAGCAGACTTCGAGCCGCGCATTGGTGTCGACCTTTTC
>NZ_JAIPUT010000088.1 GCF_020055635.1 Marivita sp. | reverse complement strand
ATCTTCGAAGCATAGCATTCAAAATGAAAGAAACCAGGCAAATAGAATTAAAAGATGCAGACATATTCCAGGGAGATCACCTGCTCCTTTCACAGGTGAATCTCAGGGTGGAAGCCGGAGAGTTTATCTATATCATTGGAAAAGTCGGTACCGGAAAGACGAGTCTGATAAAAACCCTCCATGCCGAACTGCCCCTGATTTTAGGATACGGTAGGGTCGTGGGATTTAACCTTTCGGGAATTAAACAAAAAGAAGTGGCATTGCTCCGCCGGAAAACCGGGGTTATTTTTCAGGATTTCAGGTTACTGCAGGACCGCCCTGTTTTTGAGAACCTCTCTTTTGTTTTGAAAGCCACGGGCTGGAAAAATGAAAAGGAGATCGCCCGCCGCATTCAGGCCGCTCAGTGTGACGACCCAACGGTTGGCCGCCTGTTTGCCGAGTTCGCTGTGGCGCTGGGCGCCACCCTGTTTTTTTCTAGCCTCGCAGCACTCACCATCGGTGCGATGATCGCATCTCGCGTGGTTCGCGCCGAGCGGACAGAGGGGAAGAGCAACTGGTTCGACCGTCAGGTGCAGGGTGCTTTCAACGCAGGCCAGCGCGGCTACGAACACCTGCTGCAGGGGACTCTTGCTCGCCCGCTAATCGCCGGGCTGGTCTCGCTAGCAGTCGCTGCGGGGATGGTCTTCCTGTTCCGGGGGTTGCCTGGGGAACTGGCGCCGACCGAGGATCAGGCCTCCTTCATCATCCCCGTCGAGGCGCCCCAGGGTGTAACCCTGCAGGAAACGATCGATGCTGTGGAGGCGATCGAGGGCATCCTGGAGCCCTACCGTGGCGAGGGACCGGACAACCCCGTAGAGCGCTCCATCGCGATTGTCGGCCCGGGCCGCGCGGGGCCGCCGCAGGTAGATCAGGCGCTGGTGATCGTGAAGCTGAAGGAGTGGAGCGAACGCGACATCAGCCAGATGCAGTTGGTCGATGAACTGACGCCGAAAATCCTGCAGCTTCGAGAAGCGCGGGCGATCCCGATCAATCCGGCAAGCCTGGTTTCGGATGGGTTCGACAAGCCGTTGCAGATTGTCGTCAGTGCCACAGACTTCGAACGCGCCGAGGCGCTGGGCAATGAGATGCTGGCAAAGGCCCGGCAGGACGAGCGGATCAACAACCCGGAAATCGATTATGAGGAGACGCAAGGCCAGATCCAGCTGGAGATAGACCGGCGCCTGGCCGCACGGGTCGGTGTCGATGTGCGCGATATTGCCGAAACGCTTCAGGTCTTCTTCGGCGGGCAGGACATAACCGAGTTCTTCCTCCAGAACGAGACGTACGAGGTAATGGTGAGGGGGGCGGACCGGTTCCGGATGGAGCCTCGAGATCTCGAGCAGCTTTATGTCCGGGGGCGGGGTGACCGGCTGGTGCCGCTGTCCGGCCTCGTGACGATGAGTGAGGCCGGCGTCAGTCCGGTGCTTGGCCGTGTGGACCGTCGGCCGTCGGCAACGATCAGCGGTGTCCCGGCCGAGGGGGTCACGCTTGGGAGCGCCGTCGCCGCCATGGAAGCCTATGCCCAAGACATTCTGACCGGTGGCGCTACGTTGAACTACAAGGGATTGACCAAGGAATTTAAGGAATCGAGCGCCGGTCTGTGGCTGGCTTTCGCGCTGGCTGTTGCTGTGGTCCTGTTGGTGCTGTCAGCGCTGTTCGACAGCTTCCTGGACCCGATCATTATCTTCCTGGCGCTGCCCTTGGCACTTGCAGGTGGTGTCGGGGCGCTATGGCTCGCCGGCATGACCTTGAACATCTACAGTCAGATCGGGCTGTTGCTGTTGGTCGGTCTTCTGGCGAAGAACGCCATCCTGGTCGTCGATTTTGCCAACCAGCGCCGGCGGGAAGGGCTGGACGTGCGAGAGGCCATCGAGGAAGCCGCACGAACCCGGTTTCGGCCCGTCCTGATGACCTCTTTTTCTACCGGCTTCGGCGCCCTGCCGTTGGCGCTGGCGACGGGGCCGGGCGCGGAAGGGCGGGCTGTTTTGGGGGTGGTCATTATCGGCGGCATCATCCTCGCGACGTTAGTGACGCTCTTGATTGTCCCGGTGCTGTACAGGCTGCTCGCCCCCTTTACACCTCCGCCGGGCGCGGTCGAGGAAAAGGTCGAAGAACAACTGGGCTAAGCGCCTGCCGCTTTGCGGTGAGGCGGCCTTGCGAGCTTATTCAGGCCAGGGCCTCAAGGCTCCGTCATCGTCGCGTTTGGCGATCACTGCGGGCTTATCAGGGATCGGTGGAAGCTCCCGCAAGTCGTCCTCGCCGGCCTCCATAACCCGATAAAGCTTCTCGTCGCCGAACCGGCTGTGTGCGTGACCGCTTTCATTGCCGACATGGCCCTCGGGCGGCGGCACGTCATCGCCGCCGTTCTGCGCGCTCTCCCAGTACTCCTTCGAGCCCATCTGGAACTCGCCGGGGTCGATCGCTTTCCACCACCGCATCATCTCGTTGGGCGTCACGTGGTTCTCGGGCGAGGTGTCGATGACGAGACACTCGTTGTCCTCGGTGTAGGCGTCTAGAGTATGATAGAACCCGTCCTTCGTCAGCAGGCGCAGCGGCCCACCGCTGATACAGCGAATCCTGCCTGCGGGTGGCGATTGAGGTTCTGAATCAGCCGCGGCGGCGCAGCACGCTTTCCCAAACTTGACCCATCGGCATGATCAAGCGACATTGACATCAGACGTCAGTCCACCTGGGGAATGTCGGCATAAACCGGAGCCGCCCCATGCCCCTCACCATCGTCGCCGACATCCGCGCCAACCCCGGCCACGAGGACGACTTCGCCGAGCTGCTCACCTCCTTCGTCGAGCCCACCCGGGCGGAACAGGGCTGCGTGCAGTACGACCTGCACCGGGACGACCTCGACCCCGGCCATTTCCTCTTCTTCGAGATCTGGAAGACCCGCGGTCTCTTGCAGGACCACATCGCCTCCCCCCATATCGCGGGCTCGGCCAAGGCGCGGGGGCGGCTGGTGGCCAGTGCCGTCGTCTCGGAGATGACGCGCATCGCCTGAGGGGCCCGACCACAGGTCCGGTGCCCCCGATCGCGCCCTCCCCGGCCCCGCAACGATCCCTGGCCTGACCTGCGGCAGATGCCCCCGGCCCGGATCGAGCGCCCGCCGCGGAAAGTGTCCATCGGTTCACTCCCCTGAATCACGGGGATAGTCCCAGGCATCGCCCCCAATCAATTTGGAGATCCCGGAATAATCAGTTTCCAGATGACCGCTGTCGCAGAAGTGGGAGAAGATGGCCAGTGCATGAGCGCCGAGGGGGGTGTTCGCTTCCGCCGACAGGGCAGCCTCCTGCGCGAGGCGCAGGTCCTTGCGCATCATTGCCGCACTGAATCCGGGACGATATCCGTCGTTGGCCGGCACGCCATCGACGATGCCCGGAAGTGGGCAATAATTGACGAGGGGCCAGCTCATGCCCGAGGCGTTGGACATTATCTCATGGGTTCTCTTTGGATCGAGCCCGAGGCGCTTGGCCATCATCATGGCTTCGGCCGCTGCGATCATGCAGATCCCGAGGCTCATGTTGTTGCAGATCTTCACGCCGATGCCGTCTCCCTGAGGCCCGGCATGGAGAACCTTCTGCCCCATGATTTCCAGAAGCGGTCGTGCGCGTTCGACGGATTTTTCAGCGCCACCCACCATGAAGTTGAGCTTGCCGACGCGGGCCGCCATGACGCCGCCGGTCACGGGCGCGTCGATCATCTCGTGGCCCGCCTCGACGGCCGCCGCCCCGACGGCGCGCGATGTCTCGACGTCGATCGTGGAACAGTCGATGAGCAGAGTGCCGGGCGCGGCGGCGTCGATCAGCGAGCCGGCGCCGAGGTAGACCGATCGGACATGGGTGCCCGCCGGGAGCATTGTGATGATCGTTTCCGACCCGTCCGCGACCTCGGCCACGGAAGCGGCAGCGGTCGCACCGAGTCCCACCACCTTCTCGACCGATGCTTCGGAGAGGTCGAACACATGAACCTCGCGTCCGGCATTCAAGAGCTGTTCGGCCATCGGCGCGCCCATGTTGCCGAGGCCGATGAAACCGATCCTGTCACTCATGGCGTCTCTCCGATCCGGTGCGATGACATCTGTAGTTCTCCGTTTAAACGAGGTTGCCCGGCGTGCCCCTGTTGATCAGCACCGTCTTCGAGGCACAGAAGTGATTGAGCATGCTGTCGAGCGCATATTCCTTGCCGAGCCCACTCATCTTGAGGCCGCCATAGGAAACGTTCGAACGCGGTGCGGCACATTGGTTCACCTGCACGAAGCCCGCCTCGATGCGGTCGACATACTCCAGGGCCCGCGACAGATCGCGGGTCCAGAGATTCGCAGAAAGCCCGTATGGCGTGTCATTGGCCTGCGATATCATCTCGTCGAAGTCGTTGAATGGCAACGCGGTGGCAACCGGACCGAAGATCTCGTCCCGGCAAACCTCGGAATCGAGACCGATCCCGTCAAGGAATGTCGGCGGATAATAGTAGCCCGTCGTCAGCTTGGGATCGACCGGTTTTTCTCCGCCGAAGATCACCCTTGCACCCGGGGTATTCTTCGCGATCTCCATGTAGTTCAATGTCCGCTCGAACTGTTCGGCAGAGATGATGGCACCCATATCCGTGGTCTCGTCGAGCGGATCGCCCACCCTGATCTCGGCAAGCTTCGCCGCAACGCCCTCGACGACGCGGTCATAGATCTTTTCGTGGATGAACACGCGCGACGCCGCGGTGCAAGCCTGCCCTTGCCGCGTGTATCGCATACCGTCAATTATTCCAGGAATGGCAAGGTCGAGGTCCGCATCGGCAAGGACGATACCAGGGTTCTTGCCTCCGAGTTCCAGCGTGACCGGGCAGAGTTTCTGCGCGGCGTATCCCGCGATCTGCTGCCCGACCGCAAGCGAACCGGTGAACGTGACCTTGCGAACGACCGGGTGCTCGACCAGCGGACGCCCGCATTCCTCCCCGTAGCCCGAAATCACGTTCAGAACGCCGGGAGGTAACTCCCGGTTCATGATCTCGGCCATCAGCAGCACACAGAAAGGCGCCTGTTCGGCGGTCTTGACCACGACCGTATTGCCTGCCGCGATGGCCGGAGCGATTTTGGCGGCGAAGAGGAACAGCGGAGCGTTCCAAGGAATGATCCCGGCGACGACCCCGATCGGGTCGCGGGTCGTGTAGTGAAGTACGTTGCGCGTGGCGGCGGGCACGGTTTCGCCCTTTAACTCGCCGGCGAGCCCCCCGAACATCCTCGTCAGGTCTATCGCGGAAGCGGTCTCCGGCCGGGCCTGAGTTCGGAGCGCATTTCCCGTGTCGAGAGACAGGACCCGTTCGACGAGGACGTGCTCGGTCTCGACGGCGTCCGCCGCCTTTTGCAGCATCCGGCCACGATCCCTCGCAGGCACTCCGCGCCACAGGATCTGCGCCCGCCGTGCCGCTTCGACGGCCAGGTCGGCATCGGCGCTGCCGCATCGGGGTGCGGTGCCGATCACGCTCAGGTCTCCCGGATGGATGACCTCGAATTGAGTATCCGCTTCCGCCTCGCGAAGAACTCCGTCGACAAGAATCCTGCCTGACAGCCGCCTTGTCTCGTTGCGCGGGTCATTGGCATCCATCGTGCGGTCGGCGTTTGACGTTTCGACGTCAATCCTGGTCATCTGGGTTGGCTCCATAAATGCGGGCGTCTTAGACGCGCGACGCAAGTCGCTGCATCTGCGTCAGGGCTCGGGAAGGAGAGCCTTAGGCCCCCCTTCCCATGACGATCGCCGGTCCTCAGCCCTTCCACCAGCGGCGTGGCTCTACGTTCTCGACCAGCGTGTCGGCCGGAAGTTCACGGGCGATCCGGTGAACTTCGGTGTAGGTGTCGATCCCTCCGGACCAGCCGTTGATCCGCTCGCGCCACTCTTCCCATGGCGCCGGAACGTGCTCCGGCGCGCACATCCTCGCGGCTTTCTCGCGCTCTTCGTCCGAGAGTGGAACGAAGCGCGTGCCATGCTCGGCGAAGATCGTCCCGGGAAGCTGCGGCACCGAATGGCCGACCGTGTTGACGAGCGCCGCCTCATGCGCGCCCTGGATCAGGGCTTGCGTGAAGTAGGCCGACTCCATGATCGCATCCTGGAGATGGCTTTCGAGGGATTCAAACACCTCGTTGTTCATTGCCGTGTGCTCGAAGCCGGAGAAGAAGCGGAGGTCGATGACCTGACTGACCACCGGAGACATGTTGGCGTAGGCGACCGCCGAAGACCAGGTCTCCGCACCGTCGATCAACCCCTGCCTCAGACCGTCGAGGGTCTCCTCCCACGCGATGGGCGTGGGATTGAGGTTGAGAAGCTGCATCGCGATCCGCCCCAGCTGCGTGCCCGTCACGCGGTTCTTGGTGCCGAACAGCTCCTCGATACTGGTGACGTCCGGACGGTCCGCCCAGCCGAGGCCCATGTTGAGGCCGCGAAGCTGACAGACCGAGAACAGGAAATGCAGATTGTGCATCTTGCGCAGCGGTTCCCGGAGGATCTGCTCGCTCGCAGGATGATAGAGGAAGTGGTACTGCGAGGCGCGCGTCGGAAACATATAGGCATAGTCGAGAACGTTGTAGTAAGGCGCTCCGCCGGCCGAGTTCTGGGTCGACGCGGCATAAATGTCGACGGCTCCCGCCTGCGTCTTCGACACGCAGTCGAGTTGCCCGCAGATCTGGTTGTCGCCGATGAATTCCACCCGGATCTCGCCGTCGGTACGCTCCTCGAGGTCCCGCACGAACTCGAGGCAACCCGCCCTCTCGATCAGGAGGTTGCGCTCGTTGAAGCCCGCAGCACCGAACCTCAGGGTGTGCTTCGGCTCGGAACTGAAGCGCTTTTCATAGGTCGAGTTCGCGGCCTCTGCGAGGCGCGGCAACGTGATCGCGCCCGTAAGCGCCGCGGCGCCCAGAAGCGTTGACGAAAGACCGTACCTGCCGGCAACCCTCAGTAGTTCCCGGCGGGATATCTTGTCGCTTACTTGGTTCTTCATTGCATATTCCTCCCTATTAAGCTCTTTCCGGATCATCTGTCAGTCAGGCCAGATCGGAATCTCCCCCGACCGCGATCTGGCGCCGAGCCATCCTCCCTCGATCTTGATCTCGGACCCATTGACGAAACTCGAGTCGTCGGATGCGAGATAGACGGCTGCACCGGCGATATCGGCCGGCTGGCCCCATCTCCCGACCAGATTCTCCCCGGCCCAGGCCTCACCGGTATCGGGCGCTTCGGCGAAGCTCTTGTTGAAAGGCGAGGCGATCATTCCAGGTGCGATGGTATTCACACGAACGTTCTTGCCGGCGAGATCCGCCGCCATGGCTCGCGTGAGGCCGAGGACCCCGCTCTTCGCAGCAACGTATCCGCAGCGGTTCGGGCGGCCCGTGAAACTCGCGATGGACCCGAGGTTGATGATGTTGCCGGAGCCCTGCGCGACCATGTGCGGAATGACTGCGCGGGAACACAGAAACGGCCCCGTGAGATTGATCGCGATCATCTTCTGCCAGTCCGAAAGTGTGTGCTCTGTCAGCCCCTTGATGATCCTGGCCCCGGCATTGTTCACCAGAATGTCGACTCGGGAATATTGCCGGAGCGCTCCGTCGATCAGGGCCTCGGCGCTTTCCTCTTCGGAGACGTCCGCGTGAAGGGCGGTTGCGTCGGCTCCGCTCCGGCGCAAGTCATCGGCCACCCTCTCGGCGTTCTCGGCGTCGATATCGGAAACGATTACGATGGCTCCCTCTGCGGCGAAGGCCTCGCAAATCGCGATTCCGATACCGCCGCTGCCCCCGGTTACTATGGCCACTCTGTCTTTCAAGCGCATGAGATCGGCCCACTCCGTGTTGTTCGGTGCCACGCCTATTTTTTGTCATTGGGCTTCTCGGAAGGGGCACTCTTCCAAGAGCCTTGACCGTCCGTCGGAGACTACCGAAGCGCAAAGAAATAAATGTCAGATTCCTGACATTGCGATCGTACGAGCGTAATGAACCATTCGCTTTAAGCGTCGGCGATCCGGCGCAGTCCTTCACGATCGATGACGACAATCCGTTTGCGAGCCGTGACGACCAGTCCCCTGGAGACGAATGTCCGAAGAATGCCGGTGACGTATTGGCGCCGCGAGATCACCAATGATGCAAGGTCCTCGTGCGTTATCGCGACCTCGGTGAAAGCACTGTCGCCAGTCCCGGCAGCCTCCGCACTGAGCTCCAGGATCACATCCGCCAGGCGCTGCTCGACGCTGTTTCCAAGGATGGCCCTGATCCGTGCATGAAGCTGCTGCTGACGTCTGAGAAGCACACGGACAAGCATGATGCCGAGTGCAGCGTCTTCCTCCAGCACTTTCAGAAATACCTCACTGGAAAAACTTGTGGTCTGGATCTTTTCGATGGCGATTCCGTTGGCGTCGCGGACGCCTCGCGACCGGAGGGCGGAAAGTCCCAGGAGGCTGCCTGGCCGATGGATCTTCAGCAGGGTATCGAACCCATGGGCGTGCGTGCTCGTGGCCTTCACCGAGCCGCTAAGCAGGACGAATATCTGGCTGGCGGGATCACCTTGTCGATAAAGGTGTTGATTGGGCGAAAAGGTCCGTTGATTTCCCAAAGCGATCAGCTTCTGCATCGATGCGCCGTCCAGATCTTTCTCAAGATCGATGCCATCAGAAGGTTCAAGATGGGTCATCCGGTCATCGCCTCTCAAAAGCGTTGATTTCCGCTCTTACCGAGCATGGTATTGTTATCTGCTTGTCGCGGCAAACCTGCGGGCCCATGGCGCCTTGGCTCTTGCTGCCACTCGGGACAACGCCCAGGCTTGCGCCCTGCAACAAGGATTTTGCCATGCTGCGCCATATCGTACTCGTATCCTTCAAACCCGAGGTTTCTATCGACCAGATCGCCGCCTGGAGCGATGCCGTGACCGACATGTGCGAAACGAGTGCCGAAGTCCTTTCGTTTTCGCTTGGCAAGAACATCGGACGTGGACCGAACCACCATGATGCCGCGCTCGTCGCCGACTTTGAGGACATCGACGCGTTTCGCCGCTACGTCGGCAGCGAAAAGCACAAGGCTTACGTCGAGGATCATGCGCGGCACGTGACCGCAAAGCTTGCCGCAATCCAGCACGAGATGTGAGGCGAGCGGCGAGTTCCGGCTATCGAAACTGGACGTCCGGCAAGCTCTTCCAAGTTCCCACGTGACGGCCGCTGAGGTCTCGGAGCGGCCTTGCGGCGGCGCAGCGATGCGGCGCATGCTGCGGATGCAGCGGACCAGTTTGTCCCGCAAGTCGGACGAAGGCGTCTACTGCGCCAACGTCTGCTCCTCAGACAAGCGGTCGCGGAGCGACCAAAGTGGACTTAACGCTTAATCGTCTGCTGTGTCCGCACAGCGGTCGAAGCTCAAGTTTGGTTCGCGGCGGCAGGCAAGAACGACCGGTTTCTTCGCCGCGTGGCAGCGCGGCTGTATGGCGGCGGCGACAGATTAAAATGCTTCAGTTGCAAAGCTTAGAGCTTGACCGGGTCCGCAAAGGGCTGATTCCGTTGAAAAAGCCGTTGGATTTCGAGCGTGGTTGCGAGCTGCGGCTTTCATTTGATGGATGCGACCGTTTCCATCCCGGCTTCTCGTCCTGCGACTGGTGTAGATGGCTTGAGCTTTGCCAGTTTCCGGAGGTTCTGGGCGGTGGCTGCGAGGGTAAATTCGTCTTGAACGCCACATGGGCCGCGTAATCGGAGTCGTCCGAGGCCGAGAATGCGTTTGAGGTGGGCGAAGAGCATCTCGACCTTCTTGCGCCGCTTCTGGGCTGTCGGGTTGAACTCTGAGGCGGTGCATTGGCGGGCGAAGTCTCGGACGATCTCATACTTCTCGCGATGGATCGCGCGGACCTCGGAGTTGGGGCAGCATTTGGTCTTCAATGAACATTCCGTGCAATCGGACTTCTGCGCCCGATACTTGCGGGCGCGCCAGCTCGGTGCGTTCCGCTTTGGATCGGAGTAGCTCCGCCAGGTGTGCCGCAGTTCCTTGCCGCCTGGGCAGAAATAGCGGTCGTTGCTGTCATCCCACGTGAAGTCGGAGCGCGAGAAGGTTCCATCTGTCCGCTCCCCCTTGTCGAAGACAGGGATGAAGGGGAGGATCTGGCGCTTCAGGGCCAGCCAGACCAGATTGTCAGACGACCCGTAGGCCGTGTCTGCGGCGATCCAATCGGGCTTCACACCGAAGCGCTCTTCGGTGCGATCGAGCATCTTTCGCATGGCACCGACTTCTGCCGTCTTGTTCGACCGGCTGGCATCGACGTCCACGATGATCCCATGGTCCGTGTCGATCAGGTAGTTGTCGGAATAGGCAAAGAACGCTGGCCCTTTGCGCGCGGCCGTCCACTGGCTGGCGGGGTCCGCATGCGCAGTGAACTTGGGTTTGGCCGTCGTTGCCGCTCCAAAGGCCTCGTCGTCCAGTGTCTCGAGATACTCGCGCACAGCGCGTGGCGCATCAGCGGGATCAATCTCACGGGCCGCCCAGTCTTCCGGATTGCTCGAGTTCTGCTTCTGCACATCGGCAACGATCACGCTGGCATCGACAGCGAAGCCCTGGCCGCCAACCAGACCCTCTTGCATGCATCGCGCAACCGTCGTCTCGAACACATGACGCAAGAGGTCACTATCGCGGAAACGCCCGTGCCGGTTCTTCGAGAAGGTCGAATGGTCCGGGATGCGATCGGTCAGATCAAGACGGCAGAACCAGCGATATGCCAGGTTCAGATGAACCTCTTCGCAGAGCCGCCGCTCGGACCGGATGCCGAAGCAATACCCCACCAACAGCATGCGGATCAGCAACTCGGGATCGACGGAGGGGCGGCCCGTATGGCTGTAGAAATCCGCAAGATGGGCTCGAATGCTGCTCAGGTCGACAAACCGGTCGATGGATCGAAGCAGGTGGTCTTGCGGGACGTGATCCTCCAGCGAGAACTCGTAGAACAGTGCCGCCTGCGCTTCCTGCCTCGGCCCCATCATCGCTCAACCTCCCGACCGTTGGAAGAATTGAATCAACGACTTGGTCATCGATCAAGCCGGAGTTTCTCAACGGAATCGGCGGATTGTGTTGAAAAAGTCGGTGTCCCGCCTGAAAGGGTCGGATTGTCAGAACATCTTCCCGCGAAGGCGCCCCATCAAAACCACGTTTGCTGAGCGGCAATCTGAGAGAACAAAGTTCCGGATTTTTGACGCGAATCTCGAGCAGGACAGTTTTTCAACACAATCGGCGGAAACTGGTCATTCGCTGCGTGTGCGAAATAACAAGCTGGTAAGTTGCAAAGCGGTCGTTCGCGTCAGTGCGTTCAAATGTCCGCCCCGCGGGACAAGGTGGCCATTTAGCTGCGCTCGGCAACGTCCAAAGTGCAAAGGTCCAAACCGAAAGCGCTACCCGGTTGGTGAAGCATCTCTCAGTGGAACTGCTGCAGCTCCTGCCGCAAGGCAGCGAGAAAAAATTCGCGTTCGGCTTGACCGTCCGCTGGATGACGGGTTCCCTTCGGAAGGGTATCCTTAACGTGACTTATCGGAACATGGCGAAGCGGTTCGAGGTAATGCGGGCGGTGGTGCATCCCTGGCACCACGATCATTTCGGCCACATGAACGTGCGCCACTACGCGACCTTCTTCGACGACGCGACCTACC
>NZ_JAIPUT010000087.1 GCF_020055635.1 Marivita sp. | reverse complement strand
TTACGGGAGTTCGGGGCATCTGGTGTGGGCAAGGGCGTGGTGCGCCCGGCCTATTCCGAGCCCGACATCGCTGCGCGCGGCTGGTTGGCCGATCGGATGAGGGGCGCCGGATTGCAGGTGCATGTCGATCCGGTCGGATCGGTGTTCGGGCTGGCCGAGGGGCCCTCGTTGCTTTTGGGCTCGCATTCCGACAGCCAGCCCGAGGGCGGGTGGCTCGACGGGGCGCTTGGCGTGGTGGCGGCGCTGGAGATCGCCCGGGCGGCGCAGGAGGCCGGGGGGCCATCTGTGTCGGTGGTATCATTTCAGGACGAGGAAGGACGATTCGGGGTCACAACCGGATCCGCGGTCTGGTCGGGGACCCTGCCTCTGGACCGGGCCGACGATCTGACCGACCGCGACGGGCATCGCTTTGCAGAGGCGCGCGCGCTGATGCCGGGGCGCTCGGAGGATTTCGTCGATGCATCGCGCTTTACCGGCTTTCTGGAGATGCATATCGAGCAGGGGCCGGTTCTAGACCGTGAAGGCGAGGCCATCGGCGTGGTCGATGCGATTGTCGGCATCCGCGACATGAAGATCACCTTCGACGGGCAACAGAACCATGCCGGCACGACCCCGATGCTTGGGCGTCGCGATGCGTTTCAGGCGGTGGCGGGGTTCAATGCGCTCTTGAACGACCGGTTCTCGAACGTCGTGACGCCGCAGACGGTCTGGACCATCGGCCATGTCGCGCTGCATCCGAACGCGTCCTCGGTGGTGCCGGGACGGGCGACGTTTTCGATGCAGTGGCGCGACGGCGATGGCGACCGGCTGGACCGGATGGAGGCGATCATCCGCGAAACCGCCGAGGAGGTCGCCACGGCAGGCGGCTACAGTCTGAGTTATGGCCCGCTTCTGGGGCTCGAGCCCGTGGCCATGGACGTCCGTCTGCGCAAGGCATTGGAGGGCGCGGCAGAGGCCGAGGTGCCGGGGCGCTGGCGGGTGATGCCCTCGGGCGCGCTGCATGACGCGACCAACATGTCGAAGATGATGCCGGTGGCGATGCTTTTCGTGCCGTCGATCGGCGGGATCAGCCATGCCTTCGGCGAAGACACGACGGAGGCCGATCTGGCAACCGGTCTCAGGGTGCTGGCCGGGGCGGTCGAGGCTTTGGGCTGATCGCATTCCCGTGCTAGGCTTTCCCGGCAAGGGAAAAGGGGCGCGGGATGGACGTGACGGCGATGGCGTTTTACGCCTTGGTGTGCGGCGGGCTTGGCGCCTTTGCGCCGAGGCTTTCGAGGGTCTGGCAGAGGTTTGCGGTGGCGGCGCTGGTCGGGATTGTCGCCGCGGCCCTGTTGCCGATCCTTCGCGCGACGCTGGGGGTCTGAGTCAGCTCCAGGTCACGTCGCCCAGAAAGATGTAGCCCGCACCGTAGATCGTCTTGATCAGGCGGGGGTTCTTGGGGTCCTCGCGCAGCTTTGTGCGAAGCCGCGAGATGCGGACATCCATCGCCCGGTCAAAGCTGTCCCCGGCGGCCCCGCCCAGCGTGTCCTGCATGTAGTCGCGCGTTATCAGGCGGTTGGGGCTTTCGAGGAAAAGCCGCAGCACTTCGCCCTCGGCATGGGAAAAGGGCGTTTCCGCGCCGGTCTCGTCCTGCAGGGAATAGCGGTCGAAATGCGCGGTCCAGCCGTTGAATTTCGCCCTGTGTCCGGCGGGGGCGGGGGTCGCGCGGGTGCGCAGGCGGGCACGCACGCGGGCCACCACCTCGGCCGGGTCGAAAGGTTTGATGATGTAGTCATCCGCCCCCAGTTCCAGCCCGGTGATCTTGTCCTGCACCTGGGCGCGGCCCGAGATGATGATGACCGTGGCGCCCTGTTCGAGCGCCAGCCGGTGCACCAGGCTGAGCCCATCGCGGTCGGGCAGGCCGAGATCGACGAGGCAGACATCCGGAGTCGTGCGGCGCAGCGCGGTTTCGAAATCGGCGGCGCGACCAAAGCTCTGGGTGTCGTAGCCCGCGTCCTTGAGGGCTTCGGAGAGCATGGTGCGGATGGCCGGTTCGTCGTCGAGAATGGTGATCAGCGGCCTGGTCATGCCGGGTCCTCCTCGTGGCCCAGGAATGCCGCCAGATCAGCCCTGGAAAACGGTTTCGGCAGCACGGCGGTCTTTGCCGCGGCCTCGGCGTGGCGGGGATCGGAGGCAGGCAGGGAGGTCATCAGGTAGACCGGTTTGCCGGGCAGGGCATCGACCAGTTCGGTGCCGAGGGCAGGCCCTTCGACCGAGATGTCCGACAGCACGAAAGCGATGTCCGGCACGCCCTGCGCCAGTGCGCGCGCTTCGTCGACCGACACGGCCTCGATCACGCTGTGGCCAAGCCCGGTGAGCATTTCGCGGATCGTGGTGCGCAGGTCGGCGCTGTCTTCGACCAGCAGCACCAGTTCGCTCTTGAGATGCCGCGCGGCGTGGCGCAGCGGCAGGCGCAGGGTGACGCGCGCGCCGGTGGCTGTGTTGCCGATCCGGAGCTGACCTCCGGCCAGCTTGGCGGTGTCATAGACCATCGACAGGCCAAGGCCCGATCCGCCGTCGCCCTTGGTCGTGAAGAAGGGATCGAGCGCATGTTTCAGCGCATCCGGCGAAAACCCCGGCCCGGTATCCTCGACGTTGAAATCGATCCAGGTGTCCTGGGTCTCGGTGGCGGAAAGGCGGATCGTTCCGCTTTGCCCGCAGGCGTCGCGGGCGTTCAGGATGAGGTTGAGCAGGCTGTCCTGGAGCTGTCCGGCATCCAGAAGCGCGCGGCGCGTGATCGACGCGTGCATCGAAAGTGCGATGCTGTCCGGAAGCGACGGGGCCGCCAGCGTGTGCAGATCCGCCAGGAAGACCGCGACATCCAGAGGTTCGGGCCGCCACGCACGATGGGCGGTGATGTCTGCGATCCGGTTGAGCAGATCGCCGCCCCGGCGGGCGGCTTGCAAGGTGGCGGTGATCAGCGGATCGGCATCCGTCGGCAGGTCCATCGCCGCCATCTTCGACTGCATTCCGAGGATGATGGTCAGCAGGTTGGAAAAGTCATGCGCGAGCCCCGAGGTCAGCTGGGCGGCCATTTCGCGTCGGCGGGTCTGTTGCAGGGCCGCGCGGGCCTGGGTTTCCTCGGTCACGTCCATCGACAGGATGTAGACACCATTCTCGGTCTCGTCCGGGGTGAAGGCGACGCGGATGCGGCGGGAGCTGTGGATGTCGGTGAATTCGAATGTCGAGGGCGTTCCCGAGAGCGCCATCTGGAGATGCGGCAGGACACGGGCATAGGCATCGCGGCCCAACGCCTCGGAGATATGCAGCCCGACGATCTGCGAGGGGCGGCCGGGCATCACGTTGGACAGCCGGCGGTTGGAGAACGTGTAGCAGCCGGCGCTGTCCACATGGGCGATATGGGCGGGCATCATTTCGGTGGTGAGGCGCGTGCGCGCCTCCATCTCGGTCAGTTCGCGCTGCGCTTCTTCCAGCGCCAGAACCGTGGCGGCCAGTTTGCGGTTGGTGGCGGCCAGTTCCTCGGACCGGGCCAGCACCTCTTCCGACAGCAGTTCCGAGCGGGTGCGCAGCAGTTGTTCCTGCGATTTGACGGCGGTGATGTCGGTGTAGACGGTGACCCAGCCGCCCTGCGGCAGCGGGGCACCTTCGACGCTGATCATGCGGCCATTGGCGCGGGTGCGCTCCATGTAATGCGGCTCGAAGGCGCGGGCCTGCTCGACCCGGGTGCGCACGAAGGTTTCGACATCGGCGACCTCGCCATATTCGCCTTGGGCGATCAGGTGGCGGACCGTGTCCTCGAAATGCGCACCCGGTAGCGTCAGGCTGCGCGGCAGGTCGAACATCTCGGCGAAACGGCGGTTGCAGGCGGCCAGCCGCAGATCGCTGTCATAGATCGACAGGGCCTGTCCGATCAGGTTCAGTCCGGCCTGAATGAGCGCTTCGGTATGCATCCGGGATCGTCCACGAGAGAATGTGTCCGGAAACTGGCTAGCACCGGAACGTCCCGGCGCAAAGGGCGGGTGGGATCCTGTTACAATTCGTAAGAATTGAGCAAACATCAGGAAAAAGTTGACCCCCAACCTGCCTTCTGTCCAATCTTGGAACAGAGTCGTGCAAAAGCGATCGGTTCGGGCCAAGCCCGGGCAATGGGAGGAAAAGCATTGGCATACTTGACCGAGGGCGCGGAGGGTCTGCGCTCGGTTCCAGCGTTATTGGCGCACAACGCCGCTCGATATGGCAGTTCCCCTGCCTATCGTGAAAAGGAATACGGGATCTGGCAAAGCTGGACCTGGTCCGAAGCTGCCGCCGAGATCGAGGCGCTGGCGTTGGGCCTGTTGAACCTGGGCGTCAACGAAGGCGATTTCATTGCCATCATCGGCCGCAACCGCCCGTACCTCTATTGGTCCATGGTGGCTGCGCAATGCGTCGGGGCCATCCCGGTGCCGCTGTATCAGGATGCGGGCGCCGAAGAGATGGAATACGTGCTGGCCCATTGCGGCGCGCGCTTTGTCATCGCGGGCGATCAGGAGCAGGTCGACAAGGTCATCGAAATCCAGGACGACCTGCACCAGTTCGAGCACATGATCTATCTCGATCCGCGCGGATTGCGGAAATATGACCACCGTCGCCTGCACGCGTTCGATCATGTGCAGGCGCAGGGACGCGCCGCGCGCGACGAGTTCATCGGGGAACTGGAGGCGCGCAAGGCCAAGCTGGATTACGACAGCATCTGCGTGATGCTCTACACGTCGGGGACGACGGGCAAGCCCAAGGGCGTCGTCCTGTCTAACCGCAACATCATCGAGACCGCCAAGGCGTCGTCCGAGTTCGATCACCTCAAGGTGGATGACGAGGTTCTGGCTTACCTGCCGATGGCGTGGGTGGGCGATTTCATCTTTTCGATCGGGCAGGCCTACTGGTCGGGCTTCTGCGTGAATTGCCCCGAGAGCCCCGAAACGATGATGACGGACCTGCGCGAGATCGCGCCGTCCTACTATTTTGCCCCGCCGCGGGTGTTCGAGACGCAGCTGACCCAGATCATGATCCGCATGGAGGATGCCGGCGCGTTCAAGAAGAAGACGTTCCACTATTTCATGGACCATGCCCGCAAGGTCGGGCCCGCCATCCTTGACGGGCACGAGGTCGGCACGTTCGACCGGCTGAAATACAGGCTGGGCGAGCTCATGGTCTACGGCCCGCTCAAGAACGCGCTCGGTTTTTCCAACGTGCGGGTGGGCTATACGGCGGGTGAGGCGATCGGGCCGGAGATCTTTGATTTCTATCGCTCGCTGGGGATCAACCTCAAACAACTCTACGGCCAGACCGAAGCGTCGGTGTTCATCACGCAGCAGCCCGATGGCGAGGTGCGGTCGGACACGGTCGGCGTGCCGTCGCCGGGCGTGGAGATCCGCATCGCGGACACCGGCGAAGTGTTTTACCGGTCGCCGGGTGTGTTCGTGCAATATTACAAGAATGCGGAATCGACTGCCGATACCAAGGATGCGGACGGGTGGGTCGCCACCGGCGATGCGGGCTTCATCGAGGAATCAACCGGCCATCTGCGGATCATCGACCGGGCCAAGGACGTGGCGGCGATGGCCGATGGCGCGATGTTCGCGCCGAAATATGTCGAGAACAAGCTGAAGTTCTATCCGAGCATCCTCGAGGCGGTGGTCTTTGGCGCGGGCCGCGACCGCTGCTGTGCCTTCATCAATATCGACCTCGCCGCGGTGGGCAACTGGGCCGAGCGCAACAACATCGCCTATGCGTCCTACCAAGAACTGGCAGGACACGAGCAGGTGCTTGACGCGATCCAGTCGCATATCGAAGAGGTCAATGAAAGCATCGCGCAGGACCCGATGCTGTCGGGCTGCCAGGTGCACCGATTCCTTGTGCTGCACAAGGAACTGGACGCGGATGATGGCGAGCTGACCCGCACCCGCAAGGTGCGTCGCAAGATCATCGGCGAGAAATTCGAGGACTTGGTCAATGCGCTCTATGACGGGTCGCCGTCGATCTACACCGAGACCGAAGTGACCTATGAGGACGGTCGCAAGGGCAAGATCACCGCGACGCTGGAGATTCGCGATGCCAAGGTGGTTCCGACGACACCTCAGAAGCTGGCGGCGGAATGATGGGACGGACACATAATCTTCGTACGAAGATTATGCGCGCCGAGAATTTTCGTACGAAAATTCTTGGGGCCGGGGGAGGAGAAACGGCGTGAAAGACACCGAAGGGTACGTGACAGCGGACGGGCGCCAGATCGGCGGCACGCTGATGGAAATGCGCAATATCACCTTGCGATTCGGCGGTGTGGTGGCGATTCAGGACATCTCGTTCGACATCCACGAGGGCGAGGTGCGCGCGATCATCGGGCCGAACGGGGCCGGCAAATCGTCGATGCTCAACGTCATTTCCGGCTTCTACACCCCGTCCGAGGGCGAGGTGTGGTATCAAGGCGCGAAGCGACCGCCGATGAAGCCGTTCGAGGTGGCGCGCCAGGGCGTAGCACGGACGTTCCAGAACATTGCCCTGTTCGAAGGCATGACCGTTCTCGACAACGTCATGACCGGGCGGCTGACCCACATGAACGCCGGGATCGCCAGCCAGGCGCTGTGGTGGGGCAAGGCCCGCGACGAGGAGATGGAAAACCGGGAAAAGGTCGAGCGGGTGATCGATTTCCTCGAGATCCAGAACATCCGCAAGACCCCGGTGGGGCGTCTGCCTTACGGGTTGAAGAAGCGGGTCGAACTGGCGCGCGCGTTGGCGGCGGAACCGTCGCTGCTGCTGCTCGACGAACCGATGGCCGGGATGAACGTCGAGGAAAAAGAGGACATGAGCCGCTTCATTCTCGATGTGAACGACGAATTCGGCACCACGATCTGCCTGATCGAACATGACATGGGGGTGGTGATGGACCTCTCCGACCGCGTTGTCGTCATGGATTACGGCAAGAAGATCGGCGACGGCACGCCGGACGAGGTGCGCAACAACCAGGATGTGATCGACGCCTATCTCGGGGTGCCCCATGAGTGAAGCCGTGCTGTCCATGCGCCCGGGTGAACTCATGCCCGGCATCCGCGTTTTGTCCACTCAGCTTGAGAAAGGACATGACATGACGACGCATTGGCACAAGAAGACGCTTGCAGACATTCTCGGCGACGATCGTGGATTGCCGGATTGGGCCGCCGGGATGGTGGAAAAGTTCACACCCGAAGACCTTGACGAGTTGCGCCGCGACGAACGCGATGCGGTGACCAGCGCCCTGGGCCGCGTGGCGCGCCAAAGCCGCGACATGCGGGGTGAAGGGCCGGAAGGCCAACGCGCCGCCTGGGTCGAGGGTGACATCGACTGGGGTCTGCGCGCGGCGCGGGCAGCACTCGAGGCGGTCCCCGCGGGGCAGCGCAGCGAGAAAGCCAACCAGCTCCTGGCGGATTGCGACTGCCCGTCGGCTGTCGGGCCGAACCCCGGGCGCGATGCGTCCACGCCGGGGACAGACAAACAATGACAAAGGACTGAGCCGGATGGAGTTTCTCGCCGACGTTTTCGTCACCCCCTTCGTGGACATGGTCCAAGCACCGGATTTCCTCATGCAGGTGCTGTGGGAAGGGCTGGTTTCCGGAATCCTTTACGCGTTGATCGCGCTGGGCTTCGTGCTGATTTTCCGCTCCAGCCGGATTTTCAACTTCGCACAGGGCATCATGGTGGTGTTTGCCGCTTTGACGCTGGTGGGGCTTTTCGCCTTGGGTGTGCCGGCATGGCTCAGCGTTGGCCTGACGCTGGTGGTCATGTTCGTGCTCGCGGTGGTGATCGAGCGCGTGGTGCTGCGACCGCTGGTGGGCCAGCCCGACATCATCCTCTTCATGGCCACCATCGGGATCACGCTGTTCCTGATCGGATTTGGCGAGACCATCTTCGGCGGTGAAAACAAGGTCATGATCACCGAGGAGCTGGGCATTCCGACTGGCGACACGGTGCTGGAACCATTTGGCGGTCTGCTGATCCTCCAGCATCTCGACATCACCGTGGTGATCGTGGCGACGCTGCTGGTGCTCGCGCTTCTGGCCTTCCTCAACTACACCCAGATGGGTCGGGCGATCCGGGCGCTGGGCGACGACCACCAGGCGGCGCTTTCGGTGGGCATCAGCCTCCAGACGATCTGGGTGCTGGTCTGGTTCATCGCCGGCATCATCGCGCTGGTCACGGGCATTGCCTGGGGCGCTCGGGCCGGGGTGAGCTTTGCGCTCGAGGTGATCGCCTACAAGGCGCTGCCGGTGCTGATGCTGGGCGGGCTGGAATCGATCACCGGGGCCATTGTCGGCGGGCTGATGATCGGCATCCTCGAAAAGCTCTTCGAGATCTACTGGGGCCAGCCGCTTCTGGGTGGCAACACGGAGACTTGGTTCGCCTTCGTGCTGGCGCTGATCGTGCTCTTGTTCCGTCCGCAAGGTCTGTTCGGAGAACGGATCATCGAAAGGGTCTAGGGCGGCGCGGGGCGCGCTGTTCGACATCAACAGGCACCGGTGCGTGAGGATCACGCACCCTACGAGAGAAGACACATGGCCAAACTGATCGCACTCCTGAACGTCATCGCCTGGTCCGGGTTCTGGGCCTTCGGATATATCGCGCTGTCCAGCGGATCCGAGGCCGGCAGCCAGACCGTCATTGCGATCCTGCTGGCCGCGATCGGCGGTGCCCTGGGGCTTTGGGCCTATTTCTGGCTGATCCGCTACTCAGAGGCCACAGGCTATGCCAAGCCGCGCAACCGCGTGGTCATCACCGAAGAGGAGACCATCTGATGCTCTATCGCACGGCTGGCCAGTTCAAGACGAGCTATGTCGCGGACCAGGCGCTGTTCCCGGTCCGGCAGGATGCCGTCCTGCTGACGATCATCCTGATCTTCGGCTGGGTGATCTTCCCGATGACCGCATCGGAATTCACCTTCCAGACGCTGCTGATCCCGATCCTGATCTACGCGCTCGCGGCGATGGGGCTGAACATCCTGACCGGGTTCGCCGGGCAGTTGAGCCTTGGCACGGGTGCCTTCATGGGGGTCGGGGCCTATGCCTGCTACAAGATGGTCACGCTGTTCCCGTGGATGAACCCGATCGTCGCGATCCTGCTGTCGGGTGTGTTCAGCGCCGGGATCGGGGTGGCGTTCGGTATTCCCAGCCTACGGATCAAGGGCTTCTACCTCGCCATCGCCACCCTGGCCGCGCAGTTCTTCCTGGTCTGGCTGTTCGAGAAATGGTCCTGGCTTTACAACTACAACGCCTCTGGTGCGATCCAGGTGCCCAATCTCGAGATGTTCGGCGTCTTCGTGTCCGGCCCTCAGGCGGCCTCGGTGACCGAGTATTACATCGTTCTGTTCGTGGTTACGTTGCTGACGCTGCTGTGCATCAATCTCACGCGGGGCAATCTGGGCCGGACCTGGAAGGCGACGCGCGACATGGACATCGCGGCGGAACTCATCGGCATCAACCTGATGAAATCCAAGCTGACCGCCTTTGCCGTGTCGTCCTATGTCGTCGGTGTGGCGGGCGCGCTTTACGTCTTCATGTGGAAGGGGGCGGCCGAACCCAACGTGTTCGACATTCCGCTGTCGTTCCAGGTGCTGTTCATCGCCATCATCGGCGGGCTCGGCTCGATCATGGGCAACTACCTCGGGGCGATCCTGATCGTCGGTCTGCCGGTGGTCCTGAACGTGGTGGCGGGCACGCAAGTGTTCGAGATTTCCACCGGGTCCGCCCTTTTGCTGGCCGCCCTGATCGCGGCAGCGACGTTCCTCTTCGGGGTCGCGCGCAACCTGTGGGGCATGGCGGCGGCGATCGGCTTTGGCGCGGCAACGCTGATCTACGGCTACGCGCAATTGCAGGGCTTCCGCATTGAGTCCGCGCTGATCGAGCATATCAACGTGATGATCGTCGGCGCGCTGATCATCTTTTTTCTGATCATCGAGCCGCACGGGTTGAACCAGCTTTGGCGTCTGATCCGTGAAAAACTGATTATCTGGCCCTTCCCGCACTGACGCGGGGCGCGGCCCAAGACCAAGAACCGAAAGCAACATGACAGTTCCAATGGGAGGACAACCATGAAACACTTTACCAAACTGGCGACAGCCGCAGCGCTGGGCAGCGTGCTGGGTACGGCGGCCATCGCTCAAGAGCTGTACACTCCGAACCTCGCCTACCGGACCGGGCCCTTCGCGGCGACAGGTATTCCGCTGATGAACGGTCAGGCCGATTACATGACGCTGCTGAATGAACGCGATGGCGGCATCGGCGGTGTGACGGTCGATTTCGAGGAATGCGAAACCGGCTATTCCACCGAGAAGGGCGTGGAGTGCTACGAGCGCACCAAGGCCGACGCGGTGGTGACTCAGCCCTGGTCGACGGGCATCACCCTGCAGGTGCTGCCCAAGACCAACACCGACGAGATCCCGATCCTCGCGCCCGGCTACGGCTTTTCGCCGATGGCCTATGGCAAGGTCTTTCAATGGGCGTTCAACCCGCCGTCTTCCTACTGGGATGGCGCGAGCATGATGATGCAGGCGATCTCCGGCGGCGACATGGCCTCGCTTTCGGGCACCAAGATCGTGCTGCTTCACCTCGATCACCCCTACGGCAAGGAGCCGATCCCGCTGCTGGAGAAGATGGCGGAGATGCACGGCTTCGATCTGGTGCTGATCCCGGTGGGCCTGTCGCAGATGCAGAACCAGTCCTCCCAGTGGTTGCAGATCCGCCGCGAGCGGCCGGATTTCGTGCTGATGTGGGGCTGGGGCGCGATGAACGCGGGCGCCATCACCGAGGCGGTGAAGACCCGCTATCCGATGGATCAGTTCGTCGGCATCTGGTGGGCCGGGCATGACGCCGATCTGCAGCAGGTGGGCGAAGACGGCGCGGGCTACCGTTCCATCAGCTGGTCGATGCCGCAGCCGGATGCGCCGATCATGGCCGATCTGGAGGAATACGTCTTCTCCAGGGGGCTCTCGCAGGCCGAGGATACCGATTGGGTCTTCTATCAGCGCGGGCTCGTGATCTCGATGATCCTCGCCGAGGGGATGCGCACCGCCCAGCAGATGCACGACACCGCCGAGATCACCCCCGCCCAGTTGCGCGACGGGCTGGAGAACCTCGAAATCACCGAGGAGCGGCTGGCCGAGCTGGGGATGTCCGGCATGGTGCCGCCGTTCTCCACCTCCTGCGCGGATCACACCGGCCATTCGGGCGGCTGGATGCTGGAGTGGGACGGCGAGAAATTCGTCCAAGCCTCCGATCTGCTGATGCCGGACCGCGACCTCATCCGCCCGCTGGAGATCGCGGCGGCCGAGGAATACGCCGAGGCCAACGCGCCCTGGCCCGTCAACGAGGCCTGCGACCCCGAAAGCTGAGCGTTCCGGCCCGTCGGGCCGGCCGCCGATCCGCGCCCCCGGCGGCCTTCGCCGTCGCCGGGGGCCCCAGCCGCCCGCCCGCCCGCGCCGACCGAACGAGAAAGCCCATGACCCAGCCTGTCGCCGCCGAACCGGGCCACGAAGCCGGCCCCGAACCCAGCCACGAACCCGGCCCCCAGCCGGCCGCCGAGCCGCTGCTGGCCGTCAACAACATCGAGGTGATCTACAATCACGTCATTCTCGTGCTGAAGGGCGTCAGCCTGTCCGTTCCGGAAAAGGGGATCGTGGCCCTGCTCGGTGGCAACGGCGCGGGCAAGACAACGACGCTCAAGGCGATTTCCAATCTGCTGCACAACGAGCGCGGCGAGGTGACGAAGGGCTCCATCCGCTATCGCGGCGAGCGGGTGCAGGATCTCGATCCCGCCGCGCTGGTGAAACGCGGGGTGATCCAGGTGATGGAGGGGCGGCACTGTTTCGGCCATCTCACCGTGGAGGAAAACCTGCTCACCGGAGCCTATACCCGCAGCGACGGCCGCGCCGCGGTCGAGGCGGATCTGGAGCTGGTCTATTCCTACTTCCCCCGCCTGAAGGAG
>NZ_JAIPUT010000085.1 GCF_020055635.1 Marivita sp. | reverse complement strand
GGTTCAACCTAATACTCGGACCGCTCGGCGAAGAGCTTGGCTGGCGCGGATACTTCCAAGACCGGCTCAATCAGAATATCGGGTGGCTGGTAGCGTCGCTATTGGTTGGCGCAATTTGGTTAGCTTGGCATTTGCCTCTTTGGACGATTGAGTCTCCCCACGCCCAGATTGCTTTACCTCTCTATGCCGGGCATGTGATGTGCTACGCTGTCATCATTGGTGGGGCCTACACCCTGTCCGGCGGCTCCATCTTGCCCGCAATCCTGATCCATCTTACAGTAAACATGGCAGCAAACCTGGCCATTTTCGCCGGGTTCCGTGATCCCAATTCATGGTTCAGTTCCAGCCTTTTGCCATACACAGTAATCGCCTTAATTGCAGTCGGATTGGTGTACCTTCGGACGGGTCAATCCGGTTTGAAGTGGTTTGGGGTTTGATTTCAGCCGGCCCTGAAATTTCTGGGCAAGCAGCCATTCGAGCAGTCTGCAGCATCTGACATCATGGGCTCGTGGCTGTCGTTGAGCCCCGGTGCACCCAACGACCGCTTCCGATTGCCGAAGGTCCGCAGAGCCGATCAGCCACTTGATCACAGGGAAGAACCTGCGTCCTGCGAACGGCTGCTTCTGGAGCGCGCTTCAAGTTGGCTCTGCTGCACCGCCGCAAGGCGGCTTCGAGCCCAAATCTACCGGATGCTGCACGATGCGTGAAAGTCCGGAGTGCCATTCGAAGCAGTCATTTGAAGGAGGACTCTTGTGTCCGTCCCGTGATAGGTGGTATAGATTTTATCTATATATCAGTGTTTTAACGGTTTTCGTGTGCAGTGTGTGTTCATGCTTCGATCGCATGATGCCGCACGTTTTTCATATTTCAATTTGATGGCCAGGCAGAAGTAGTGGCGGCGACCTGACCTGCCATTGAACTTTCATCCAGCCACGACCGAAGTCCGGTTACTGTTTACGCCGATTGGCGATTGCGGTGTTCAGGGTCCGCGCGTAGTCAGCCGGGGTCTGGTAGTCCAAGGCCGAATGCGGGCGTTCGATGTGGTAGTCATTCGACCTTGCCGCGATAGCGACCCGCGCATGGGCCAGATTGCGGAGTATGGTCTCGTGCAGGAAATCGAAGTGGGCCAGATCCCACACCGCGGGCGGTTTCCGAGACGAATGTCATTGAGGGACATGCCGGCCATCCACACTGGCAAATCGGCAACTGGCAGAGCGGCTCTTTGCGTCATCCGCTAACGCGTTCGACGTGGCGCTCCGAAGATCCACCAACGACGAGTTCGGGGGCGATCTGCCGTACTTGGTGTCGTGCCGGTTTCTGGAGCGCTTGCAGGATGAGGCGGGCCGTCTCTTCGCCAATCTTCTGGGGAAAGGGGTTGACCGTTGTGAGGGTCGGAACGCAGACGCTGGCAATCTCGTATGCTCCGAAACCAGTGATCACCATGTCCTCCGGCACGCGCAGCCCGCGGCGTTGGCATTCGGTGAGCGCCCCGAACGCGGAGAGGTCTGATACACAGACGACGGCTTCAGTGTCGGGATGCAGTTCTAGAAGCCGCGCCATCGCACTGGCGCCCTCGCGCATCGAGATGGGCGGTGGACCGGCCTCGATCAGGCGATCGCATGTCAGCCCGTGGGCCGACATCGCCCCGGAAAAGCCGTGCCGCCGATCGGCACCCCTAGTGTCGGCATCAGCATCTCCGCCGATGAATGCAATGCGTGTATGGCCCTGGGCGACGAGGTGAGTGACCATCGTTTCCATGGTCGCGGCATTGGAGAAGCCGACGACATTGTCGACCGGATCGGGAGGCAGGTCCCATGCCTCGACCACGGGGATGCCGGCGCTTTCCAGGAGGCGCCGGGCGCGCGGCGTGTGCTTGCCGCCAGTCACGACGATGGCTTCGGGGCGCCGCCGCAGCAACTGTTCGATCGCACGCTCTTCCTGCTCCATGTCGTAGTTCGTATAGGCCAGCAGAACTTGGAGTCCTTCGCCAGAGACGACGTCGGACAGGCCCGCCACCGTGTCGGCGAAGTTGGCGTTGTTGATCGAAGGAATCGTCACCGCGATGAAGTCGGTGCGCTGTGACCGAAGGTTCGCGGCTGTGCTGTCGAAGACGTAACCTAGTTCTTCCGCAACTTTCAGAATCGCGTCACGCGTCTCGGGCCGAACCGAACCGTCCTTCTTGAAGGCCCGGCTGACCGTCATCACCGACACGCCGGCGGCACGCGCGACGTCCTTCATCTTCACCGAGCGCTGCATGTCCTGACCTCTACCGTCGAAGTCAGGGCCGTCCGACCGCCCGTACCTTCGTTTCCTCTGCAATCGCGCCGTCACCATCCCGGCATGTCCGGCAGCAAGCTCCTGTCATTAGGGCAGTTTTCTTTTTCCACGCGCGCCTCGATCTGTCCAGTTGCTTTGATAACGATACCAATGCCACGTCCTTCCAAAAACGAAAATGGCCGGGAGCGTGACCCGGCCATTCCCATCGATCAAGGCTGCTTATCTCTCCAGCGGCTCGACCCCCGAGAACCGGAAAGCCTCCTGTTCGAGTGCCGCCAGTTCCTCCTCACTCATTTGGTCGTGCGCCACGGTGATCCGACCAAGGAAGACGAAGGGCAGTTCGTCGGCCCGGCCCTCCAGATGGTAGCGAATGGCCTCGGCCGTGGCCGCGCCGACATCGTCGCCCATGCGCATCGGCGTGGCGTCAAGCTCGCCACGGCGGATGGCATCGAGTTCAAGTCCGGTGCCGCCCCACCCCGTGGAGAAGACCTCATCGGTCGCATCGACGGCGAGTTGGGCCTGGACCGACCCCATCGCCATGGCGGTATTCGCGTTGTGGATGACACCGGCTTCGGGATAGGCCTGAAGGATCAGGGACGTGCCCTCGAACCCGCCCTCGTTGGTATATTCGCCGTAATGCTCATAGGCGAGTTCCCAGTTGCCGCGCTCCTCCACGCACGCAGCCCATTCGCCCGAGCGCTGGTTGTCGGTGATCCCCGGAATGCCACGGTTCATGGCGTAGGTCACGTCGTTGCCCAGCCGCTCAAGCATGTAGTCGCACATCACATCCGCTCCGAGCGACGACGAGAAGTCGAACCAGTTTGCCGGCTGGTCCTCCAGATATTGCAGCGGCGTGTGGAAGGCCCAGACAAATGTCGTCAGGTCAGGATTGCCCGCCAGCTTGTCGATGTTGTCGGCCTGGGTGGCCAGTTCGGACGGGCCGAAGATGACGAAATCGTATATGTCGGCGTCCTGATCGACCTGCGACGCATAGGTCGCTTGTAGCGAGTGTTCGATCTGCCGGCTGGCGAATTCCGTGGTCTCGTAGGGAATACCCAACTCGTCGAGGCGCCGCGTCATCGCGAGGTAGTTGCGTGCCCAGAAGTCGGACGTGTCAGCCGAGGGGTAGATGAGCGCGATCTGGATCGGCTCCTCCAGCGCTCCGGTCAAGGGCACTGCGGCTTCGCCGGTAACGGCCTGAAGTGCCTCGAGGGTGCCGGCTTCGTTGACCTGGCTCGGCAGCCAATAGTCCCTCTCGCCGTCGTCGGGCAGTTCTACCAGCGGTAGGTGGCCATCGGCACAGGCCATCCCCGCACTCAGAGTCAGCGTGGAGGCGATGCTCCAAAGCATGCGTGTAATCGGTTTCATTTGTCTTCCTCCCTTGATGAAGCTTCCGTGTAGTTCTGTAGGTGTCAGCCGCTGGCGGCCGGTGCCGTTGCCAAGAGGGCGCCGGCGATCATGAGAACCGCGAGAACGGCGACGAAGGTCAGCGCCAGCGCGAGGATCTTGCGGTTGTCTGGGTTGGCCAGCGCCGCGCCGATCGACCCGGCGCCGTCGCGGTCCTTCTTCTGCAGCCAGGCATAGGCCGCGACGGACAGGATGATCACGACGCCTGAGGCGACGGACTGCCAGAAGAACTCGATCCGCAGGGTCACAAGCGCGTTGATCATCATCGAAAGCAGCAGGACGCCTGCCAGGGAGCCCACGATCGACGGGCGCCCGCCGAAGAGCGAGGTGCCCCCCACGACGACGGCCGCGATGACGTGAAGGTTGAAGTATGGGGCTGAGGTCGCCTGGATCGCGTTGAGTTTGCCCATGAGAAGCAGGCCCGCAAGGGCGGCCATGGCCCCCATCAGTGTGTAGGCGTAGACCTTGTGACGGTCGACCGATACGCCCGTCATCTCGGAGGCCTCGGGGTTCGAGCCGATGGCGATGGAATAGCGACCGAAATGCGTGTTTCGCAGGATGAAATAGCCGGCGATCATCGTGATGAGGCCGATGACCACGGGTGTGGGCAGGATGCCAAACATCTGGCCGCGCCCGATCTCGGTGATGAGGTCGGGGAAACGGGCCAGAACGAGGCCCTTGGCTAGCACGAGGGCGAAGCCCCGGTACACGAGGTCCATGGCCAACGTGCCGATGAGGTCCGGCACCTTGAGTCGCGTGATGACGAGGCCGTTGATCAGGCCCATCACCCCGCCCATCCCAAGTGCGATGAAGACGCAGACCCAGGCGGGAAACCCGTACTGCTTCATCAAGAACGCGACGATAATCGCGGATAGCGCGGCCACCGATCCGACCGACAGGTCGATCCCGCGCTGCGTGATGACGAAGGTCATGGCCATCGCCATCGGCATGTAGAGCGCAGCGTCGAGCAGGATCTGGTTCATGTTAGACAGGCGGAAATAGCGGGTGGGTTCGAACACGCCCATGAAGGCGGCGATCATGACGATCATGACGAGCGGACCTAGTACGCCCATGAAGGGCTCGATCCGGGCGATCATCCCGCGGGAAGATGCGGGCACCGGGGCAGTAGAGACTGTGGTCATCTTGTCGGTTTCCTTCACGCGGCGGCGGCCTTGGCGCCCGTAATGAGACCGAGTACGTCCTCGACGCTGACATCGGCCGTGTTCACTACCCCGGCACAGGTGCCGCGGCGTTGGATATGGATGCGGTCGGAGACCTCGAACACATCGTCCAGCGAGTGGGAGATCACGATGACCGCAAGACCCTGGTCTCGCAGGGACTTAATCAGATCGAGTGTTCGCGCGGTCTCCTGCGGGCCAAGGGCGGCGGTGGGTTCGTCCATCACGAGCACCCTCAGGTCCTTGTGGCGGACGGCGCGGGCGATGGCGACTGCTTGGCGTTGGCCGCCCGAGAGGCTCTCGGTCGGGACCTTCATGTCGCGCAACTCGACGCCCAAGCGACTGCGAAGAACCTCCTTCGCCTCGGTCTCCATGCGCGCGTTGTCCAGCACCTCGAGTCCAAGGAAGCGACGCGTCAGCTCTGATCCGAGGAACAGATTCTGTGCCGGGGTCAGGTGATCGGCGATCGCGAGGTTCTGGTAGACCGCGTCGATACCGTTCGAAATTGCGTCGGAATGGTCGGCCATGACGAAGCGCTTTCCGTCCAACTCGACATGCCCTTCGGTCGGTTGGTAGACGCCGGTCAGGATCTTGATCAGGGTCGATTTTCCGGCTCCGTTATCGCCGACGATAGCGAGCACTTCGCCGGCAAATGCATCTAGATCCACGCCGTCGAGGGCGACGACGCCACCGAAGCGTTTCTTGATCCCGCGCATGGAGATCACCGGTCTACTTTGCGCTCTCATGACGTCCTCCCGGTTTGTCTCCGTCCCGTCACTTCAGTGTATGGTATCGATAACATTCGTCAAGACGTTTCAGCTGCTCATCCCCATTCGCACTGATTTATGGGCCGAAATGGTTGGTGAGCATGACGTGGTGGTGGATGCGGCCCTCAAAGAATTCGGCGACGATCTCCCCGGTCACGTCCCGCGACCGGGCGCGCACATCGCTTTCGAGTGCGGTCTCCAGCGCGGTCATGTCGGAATAGGTGATGGCGAGTATCAGCGGAAACTCGGGCGCGCCTTCTTCGCGGTCTTCGCTGAACATCACCCGCACGTCGCTGTTGCCCGGAAACCGGCGCCAGAGCGGGACCAGACGCTCCAGAACGGCGGAGCGGAACGCGTCGATCCCGCCCGATCTGACCGAGCCTTCGAACATGGCGAAACGTGTGATCATTCCATTGACCTCCCTGCGCCGGTGAAGAATTCCATCAAGGCAGCCTGATCCTCGCCGCCGAGCCCCGCGGCCGTCAGGACGCGGTGGATTTCGAGGCAGACCGCCGTCAACGGCATCGCGGTGTGCGTTCGCCGTGCGAGGTCATGGGCACCTTCGAGATCCTTGACCATGTTGTCGATCCGGCCGGTACGGCGGTAATCCTTCGCGGCGAAACGCGGCATGTATTCCTGCAAAATCGCGCTGTCGGCCCGCCCGCCTTTGAGCGCTACGGGCACCTTCGCGGCGTCGACACCGGCGTCGAGCGCCAGCTGTGTGGCCTCGGCGACGGCCAGGAATCCCAGCCCACAAAGTACCTGGTTGATGAGCTTCGTCGTCTGGCCCGCGCCGACGGGTCCCATGTGGGTGTAGTTCGTGGCCACATGGCGGAGCACGTCATGGGCCTCGGCGACATCCGCTGCATCTCCGCCCGCCATCAGGGTCAGTTCCCCGGTCAGCGCCTTGGGCGCACCGCCCGAGAGCGGGCTGTCGACCCAACGCAATCCAAGGTCGGACGCCCGGGCGGCCATCGACTTGGTAGCATCGGGATCGATCGAGGACATGTCGATGATCAGCATGCCTTCACGCGAGCCCGCCGCCACGCCCTCGGCCCCGAAGACCGCCGCCTCGACGATGGCAGGTGAGTTAAGCGACGTGATGACTTGGTCGGATTGCGCGGCGGCGGCGGCGGCGCTCGGTGCGGCCTGCGCACCGCACTCGACCAGCGCGGCGACCCGGTCCGCGTCGAGATCGAACACCGTGACGGTCTGCCCGGTCTCAAGCAGCCGCGTGCCAATGGCGCCGCCCATCGCGCCTGCACCGATCAAGGCAATCTTCATGCTCATGCCGTCTTCTCCAACAGTCCCGCAAGGAAACTGGCAACGATGGCCTGCGGCGCCGCCTCGATGTCCGCGATTACGCATAGCTCGTCCGGACCCGGCACCTCCAGCGTCGCGAGCTGACTATCTAGCAGGGCAGGGGGCATGAAATGCCCGTCGCGCCGTGTCATCCGTGCCCAGAGCGTCTCGCGCTGCCCCGTGAGAAAAAGGTACGTCACCGGCGCACCCGCAGCGTCGACAATCCCGTTATGGTAGCAACGGCGCAAAGCGGAACAGGCCACGACCGTGCCGGAATGACGCAAGGTGCCGCCGACCCGGTCGAGCCATGGCGCGCGGTCGGCATCGCTCAGAGGCTCGCCCATGGACATCTTTTCGATGTTCCGTCTGGGATGCAGGTCGTCGCCATCGAAGAACCGTGCTCCGATGACCCGTGCGAAGTCCCGGCCGATACGCGACTTGCCGCAACCCGAAACGCCCATGACAACGAACCGTCCCATCATAGCGACGCCGTGATGCCGCCGTCAACGAAGACGGTGGTTCCGTTGACGAAGGACGATGCGGCGGAGGCGAGAAAGATGCAGGTGCCGACAAGCTCCTCGACGTTTCCCCAGCGGCGGGCCGGGGTACGTTTTTCGAGCCAGGCGGTGAAATCGGGATCGGCCACCAGCGCGGCATTCAGCGGCGTGTCGAAATAGCCTGGGGCCAGTGCGTTGCAGTTCAGCCCGTACTGCGCCCAGTCGGTCGCCATGCCCTTGGTCAGGTTGGCGACGGCCCCTTTCGTTGCCGTGTAGGGCGCGATGCCGGGACGGGCCAGCGCGGTTTGGACGCTCGCGATGTTGATGATCTTGCCCGCGCCGCGCCCGATCATGTGCCGTGCCACGGCCTGGCCGACGTGAAAGACGCTTGCGATGTTGGTCTGAAGCAGTTGTTCGAAAACCTCCGCGGGGAAGTCTTCGAGAGGGGCGCGGTGCTGCATTCCGGCATTGTTCACGAGAATGTCGATGGTGCCCGTCTCCGCCTCGAACTCGTCGATGGCAGTGCGCACTTCGGTAGAGTCCGTCGCGTCGAAAGCAAGCTCGTACACCCGCGCACCGCTTGATCGCAGATCCTGCGCTGCCACGGCCAGCTTGCCGGTGTCTCGACCGTTCAGAATCACCACGGCCCCCGCTTCGGCCAGCCCCCGCGCCAGCGCATGACCGATTCCTTGTGACGAGCCTGTCACGAGGGCGGTGCGCCCGCTGAGGTCAAACAGTTCCGATCCCATCGACTGTGCCATTTCCGTCTCGACAACTTCAGATGCTTCCCTTATGTTATCGATAACAATCCGAGTCAAGCCTCATGTCGAGTGACGCGGAGTCGCAAGGAAAAGCCGGGAGGTCCCACCATGACGAAACCCGAGGTTCTGCAAATCGGCCCCTATCCGGACTGGGACCAGGGGCCGCTGGATGCCTCCTTCGTGATGCATCGGTATTTCGAGGCAGACGACCGTGCCGGGTTCCTCTCGCAGGTTGGACCGCGCGTGCGCGCCATCGCTACCCGGGGCGAGCTCGGGGCCGATGCCGCCATGATCGATGCCTGCCCGGGCCTTGAAATCGTCTCGGTCTATGGAGTGGGGTACGATGCGGTCGATCTTGCGGCCTGCAGAGCACGGAGCATCCGCGTTACCAACACGCCCGACGTGCTGACGGCGGATGTGGCGGACTTGGGCGTGGCAATGATGCTGGTGCAGGCCCGCGGCATGATCGCGGCTGAGACTTGGGTGCGGGACGGATCGTGGGCCACGAAGGGGCTCTACCCGCTCCAGACTCGAGTCTGGGGCAAGCGCGCGGGCATCCTCGGGCTTGGTCGCATCGGGTACGAGGTAGGAAAGCGGCTCACGGGCTTCGATATGGACATCGCATATTGCGACGTCGCGCCAAGAGAACACGCGGCGGGCTGGCGCTTTGTCGCCGATCCGGTTTCGCTGGCGCGAGAGGTGGAATTCCTGTTCGTCACGCTTGCCGCCTCCTCGGAGACCCGGCACATCGTCGGCAGCGAGGTCGTGGAGGCCGTGGGACCGGACGGCATGATCATCAATATCAGTCGAGCCGGCAATATCGATGAGGACGCCCTGCTGGACGCGCTGGAATCCGGGGCGCTGGGTGCCGCTGCCCTCGACGTGTTCGAGGGCGAACCGGCGCTAGACCCGCGCTTTCTCACACTGCCGAACGTCCTCGTGCAGCCGCATCACGCCTCGGCCACGATCGAGACCCGCAAGGCGATGGGTCAGCTCATGCGCGACAACCTGACCGCACATTTCGCGGGTCAGGACCTGCCGACACCGGTGTTGTGAGGGCCACAATGAAATCCATCGTCATCCATGCAGCGGGCGACCTGCGCATCGAGGATCGCCCGGAGCAGCGCCTTGATCCGGGGCAGGTGCGGATCGCGATTGCCGTGGGCGGGATTTGCGGCTCGGACCTGCACTACTTCAACCATGGCGGCTTCGGCGCCGTGCGCCTGCGCGAGCCGATGATCCTCGGCCACGAAGTGGCCGGTCATGTGACCGAACTGGGTGAGGGCGTGTCGAACCTGTCGGTTGGACAGCTTGTCGCCGTGTCGCCGTCCCGGCCCTGCGGGGCCTGCCGGTTCTGCGCCGCGGCCGAGTTCAACCATTGCCTCGAAATGCGATTTTACGGCTCGGCGATGCCTTTTCCGCACGTGCAGGGCGCATTCCGACAGGAGCTCGTGGCCGAAGCTGCGCAGTGCGCCCCCGCCGATGGCCTTTCGCCCGGCGTCGCCGCGATGGCCGAGCCGCTCGCCGTCGCGTTGCATGCGGCGGGGCAGGCCGGGCCTCTTCTGGGCCGCTCGGTGCTTGTGACGGGCTGCGGGCCGATTGGAGTATTGTGCATCATGGCGGCGCGCCGGGCGGGCGCGGACCTGATTGTCGCCACGGACCTGTCGGATTTCACGCTGATGATGGCGCGCAAGGCCGGCGCGGATGAAACGTTGAACATGGCCGCGACCGACGGGGCGCTGGATTCCCATAGCATCGAGAAGGGCCGGTTCGACGTGCTGTTCGAGTGTTCCGGGGCGGCGCGGGCCCTTGCCGGCGCCGTGCCCGCGATGCGGCCCGCTGGCACCATCGTGCAACTCGGCCTCGGGGGGGACGTGACCCTGCCGCTTCAGGCGATGACCGCGAAGGAACTGTCGCTCAAGGGCTCTTTCCGGTTCCACGCAGAGTTCTTCACGGGCGTAAGCCTGATGCAGAAGGGGCTGATCGACCCGGCACCCCTGATCACGCAGGCCTTCCCGGTGTCGGCGGCAAGGGAGGCATTCGAGATGGCCGGCGACCGCAGCCGCGCGATGAAGGCACAGATCGTCTTCGCCCGGGAGACGGTTTAGATCGCGGCGCCGATCGCCGCCAGCGCCGCGCGTCCGACGGCGATATCTTGGTCGCCGCTGCCAGAGCCCACACCGACCCCGCCCAGCCGCTGACCGTCGACGACGATCGGCAGGCCGCCCGGCAGCCCGGTGACGGTTCCGGCCGTCGCCGCCGCGATGGGCGTGCGCACGGCTTCGGGGATGTCTGCGCTCGGCGCGCCGGCCGAGGCAGCGGTCAGAGCCTTGGCCCGCGCGCTCCTGCGGCTGAGGAATTTCGACCCGGTCATCCTGAGTTCGGCCAGAACCTCTCCTGATGCGTCCACGATGACGATGCACTGGGGCTGGCCGAGCGCCTCGGCCTCGGCGACAGCGGCGGCGAGCATGGCCATGGCGCCGTGGTGGGTGAGAACACACGTCTCTTGAGTCCATGTCATTTTTGCGGCCTCCTTCGGATTGACCAATCAAAATGTTATCGATAACTCCCTAACATGACCCAGGCGAAAGGACAGCCCATGTCGTTCTTCGAGACCGTGGAACCCGAATTCGGACGCTTCGTCCTCGGCAACGCCCCGGTCAGGCAATTGGCCAGCGGCTTCGACTGGGTGGAGGGTCCGGTTTGGTTCGGCGATGCGGGCTGCCTGCTGTTTTCCGACATCCCGAACAATCGCATCCTGCGTTGGACGCCGGGGGAGGGCGTCAGCACCTATCGGCAGCCTTCGAACTATGCCAATGGCCACACCCGGGATCGGCAGGGTCGCCTCGTCTCGTGCGAGCATGGCACGCGAAGCGTGACCCGAACCGAACACGACGGGCGCATCACCGTTGTCGCCGACAGCTTCGAGGGCAGGCCGCTCAACTCGCCCAATGACGTGATTGTGGCGCAGGACGGCGGGATCTGGTTCTCAGACCCGCACTACGGAATCATGACCAACTACGAGGGCTTCGTCGCCGAGCAGGAAAACCCTTGCGTCGTCTACCGCGCCGATCCGGAGACGGGCGCGCTCGAGGTCATGGTCGATGACATGAATTGCCCCAACGGCCTCGCATTCTCACGCGACGAGGGGCGGCTCTACGTTGCCGATACGGGCCGAATGTTCTCGCAGGATGCAAAGGAGATTCGGGTCTATGACCTTGTCGACGGACGCCCGGTGAAAGGACGGCACTTTCACACGATCAGCCCGGGCTGTGCCGACGGGTTCCGACTGGACAGCGACGGCAACATCTGGTCGTCGGCTGCCGATGGCGTTCACTGCATTGCCCCCGACGGCCGCCTGCTGGGCAAAATCCTGGTGCCGGAGCTGGTGTCGAACCTTTGTTTCGGCGGGCGGGCGAAGCATGAGCTTTATATGACGGCCACGACCAGTCTCTACAGGATCATCTTGAATCGACAGGGCGTGCAGGTGCCTTGACGTGGAGATGCACGCGCTGCGAGCCTCGGTGTGCCGGGCAGCAGACAATCCCACGTTTGCGTAGATCATGCGAAGAAGACCCGTTCCGCATGCGACCGACCCGAGAAGACCGCCGAACGACCGCGATCACAGCCACCGAGGCCGGCACCTGTCGGTGGCACCCATGGTGGAGTGGACAGACTGCTATCGCTGGATAAAGGTAGTAAGCACTGGAGATGTGCAATTCGTGGGCAATCACTAGTTGAGGTCCGCAAAGCGCAGCAAAGCAGACCTGCGTGCAACTGCAGCGAAATGGTGCTTCGTCCGCATACCGGACCTTTGCTGGCCGTGGATCAAGCGTCCGCTATCGGGGGAAAGGTTGCGGGCGCGTTGGCGCACTCACGTTGCTACTCGGCCGATCGACTTGACGATCGAATGGATCGTCTTCGCCATATTTGAGCAACGTGGCGGCGTATCTCAGACGTGGGGAAAAGAACGGATGATGAACAACTGGCCTTGCCTTTGAAATCTCACATTTCCTGTGGATAACCTAGCTTGGGCACAGGCAAGGTGAGAAGGGCATTTGGAGGACGGCGTACATCCCCGGGCTGCGCGTGCGGATACGCTCCTGAAGAGGTGCGTGTCAATCGATCTTGAGATCGATCCCAAGACCAATCGCCTTCAGAGCTTTGCGGGCGTTCGGCAGGGCGTCGAAGGCTCCTTCGTTTTCAAGCGCGGCAATCTCGTCGAAGCCCTCGACGGGTTGGACCGGTTTTCAGACCCAGCAGAGTTCGCTCTCGGTCACAACTTCATCTCCTTTGATGCAAGGCATCTGGAAGCTGCAAGCCGCGATCTGCGCCTTCTGAAGAATGAGGTGCTCCCCGGAAATCGGACACTGACGGAAGCTACGATCTGAGGTCATCTTGGTCTTCGAGAAGGAGACGGACGAGATGGCGAAGAGGAAGCGGCACGCTGCCGCGTTCAAGGCGAAGGTGGCGCTGGAAGCGCTGAAGGGGGAGCAGACAGTGGCCGAGCTGGCCACGCGGTTTGAGGTCCACCCGACGTTGATCCACCAGTGGAAGAAGGCCCTTCTGTCGGGCGCGTCCGGCGT
>NZ_JAIPUT010000192.1 GCF_020055635.1 Marivita sp. | reverse complement strand
CTCAATTCGGGATGACCGCTACCGCCTGATTCTCCGTAATGGGGAGAAATCGCTCAACGAGCAACAGGTGGAACTATACGATCTTGGTGCGGACATCGATTCGATAGAGAATATCGCCTCAGAACATCCTGAGGTTGTGAGCCGCTTGCATGATTATCTGAAACAAAGGAAGCAATCGTCAGACGGATGACCGACTTCCGGTGGACTGCAGCAACCAGGTGATCAACTCTTCGGCGATCTCTGATTTTCGCCCCGACCAGTGGGCCAGCGTTTCGCCATTATTGCCCAGGATTTCGACCTGATTGGTTTCTGCAGCAATCGCTTCCTTGTTACCGGCACCGCCGGATTGTTCGTCTTCATCGATCCACCGGTTGATTTTCCGTATGCTGTCGAACAGGACGCCGATTGCCCGTGCGGTATTGAAATCGTCATCCATGGCCTCCTCGATGCGTCGGCGGAAGCCATCCATCAGGTCATCGGGTCCGTTGGCACCGTCGATCGATTCCGTCGCGTCGCGCAGCCGGTTCCAGGTATTCTGCAGCTTGGCCAGCGCCTTCTGGTCCTCGGCCAGCTTGGCGTCGCTGAAATCCAGCGGGGAACGGTAGTGGGTCCCCAGCAGAAAGAAACGAACCACCTCGCCCGGGAACTTCTCCAGCACTTCGCGCACCAAAAAGAAGTTGCCGACGGATTTGCTCATCTTCTCTTCGTTCACCGTGATGAATCCATTGTGCAACCAGTAGTTGGCGAACGTTTTGCCCGTATAGCCTTCGCTCTGGGCGATTTCGTTTTCATGATGCGGAAAGATGAGGTCGTAGCCTCCCCCGTGGATGTCGAAGGTGGGCCCCACATACTTCAGACTCATGGCTGAACACTCGATGTGCCAACCCGGGCGGCCTGTGCCCCAGGGGCTTTCCCAGGACGGTTCGCCCGGCTTGGCGCGCTTCCAGAGGGCGAAATCGAGCGGATCTTTCTTTTCGGAATCTACGTCCACCCGGGCACCCGACTTGAGCTCGTCGAGATCGCGCCTTGACAGCTTGCCGTAGTCCGGGAACGAACGGACATCGAAATAGACGTTGCCGTCCACCTCGTAGGCGTAGCCCTTTTCCTGCAGCGTACGCACCATATCGAGGATGTCGTCCATATGGCGGCTCACCCGCGGATGCATGTCCGCTTCACGAACACCCAGGGCGCGGGCGTCCTTCTTGTATTCTTCGATGTAGCGTTCGGCCAGCGCCAGCGGCTCATCGTGTTCGTCCTTGGCCTTCTGGATGATCTTGTCGTCGATGTCCGTGAAGTTCTGGACGTAGGTCACCTCGAAGCCCCGGTAGATGAGATACTTGCGGATGGCGTCGAACGCCACCATGGGACGAGCGTTTCCGATGTGGATGTAATTGTAGGTCGTCGGGCCGCACACGTACATGCTCACCCGGCCTTCACGTTCCGGATGGAAGGGAACCTTGTCCCGGTCCATGGTATTGTAGACTTTCAGCATATGCCCCCCTACAGTTCGAGTCCCGTGCTGGCGAAAATCCGCGCTTTGACCTCTTCGACACCGAGCACCGGGATCAGTTCATGCATTTCAGGCCCGCTGGTCACGCCGGTCAACGCTACGCGCACCGGCATGAACACCTGCTTGCCCTTCAGGCCCGTCTCCTTCATGGTTTCCTTGAAACACTTCTTGACCGCCTCCGGCGTAAGTTCTTCCTTCGCCTGGAGCACCTCCACGAACGCCCGCAGCATGGGCGCTACGCTCTCTTCATCCAAATGCGCCTTGGCCGACGGCTCGTCCACAGCACGAGCAAAAAAGAACAGTTCCGCCCGTTCAACGATTTGCGATACGTGGTCGAGTCCCGTCTTGACGACGGCCACCACCCGCGCAATGCGCGCTAAATCCGCATCTTCGCCCACATAGCCAGCCTCCACCAGATAGGGAAGTGCCATGCGCGCGAGCGTGGCATCGTCGGTGCGTTGGATGTGCTGGTGATCGATCCAGTTCAACTTGTCCATGTCGAACACGGCAGGATTTTTGGCCACTCGGTCGAGGTCGAAACGCGCCTCGAGTTCCGCCATGCTGAACAATTCCTCCTCGCCTTCGGGGGACCACCCCAGAAGCGCCAGGAAATTGACCAAGCCTTGCGGGAGATAGCCCGCCGCCCGGTAGTTTTTGACCGAGGTCGAGCCGTGTCGCTTGCTCATTTTGCTGCGGTCCTTGCCGAGGATGAGCGATACGTGGGCGAACCGGGGCGCCTTGAGTCCCAGTGCCTGGTAGAGCAGAAGCTGTCTGGGCGTATTGCTCAGATGTTCTTCGCCCCGCACCACATGGCTGATGTCCATGGTGGTGTCATCGACGACGACCGCGAAGTTGTAGGTGGGGATGCCGTCCGATTTCACAATCACGAAGTCCCCGATGCCGTCCGACTCGAAGGTGACCCGTCCGCGTACCATGTCGTCGATCACGATCTGCTCCGCATCCGCCTCGACATGGGTTGCGCCGGTCTTGCCAACC
>NZ_JAIPUT010000191.1 GCF_020055635.1 Marivita sp. | reverse complement strand
TCAACAAGGAATCTCCTGATCGGGTCGAGTTCGATACCGCGTGGACCCTGACGATAATTGTCTATGGAGCCTGTGCGCTGATAATTGCCCTTCTTGCGGTACCGATGGCGGGCTTTTTCGGGGAGCCGCGGCTGACGCTGGCGCTCTGGGTAATCGTCGCCGGTTGGATGCTGCGTGGCTTCGAGAATGTCGGTACCGTCGAATTCCGCCGGCAAATGAAATTTAGTAAGGAGTTTGTTTTTCGCGCATCGAAACGGCTCATCGGATTCCTCGTGACCATCATCTCGGCGATCATTTTCAGGAGTTACTGGGCGTTGATCGCCGGGATGGTGGCCGGATCGGTAGCCGGTGTACTCCTGAGTTATGTCCTGGCCCCTTATCGGCCCAGCTTTGCGCTGGGCGCGGCGCGCGAGCTTTTCGGCTACTCGAAGTGGCTGTTATCGAATAACGCCGTCCTCGTCGGTGTTGTGCGTTTCCCCCATTTCCTGATTGGTCGGCTTCTCGGTGCCCAATCTCTTGGTATCTATACGCTCGCGTACGACATTGCCACCATGCCTGCCACCGAACTCTCGGCGCCGGTCAATCGGGCCGCATACCCTGGTTATGCGAGGCTGGTGCCCCAGCCGGAAGCATTCAAGAAGACGTTCATGGATATCGGGGCACTAGTGGTGGCTATTGCTTTGCCGGCGGGTGTGGGGTTGGCGTTGGTGGCAGAGGAATTGGTTCTGGTGGCTCTGGGGCAACAGTGGGCGGCAGCTGCGCCTCTCATGGAAGTTCTTGCGATCTCTGCCGTATTTGTTGCGGCCTCTGGCAACAACGGGATGGCGCATCTTGCATTGGGGTATGCCAGGGCGGTGACCGTCCAGTCAGCGCTCAGATTGACTGTGCTGGTCCTTTTGAGTGCGGCCCTCATAGACGAGCTTGGGGTGCAGGGAATCGCGCTAGCCGAACTTTGCGGTGCAATAACCTGCTTTGTCGCGAGTTTCCCCCTGATTTTTCGTCGTCTCGAGATTCGTATTGCGGAGTACCTGAGCTATAACTGGCGGCCGGTTGTGGCGAGTCTTGTAATGAGCATTGCCGTCATTGGGGTGCAGAGTGCCGTGGATGATACGGATTCGCTCGGGGGCTCGGCTCTTGTGCTCGCGTGTGCTGTCCCGAGCGGTGTGGTGGTGTATTCAGCCTCACTCTACATTTTGTGGAGGATGTCAAGGCGACCCGATGGGGCGGAGAAAGTCTTGCTCAATAAGTTGACCGGGGCGGGTGTGAGCGTGCGTCGGAGATTTGCGTGAGCAGGGTGCCCTGCGTTTCGATCGGACTGCCCGTCTTTAACGCAGGCGAATATCTGTCACCGGCGCTGGATGCGACACTCGGCCAGACATTCGGTGATTTCGAGCTCATCATCTCGGACAATGCCTCAACGGACTCAACATTGGATATCTGCGAACAATACGCTCGTGAGGATGATCGGGTCCGGATCATTCGCCAGCCGCACAATTGCGGCGTTAATGCAAACCACAAGGCGGTTTTCCTGGAAGCCACCGGTGAGTACTTCCGGTGGGCGAGTGCGGATGATGTTCCGGATTTAAACCTTCTCGATCATGCAGTGGAGACCCTGCGCCGGGATGAGGAGATCGTGGCCTATGTTCCGGATACTGTGAATATCGACGCGGACGGCAATCAGGTGGATCACCCTGCGCGAACTCTTAATATCAGGAGTCATGATGCTAGTGTCCGCGCCGAGGCCGTACTCAGAAACGACTATCAGATTGTCTTCACGCAGGGCCTGATGCGAAGGTCAACCTTGCTGACGACCTCATGCAGGTTGGATTACTTTGGATGGGACTTTGTCCTTCTCTTCGAACTGAGCTTGCGCGGCTTGCTGGCTAACGTCGAGGGCCCTCTGCTCAAGAGGAGACTGCATCAGCGCAGTGCGGCGCATTCGACTCGTAAAGTCTCGGAGGTACGGAAGTGGGTGGATCCTTCGATTCGGTCGAGAGTTCTGCTGCCGCATTGGAAGTGGACGGCAGAGCGTATGAGGGCGTCAGTCAATGCGCCACTCAAGGTTACGGAGAGACTGCAGACCTTGCGCCTTGTCCTGCGTCACGCCAGATGGACGCGCCAGGCGTTGTGGCGCGATATCGTCATGTCTGCAAACCTGCTGCGAGGAAAAACCGATGAATTTCCGTTCTGAGCAGGCGTGTGGCAGCCGACGGTCAACTCGGTAGACGTGGCCGAATATGCAGATCAGTGATTTCGGCGGTTTCGGGCAGGCTGAGACAAAACAACACACTAGCCGCCACGTCGGCGGGTTGCCCCGCGCGCCGTCCCGCTCGTAGCGTGCGGGCATGCCCTCACTTCCGCGGGTCCGCCGCTTCTCCGATCCGCGCGCCTTCCTCGCACGGGCGGGCCCGTGGCTCATGCGCCGGGAGGTCGAGCACACGCTGCCGCTCGGCATCGCGCGGGACCTGGCATCCGGCCAGGAGGCCGATGGCTCCGCCGGCGTGCCG
>NZ_JAIPUT010000084.1 GCF_020055635.1 Marivita sp. | reverse complement strand
CAAAAGTCAGAAACTAGCCCGATAAGTGTCTGATTTTCAATAACTTTGCACGCACTCAGTTCTGGTGGAGTTGCCGTGTGGGGGCACCATTTCTTCAGATAACTCATTGGTATCACTCCAGCTTTTAGCCACTGCTAGGAGCCGTAAACCATGTCGGAGACCATTTCACGCCCGTTCACCTTCATCCAAGACGGGGTTTTCTACTCCATCCGACGCATCCCGGAAGAGCTGAAGCATCACTATCCTCTCCTCGGATCGGGTATTCTCTGCGCGCCAAATCACCAAAGTCACTGTAGCACGGGCCAGAAAAAGCGCTGAACAGCGCGACGAGTGTTGGTATCGCGTCCACATCGCGGTGGTTGGTTTCGGGTCAACCGGGCCTGTGGTTTACGTTAGGTAAACAGGGATGAGTCATGGTATTCTGTTCGCGCGATTTAAAAAACTGAGGGTTTTCAATGCATAGATTAGCATCTTCTTTTGTTCGTAAATCAGCCGTCGCTGCCTTTTCGCTCTTGGTGTCGGTTTCGTCGGCTGCTGCATTTCCAAATTTACCCATACTGACATTCCCGACGGCGACTTCATCGGATGAAGCTCCCGTGACACGCAATTGTTCGGGTATGGGGCAGACTTGCCCTGAGGACCGCTGACGGTCTGACAGAAAATCGTGCCGGTGACCTTCTAACCCTTGCGCCCTTGGCGACGGGGAGGCCGCTGGTTGTGTCTTGACTGCCGTTTTCGCTTGCGGGCGAAAGGGATGGTCGATGGATGCGCCGTCGATCACCTGAACAAAACGCGCCTGCATCTGTGTACCGGCCTCCGCAGGCAGCCGGATGTGTTTCAGGCGCGCTCGGCCTGTTGCACGGGGCGGTCGACGGGTGTCCATGCGCTCGGGACGGATGCGACGAAACCGATTGCGCGCTTGGATCGTTGAAACCAGAATTCTTTTGTCGGAGACGGTTTCTTGATCCACCACAGCACAGCCAAGACGGATGCCGAGGTCCGTCGCGGCCCGATCCTGATCTCATGCCTCGGGGTAGACAGCGACCTTGCGCTGCTGCCGCATTTTCTCGCCCATTACCAGGCTCTCGGGATCGCGCCCGGGGCCGTACACGTGATCCTCAATGCGCCGGGCGAAGATCACGCGGGCGTCGACGAGGCATGTGCGACGCTTGCTCGGTTCGGCCATGCCCCGGCAGAGATCTGGACGGACCGCTATTCCAGCGCCGCCATGTGGGAACGCCGCCGCGCGGTTCAGGCCCGGGTGGCGCGGCCCGGTGACTGGATCGTCAATGCGGATGTGGACGAACTGCACGAATACCCGGCGCCCCTGCCGGAGGTGATCGCGTGGTGCGAGGCGCGCGGCATCACCGCGCTCCAGGGGCCATTCATCGACCGGATCGCGCCGGATGGCGGGCTTGCGCCGGTGCGCGAAACGCCCGCGCTGTCGGACCAGTTTCCTGTCCGTGCCGAGGCAATGATCCACATCGCGGGACTGGGCGGCGGACATGACGCATACGGCACGGTCAAGCTGATGCTGCACCGTGCCGAGGTGCGGCCAAGCCGGGGTGGCCATCACCCGCAGGCCGATCCGCGCCGGGTTCGCTATGCGCTGCACCGTCCGCTGGCCGAGTTTCCCGGCATCACCCGCCCCGGTTTCCGGTTTGCGCATCCCTTCCGCGTGCACCACTTCAAATGGTCCGACGCGCTGGTGGCCGGACTGCACCGGCGGTTGGCCAATCCCGATGTCAGCCCGGCGGGCAAGGCCTATGGCACCAAGCTGCTTGCCCATTTCGAAACGCGGGGCGGCTTCGACCTGTCGGCCTTGCCCAGGACCGAACCGCGCATCCGACCCCCTCTGCCATGGCGTCTGCACATGGCGGCCCTGCGGCGCGGCGCGCAAATGCGCGGCAAGGCGGCGCGGATCAAGCGGCGTCTGCGGACCATCTCCCCATGACCGAAGGCGCTAACCGGCTGCGTGTCCCGGCGGCTACCGGGCGGCCTGTTCGACTGACAGGATCCGGTTTGCCTTGAAAGTCTGCCATGGCGTCGGCGTGCCATCCGGCCAGATCACGCGCAGGTCGACCTCTGTCTCCTCTCCAAGCCCGAAATGCTGAAGCCCCGCGTGCCCGCCCGCATGGCCGCCGCCAATGGTGATCTCGCGCGTCTGTGTCCGGTCCTGCGTGCGCAGTTCGACAAATGCGCCGACGGCCGTCGTGTTCGGCCCGGCGCCGCGCAGATCGACCAGAAGCCAGGAGCCGCCTTGCGTGCGGTTCTCGAAGACCTGCATCGGGGCGCGGCGGTTGACCACGGCCAGATCGAGCCTGCCGTCATTGTTGAAATCGACCAGCGCCGCACCGCGCGAGCGGGCCATGGACGCGATGCCGGCGGCCTTGGCGGTTTCGGCGAACCGGCCATCCTTTTGTTGCACCAGGAGCGTGTTCGGGTCTTCCATCGCTGCATCCGGCATCTGTTCGACATTGCCTTTCGCCACGAAGATGTCGTCGCGCCCGTCTGCGTTCACATCCCCGAAGGCCGCATGCCATCCCGTCGACGGACGACCGTCGTCGCCGAAATGCGGACGGTGGGCCGTGGTCCCGCGCGCATAGGTGGCATCCAGCCAGGTTGGACCGCCGGTCTGCGGATCGAACATCTGGAATTTCTGATCGCCGATCGAGGTCAGGTAGACCTCGGGAAACCCATCTCCGGTAAGATCGCGCGAGGCGATGCCCATGCCCCAGAGCGCGTAGGGTTTCCATCCTTCCTCGGCGGTATAGGGCCGGGGTTCGGCCTCCATCGCCCACATCTGTTCCTGCCCGCCGCGCACGTAATAATGCCGGTCGTTCGACACGCGCAGGTCGGCGCGTCCGATCCGCGCCCAGTCGGAGAACAGCATCGACAGGGCGCAATAGCCCGGGCGCAGGTCTTGTGGCGGGCCATAGCTGTCCGCGTCCGGTCGATAGAGGAACAGGCTGTCACACGCCTCGAACGGGCCCTCGGGATCGGTGCGGTCGACGTAGCTGCCAAAGGCCAGCGTGGGCAGCGTTTGACCGTCCTCCCATGTGGCCGAAAAGGCGGTGGTCCAGTGATCGCCGGACGTGAATCCCAACTCCGCGCCGAACGGGCGGAAGCGGCAATCGCCCTGCCCCTGCATCAGGACATCCGGCCCGACCCGCAGCACCGCGAGGTCAAGGTGCCCGTCCCCGTCAAGGTCAAGCGGATAGGCCCCGGTCACGCCGGTCAGCGCCAGCGCATCGGGTGTGTCCGCCTTGAAGGCCACCGCCTCTGTCGACACGTTGCGGAACAGCGTTGCGGAGTTGGTGCCGCCAGCGGCGTAAAGCTCGGGCAGGCGATCCCCGTCGCAATCGAAGGCCGCGATGCCGCCACCGACGAAATGCTCCCAACCGCCGTCATAGACGTGCCCGGCGATCTCGACCGGGGTGAAGACCGGCTGCACCGGCTCGGCCCGGGCCACGCAGGCAAAGGCCGCCGCCGCAAAAGTGAAGGCGACGCCCCTACGCCACATCCAGAACGCTCCGTTCGCGCACCTTGAGGATCGAGACCATCTCGATCCCGTGGGCGGCCGCGCCCTTGGCCCACATGCTTTCGTCCAGATTGCGCACGGTCAGACCCGGCAGGGGTGCGTCCACCTGAACGGTGTTCCGCCGAAGCGCCTTGAGCATGATCTCGGGATAGGGCGGATCGAAGGGCGGACGCGACCGCGCGATGACGATATGCTCGGGATCGAAAAGATTGACCAGGTTGGCCAGCGCCACCCCGAGGATCTCGGACGAGCGTTCCAGCACCTGATGCGCCAGCTGGTCGCCCTGGCGGGCCGCTTCGATGATGTCGGCGATCGACTTGGGCGCATCCCCCTGCCGTCCGGTCGAGGCGTCCCGCACCATCGCGTAATCGCCGACATAGGCTTCCAGACAGCCGCGCTGGCCGCATTGGCAGACAGCCCCGTTCACCTGCACCTTGGCATGGCCGAACTCGGCCCCGCAGCCGCGTTCCCCGCGATACAGCTCGCCGTTCAGCACGATGCCCATGCCCACGCCATGTTCGACGGTGACGACAAGAAAATTGCGCAACCCCCGCCCGGCCCCGAACAGATGCTCGGCCTTGGCCACGAGGTTGGCGTCGTTGTCGATGAAGGTCGGGCAGGACAGATGTTCGATGAACAGCGGCGCGAAATTCACGTTGCGTTCGGTGACCGACGAGGACCAGTGCATGAACCCGGTCTGCCCATTGATGAAACCCGGCATCCCGAGCGCGACTCCGGCGATCTGCCCCATCTCTGCGCCAAGATGGTCGCATGCGGCCTCGAGTGCGGCGCGGACCTGCAACACGAGTTCCTTCGCCGGCATCCGGGACACCGTCAGTGGCAGGGCGTATGTTCCGATCTCGTCACCTTTGAAATCGACGATCACCACGAGTATCGCGGTGCGGGCGATCTTGACCCCGGCCAGAAGAAACACCGCGCCGTTGATCTGGAGCATGACGCGCGGGCGGCCGCGCTGCACCGTATCCGAAGGGGTCTTTTCCACTTCGCTGATCAGCCCGGCATCAAGCAGCGCCCCGCAGGCCGACGTGACCGTTGCAGGGCTGCTCTCGAGTGTCCTGGCGATGTCGGTCCGCGAGATTTCGCCGTTGGCGCGAATGCATTGCAGCACCTTGAGCCGGGTTGCGTCCCGTGCGTCCAGCCCCGTCAATTCCGCCAGATCGCTGGTCATGGCGTCCTGATTCCTCTTTGCCCGTTTTTTATACCTAACATTCTTTCGGCGAATGCAGAGAATTTATTTTTCTCAGTGAAATAAATATGCATGATGGAGCGGTCAGCGCCGATTCGAGGTGTATTCCTTGGCGCCAAGACGTGAAAAACACTGGGAGGACTCCAATGAAACTTTTTGCAACCACCGCGATTGCCATGGTGATGGGCACCGCTGCCTTCGCGCAGACCGTCGGCGTGAGCTGGTCGAATTTCCAGGAAGAACGCTGGAAGACGGACGAGGCCGCCATCGTGAGCGCGCTGGAAGAGGCCGGTGCGGAATACATCTCGGCCGACGCGCAATCCTCGTCTTCCAAGCAGCTTTCGGATGTCGAAAGCCTTGTGGCACAGGGGGCCGACGTGCTCATCATCCTGGCGCAGGACACGCAGGCGATCATCCCCGCCGTGCAGGCCGCGGCGAATGAAGGCATTCCGGTCATCGCCTATGACCGCCTGATCGAAGACCCCCGCGCCTTTTACCTGACCTTCGACAACATCGAGGTGGGCCGCATGCAGGCCCGCGCGGTTCTCGAGGCGCAGCCGACCGGCAATTACGTGATGATCAAGGGCTCGCCCACCGATCCGAACGCCGATTTCCTGCGGGGCGGTCAGCAGGAAGTGCTGCAGGACGCCATCGACGCGGGCGACATCACCATCGTCGACGAAGCCTATACCGACGGCTGGCTGCCTGCCAACGCGCAGCGCAACATGGAGCAGATCCTGACCGCCAACGACAACAATGTCGACGCGGTCGTGGCGTCGAATGACGGCACCGCCGGTGGCGCCGTGGCCGCGCTTGCCGCGCAGGGTCTCGACGGGATCCCGGTGTCCGGTCAGGACGGCGACCACGCCGCGCTGAACCGTGTTGCCAAGGGCACCCAGACGGTCTCGGTCTGGAAAGACGCGCGGGATCTCGGCCAGGAGGCCGGCGAGATCGCCGTGGCCCTCGCCGGTGGCACCGCGATGTCCGACATCGAGGGCGCACAGGAATGGACGTCGCCGGGTGGTACGACCATGACCGCGAAGTTCCTCGAGCCGGTTCCGGTCACCGCCGACAACCTTTCGGTCGTCGTCGATGCGGGCTGGATCGAGAAAGACGCGCTCTGCCAGGGTGTGACCGACGGTCCTGCGCCCTGTAACTGATCCCTGCGCACGTGACTCACGCGATCCCTGCCCGTTTCGGGTGGGGATCGCCCCTCCTCCTTTCAAACTCCGAGGTCACCATGGCAGAGGCCAGCGAGACCGGCACATCGAAGGGACGCCAGAACATCTTCAAGACGCTTGAATTCGACACCCGCCTTCTGGGCATGATTGGTGCGTTCATTCTGGTCTGTATCGTGTTCAACGTCCTCACCGACGGCCGCTTCCTTACACCGCGTAACATCTTCAACCTGACGATCCAGACCGTCAGCGTGGCCATCATGGCCACCGGCATGGTCTTCGTGATCGTCACCCGCCACATCGACCTGAGCGTGGGCGCCCTGCTTGCGACCTGTTCGGCGGTGATGGCGATGACGCAGACGCAGATCCTGCCGGCGCTGGGGTTGGACTATGGCAGCACGCTGATTGCGCCGATGGCGATCCTCGTGGGAATCCTGACCGGCGGCCTGATCGGGGCCTTTCATGGCTGGCTGGTCGGCTACCTGACGATCCCCGCCTTCATCGTCACTCTGGGCGGGTTCCTGGTGTGGCGCAACGTGGCTTGGTACCTGACCAACGGTCAGACGATCGGCCCGCTTGATCCGAACTTCCAGATGCTTGGCGGCATCGGCGGCACGATGGGCGAAACCGCAAGCTGGATCTTCGGCCTGCTCGCCGTCGCCGCGGCCTGCTATGCCATCTGGCAGGCCCGCCGCGCCCGCATCGCACATGAATTCTCGGTAAAGCCGCTTTGGGCCGAAGGCCTGCTGATGGCAATCGCCGGCGTGCTGATCCTCGGCTTCGTCGCGACGCTCAATGCCTACGAGGTGCCCGACCGTGTGCTGGCCCGCGAATTCGAAGCCCGCGGCGAGGTCATGCCCGACGGCTTCACCCAAGGCTACGGTCTGCCGTTCTCGGTGCTGCTTCTGATCGCGGTCGCGGTGGTGATGACACTGGTCGCGCGCCGCACCCGGCTGGGCCGCTACATCTTTGCAACCGGTGGCAACCCCGATGCGGCCGAGCTTTCGGGCATCAACACGCGGTTCCTGACGGTCAAGGTCTTCGCCATCATGGGCGTGCTCTGCGCCCTTGCCGCCCTCGTCGCATCCGCCCGCCTGTCGTTTCACTCCAACGACATCGGCACGCTGGACGAATTGCGCGTGATCGCGGCGGCGGTGATCGGCGGCACCGCCCTCGCAGGGGGCATCGGCACGATCTACGGCGCCATCCTCGGCGCGCTGATCATGCAGTCGCTGCAATCGGGCATGGCGATGGTCGGCGTCGACGCGCCGTTCCAGAACATCGTGGTTGGCTCTGTGCTCGTGCTCGCGGTGCTGATCGACATTCTCTACCGCAAACGGACAGGAGACGCGTGATGGTTGACAGAACTGGAACTCCGCTGGTCGAGATGCGCGACGTCTCGGTGTCCTTCGGCGGCGTCAAGGCGGTCGACCACGTGTCGGTCGACCTCTACCCCGGCGAGGTCGTGGGCCTTCTGGGGCACAACGGCGCCGGCAAATCGACGCTCATCAAATGCCTGTCGGGCGCCTATTCGATGGATGCGGGCGAAATCCTCATCGACGGCAAGACGGTCGACATCCAGAACCCGCGCGACGCGCGCAAGCACAACATCGAGACGATCTACCAGACGCTTGCGCTGGCCGACAATCTCGACGCGGCCTCGAACCTGTTCCTGGGCCGCGAACTGGTCACCGGTGCGGGCTTTGTCGATGACGCCCGGATGGAAGCCGAAACGCGCAAGATCATGGGGCGGCTCAACCCGAACTTCAAGAAATTCGCCGATCCCGTGAAAGCCTTGTCTGGCGGACAGCGGCAATCGGTGGCGATTGCGCGGGCGGTCTATTTCAACGCCCGCATCCTGATCATGGACGAACCGACAGCCGCCCTCGGGCCGCAGGAAACCAAGATGGTCGCCGAACTGATCCAGCAACTCAAGGATCAGGGCATCGGCATCTTCCTGATCGAACATGACGTGCACAGCGTCATGGATCTCTGCGACCGGGCCTCGGTGATGAAGAACGGCGCGCTCGTGGGCACGGTCAACGTGGGCGACGTCACCGACGAGGACATCCTGTCGATGATCATTCTCGGCAAGAAGCCCGAAACCGCCGCCGCCTGACCCGGGCGCCCTACCGAAACAGACAACGGCGCCCGGAAAATCCGGGTGGCCTGACAGATCACGACCCGACACATCCACGAGGACCAACACGATGAGCACAGGCTTTTTCGACGGTATTCCCGCCATTGCCTACGAGGGGCCGGACAGCACGAACCCGCTGGCCTTTCACCACTACAATCCGGACGAGACCGTCATGGGCAAACGGATGGAAGACCATCTGAGATTTGCCGTGGCCTATTGGCATTCCTTCGCGTGGGAAGGCGGCGACCCGTTCGGGGGTCAGACCTTTGTCCGGCCGTGGCATCCGCAGGACGACATGGGCCGCGCCAAGATGAAGGCGGATGTGGCTTTCGAGATGTTCGATATTCTCGACGCTCCGTTCTTCTGCTGGCATGATGCCGATATCCGTCCCGAACAGGGCAATTATGCCGACAACCTGGCCACTCTGAACGAGATCACCGATTATATCGGCGAGAAGATGGAAAGCTCCCGCACCAGGCTGCTGTGGGGCACGGCCAACATGTTCAGCCACCGCCGGTGGATGTCGGGCGCATCGACCAACCCGGACCCCGATGTCTTTGCCTTTGCCGCCGCGACGGTAAAATCCTGCATGGATGCCACGCACAAGCTGGGCGGCGCGAACTACGTGCTCTGGGGCGGGCGCGAAGGCTATGAGACACTGCTCAATACAGACCTGACCCAGGAGCTTGACCACATGGGCCGGTTCCTGAGCATGGTGGTCGACTACAAGCACAAGATTGGCTTCGAGGGGCAGATCCTCGTGGAGCCAAAACCGCAGGAGCCGTCGAAGCACCAGTATGATTTCGACGTCGCCACCTGCATCGGCTTCCTGCGCAAATACGGCCTCGAGACCGAGGTGAAGCTCAACATCGAACAGGGCCACGCGATCCTTGCCGGGCATTCCTTCGAACATGAACTGGCGCTCGCCGCCTCCGAAGGCATGCTTGGCTCCATCGACATGAACCGCAACGATTACCAGTCCGGCTGGGACACCGACCAGTTCCCCAACAACACCCCCGAGGTGGCGCTGGCCTATTACCACGTGCTCAAATCCGGCGGCTTCACGCAGGGCGGCACCAATTTCGACGCCAAGCTGCGTCGCCAGTCGATCGACGCGGAAGACCTGGTCGCGGCCCATGTCGGCGGCATGGACATCTGCGCGCGCGGTCTCAAGGCCGCCGCCGCGATGATCGAGGATGGTGGTCTGGAAAAGGCCCTGTCCGACCGCTATGCGGGCTGGCAAAGCCCCGAGGCGCAGGCCATGCTGACAAGCGATCTGGGGTCGATCACCCAGCGCGTGCTGGACGACGGGATCAACCCCGAACCCCGCTCCGGCCGCCAGGAGATCCTCGAAAACTACGTCAACCGCTTCGTCTGAGGCCACCAGGCAGGGAATAGGCCAATGTATCTCGGACTCGACCTCGGAACCTCGGGCCTGCGCGCCATCCTCACCGATGCGGCGGGTGTGGTTCAGGCAGAGGCAGAGGCGGCCTTCGACGTCTCGCACCCGCAGCCCGGCTGGTCCGAACAGGATCCCGCCGACTGGGTGCGGGCCTGCAAGACCACCATGGCCGCCATCCGCCAGGCCGCCCCCGAGGGCTTCGCCGCGCTCAAGGCCATCGGTCTGTCCGGCCACATGCACGGCGCGACGCTTGTTGACGCCGAAGACCGCGTGCTGCGCCCCTGCATGCTGTGGAACGACACCCGCTCGATCCACGAGGCCGCCGCCCTCGATGCAACGCCGGGGATGCGCGAAATCACCGGCAACATCGTCTTTCCCGGCTTCACCGCTCCCAAGCTGGCCTGGGTGAAGACGCATGAACCCGACATCTTCGACCGGATCGCCAAGGTGCTCCTGCCCAAGGACTATCTGCGCCTCTGGCTGACCGGAGAGCATGTGTCCGACCTGTCGGACAGCGCCGGCACGGCCTGGCTGGACGTCGGCGCGCGCACCTGGTCGGATGACGCCCTGAACCACGGCGGGATGCGCCACGACCAGATGCCGGAGCTTGCGGAAGGCTCCGAAGCGGGCGGCCAACTGCGCCCACAGCTTCTGTCCGACTGGGGCCTGTCCGACCCGGTGATCGTGGCGGGTGGTGCGGGTGACAACGCCGCAGCCGCCTGCGGCATCGGCGCCCTGGGCGAAGGCACCGGCTTCGTGTCGCTGGGCACCTCGGGTGTGCTGATGGCCGGACGCGACCGCTATGCGCCCAGCCCCGACTCTGCCGTGCACAGCTTCTGCCACGCGGTGCCCGGCCTGTGGTACCAGATGGGGGTGATCCTTGCCGCCACCGACAGCCTGAACTGGCTGTCCCGCGCCTTGAAGGAAAGCCCGGCCGACCTGTCCTCTGCCCTGCCCGAGATCGCCACCGGACCGTCCCAAGCGACCTTCCTTCCCTACCTGTCCGGAGAACGCACCCCCCACAATGACAGCGCCATTCGCGGCGCGTTGATCGGGCTCGACATCGCCACGGGCCGCACCGACCTGACCCGTGCGGTGATGGAGGGCGTCGCCTTTGCCCTGCGCGACAGCGCCGACGCGTTGAAAAGCACCGGCGCACGTTTTGACACGCTCTTCGCCATCGGCGGCGGCGCCCGGTCTCGGTTCTGGCTCACGACCCTGGCCAACACGCTGGACCTGCCCCTGTCGGTGCCCAAGTCGGGCGAACTGGGGGCCGCCTTGGGTGCGGCGCGACTGGCGATCTGCGCCCATACCGGACAGGACCCGGCGTCGGTCATGACGCCCCCCGCCATCGCCGAGGTGATCCAACCGGACGCAAGGCTGCGGCAGGCCTACGCCGATGCCCACCAACGCTACCGCGCGCTTTATCCGGCGCTCGCGGGCCTTCCGAAGATCGCCCGATGAGACGGGCACTGCTGGCCGCGTCCCTGCTTGTCACGCTCGCCACTCACGGCGTGGCGCAGGACCTCGGCCCGCGCCCGGTCTTTCCGGACCGCGATCCGGAGCGCGTCGAACTGGGCTGGCTGCTGTTCTACGATCCGATCCTGTCGGGCAACACATCCGTCAGTTGCGCCACCTGCCACCACCCGGATTTCGGCACCTCGGACGGGATGTCCCTTGCCCTGGGCGATGGCGGTCTCGGGCTTGGCCCGGATCGCAGGATCGACCCCGAAAACACCCCGGAACAGCGCATTCCGCGCAATGCCAGCGGGCTGTGGAACCTTGGCGCAACCGAATTCACGCGGTTTTTCCACGACGGGCGGCTGGAGCTTGACCCCGCCGCGCCGAACGGCATCCGCACGCCGCTGGGCGCCGACATGACCACGGGTTTCGACTCGCCACTTGCGGCACAGGCCATGTTCCCGGTGCTGTCGCCCGACGAAATGGCCGGGCATTATTCCGAGAACGAGATCAGCCAGGCCGTCCGGCAAGGCTTGCTGGCCACCCCCGGCGGCGCCTGGGACAAGATCGCGGCCCGTGTCGCCGACATCCCGGAATACCGCGCCCGTTTCGACGCAGCGCTGCCGGGAGCGGACATCAGCTTTGCCGCCATCGCCAACGTCATCGCGGATTTCATCGCCTTCGAATGGCGCGCTGACGATGCGCTGTTCGACAGGGCGATGGCCGGCGCGGCGTCGCTGCCACCCAAGGCGGCGCAGGGCAAGGACCTGTTCTACGGCAAGGCCGGCTGTGCGGACTGCCATTCCGGCTGGTTGCAGACGGATCACGCGTTCCACGCCATCGCCCTGCCCCAGTTCGGCCCCGGCAAGGCGGCGCGTTTCGAAAACCACGCCCGCGACGACGGCCGCCTGCGGGTGACTGGCGATCCGGCGGACGCCTTCGCCTTCCGGACCCCGTCCCTGCGCAACGTGACGCTTACCGCGCCTTATGGCCACAATGGCGCCTACGCGACCCTCGAGGCGATGATCCGGCATCACCTTGATCCGGTCGCCGCCTTGCACGCCTATGACCTGACACAGGCGGTCCTGCCCGCCCTTCCCGGTGTCGAAGACACGCGCATCCTTGATGATCCGTCCGAGATCGACGCCATCGCCGCGGCCAATGACCTGATCCCGCAAGCCCTGAGCGACACGGAGATCGCCGCGCTTGTCGCGTTCCTGGAAACGCTCGAAGACGACACCCAACGCCTCGGCATCCCGGGAGCCGTGCCTAGCGCCCTGCCCGTGGTGGGCCGTTAAGGCACCGGCGCGACGTCAGGCAAACGTCACTCCGCGTCCTCAAGCGGAAAGAAACACGCCGCCTGCGCCGCGCCCGACGTCGCCATCAGCCTTGGCACCTCCGCCCGGCAACGATCCTGCGCGCGCGGGCAGCGGGCGGCAAAGGCGCAGCCCGGCGGCGGGTTCAGCGGATCGGGAAGCTCTGTTCCCTTGGCCTCGGGTTCCGTCAGGGGCCGCCCCACGACAGGCGCGCTTTGTGCCAGCAACCGCGTATAGGGATGGCGCGGGTTTGCGAAAATCTCCTCCGCCGGTCCGATCTCGACCACCGACCCGAAATAGAGCACCGCGATCCGGTCGCTCACCGCTTCGACCACGGCCAGATCGTGGCTGATGAAGAGATAGGTCAGATCGAATTCGCGCTTCAGATCCGCCAGCAGGTTCAGCACCTGCGCCTGCACCGACACATCCAGCGCCGAGACCGGCTCGTCCAGGATCAGGATGCGCGCCTTGGCCGCCAGCGCGCGCGCAATGCCGATGCGCTGCGCCTGCCCGCCGGAAAACTCGTGCGGATAACGATCAAGGAATTCCTCGCGCAGGTTCACGCTGTCGAAAATCT
>NZ_JAIPUT010000189.1 GCF_020055635.1 Marivita sp. | reverse complement strand
ATCCTGATCTTTATGTCTGCACTTTAGGTGCCGTTGCGATCGATGGCATGGGGATTACCAGACAGATTGTACCGAGAATTGCCGGTACCATTGGCAGTCTTTATGCCACGATCCGATCAATCGGGGCCGGAAGATCGGCGGAAATAGAGACGGTGACAGATTTCGACAACCGGTTTGACGACCATTGGGAACGGCTGGTCAAGGATAACAAGTTGCGCTTTGTGCGAGACGCCAGAACGCTGCGCTGGCGCTATAGCGAACACCCCTTGCATCAGTACTCTACGCTTGTAGCGCTCAAGGCGGGGGAAATTGTCGGCTTTGTCGTCGTGTCCCAGCGTTATCTTTTCGACACTGATGCGCTTTTGATCTGCGATCTTTGCGCTGTGGAAGGAGATCGCAACACTGAAACCGCCCTTCTCGATGCCGTGCAATCTATGGCGAAAGAGCGTGGTGCGTCTGTGATCGCGGCCCAAGCGCTGCGCGCCAGCACGACGGCTCTAAGTTTGGGTCGAATGGGATTCATCAGGGTACCGCAAAGAGTCAACCCAAAGCCTTTTCGAATGGTTGCGACAACATATACGGATCTCGGAACAAAAGCCCTTGAGCCAGATAGATGGGCGTTTTCATGGGGGGATATGGATGTCGTCTGAAGCTCCGGGATTGCACAATCTTGGATATGTGCAGCGGTATGAACGGATATTGGCTGAAAACCTGCCGCCCAGCTTTGCGCAATTCGCAGATTTCTTCGCGGGAACGCAGCGTCTGCACACATTGGCTGCGATGTTCGACCGGCATCTGAAAAGTAAAGACCTGCACGTTCTGAACGTCGGCAGCGGGCCATTCGCCACGGAGATCTTTATTGAAGCGATGCAAGGTCAGATGATTACCGCGCTGGATTACACACCCGAATTTGCACCTTTCTATACCTTGTTCCAACAAGACGGGCATCTGAAGACTACGCGTTTCCTACAGGCGGACATCATGACCCAGGAATTTGCCCCAGCGTCGTTCGACCTGATCATCTTGCACGATATCCTTTACGAAAAAGCGCTCGATATGAACGCCGTCATCACCCGTCTCGGCACATATCTAAAACCTGGTGGCCTGGTCTTTCTCGACTTTGTGAACCTCCGGACCGGCTGGGTCTGGACGATGCTTGGCAAGCCGAACCGTTTTCGACGGTATGATCCGCGAAACGTAAGGCGCTTTCTGGAACAGGCCGGTTTCGATGTGATCGACTGGCGCCCCACACACGGGTCCAAGAGCATCAGTGCCCGGACCTTGCACGCCACGCTGCGTCTGTTCGGAGCATCCAACAATTATGCTGTGCTTGCGCGCTACAAGGGCCGGTAGCGATGGCGGAGAAGGTTTCTGTCGTCATTCCGAATTGGAACGGCGCAAGATGGTTGCCGCTGTGTCTGGACAGCCTTCAACGGCAGACCTTCAGGGATTTCAAGGTGTATGTTGTCGATAACGGTTCGACGGACGGGTCGGTTGAACTCATCAAGTCCGGTTATCCAAACATCACGATCATAGAAAACGAGGAAAACCTGGGATTCGCCGGTGGTATCAATTGCGGCTTCAGGGCCGCGGCGGGCGAGTTAATCGTTGCACTCAACAATGATGTAGAAACCGATCCAGACTGGCTTGCTGTGATGGTCGGGACGATGGACGCCCATCCCCATGCGGGGTCCGGCGCGTCCCAGCTCATGGATTTCAGGGATCGCGACGTCGTCGATTCCCTTGGTGACGGTTTTTTGCCTATAGGGATTTCAATCAAGGCCTGGTCAGGCGCAAGATATCCGCTTCAAGGTTTAGAGGTGCAGGAGATCCAGAGCCCCTGTGCGGCTGCGTCCGTCTACCGCAAAGCCATGTTGGACCGGATCGGGCTTTTTGACGAAGATTTCTTTGCCTACATGGAAGATATCGATCTTGGCTTGCGCGCACAGATGGCCGGGTATCGGTGCATCTTTATTCCCGGCGCGGTTGTCTATCACATAGGAAGCGCCACGTCGGGTGGCACCGCGTCCGCGTTTTCGATCCATCAGACGGTTGCGAACACCTACCGGGTGATCCTGAAGAATGTGCCGCTCCCGCTGCTGCCGATCTATGTCACCCTGACGCTATCGACACACCTGTTCGCCCTAGCTGCCTCGGCTATCCCTGGAAAACTCGACTGGGTGGCGCAAAATCGCCGGTCCGTGGGACGGGGTTTGATAAATGCTGTGCGCGCAATACCTAATAGTTTAAAAAAGCGGCACAAAATGCAGCACCTCAGAACTCAGACCACATCAAATTTCATTGAGGTGACGCGAGGGACATGGAGTTTTAAACCGTCAAAAATGCAACAACCGACAAAAGCGTCTCTAAGAAACCCGACTTGAAACTAAAGATAGTATCGCGAGTTTTTTAGATGATGTTAAGATTTTCTCGTCACACATCAGACTACGTGACAATGAAAGTGAGAACCGGGCATGGCAGAACTAACTCAGCAGTTTGAAACGAAGCGGTTCGAATCCGCT
>NZ_JAIPUT010000190.1 GCF_020055635.1 Marivita sp. | reverse complement strand
CATCGGACGCGGTGGACAGGGACGCACCGCTGGCCGAACGCGCCTCGATGGCCTTCAAGGGCACGGCGGTCACGGATGGCAGCGGGACAGGCGTGGTGGTCGAGATCGGGATGAATACCGAACTGGGCAGCATTGCCAAAATGACCACCGAGGCCGAACAGGAGGCAAGCCCGCTCGAGAAGCGGCTGGACCGGCTCGGGCGCAATCTGGTCGTGCTGACGCTGATCGTCGCAGCGGTCGTGGCTTTTCTGGGCGTGCTGGGGGGGCGGGACATCGTACCGATGCTCGAGACCGCAGTGGCGCTTGCCGTGGCCGCCGTTCCCGAAGGTCTGCCGATCGTGGCCACGGTGGCGCTGGCGCGCGGCATGTGGCGGATGGCGCAACGCAATGCACTGGTGGAACGGCTGGCGGCGGTCGAGACACTCGGATCGACCAGCGTGATCTTTGCCGACAAGACGGGGACGTTGACGCAGAACCGGATGCGGGTAGCGCGGCTGGCATTACCGGGTGACGACGAGGATATCTCTTGGACAGACGACGAGCGGCCGGATTCGCCCCCGCGGCTGGCCTGTCGGCTGCTAGAAGTTGCGGCCCTGTGCACCAATGCCGAACTGGACAAGGACACCGAGGACGGCAAGCCGGATGCGGATTCCGCGGACACAAATGCAAAAGATCAGCCGAAAGGCACCGGCGACCCGATGGAAATAGCCCTGCTGCACGCGGCCGCTGCTGTGGACATAAGGCGCGATCAGCTACTCGATGAGCAACCCGAGGAACGCGAGGAGAGCTTTGACGCAGGGACGAAGATGATGGCGACCTTTCACAAGTCTGCAAGCGGCTACCGTGTGGCCGTCAAGGGCGCGCCCGAGGCTGTTCTGGAGATTGTGACACATGTCGCCACCAACCAGGGCGAGGCCGGGACGCTTTTGGATCGGGAGCGAGACGAATGGGCTGAGCGCGTCGAGGCGCTGGCACGGCAGGGGTATCGCGTGCTGGCCTTTGCGGAACGGCAGGTGGACAGCCCAGACACTGATCCCTATGGCGATTTGACCCTGCTGGGCTTTGTCGGTTTGGCCGATCCTCCTCGTAGTGACGTGGCACAGGCCATAGACCGGTGTCACAGGGCCGGTATCTCGGTCATCATGGTCACCGGTGACCAGCCTGTCACCGCGGCGGCGATCGCACGGGATGTGGGGCTTGCGGATGATCCCCGGGCTCTTGTGGGCAACGACCTGCCGCAGACGGGCAGTGACCAGGCCGAGGGCAAGCAAGAGAACCTGCTCGATTATCAGGTCTTCGCCCGCGTCTCGCCTGAGCAGAAGCTGGACTTGATCCGGCACTGGCAGGACTCGGGGGCCGTGGTGGCGATGACGGGTGACGGCGTGAACGACGCGCCGGCCCTCAAGAAAGCCGATGTTGGCATTGCAATGGGGCAGCGCGGCACTGATGTCGCCCGCGAGGCAGCCGATATCGTGCTCAAGGACGATGCCTTTCCCACGATCATCATGGCGATCGAACAGGGTCGCACGATCTTTGAGAATATCCGCCGCTTCATCGTCTATCTTCTGTCCGGAAATCTGGGTGAGGTTCTGGCGGTTGGCCTCTGCGCCGTGATCGGCGCTCCGCTACCGCTCTTGCCGCTTCAGATTCTGTTCATCAATCTCGTGCTCGACGTCTTTCCGGCACTGGCTCTCGGTGTCGGGGAAAGCCCCACAGATATCATGGACCGCCCCCCCCGCGACGCGAAGGAACCCGTTCTGACACGGCGGCACTGGATGGCCACGGGCCTTTGGGGCGCGCTGATCGCGGGGTCGGTACTGTCGGTGTTCTCTATCGCGCTGTGGCAGGGTCTGGGTGAGGACGCCGCCGTGACGATCGGCTTTCTCACGTTTGCGCTCGCGCGGCTATGTCATGTTTTCAACATGCGCGATACGGGCACGCACCTGATCCGCAATTCCGTCGTGCAGAACCGATGGGTCTGGTACGCGATTGGCTTGTCGGCCGTGTTGGTGGCCGCCGCCGCAGGCCTGCCCGGGCTCACGACGGTTCTGGGCGTGGTGCCGCTGGACCTATCAGGATGGATGCTTGTTCTGGGCGGCAGCCTTGTGCCGCTGGTGGTCGGGCAGGCTGTTCTGAGCATGGTGTCCCGCGCGCAACCGTGACCCAAACGAACACCGCCCCGGCGCGCGCCGGGGCGGGTTAGATAGGGACGAGTGACCCTGGGTTAACCGGCATCCTGATCGTCGAGGAGGAAGCTGATCTTGGCGTTCACCCGGTAGCTGGTAATCTGACCGTTCTCGACGGCGGCATTCATGTCCTTGATGTAGACAGACTTGACGTTGCGCACCGACTGCGAGGCCTGTGTCACCGCCTTTTGCGCTGCATCCTCGAATCCCTTGTCGGACTCCGCGAGGACTTCAATCACCTTGAGCATGGACATCTTGTTTTCTCCTTCTGGTTTCGTTTCCGCACCGGCACCGCCGCTGCGCTGGATGTCCCGGCCCGGGGCGAATGACGTTTCA
>NZ_JAIPUT010000188.1 GCF_020055635.1 Marivita sp. | reverse complement strand
CCATGCGCGCGATCTCGGCCGGGCTGCGGCCCAGCAGCGACTGCCCGCCGAAACTGATCGAGCCGGAGGCGGAAGGTACCAGACCCATAATCGCCATACAGAGCGTGGTCTTGCCCATGCCGTTGCGCCCGACAACGGACAGCACGCCGCGGTCCAACCGCAGATCGACCCCCTGCAGGGCGTGCGAAGCGCCGTAATAGACGTTCAGCCCCTTGACCTCTAGCGCGGCGGGCGTCGCGCGATGGGTGTCGCGCGACCTATCCATGACCGTCTCCCAGGTACAATTCCTGTACTTCCTGGTCGTTCTCGATCTCTTCGGGAGTGCCTTCCTTGAAGATGCGTCCGTTGTGCATCATCGTCACGCTTTCGGCGACGCGCAGAGCCACGTCCATGTCGTGCTCGATGATGATATAGCCGATATGCCCCGGCAGCCCGTTCAGGATCGAGACCAGCTCGGAACGCTCGGTTGGCGACAGCCCCGCTGCCGGCTCATCGAACAGGATGATGCGCGGGGCCCCCGCCAGAGCCAGTGCGATCTCAAGCTGTCGCTGTTGGCCGTAGCTGAGGCTGGATACCGGCACATCCGACCACTCGGTCAGATGAACCGCCGCAATCAATTCGGCGGCCCGCGTCTGCAACGTGTCATTTTCGCGGGGGCGCAGGAAGGAAAATCGCCCGCGCGACACGCCCCTGCAAGCAAGATAAACGTTGTCGGTCACCGTCAACCCGTTGAACAGCAGGCTGATCTGATAGGTCCGGCGCAACCCGCGCCGGATGCGCTCATAGGCCGGAAAGCGGCTCACATCCTCGCCGAACAAGCGCACCGTGCCGTTGGTCGGAAAGAAATCCCCCGTCACGCAGTTGAAAAGCGTCGTCTTGCCCGCTCCGTTCGACCCCAGCACTGCGCGCCGCTCGCCGGAGGCGACGGTCAGGGTGATATCGCTGATCGCCGCCAGGGCACCGAACATCTTGGTCACGCCGCGTAGCTCGAGCGCATTGCCGGAGCTGACCGAACCGAGCCGATCGGCGCTTCTATCGCTCTCGACAAGGGTCATTTGCTCTCTCCGGTCAGCGGATCGCGGCGGCGGTCGCGACGGGTCTTCCAACGCTCCCACAGGCCCAGAACGCCGTCGGGCGAAAAGAAGACGACCACCAGAAAGCCTAGGCCGATCAGCAGCTTGAACCGCTCACCTGAAAGTCCGAAGGCCAACAATACATCCGGCGAAAAGGTGCGCAGCAACACATAGATCAGCGCGCCTATGAAAGGCCCAATGGGCCGCGTGATGCCGCCGACGACGGCGATCACCAAAATATCGATCACCGCCGGTATACCCGCTGTACCCGGTGCGATCTGCGCGTTCTGCCAGACCAACAGGATTCCCCCAATTGCCGCGATCACGCTGGCAAAGGTATAGGCCGCGATGCGGTGTGCGGTGACGTTGTAGCCTAGCGCCGCCATCCGGCGCGGATTGTCCCGCACCCCCTGCAGCGCCAGCCCAAAGGGCGCGCGCGAGACGTAGATCACGGCGGCATAGCAAATCACCGCACAGCCCAATGTCAGGTAGAAGAACGGCACCGGCTGACGCCAGTCGACGCCAAACAGCGGTGGCGGAACGACTAGGTTGAACCCAGAATAGCCGTTGAAGATGGTATAATTCTGACGGGAGAAATAGAAAAACGCCGCCGCGATGGCGAGCGTAATCATGATGGTATAGATGCCCTCGGTCCGCACGGCAAGCGCGCCAACCATGGTGCCAAAGATCGCGGCCATGATGATGGCGATGGGAATATAGAGCCACCAGGGCAAGCCCATGCTCAGCTCCGCACCCGAACTGCCAAAGATCGCTACCATGTAGCCCGCCATGGCCGCAACCGACATCTGGATAAGGCTGACCATGCCGCCGTAGCCCGCAAGGAACATCAACGAGAGCGCGATCATGCCGAGGATGAAGGTCCAGCCCATAACTTGGAACAGGATGAAATCGTTGGCCCAGGCCGGCATGGTCAACAGGAACAGGGCCAAGGCCCACCACCCGGCCGGAATGCGCTCGATCCAGAGCGGTTGTACGGCTGATTTTTGGCGTTCGACCATGGCCATTTACTGACGCTCTCCCAACAGCCCTTGCGGCCGGAATGCCAGAACGGCGGCCATGATCAGGAAGGTAAAAACCACCGAATAGGTCGGCGCATAGACAAGGCCCAATTGCTCTGACAGCCCGATGATCAATGCGCCGATGGCGGCGCCGGGAATGGACCCCATCCCGCCCACGATGACCACGACGAGGCTGGCCAGCAGGAACCGCGTGTCCTCACCGGGCGACAGCGACTGAAACGTGCCGCCCACGATGCCGGCCATGCCCGCGAGGCCAGCGCCGAAGGCGAAGACAGCTAGGAACACGTATTGGATGCGAACGCCCGAGGCCGCCAGCATCTCTCGGTCGTCGACGCCGGCGCGCACCAACATTCCCAGTCGGGTCTTGTTCAGCACCAGCCACATGGTGACGCCGATTGCGATGGCGGCGAAC
>NZ_JAIPUT010000187.1 GCF_020055635.1 Marivita sp. | reverse complement strand
AGCGTGTCGAATTTGTCATCGACCGGAAAATCGGTGTCGAGCGCCTTTTTCCCGTCGCGCACCCGCGCCTCCATTTCGGGCAGGCGGTGATAGCTCTGCGGCCCCACCACCAGATCGACCAGCGGCTGGCGGCGCATGATCTCCTCGCCCTCGGCCTGCGCCACGCAGCCCGCCACGCCGATCTTGAGATCGGGCTTGTCGGCCTTGAGCGACCGCAACCGCCCCAATTCGGAATAGACCTTCTCGGCGGCCTTCTCGCGGATGTGGCAGGTGTTGAGCAGGATCATGTCGGCCTCGGCCGCATCCTCGGTCTCGACATAGCCCGCTCCCCCCATGGCCTCGGCCATGCGTTCGCTGTCATAGACGTTCATCTGACAGCCATAGGTGCGGATATAGAGCTTTCTGGGATCGGCCATGCGCCCGGCTCCTGCCTGAGAATTCACGTCCGGCTCCTACATCAGGGCAGGCCCCTCTTGCAATGCCCGCCGGTTTTGCCGATTCTGCCGTCAAACGGGCAGGAAAGAAACATCATGGCTCCCACGCTCAAGGATTTCCTGGCCGCGCCGGGCACGGCGCTCTCGAAAGGGCCGCTCGCGATGGTCTTCGCCGAGGACGAGACCGAGATCGACTCGACCCTGCGCCACCATCTCGACCTCGGGTTCCGCTCGGTGCTGTTCTTCGCCCCCGACAGCTTCGCCGCCGCGCCGGATGTGATGGGCGAGCCGACCGTCCACCGCATCCGCTTCGACGCGCCCACCGGCGACGATCCGGTCGCCGCCGTCAATGCCGTGGCCGCCGCAGCACCGGGGCTGTGGATGTATTACTGCTACAACGCCGAATACCTGTTCTACCCGTTCTGCGAGACCCGCAGCATCGGCGAACTGCTCGCCTTCCACACCGAGGAACGCCGCGACGCGATGCTGGCCTACGTGATCGACCTCTACGCCCCCGATCTCGGCCGCCACCCCGATGCCGTCTCGCTCGAGGACGCGCAGCTCGACCGCTCGGGCTATTACGCGCTCGGTCGCCCCGACCCCGACAATGCCGGCCACCCCAGAGAGCGCCAGCTCGATTTCTTCGGCGGGCTGCGCTGGCGTTTCGAGGAACACGTGCCCGCCGCCCGCCGCAAGATCGACCGCGTCGCGCTCTTTCGCGCGCGGCCGGGCATCACGCTGCGCGCCGATCACACCTTTTCGGACGAGGAGTACAACACCTATGCCTGCCCCTGGCACAACAACCTGACCGCCGCCATCGCGTCGTTCCGCACCGCCAAGGCGCTCAAGCGCAACCCCGGCTCGACCTTCGACATCCCCACCTTCACCTGGCACAATTCCGTGCCCTTCGAATGGCACTCGCGGCAATTGCTCGACCTTGGCCTGATGGAGCCGGGGCAGTGGTTCTGACCGGGAAACAGACCTGCACTGCACAAAAGGATTGCGCATCAAGAAGACTCACGGCATATTGAATATGTTTTACTGGTCAGGAAAAGGCGCATAAAAACAACATGTTTTGCACTCCGCGCGATCATGCGTGCGGGCACCGAGGCTTGTTGTTGCCGAAGGACCGGGATTGTCGGGTTGGCCGGGCGGCAGCGCGCCCGGCGACGGTCCGGGCGCAATTTCACGTCCGGACGAATTTTGAAGGAGTTACCAGATGGCTGCACCGTCCCTCATCCGCACCCTCGGCGGCGACGCCGGGTTCGGCGAAGAAATCCTGGCGCGCAACGACGACGGCTCGACGCAGGAGATCGCCCTTGCCGACGTGTTCCCGAACGGCCTGAACTTCTTCGGGGAGGTCTACAACTCGCTGTGGGTCAACAACAACGGCTCGGTGACCTTCGACGGTAGTCTGGCCACTTTCACCCCGCAGACCATCACCGACGGCACCACGCCGGGCATCTTTCCCTACTGGGGCGACGTCGACACGCGCAACGGCGATGACCTGAACGTGTCTCCCGGGGGCAACTCGCAGGGGACCAACCTCGTCCACTACGATCTCGACGCGGACAACGGGCGGTTCACCGTCACCTGGGACGACGTGGGCTTCTTCTCGCGCGACAATTCGCTCGTGAACGCCTTCCAGCTGGTCCTGACCGACACCTCCGACGATCCCGGCCGGGCGACCGGCGATTTCGACATCGAGTTCCGCTACGAGGAAATCGACTGGACGGCCGGCAATATTACGGGAAGCGGCGGGCTCGGCGGCGTGACCGCACGGGCGGGGTATTCCGCCGGCAACGACGAGGGCACCTTCTTCGAACTGCCCCAGTCGGGGATCGAGGACGCGATGCGCGCCCTCGAAACCACGCCCGGCAACACCGGGCAGGATGGCATCTGGCGGTTCCAGGTGCGCAACGGTGACGTCCCGCAGACCATCTCGATCGCCTCCGCCGGCGCCGTCGTCGAGGGCGATACCGGCACCACGCCGATGGAATTCCTGGTGCAGCGCGACGGCGACGTCACCGGCGAACTGACGGTCGACTGGACCGCCGTGGGCTTCTTCGAGAACCCCGCCGACAGCGCGGAT
>NZ_JAIPUT010000186.1 GCF_020055635.1 Marivita sp. | reverse complement strand
GATCCGGCGCGTCATCATGCGCGAGGTGCCGAACAACTCAACCCCCCGCGCGCTGGTCGAACGGGGCGACGTGCAGGTCTCCTACGACACCCTCACCGCCCTGCGCGATGCCTATGCCGCGGGCGTGACACCCGCAGAGGTCATGACAGAGGTTCTTGCCCAACTGGAGGCTGTCCGCGATCCGGCGATCTTCATTCACCTCGCCAGTGCCGAAGACCTCGCAGCCGAGGCCGCCGCCTTGGGAGCCTTCGATCCCAACCGTCCGCTGTGGGGCATACCCTTTGCCGTCAAGGACAATATCGACGTGGCCGGGATGCCCACCACAGCCGCTTGCCCGGATTATGCCTTTGCCCCGGACGGTGACGCTTTTGTCGTGGCGCGCTTGCGTGCGGCCGGGGCCATTCCCATCGGCAAGACCAACCTCGACCAGTTCGCCACCGGCCTTGTTGGCGTCCGCTCGCCTTACGGTGTGCCGCGCAACGCGTTGGATGCGGACATTGTGCCGGGGGGCTCGTCTTCTGGGTCGGCCGTGGTGGTGGCGCATGGGATCGTACCTTTCGCGCTGGGAACCGACACCGCCGGGTCGGGCCGCGTGCCTGCCGCGCTGAACGGGATCGTGGGGCTGAAACCCAGCTTGGGCGCGCTGTCGGCCAGCGGCGTCGTGCCCGCCTGCCGGACGCTCGACACGATCTCGATCTTCGCGCTGACCGTAGCCGACGCGCATGACGTTTTCCGAGCCGCTGCCGCGTTCGATCCCGCCGACGCCTATTCGCGTCCTCTACCAGCGGCGACGATGCCCGCCCCTTCCCCCGCGCCGCGCATCACCGCGCCGGATGCCGCCAGCCTGATCTTCTTCGGCGACGACGTGCAGGCGGCGGATTTCGAGGCAACGCTGACGACGCTGGCCGAAGGCGGCGCACGGATCGACCGGGTCGATTTCGCGCCCTTCTACGACGTCGCACAGATGCTTTACGAAGGCGCCTGGATCGCCGAGCGATACGCCGCCATCGAAGACATGATGACAACCCGGCCAGAGGCCGTGCATCCGGTGACCCGCGCCATCATCGCCAAGGCCGAGGGCCAGAGCGCGGTGGATGCCTTCAACGGGTTCTACCGGTTTGCGGATTTGCGCCGCGCTTGCGCGCCGATCCTCGACGCCGCCGACATGCTGTGCGTGCCGACGATCCCGAGTTTCGCCACACGCGCCGACCTTGACGCCGACCCGGTCACGCCCAATTCCAACCTTGGAACCTATACCAATTTCGTGAACCTTCTGGACCTCGGCGCGCTTGCCGTGCCCACCGGCCAGCGCGGCGACGGACGCCCCGGAAGCGTGACGCTGATCGCCCCGGCAGGCCAGGATGGCGCAGTGGCGACGCAGGGGCAGCGCCTGATGCAGACGCGCCGCCCCAGGCTTGGAGCAACCGAACATGTCACACCCAACCTGCCATTCCAGGACAGTTTCGCATTGTTTGAAGAAGAAATGGCCCTTGCCGTCTGTGGCGCACACATGTCGGGCCTTCCGCTGAACCACGAACTGATATCGCGTGGCGCGCGATTCCTGAAAACCACGCAGACGGCCCCCGGCTACAACCTGTATGCCTTGCCGGGCGGACCTCCCTTTCGTCCGGGCCTTTGCCGCTGCGACGAGGGACAAGGTGCATCCATTGCGCTGGAACTTTGGGCGATTCCCAAGGTCGCCTTGGGCGATTTCATCGCCGGCATACCGGCCCCGCTCGTCATTGGCACCGTCGAGATCGAGGATGGATCCCAGGTGAAAGGATTCCTCTGCGAAGCCAGCGGTTTGGATCATGCCGAAGACATCAGTTTGCTTGGCGGCTGGCGACGCTTTCTAGACCGAGAAACCAAGGCAATTGCATAGCCGTCAATTTACCCGCCCCAACAGAGCCCGAAAAGACGCGTAAGCGCATCCATCTACAACGCCATTCTCGCCGACGCACCCGCCGCAGCAACTGCATAAGCGTCGGCTGCGAATCGCTGTCATTGCTGATGTCCAGGAGAAACCGCATCCAGGCGATCTCGTTGAGCGTCAATTCCTCAAGCTTGACCATGACGCTTCACACCCCGAAGATCGTGTTGATGGCGGACTTCGACCGGCGCGTGTTGCGCGGATCGCTGTTGCCAGAGGCCTCGCGGATCGCTTCGATCCATCCGATCTCCTTGGCCGTGACAGGCGTCCAAAAATCTCGGTGATCGCCTCGGCGACTTCTTCGGTTTCAGCTCCAGCGCATGGCGCTCGACCTGTTTCGCAAGGCGCTGGATTCCCGGTTGAAATCCCTTGCCTTGTGCAACGAAGAACTGGCCGAACTGGTCGGCCACACAAGCTGTGGCGCGCCGTCAAGGCACGGTTGCGCCTGGCCGACGTTGACGCCGGGCCAGCCCTGCGGGACCGGTCCGGCAACGGGAACTCCTTTGCCGCGTGCAAGTTGCCTCCAAAAGTGTCACTCGATCTTGTTCAGAAGGGCGCCACCAAGCAAATCTTCAGGGGCAAAAAGGAGAAACGACA
>NZ_JAIPUT010000185.1 GCF_020055635.1 Marivita sp. | reverse complement strand
GAAAAGCGTTTATCAATTAACTGACGAAAATGGTGCCCAGGAGAGGACTCGAACCTCCACGGCCTTGCGGCCACTGGCACCTGAAGCCAGCGCGTCTACCATTCCGCCACCTGGGCAGGTGTCGTGAGGCAGGCGTGTAGACGCCGACCGATCCGGTGTCAACGGCGATTTTGCGTGATCCGTTGCAATCGCCTTATCATCTTGTCCAAAGCGTTGTTGGGGGATAGGAAAGGGGTTGAACGCGCGCATTCCGGAGGCTTCTCATGTCCAAGCTCGTCACCATATATGGCGGATCAGGTTTCGTCGGCCGTTACATTGCGCGCCGCATGGCGCAGGCGGGATGGCGGGTCCGGGTGGCGGTGAGGCGGCCAAACGAGGCAATGCATGTCAAACCCTATGGAAATGTCGGCCAGGTCGAGCCGGTCTTTTGCAATATCCGCGACGATGCCAGCGTGCGTGCCGTGATGCGCGGGGCCGATGCGGTGGTGAATTGCGTCGGCACCTTCGACCGCAAGGGGCGCAACAATTTTCAGGCCGTACAGGCCGAGGGGGCCACGCGGATCGCGCGGCTGGCTGCCGAAGAGCGTGTGAGCCATCTCGTGCATCTGTCGGCCATCGGCGCCGATGCGCAGTCCGACAGCGAATATGCCCAGAGCAAGGCCGCCGGAGAGGCCGGGATTCTCGCATATTTCCCGCAGGCCATGATCCTGCGCCCGTCCGTTGTCTTTGGCCCCGAGGATCAGTTTTTCAACCGCTTCGCCGGAATGACGCGTTTTGGCCCTGTCCTGCCCGTGGTGGGTGGCGACACCAAGTTTCAGCCGGTCTATGCCGATGACGTGGCCCATGCGGCGGCCCTGGGGGCCGAGGGCCGCGCCGCGCCTGGTATCTACGAGCTTGGCGGGCCGGAGGTGGCGACGTTCCGCGACCTGATGCGCGTGATGCTGCGGATCGTTCGGCGGCGGCGTCTGATCGTGAACATTCCGTTTGGCATTGCCGCCGCGATGGCGTGGGCGATGGAACTCGTGCAGACGGTGACATTCGGTCTGATTCCGCCGCAGATCACCCGCGACCAGGTGCGCAGCCTGCGGGTGGATAACGTGGTGAGCGAGGGTGCCAGGGGCTTTGCCGATCTGGATATCACGCCTGCGGCGATCGAGGCCGTGCTGCCCGATTATCTCTGGCGCTTCCGGCCTGCGGGGCAATACGAGGCAATCAAGGAATCGGCCCGGAACCTGCGCAGTCTCTGATCGTCAGCTATAGGCTATGCCCAGCAGGAAAACGCCAAGCACGAGCCGATAGATCACGTAGGGTGTGAAGCTGACACTCTGCAAGAGCCGCATCATCAGTCCGAGCGCCGCGAGGGCCGCGACAAAGGCGAAGGCAGCAGCGGTCGCGGCACTGATGAGGACAGACGGATCGGCCTCTATTGCCGCTTGCGTCCCGAGCAGAACGGCGCTCGCGACGATGGTCGGAATAGACATCAGCATCGAGATGCGCGCTGCTTCCTGCCGCCGATAGCCGAGGAAGCGCGCCCCGGTGATGGTGATGCCAGAGCGTGACGTGCCCGGGATGAGGGCGATGGCCTGCCAGACCCCGATCACCATCGCATCGGTGATATTCCAGTCCTCGGTGGTTTTCTTGCGTCGACCGATCTTGTCCGCCCAGTAAAGCACCAGCCCGAAGATGATCGTGGCCCAGCCGATCACTTCGATTGAGCGCAGGCTTTCATCATAGCCGGAGAGCTTGAGCAACGCACCGAAGGCGATCACCGGGATCGAGGCGACGAGCAAGAGCTGCGCCAGCCGTGCGCCGGGCGTGTCGGCCCGTCCGGCGAGCGCGTCTGGCAGGCCGATCACGGCCCCGCGCACATCTGACCAGAAATACAGGGTCACGGCGAAGAGCGTGCCGACATGCACCGCCACGTCGATGACCAATCCTTGATCGTCCATGCCGGTGAGTTTCGGCAGCAGGATGAGATGACCCGAAGAGGAAATCGGCAGAAATTCGGTGATTCCCTGAATGACGGCGACGAGGAAGATATGAAGTAACGTCATTCTTGAAGGCCCTGTTCACTACCAGTGCAGCTATAAACCTTTGTGTTTGCGGCGCAATCAGCAATACAGGTCCGAAACGGACCTAGTATTCATGAAATCTTTACTTTTTTCCAAACTGCCAGGTCATATTTTTGCATATAGGTCATGTGTTCTGACTTTTAATCCAATAAGTGTTGGAGTAGAGACATGCGGTGCAAAGACTTCGGGAGGGCACGTAGTGGCTAAGCAACCCATGCTGAAATTCGTGACGGTCGGGCGGGACATGCCCGAGAAACGGGCGGCAGAGGCGCGTCGGCAGGATTTCCATGAGATCTATGCTGAATACGCCGATGCCAAGGCCAAGGAGCAGGCCGGGCAGTGTAGCCAATGTGGCGTGCCCTATTGACAGACGCATTGCCCGCTGCACAACAATATCCCTGACTGGTTGCGTCTCACTGCCGAAGGGCGGCTGAAGGAAGCCTATGAAATCAGTCAGT
>NZ_JAIPUT010000184.1 GCF_020055635.1 Marivita sp. | reverse complement strand
CGTATTTTGACATCGCGCTCGACTGCGCAGCGGACAGTGAGGCCGCCCCCTCAACCTTGATCCGCGCCGCCCGCGATTTCGCGATCAAGAAACCGGCCTTTGCTGCCGATGTCGCTCTGCATGCCATCAAGCATCTTCTGGCGGGCCGTGGCTATGAACCCAGCCCGTTCGACATCGACGAAGCCGTCGATCACCTGATGACTGCCAGCACACGCATCGAACGACGGGGCTGGGCCATCGCGGCGCTTCAGCGACTGATGGAGACCACGCCCGGCGATGATCTGATGCAACGCCGCCTTGGCCAGAAGCTGACCGAACTCAGTGCTGAATAGCGGATTGATCGCTATAGAAGACCATCCTGCCCGGCGCACTGGGTTCAACCAATGCCCTGCTCTGAGCTTGCACGTTTCGACCCAACAGCTGACTGCCCAGACGATCGATCACGGTTTTCGGGAACGCACATCGCATTCAGAGCGTTCTTCGATCAACTGTGCTGGTGCTACATCCAGATGCGCCGCGACCCGCTGAAGAGTCTGCAAGGTGACATTCTGCTGGCCGCGTTCCATGGCGCTGACATGGGCACGGTCGACATCCATCGCCGCCGCCAACGCGGCCTGCGTCAGCCCACGCGCTTGGCGGTAGTGCTTGAGATTACTTGCAAAAACAACGCGGATATCCATCCGCAGCTAAAAAGCCTATCGCGTATTTTGGTGCGACGTATTATAATGCTCATATGCAACCTGACTGACCGCGATCCGTTCTTGCACAGGCAATCCGATGTGCTTTTATGGACCTTAACGCCAAACGGCGAGGGGGAATCATGTCTGCCACCGGCACCACGCCGATCTCTGATCTCGCACCACAAGGCGATGATCTGACCGACTACGACCACGCACATATGACGCTTTACCTGCGCCTGTTCGACGCCGCTGAAAGCGGTGCAAGCCTGCAGGAAGTCAGCCAGATCCTGTTCGGCATCGATGCTGACAAGGAACCGGAGCGTGCGCAAAAAATCTATGACAGCCACCTCGCCCGTGCCCGCTGGATGACCGAACACGGCTATCGCAAGCTGCTTGACGGCGGTAACGGCTGAACTTTGCGCAATTCAGCCCAGATCGGCGAACACTCGCGCAGGTTGCGAATGTTCGCCATTGGTGTCGTCGTTTTCTTGCACCTCCCGGCTATACTCCTTCCCCATCGAAACCTCTGACGCGGAGCTTCGCCATGACCAGGGATTGGCAAGACGAAGCGGCGTATCGGCATTTCGACAGCCTCGACCTGTCCGGGCTGGCTTGGGAATGCCTGCGCCGCAATTCCGACTATCGCGCAACCTACCCGCAGATGCGGGATGGATTGAGATCACCGGCTGCATGGGGGTTGCGATTTCCCGGTTGATCCGGACATCGACGCACCCAAAGCACCCGTGTTCTGGACGCCTTCAATCGCCCCGGCAGCGGTCGGGTATGCTGTGCCGGTCCCCGGCGGCGACACCGCCGCGCCGCACATCGATGCAGATGATCTGACCGTCATCGGAACGCAGGACGGCTTGATGTATGTGCGCCTCGCAACAGGCGCGTTGCTCGTGCTGGATGCAAAGAACCTGCACCGGCCCCTCGGCATCCTGGTGCCGCTGGACGAGCATTGGACAGCGCGGATCAATTCACTCGAGACGCTCCGCGCGCAACTGCTGCATCACAAACGATCCCCTCCGCCCCTGACGTCGCAGCAGCGACGGCGCATCCAGCTTGCATTGCGCACGCTCGACGCGCGCCGGGATCGTGCCAGCTACCAGACGATCGCGGGGCATTTGTTCGGCGCAGAGGCTGTGTCGCGCGAGCATTGGAAGACCAGCTCCCTCAAGGCCCAGATCACCCGACTGACAGCCCATGGCACGCATCTGACCACCAAAGGCTATCGCTTTCTCCTTCTCGGTCGCGGACCAACGGGGCGCTCCAAGCCGCGCAAGTGATCACCGCGCAGTCCCAGAATATCGAACCCCCATAAGCCCCTATCCTGTTGGCCTTTTGGGGGGTGACGTTTTCGCGCCGGGATCTTCGTCATCCCTCCTCACGGCGCTCTTCCGTATTGATGACCTCCGACAGCCCGCGACGCGCCGTCACGCGGCCTAGCCACCGGAGATGCTCAAATGCCCGACCCCAACGAAGGACTCCCGCCCCGCTACCTCAGAACCCCGGAAGCCGCTCGATTTCTCGGCCTGTCTGGCCGTACGCTGGAAAAACACCGGACCTACGGCACCGGCCCGCGCTATTCGAAAATCGGCGGACGTGTCGTCTACGCGGTCGACGATCTGCAGGCCTGGGTCACGAGGGGCGAGAAGACCTCGACCTCGGACGAGACCGAAGACCGCGTTCTACCCGCCAAACGCCATGCCGCCGTTTCGCCGGCCTATCTGCGGCGGGGGCGCTGAGCCGATGCAGACACGTGTCCACCTCACCTGGATCGAAGGGCGCATCGAGCGCTGGATCCGTTTCGGTCGGAAGGCCGAGGAAACCATCCTGACACGCACGGAAAAGCGCGTG
>NZ_JAIPUT010000183.1 GCF_020055635.1 Marivita sp. | reverse complement strand
TTGCGCCGCGACTCTGCATGATGATCTCACGGAACTGTTTGAACGGGCCAGTACCGTGCGTCTTGGCGACGCTCGAGATCGTGATTGTTGTCGGGTTGGGAGCACGGCCGGGGCCGGCTAAAAGAGTCTTGCCGTTGGCGGACATGGGATCGGGTGCTGCGGTCATTTTTGGCTCCATCGTGCAAAACGCTTCAGAAGACAGCGGTAACAATCGACATTGGCGCAAATATGGCAACAATCTAGCTATAGGCTGAGAGCTTCGCTCAGAGCTAAACATATGGCCCGTTCGGGCATCACATCACCGCTCTAGCCTGACCCATTGGGTCGGCATGGCAGCTTTCACTTGGTGCCCGTCGCGGCTCTGTTGGTCGAGCGAATCTTTGCGGTGCGCAGTACACGAAACGCGCAAGTTGATCATGTCCGGCCTCGAACGGGTGGAAATCGACAAGCTTGCAGTTCCGCTTCTTGCGTGCGCGCTGGATGAGGGTCCCGATCTGTCTTGGCGTGCGGCGATATCGTTAATCGCCCCGATATACGGTATAGCGCATATAATTCCAGTATACGTCACAGCGTATAAAATACTCAAAGCCGACAGCGCATTGCACAGGTTGCAACGCCGCCAGAACTACAGTTTTTGAACCCCCAAGCGACCTCTTGCGCCATCTGCAGATGGCCTCTGAGATCTGCGCCGAAAATCCTGTTATACTGGCCGATGCACCAGAGCTGTCCAACGCCCCCACCAAAGGACCTGCAAAGCTCTCTAAGAACTGGAAAAGGAACCCCCACAACCAAACCAACAAACCCAAATCTCTTTCCCGCGAAGCGGCACTGTAAATCAGGCTCTGCCTGAAACACTGCGACCTAGGCTCCAAACCGCCTTCCCGACCTCAAGCACATGCCGCTCCTAGCGCCCCTGCCCTACAAGGCCGCCTGCCACCGCTTCTCCAAGCGTTCAATCGCCCGCCCAACCCGCCTGTTCAACCTACTGTACTTCAGACATTTGCCCGACGTATCCATCACACGCCGCGCCATTGCATGCCGCACGTCCGGATCTGCCTTCAACCGATCCTCGACATCAAGCTTGTGCGCCAGGCCCGCCACCCCGGATTTGCAGAACACGGCCCACTCCTCTGCATCGGGCTCCCCCTTTGCAGCCTCACTAAAAGTCGGCAGGGCAAACGACAGCAACCGACCCGTCCCGGCCAGCCCCCGCATCAGCAGATCCTCCATCGTCCCGAAACCGATCGCTTCCGGTCCCGTACCATCCCCGGCCACTTTATCCATAACCGTGAACTCCAGACGGGATCGCCTGTCCTTCACATCCAGATCCTCGGCAACCATCCCTTTGCGCCTGTCGGTGATCTTGTCCATCGACCTGAAATGCAGCTGCTCTTTCCTGTCACCATAATAAAACGTACTGTCGATGAAGGGTTGCTGATAAAACCGCGCAAAGCTTGCCGCGAAATCCTCTTTGGACAATCCCGAGGCCCGAAGATCCCTTCGAGACGTCATCCACGCCCATTCGGGTCGAAACACATTTTCGGTCAGGCTTTTTCGCTCAAACTTGAACCTGGGCTGGCGGCGACCGTCCCGGAACAGCGCGTGAAACTGGAGATGCTTGCGCATCAACTCCGTCATCCGCATTCGGGCAAGCGCAAGATCCCCGTCCGTCATTCCGGACCTGGCCACCGGGTAGGCATCCACGGACATCTCCAACCCGACAAGGGGCATGTCCCGCAAATCTTCACCGCGCCGCCCCAACTCCTTCAGAAACGCCCGCAGCAACGCCACGAGCCCTTCTGGCTGCGGTTCCTGCATCCTGACGCGGAAATACTGCCCGCGATAAGACGTCTCGCCATGCGGGCCCCAGACATAGCAACTGCGAAACCCCTTGTGGATCTTGTTCCGCGCCATCAGCGACCTTTGGAAGTTCACCGCCGCCAGTTCCTTCCCGGTCCCCATCCCGATCTCGATCCAATCGAACACCGCCCGGAACTGGTAATCCTCCAGATCGATCCGGGGCTCTGCCACCAAACGACCCTGCAAACGTCTCTGTTTGCCTGCCGACCCGAACGCGTAGGCCAAACGCAACGCATCGGGATCGATCAGACCGGCATAATCGGGATCGTGGAAAACCAATGGAAAGTCTTTGTGCATGCGGGCCATTCAGCCGACCGCCGGCACGATTGCAAGCCCTGTGCTAGATCCGATCCGAAGGCCCACGGGCAACACGCTGCATCCACGCACCGGATCGACCATGGTCTTGGAAAACCACGTTGTTTCGCAAACCAAAGATCTGGGATGGCGCGGCTGACTGAGTAGGGCGTCTCGCCCCAGCGAGCGCCCGTAAAGCGAAGGCCGACGCGACATCAAGATAAAGCTGTACCCTGTGCAACGTGGCTTCCCCCGCTGCACCCCCCTGCCCTGCATGGATGGCCCCCTTGGGAAAGGTCGGACAATCTAGTTGGTCGGTCCGGCACCCGTTTCATGGAGCTTGCACTCTACAGCGCGTCGGTATAATTTTACGGTATATTTTTGGAGTATA
>NZ_JAIPUT010000182.1 GCF_020055635.1 Marivita sp. | reverse complement strand
GGCTTCACGCCTGTGGCGTTGAACTGCTGCGTCGTGTCGACATGAGCAAGGAGTGCGATTGTCGGTCCCGGCAGCGTGCCTGGAACGGAGGCGAGGACCGTGCCGTAATCCGTTAGTTTCACGTCCACCGCGCCCATCTCTTCCAGCTCTTCGACCAGCAAGCGAAGCATGTCGAACTGGATTTCCGTGCTCGGCGTAGTTTTTGATGCGGCATTGCTCTGGCTGTCGATGGCGGTGTAGCGCAGCATGCGCTCTTCAAGCTCGGCGGCGAAAGTGGCGGCGTTGGTCTGGGTCACGGGATGTCCTGTCGGAGTGTTAACGGTGGTCAGGTGGTGATTTCGAGGCCGTCTGCCTTGACCTGCTCGGCGAAGTGGCAACCAGCCACCTGAGTTGGGCCAACGGTCTTTTGCGGTGGGACCTCTTCGCGGCAGACAGGCTGAGCCAAGGGGCATCGCGGGTGAAAGCGACAGCCCGCAGGCAGGCCTGCCTGCGAAGCCGCGTCTCCCGGCAAGCGGATGCGAGCCCGCTTGACCGCCGTCGCGCGGTGCTCGGGCGCGGCTTGGATCAGAAGGCGAGTGTAGGGATGCGCGGCGGAAGAAATCAGTGTCTCGGCTGGCCCCTCCTCGAGCACCGCGCCAAGGTACATCACGGCGATACGATCGGCCATGTAGCGCGCGACTGACAGGTCGTGGGTGATGTAGAGGTAGGTGACGCCGGTTTCCTTCTGGATGCCACGCATGAGGTTCATCACGCCCGAGCGAATTGAAACGTCAAGCATCGAGACCGGTTCGTCCGCGATGACGACCCGCGGCTTGATGATCAAGGCCCGGGCTATGGCGATGCGCTGCAGCTGACCACCGGAAAGCTCGGACGGGAAGGCATCGGCGAAATCGGCCGCGGGCCGCAGTTCCACCGCTTCCAGCATCTCCAGCACCGCCGCCCGCAGTCCGGACTTTGGGACCAGGCGGTGCAACGTCAGAGGCTCAGCCAGCGACTGCCCTACTGTCAGGCGAGGGTTGAGCGCATCGTAAGGGTTCTGGAAAATCATTTGTACCTTGGCGCGGAAGGCCTTGAGCGCCGCGCCGGTAAGGTCGGTCACATCCTCGCCCTCGTAGAGCACCCGACCCGCAGTGGGTCGCTCCTGCAATGTAGCGATGCGGCCCGCGGTCGTCTTGCCCGAGCCGCTTTCACCCACAACAGCGAGGGTCTGACCGGGATGGAGTGTCAGCGTCACGTCGTCGGCAGCGATCACCGGCGGGTCTGCCCGGCCTGACAGACGGGCGAGGATGCCAGGATCAGCATTGTAAACCATGCGCAGGGTGTCGAGCTGTAGGATCGGCTGGCTCATGCGCGGGCCTCCTGGGGGTCGGTTGTGCGTTCCGCGGCGAAGGTCTCGGCATAATGACACTCCGAGACATGGCCCGCGCCGAGTTGCACAGTCGGCGGTGTCTCGCGGTGGCAAAGCTCCGTGACAGCCGGGCAGGCATGAGCGAACCGGCAGCCAGTAGCCGCTGCCGCGGCCGAAGTATCCGTGGCAGGCAGGCTTTCCAGTTCTTCGAGCGGGCCGGTGAGGCTCGGCAGCGAACCGATCAGGGTGCGGGTGTAGGGGTGCGCGGGATTGTCGAAGATCCGCCGAGTCGGTGCGGCCTCGACGATGCGACCGGCATACATGACCGCCACCACGTCACAGCTCTCGGCGACAGCACCCATGTCGTGAGAGACGAGAACCAACGAGAGGTTCAGTCGCTCCCGCAGGCCCGCTATCTCGCCCAGGATCTGGTCCTGGATCAACATGTCGAGGGCAGTTGTCGGCTCGTCCGCGATGATCAGTTCCGGCTCCAGGATCAGGCTGAGCGCGATCATCGCCCGCTGGCGCATTCCACCCGAGAGCTGATGCGGATAGGCATTCATCCGAGACCGCGGGATGCCGATCATGTCGAAGAGTTCGCCGATCCGAGCCGTGGCCTCGCTCTTGCTGACGTCCGGCTTGTGTAGGCGCATCGCATCCATCATCTGGCGCCGGACGGTGACCACCGGGTTGAGGGCATTCATCGCGCTCTGAAAAATCGTCGCCATGTGGGTCCAGCGCAAGGCATCGATGCGCGAGCGGCCATTTTCCACCACTGGCTTGCCGCCGAGGACGATTGCCTTGCCATCGTACCGGATGGCCCCCGATGTCAGCTCCGCGTTGTTCGGCATGGTCTGCAGAAGGGCCGAGCCGAGACTGGACTTGCCGCAGCCGCTTTCCCCCACGATGCCAAGCGAGCCACCTCTTGGCAGGGTAAAGGAGACGCCGTCGACGGCTGCGATTTTCCGGTCTCCTGCGGTGTAAACGAGGCGCAGGTCCTCGACCTGGAGGATCGGGCTCTCTGCCGACGCCTCGGGCTCATTCGCCGGCGGCGGCACGGACGAACGCTTCTTCGGCGCTCCGCCACGGGTACGCAACTGCGGGTTCATGGCGAAATTGACGCTGTCGCCAAGCAGGTTGAGGCTCGCAACCAGCAAAAGCAGGGCAACGCCCGGCGCGATCGACATCCAGGGCGCCAACCGCAG
>NZ_JAIPUT010000181.1 GCF_020055635.1 Marivita sp. | reverse complement strand
CGCAGAATTTGGCCACGGTGATCTGCGCCAGCAGGGCTTCCGTTGGCCAGCTGTTTTCCAGCAGATGCGCAGGCGCCTTGGCTTGGATCACGCCTGTGCGTCCCTTGGGGCAGGCGTATTTGGGGCGTACGGTGACGACGACCTGATATTGCGCGGGGATGACATCCAGCTGTTGCGAGCGATCCTCCCCGATCTTGACCATATCGCCACAGCCGCAGGGACAAACGGTGCTATCCGGGCCAATGACGCGCTCAATACGCGGCAACCCTTCTGGAAGGGTGCGGGGCTTACCCGGTTTGCGGGGCTTTTTCTCCTTTGCAGTTTTGTCGAGTTGGTCGAGCTTGTCCTGCACCTCGTCGATCTTTTGCTGCGTCTCGGCGATGGCGGTTTCTTGGTCTTCGAGCGCCAGTTCCAGCTGATCGGGGCTCAGCTTCTCCGACTTGGGCCCGAACTTGGTACGCCGGTGGTCGGCAACCTGAACTTCCAGTTTTGCGACCAGCGCCTTGAGTTCGGTGATCAGGATATCTTTTTCGGCGCCGACAGCCTGCTCATGTTGCCGGGCCGCGCGTTCTACAGTGGCCTCAAACCGTGCCGCCTCAAGCGCTGCCCGTTGCGCTTCAAAGGCCTTCACGACCTCGGGTGGAATTTCTGGAAACTGGCGAATATCGAACGGTTCTGACATGCGCTTTTCTACCCTGAACAGGAAGAAAAGCCCAATAAAACATGGCTTGAACTGCGCGCTGAGTCACCCTGCCGCAGCAGGTGCCACCACCGGTTTTGCAACCATCCTGCGCCAGTCCAAACCTTCGAAAAGGGCCTCGTACTGCCCCCGGGAAAGCTGCATGACGCCGTCCTGGATTTTGGGCCACACGAAGTTGGAAACTTCCAGCCGCTTGTAGATCAGGACCAGCCCGGTTCCATCCCAAACCAAGAGCTTCAACCTGTCGCCACGCTTGGAACGGAACACCACCGTCAGCCCCGAATGTGGATCAAGCCCCAGCTCGTTTTGCACCGTTGCTGCGAGCCCGTCATGGCCTCGACGGAAATCGACCGGCTTCGTCGCAATCACGATCGGCAGCCGCTGCCCCGCAACGATCACGACACACCGCGCATCGCCCGGATCAGGGTCGCCGCCCACTCCACATCTGCATCAGCGGGGATACGGACCACGACATCCGGTCCGATCTCGACCGTCAGTGCATCGCACCCTCGATGCTGTCTCACATCTGGTGGCGCCGCATCCATCTGCGGCGTCCGCGCAATCTGCACCGGAACGAAAGCCGGTTCTCGAGTAGTCACGATCCTGTCCGAGGCGGAGGCCGCAGCCATGAAATCGGCAGGCAGAACCAGTTTGCCCTGACGCGCCATCCGCCGCCAGTCCGACAGCTGATGAGGAATAATGTCATGGCGCCGCGCCACCTCGCCAACTCGCGCACCAGGTTGGAAACTCTCCGCAACAATCCGCGCCTTTACCTCCTCCGGCCAACGACGGTTGCCCAGACGAGGTTCAACAATCTCCACACGACCCAAAGGCCCACTTCCATCCGCCATAGCCGACTCCAACAAAAATGTTGGCGCTGACCAGGCGTTCAAAACCAATGCGGTCCAGCGGTTTGACATTGTGCAGGACATCTGCGTGGCGTCCTGCAGGAACAGCGTTTCGAGCGGACCGAGCCGGTAGGGCTCCGGTCGCGCCAGGGCACGCCTCCTGCCGAAGGCCGGGTTGCCGGTTATGGCGTGTCGGCCGAGGCTTCATGCGAGAAATACCACGCGCAGGATGCAATCCGGCCACTGGTTCCTTCAGGATTCCTCAGCCTGCGCCGGGCGTCAGGAACACCTTGGCCGGAGGCAGCGCGATTCTCATGTCCACCGCGTCGCGGACTTGCGCCGGCAGCATGCTCCGGGAAACCTCCAGATAGCGTCGGGTTCTGGTCACGCACGCCTCGGCCGCCGCGTGGTCGGAGACTTCGCCCATCATGACGACGACAGGATTGATGTCCCCCGACATTTCGGCACAGAGATCGCCGTGTAGCCAGGCCAGGTTGATGTAGAGGACGGCGTCGGCGAAATGCACCGTGATGAGTTCGTAGGCGGCGCAGTCCTCTGCAATGTCACAGAGCAGGACGATCCGGTGAACGTCGGAGCCCCTGAACAGTTCTTCCGCGACAAGGTGCGCGGCATGATCGGCCGCTTGTCCGAAGAGGTCCTTGTAGATCTGGAAGTCGGGTCCGGCATCGCCCTGGACATGGAAGCCTTCGAGACGGTGAGCGTGGCTCGGGTAGGCATCCACGTTGCCGCCCAGGTAACTCATCATGGCGACGAGGTCGCCGGGTTTGGCCGCGTCGAGAGGAACGAGGTGCGGGGCCAGGTCCACTCCGCCTATGCACGGCAGGAAATGTACTTGGTAGTCGGTGGGTGCGGAGGCGAGATTAACGGAGATAGTCATGTAAGTGTCCTTTCGGGGTTGAGCTACCGGAACATGGGTTCATCTCCGCTGATCGGGAAAACGGAAGCTGCGATTTTTCTGCTGCGGTGGGGGTGATCGTTTATCCGATGCTGCCG
>NZ_JAIPUT010000180.1 GCF_020055635.1 Marivita sp. | reverse complement strand
AACCGGATTCATGGAGCATCCTTTTGTATTGTTTCAGTTTAGGTTCAAAAACATTCGGTAGTTCTGTGCGTTTTTCCCGGCCGATATAGAGGATCTCCAGTTTTTTGACGATTTCTTTGATCACCAGTTTCCGCTGCCATGGTTTCAGGTCTTTATCCAGCAGCCGTTCCAGAGCATCAACACGAAAGCGATCCATACCCCAGTATTGCCGTGACAATTGGTCGTCATGGCCACCGGTTTTCACGATTAGCGTTTCGTCCATCAGGCCAATTGGATGATCTTTGGCAATTCGCAGCCAGAGATCATAATCTTCGGCACAGCGCAGCTGCTCATCAAAACCACCGATAGCACAGAGCTTTCTACGCCGAACCATTGAAGTATTGAAATTTATAAAATTCTTCCTGAGGAGCTCTTTTGATACCCAGCCTGAGGGCCGCTTCATAGGGCTTCCTGAACCGATAATCCGTCCGCGCCCCCTGTGTGCGGCAGCGACATCAAAAGAACACTGGCAATGGCGGTTGAGCCAAAAAAATGGCGAAGCGTGCGGCGCGAAGAAACGTTCGAAAAGATCATGGCTTTTATCTCCTTGCGGACCCATCGGGGTCAAAGGCTTTGTTGAGAAACGCGTTCAACTCTCCGCACGCGTTCGTGTTCAGGGTCAATTGTTCCAAAACGGGCAGCATTGCATTGAGTGTGGTATTGGTGTCTTGAGTGAGCGGATACATCGCTCTCAGTCGATTTTCGGTTTTGCTTCCCGTCTCGAGAATACGCAATAATGCCGTGCGCTGTGCGGCTGGCGTCAAAGTCCCTGTGACAGCGTTGGTTTGGTCGAGCTTGAACAGAAAAGGTAAAACACCAGTCTCCTGAGCCAATCGGCCATCGTCATCAACCAATTCGGAATCGATGAGAGTCAACGCTTTTGTGTACTCGCCACTTGTTCCAAAATGGACGCCTGCCAAGAAAAACAGACCGCACATGAGGACGGCAAAAAAACGCTCCGCCCAAAACGTCCAAGCAGAGGTGACGCGTAAAGTCCGACCTCGGCCTTGACCGGCAATAATTGGTTGCGTTGGTGCCAAGTATTTTTCCACAAATTGTTTGATGATTGCCACAGATCTAGCACAGAGAAAAAATTCTAGCTAGCGGTTCTGGAAACGTCTGAAAAACCTGCCGCTTTTCGGTCTGATCTGATAGGTTTGGGGCGTCCGCCATAGGAGTCCTGCCGATGCCGAAACAGCCCGCCATTCCCGGTCTGCGTGATGCGATGAAGAAGAAGGTGACGCGGCGCGAGCGGTTCTTGGCCGAGATGGATGCGGTGGTTCCGTGGGACCAGCTTCTGGCGTTGCTCGAGCCGCATTACCCCAAGGCCGGCCCCAGGGGCGGGCGCCCGCCGATGCCGCTGGAGACGATGTTGCGGGTCTACTTCCTGCAGAACTGGTATGCGCTGAGCGACCCGATGGCTGAGGAGACGCTGTATGACAGCGAGGCGATGCGCCGGTTTGCCGGGATCGAACTCGGCGATGACCGTATCCCGGACGAGACCACGATCCTCAACTTTCGCCACCTGCTGGAACGGCATGGGCTGACCGAGGCGATCTTCGCGGAGGTGAGCATACATCTGGCTGACAAGGGGATCACCCTGCGCTCGGGGACCCTGGTCGATGCGACCATCATCGACGCGCCGTCCTCGACGAAGAACAAGGCCAGGGCGCGCGATCCCGAGATGTCATCGACCAGGAAGGGCAACGACTGGTATTTCGGCATGAAAGCGCATGTCGGCGTCGATGCCCATAGCGGCGTCGTGCACAGCCTGGAGACCAGCACCGGATCGGTTCACGACAGCCGGGTCTGGGACGAACTGCTCCACGGCGAGGAGACGTCGGTCTGGGCCGACAGGGGGTATGTCAGCGCCGAGCGCGAGGCGGCGTTCACTGGCCGGGGCAAGGTCTGGGGTGTCATGCGCAAGGCACCCAGGGGCGGCAGGCTCCATCCCGCCGACGAAGACATCAACCGCATCATCGCCATGGTTCGCGCCAAGGTCGAGCATCCCTTCCGGGTGGTGAAGCGCCAGTTCGGCTACATGAAGACCCGCTACCGGGGTCTGGCCAAGAACCGCGCCCAGCTCTTCACCCTCTTCGCCCTCGGGAACCTGTTCCTTGTGCGACGAAAGCTGCTGGCATGAGGCAGCCTCTGCCCGAAAACCGCGAGACCGACCCTCCGGCAAGCCTGAAACGACGAAATCCAATCCCAGAACACCGTCGCCTGCACAACAACGCGATCAAGCCGCCATCTTGGCGCAGCCGAACGCGTTGATCAGACGTTCCTTAACTGTTCTGCATAGTTTTTTAGGGATTGATTTACTCTTACCACCAAAAATACCACCAAAAGAACTGCCTCATGATGCCAAGCCGGTCCGCCGGTTGCAGTGATGTGCAGGTCAGCGCGACACTCACTGAGCATTACAAAATGGATATGTCGTTCATGATTCAGTGGCTGCTGGCTTTTTTCAGCTCTTTCTCCGCTCTTCCAACGACGGATTGCTATAGAGTAAATGTTGAGCCGATGGCGTCTTTCGATGCTCTGG
>NZ_JAIPUT010000179.1 GCF_020055635.1 Marivita sp. | reverse complement strand
GCCACCCACGGCATCAAGATCAGCTGATGGGTTGGTCACGCTCGGCGGAGTTTGCAAGAATGGCACAACGGTATCAGGGACTGTGATTGCAACGCTACCTGCCGAGTTCAGTCCTGGAACCGACAAGATTTTCGCTGCGGTCAAACTTATTGATGCAATGCCCGTTCTTTGTCACATAAAGATCACGACGTCAGGCGATATTGAAACCATGCCCAATGTGGAGCAAACTTTTCTAGGCTTGGATGGCATCACATTTGACTTACACCAGATTTGATCCCGCATTATTCATCGGGATGGTTTTGGACGCCGCCTAGGGTCAGGATGCATTGATTTCCATCGCACCGCATGATTCACCGCTTCGAAAACGGAGCGGTGACATGAGTGATCTATTCTGGCTGACGGACCTGCAGATGGCACGTCTGGAACCTTTCTAGAGGTGGTCTTGGTTTTTCGACCAGCTTTCTGCCGCAATAAGCTATAGCATTGGTTTCATGTCAGGCGGCGGCTTTCAGGTTCGTGTCTTGAGTATCATAGGCCTCTGCCGGGGTCAGCAGACCATGCGATGAGTGCGGGCGTTTTTCATTGTAATAGCTGATCCAGTCGCCGATCCCGCCCCTCGTTTCTGAGCCGGTCTCGAAGGCGTTCAGGTAGACGCATTCGTATTTCAGTGACCGCCAGAGCCGTTCGATCATTCGGTTGTCCGTTGCCCGGCAGTCGTTTGCTTGCAAACGATGAGAGGGGGGCCAACGGCCACGCCCATCCATGGAAATCTTGACCTTGGCGTCGAGCAGGACTTCGGTGAAATCGGTGCTGGTGAATTGCGACCCTTGATCGGAGTTGAATATCTCCGGCGGTCCGTATCGGGCCAAGGCGTCTTTCAATGCCTCGCACCATTGCCCGGCAGGCGATTTGCCAGGCAAATCTGCCGAGAGGGGCAGAACCCGGCATCCATGGTGTTCGACAGCCTCCAGCTCAGGACCTTGCGACTGTACCAGTCCATGACGGCCGCCAGGTAGAGAAACCCCCGCCGCATCGGGATGTAGGTTCTTTAATTGATCTCCCGCGCTCGGGTAGTTTGCGATTTTCGTCGACAGCCTGCAAGGTTCTTTCCGAAGTCGCCTGATCGGGCGCTTCATCTCGGCGTTCAAGGCTTTGGGTGTCCCGAAGGTGAAATGCGCGGTCCCATTGGGCCGCATGTAGATCGCACGGGATCATCCCACCGCCTGCCACTGTCTGCCGACGTGGCAACTTCGCGGGCGGGGTTGTGAGCCCTGCCTTATCGGATCGCGATCATGATCATGCCTCCCGCTCCTCGAATACACCACCGCTGACCCAGATCGCGTGCATCATTACGGCGAGTTTGCGCGCGAGTGCGACGACGGCCTTCTTGTGGCTGGTTCTACGTTTGACGGCCATGGCCCAGTCCTTGAGCGCTTGGCCCCGCCCCGGCTTTACACGGCACAGAAGAGAATTTGCCGCCTCATACAGCATCGTCCGCAAGAGCCGGTCCCCGCGCTTCGAGATGCGACCGCCGTAGTCGACAGCCCCGGATTGATGTCGGCGGGAGGTCAGGCCGGCGTAGGCGCCTACCGAGCGCGACTTGGTGAACCGACCTGGCGCGTCGATCGTCGCAACGAACGTCGCCGCCGTGACCGTGCCTACTCCAGGGACCGTCATCAGCCTTCGGCAGGCGTCTGAGGACTTCACTTGCCGAACCAGTTCCTTGGTCAGCGCCGCCGCTTGGCGCAGCGCCTCGGTACGGATCGCCAGAAGCGGCAAGATGATGGGCGCAAGCGCATCCTGACCTTCGAGCACGGCACGGATGCGAGCTTCATAGGTTCGGGGTCGACCCGGCACGCGGAGCCCAAAGCTGGCGAGAAGGCCCCGGATCGTGTTCTCTGCGTTGCGCCGCGCCCCGATTGCGGCATCGCGGGCGGCCAGCAGCGCGCGGCGCTCTTGGCCATCCCGGCTTTTGACCTCGACCTTCCGGTAGAAGCCCGTCCGCGCCAGATCCGAGAGCATCGCCGCGTCGTTGGCATCCGTCTTGTTGTGCATCTGGCTGAGAACAGCATGCGCTTGGCGAGCGTCCACACAGATCGCTGGAAGGCCGCGACGGGTCAGCTCACCATGCAGCCAGTTCGCCATCCGTCCGGTCTCCAGAACCACGCGCTCCAGCCCGTCGCGCAGATCGACAAGCGCCGCGCAGATCGCTTCAGGCTCCGTGACCGTCTCGCATCTGCGCTCCACGACGCCATTCGCGCATCGAACGCAAATGGCCGTCACATCCCTCGAAACGTCCAGACCAACATAATATCTCTGCTTCATATCCACTCTCCTTTTCGATCGGCCCATGGAGCCGTCGGAGAGCGCGGGAATCAATTACTCCGAGTGATGTCCATCGCCCAGAGCACGTTTGGTGCCCGGTCCCCGGAACTGGCGGTTCACCTTGTCCAATAGGCACGGCAGCGCCTTGTCTGGAATCGTTGTCTGTTGGCCTCTTGCCACGCACGACACCTTCGATCCCAGTATCGTTCATCAGCCGTGCAACAGTGCAGCGCGCAACGTCAAACCCTTCCCGCCGCATTTG
>NZ_JAIPUT010000082.1 GCF_020055635.1 Marivita sp. | reverse complement strand
TGCATTTTCCGCGCATTGGCCTGCGGACAGAATGGTTAACGTTTTGGGACTGAATCGCCGGGGATCTACAGCCCCTAGTAGGTCGCCGTGCAGTCAACACAAAATATATGTGAAACTGGTAAAAAACCCGTTGACGACTCTGCCCGTCAGACGGCATTTAGTGTAGGTCGGCGCCGCTAACCACTAGATATAGTGGACGCAGGCAAGGGACGGACAAACATAGAAAACCACATCGACAAGGGGTCTCCCTTGGGCCGCGCGGCAACCGCGGATCGTGGGGTCTTGTTTCCTGCCAAGGCGCTGACGCGAAAGAAACGGGACATAGGGGCAGTAGCGATGAAGATCGAGAGAAGATTCACCAAGGCAGGTCAGGACGCTTACGCGGAGATCGCATTCGTCACGACACGGTCGGAGATCCGCAACCCGGATGGCACCACTGTCTTTGCGCTGGATAACCTCGAAGTGCCGGCAAGCTGGAGCCAGGTTGCCAGCGACGTGATCGCACAGAAATATTTTCGCAAGGCCGGCGTCCCGGTCGAGCTGAAGCGCGTCCGCGAAGAAGGCGTGCCTGAGTTCCTCTGGCGCTCCGTGCCCGCGTCCAAAGACACAGAGCGCACAGGCGAGACGAGCGCGCGGCAGGTCTTTGACCGGCTCGCTGGCGCCTGGGCCTATTGGGGCTGGAAGGGAGGCTATTTCTCAACCGAGGAGGATGCCCGCGCTTACTATGACGAGATGCGCTACATGCTGGCGACCCAGACGGCGGCCCCGAACAGCCCGCAGTGGTTCAACACCGGCCTGCACTGGGCCTATGGAATCGACGGACCGTCGCAGGGCCATTTTTATGTCGATTACAAAACCGGCAAACTCGTCAAATCCAAGACAGCTTATGAGCATCCGCAGCCGCACGCCTGCTTTATCCAATCGGTGAGCGACGATCTGGTCAACGAAGGTGGCATCATGGATCTGTGGGTCCGTGAGGCGCGTCTCTTCAAATACGGATCCGGCACCGGCACGAATTTCTCCTCCCTTCGCGCCGAAGGGGAAGCCCTGTCAGGCGGAGGCAAGTCCTCTGGTCTGATGGGCTTCCTGAAAATCGGCGACCGGGCTGCGGGTGCGATCAAATCCGGCGGCACCACCCGCCGTGCCGCAAAAATGGTCATCTGCGACGCGGACCATCCCGACATTGAGGAATTCATCAACTGGAAGGTGAAGGAAGAGCAAAAGGTTGCCTCCATCGTCGCCGGATCCAAGATGCACGAGAAGATGCTCAACGGCATCTTCGAGGCGATCCGCCTCTGGGATGGCGGTGTCGAGGATGCCTATGATCCAAAGGCAAACGCGGGCCTGAAATCGGCGATCCGCGCCGCCAAGGGTGTGATGATCCCCGAAACCTACATCAAGCGCGTGCTGGATTACGCCCGGCAGGGCTATAGCAGCATCGAATTCCCGACCTACGACACCGACTGGGATTCCGAGGCCTATGCCTCCGTGTCGGGCCAGAACTCGAACAACTCGATCCGCGTGACCAACGCGTTCCTCAAGGCAGTCAAGGATGACGCCGACTGGGAACTGATCCGCCGCACCGATGGCAGCGTCGCCAAGACGATCAAGGCGCGCGACCTGTGGGAAGACGTGGGCCACGCGGCCTGGGCCTGTGCCGATCCGGGCATCCAGTTCCACACCACCGTCAACGAATGGCACACCTGCCCGGCGGATGGCGAGATTCGCGGCTCGAACCCCTGTTCGGAATACATGTTCCTGGACGACACGGCCTGCAACCTCGCGTCGATGAACCTGCTGACCTTCCTCAAGGATGGCGAGTTCCAGTCCGAGGACTACATGCATGCGACCCGCCTGTGGACGCTGACGCTGGAAATCTCGGTGATGATGGCGCAGTTCCCGTCCAAGGAAATCGCGCAGCGCTCCTATGACTTCCGCACGCTGGGTCTGGGCTATGCCAATATCGGCGGCCTGCTGATGAACCTCGGCTTCAGCTATGACAGCGACGAAGGCCGGGCACTTTGCGGCGCGCTGACCGCGATCATGACCGGCGTGTCCTACGCCACCTCGGCCGAGATCGCCGGAGAGCTGGGCCCGTTCCCCGGCTACGCCAAGAACGCGGACCACATGCTGCGCGTCATCCGCAACCACCGCAACGCCGCTTACGGTGCGACGGATGGCTACGAGGCGCTGTCGGTCAAGCCTGTGGCACTCGATCACGCCAACTGCCCGGACAGCCGTCTGGTCGACCTGGCGATGGCCAGCTGGGACGAGGCGCTGCGCCTTGGTGAAAAGCACGGCTACCGCAACGCGCAATCCACCGTGATCGCGCCCACCGGCACCATCGGTCTTGTGATGGATTGCGACACCACGGGCATCGAGCCGGATTTCGCGCTGGTGAAGTTCAAGAAACTCGCCGGTGGCGGGTATTTCAAGATCATCAACCAGTCGGTGCCGGCAGCGCTTGAAAAGCTGGGTTACGGCTCTGCGCAGATCGAGGAAATCGTCGCCTACGCGGTGGGCCACGGCTCCATCGGCAACGCGCCCGGCATCAACCACACTTCGCTGGCCGGTCACGGGTTCGGTCCGGCGCAGCTCGACAAAATCGACAAGTCGCTGGCCGCGGCCTTCGACATCCGCTTCGTCTTCAACCAGTGGACGCTGGGCGAGGAATTCTGCCGCGAAGTGCTGGGCATCCCGGCGGACAAGCTGAACGACCCGACATTCGATCTGCTGCGCCACCTTGGCTACAGCAAGGCAGACATCGATGCCGCGAACGACCATGTCTGCGGAACGATGACGCTGGAAGGCGCACCGCACCTGAAGGTCGAACATTACCCGGTCTTCGATTGCGCCAATGCCTGCGGCAAGAAGGGCAAGCGCTACCTGTCGGTCAACAGCCACATCACCATGATGGCGGCGGCACAGTCGTTCATCTCGGGCGCGATCTCCAAGACGATCAACATGCCGAACGACGCCACCATCGAAGACTGCCAGAACGCCTATGAACTGAGCTGGTCGCTCGGCACCAAGGCCAACGCGCTGTATCGTGACGGCTCCAAGCTGTCGCAGCCCTTGGCGGCGGCGCTGGTCGAGGATGACGAAGAGGCAGCCGAGATCCTCGAAAGCGGCTCGATCCCCGAAAAGGCCCAGGTGCTGGCCGAGAAGATCGTCGAAAAGGTGGTCATCAAGGAAATCCAGAAATCGCACCGCGAGAAGATGCCGGAACGGCGCAAGGGCTATACCCAGAAGGCGGTTGTCGGCGGTCACAAGGTCTACCTGCGCACCGGCGAATACGAAGACGGCTCGCTTGGCGAGATCTTCATCGACATGCACAAGGAAGGGGCGGGCTTCCGCGCCATGATGAACAACTTCGCCATCGCGGTGTCGGTTGGTCTTCAGTACGGCGTGCCGCTCGAGGAATTCGTCGATGCCTTCACCTTCACCAAGTTCGAACCGGCGGGCATGGTGCAGGGCAATGACAGCATCAAGAACGCGACCTCGATCCTCGACTACATCTTCCGCGAACTGGCGGTCAGCTATCTCGACCGCACCGATCTGGCCCATGTGAAACCCGAAGGCGCCAGCTTCGACGATCTGGGCCGCGGCGAGGAAGAGGGCGTGTCAAACGTCAAGGAACTGTCGGAAACCGCAGCGTCCCGCTCGCTCGAAGTGCTCAAGCAGATCAGCTCGACGGGCTATCTGCGCAAGCGGCTGCCGCAGGAACTGATCGTGCTTCAGGGCGGTCAGGGCGGCGCCGTGGCCTTCGGCGGCGGCAGCGACGCGGTGGCGGCACTCAACCGTCTGGTGCCGGACACCGGCGGCGTGGCCGTGGCAACGCAGACCACCAGCACCTCGACAACGGCCATGACCGCCGTGACCCGCGCCAAGATGCAGGGCTACGAAGGCGAAGCCTGCGGCGATTGCGGCAACTACACGCTGGTCCGCAACGGCACCTGCATGAAGTGCAACACCTGCGGCGGCACGAGCGGGTGTAGCTGAGAAGTGAATCAGTCACGGGGCGGGTGCGCCCGCCTCTGACGCGCGCCAGGCCGCAGGCAAGAATATTCCGAGCGGTGAACAAACTGGGAGCTTGACGCGCGAAACTTCAAGGGGGGCCACTACGGCCCCCTTTTTTTGCCCGGATTTCGGAATCACCTTCACACAGCTCCCATGTTATCGGCTGCTTACAAGGCGATCGTGATCTCGCCATCCGGGTCTTTCGCCCGCGATTGGCACAGGATGATCTGATCCTCGCGCTGCGCCTTGGACAACACGAAATCCCGGTGCTCGACATCGCCGCTCAGGACGCGCGCCTTGCAGACACCGCAGATCCCGTCCGAACATTTCACATCCACCGTAACCCCGTTTTCATTCAGCACGTCGGTGGCGGTCTTGTCCGCCGGCACGGGAAAGCTGCGCCCGTCAGAGAGTTTCAGGGTGAAGGGATGGTTCTCGTAGTCCGGCAGTTCGGGAACCGCGAAATATTCAAGATGCCGGGACTCTTCCGGAAACCCTTTGCGTTCAGCGGCTTCCATGACGGCGTTCATGTAAAGGTCGGGTCCGCAGGTGTAGATGTGCTGACCGTCTGAATAGTCTGGCAACAGCGCCTCCAGGTCGGCGCGGGTGCCTTCGTCGCTGACATGGATCTGCACCTTGTCGGCCCAGGGCACCTCGGCCAGATCGTCCAGATACCCCGCCTCGGATCGGGTTTTCAGCGAATAATGCAACGCAAAGGGCCGCCCCAGCGCGTGCAGGCGGTGCGCCATGGCAATCATCGGCGTGACGCCGATGCCGCCGCCCATCAGCCAGGTGAAACTCGCGTCTTCGACCAGCGGGAAATGGTTGATCGGTTTCGACACGAACACGCGCCGGCCTTCCGCAAAGATGCGGTGAAGAAGCGCCGATCCACCACGCCCGCTGTCTTCGCGCAGCACCCCGATCTGGTAGACCGACCGATCCGCCGGATTTCCCGACATCGAATATTGCCGCAGGAATTCCGGTGCCACCACCAGATCGAGATGGCCTCCCGCGCTCCATTCCGGCAGGTCATGCCCATCGACATGGCGGAATTCGTATTTCGTCACCGAAGGTGACATCTTTTCCACCTTGCTCACGATCACCGGCACAACCGGGCTTTCCGTGGCATCCTTGGGTCGGTGCAGGTGCGAGGTATCGCCGCGCGCCAGTCGCGCCTTGTGCTCCTCCGCGCTGACCATCGCGGTATAGGCGGCGATGCCCGCCTCGCGGTCCATCGGGTCGGGATACGGGTAGGGATGCGGCGCAAGCGGCGCGGGATAGACGGCAAGCGTCTGGTCCTCGTATTTCAGGTTCAGGTCCTTTTGCAGGTCGCGCGCATTGACCGGATGGTGGGTCGGCGCGTAGCTGCCGTTTTCCTGCAACTCCAGATCCCACCACCATTTCTTGACCGGGTTCAGTCCACCGCGGCCCGCCGCATCGTCCAGCCTGGCCAGAAGCGGCGCGGCCTGCGGCAGGGTCATTGCCACCTTGCGGAACGGCTTTTCGGCAAACAGCCCTTCGAGGTTCCACGGGCAGGTCTTCATGCAGCGGCCGCACATCGCGCCGCCTTCGGTGGTGATGCGGTAGGTGGCGCATTTCTGGCTGTCGGATTTCCAGATCTCGTAGCCGTTGAACATCCGCTTCGGCCCGGCGGTGATCGCCCCCGAGGGACATTCCCGCGCGCATTTGTTGCACGACTCGCAGAATGTTTGCAGACCAAAATCGATGGGCTTGTCATGCGCCAGCGGCATGTCGGTGGTGACGACGCCGGACTTGAGGCGCGGTCCGAGGAACGGGTTCAGGATCACCTCACCAATGCGGCTGACCTCGCCCAGACCGGCCAGAAGCAACAGCGGCGGTTGCAGCACCTCGCCATCCAGAACGGTATGCGCCTTTGCACTATAGCCGAGGTTGCGGATCTGCTTGGCCAGCACCCCGCCCAGCAGCGAAAAGCGCAGGTAGGCGCGCATGGATTGCGCCACGCTGATCCAGTCGTCGCCGGATGCGCCGTCCATCGTCTCGTAGCCCTGGTCGATGATGATGCTGATCGCCTGATCGTGCGGCGGATCGATGGGGTCGCCGCGCGCGTCGTGGCTGTACCATGTCCAGTCCGGGCAACGGCTGATCCCCAGCGCATCGACCCCCAGCCAATAGGCGGTGGCCTTGATCGCCTCGGCGTTGCTTTGCAGATTTGCAGGACGCGGGCCGTTTTCGGGTGGTCCGTCCTGCAATAACACAAAGGCCCCCAGCATCCGCCGCTGCGCCGAGGACGGCGCCGCCTTGCGCGCATAATACCCGCCCTTGGCGCCGTCTTGCAGTTTCTTGCCCATGTCGCCGAACTGCGCACGGGCGAACAGGTCGGCGCGTTTGGGTACGCGCGGGACGTTCGGCTCGTCGATATAGGTGGTCGGCGTGTCAACACGTTTGAGCGTCTCGAACGGGTGCGGACCATCGACATAGCGGCGGCTGTCGAACGGGTTGGTGTTGAGCCCGGAGCGGGCAGATTGGGTGCCCAGTTTCCACGCCAGACCCTGGGTCAGCGATTTGGGCTGGTCGGGGGACAAGGGCGCGTCATGGGCAAGGTCGAAAGAGGTCGTTACAACCGCCACGCCGAACCGGTCGCCGAGCCACGGATTGACCAACCGTCCGGTTGAACCGTACGCCAGACCGGCCGCAACCGTACAGATGTTGAGGTCGACATCGGTGCTGGTCGCGGTATGCGCCTTGGCGTCCCAACCCAGCAGGCGGATGTAATTGGCGATCACCACGGCGGTCTCTGTCGCCCGCAGGCACGCGCGGTGGGCTTGTGCGTCGGTGATCCACTCGGTTCCCGCCTCGCCACGTTTGGGGTCGCGCGGGATCTCGTAAAGGAACACCAGCGCGGTGTGATGGCCGTCAATCGTGCTGGGCGGCGCGTCCATCGATTCCTTGAGATCGGCCATGATCATGTCGATGCCCGACGCGAGCGTCTTGGTCTGGCGGGTCTTGAGATCATTGGACAGACGGTCGATATCCGGGTTCTGCCGCGGCTCTGGCAGGTGCGCCTGCGGGAGCAACGGGCCGATCCCAACCATCGTGGCGTCAGAGAAATATCCGAACGCTTTCAGGTGGTTGGCGCGCTCTGTTATATCATCGGGGCAGGCGGATCGGGCCTTGTTCACGAACCCGTCGCGGATCGCGTCCATCATCGCCTGATAATCGGCCATCGCGTTGACGATGGAGGCCGGGTCCTCGGGACGCAGGAAGCTCAGACCGGGATGCGGCGGGATCGTCGCGGGATCGGGCATCGGCCCGCGTGCGGCGCGTTCGAGCGGGAACGGCCCCAGATGCACTGGCCGGTTCTTGTCGGAAAAAAAGCGGATGCCCATGTCGTCCTCCCGTTTGGCGCAGGGTCCAGCGCCCGCGCAAGTGCATCACCACCGGCTCAGGACTGCAAGGCATGAAAATCCTTCAGCCGCTTTCCCGCCTCGTCCACGAACAACCCCGGCAGCGGCGTCAGGTCGGTCACGCGGTCCATGCGGAAGGTGGCGAAGGTGTCGTCGGTTTCGTCCCAGACCACGCAGGTCCAGACGCGCCCCCAGTAATCCAGGTGCAGCGGCCGCACGATATGGGTCCGGTCCTCGGGGTCCAGTTTGACACGCAGTTTCTGCCGGGCACGGATCGCCTTGCGGAAGGCGGGCATGTGGCGAAAGCCCTGCGCGGCCTCGGCAAAGGGGTAGGTGGCAAAGCCGAAGGTTGCGACAGGGGTGCCCACGTCTTCGGGCAGCACTGCGTCGATCTTTTCCGCAAGGGCGCGGGCGGCGGCGGCAAGCTCGTCAGTCTCGGCGGCGCCGACGGCGGCCAGCCCCACATGCAGCGCCTCGAGCTCGGTCTGGGTCAGGTTCAGTGGCGGCAGCGTGATCATCGCCTGCGCGGTATAGCCCGCGCCGCGCGCGCCCTCGACCGGCACCCCGGAGGACGCGAGCGTGTCCATGTCGCGGTAGATGGTGCGCACCGACACGCCCAGATCCTGCGCCATCGCCTCGGCGGTGTGCAGCTTGCCGTCCTTGAGTCGTTGCATGAGGACGAAGAGCCGGTCGCTGCGTTTCATGTGATTCCCTGCCTCGCCATGGTTGGATGCTGGTCTGATACTGACAAAAAGCTGTCAACTGACAAGCTCTTGACACACAGACCCCGAATTGGCGTGTTTTCATGCTTTCGGTTCGCGGTGCGAGTCATTACATAACCGCAGTGACATGCAACGCAGGCACCTGCCTGCCGGTAAGGAGAAACTTCATGGGTATCGGAAATATCGGTTTGCCGGGCCTTCTGCTCATCGCCGTCGTGGTTCTGGTGCTGTTCGGCCGCGGCAAGATTTCGGCGCTGATGGGCGAAGTGGGCAAGGGCATCACCGCCTTCAAGAAAGGCGTCGACGAGGGCAAGAACGAGCTTGAGGAACAGAAATCCGAAAGCGCCAAGGACGTGACGCCCGAGGAAGAGAAAGACAAGGTCTAAACCCGTATGTTCGATCTTGGCTTTGCCGAGCTGTTGGTGATCGGGGTCGTGGCGTTGATCGTCGTCGGCCCCAAGGATCTGCCCGTGCTCTTTCGGAAAGTGGGCACTTTCATGGGCAAGGCCCGTGGCATGGCGCGCGAGTTCAGCCGTGCGATGAACGACGCGGCCGACGAGTCCGGCGTCCGGGACTTGCAGAAATCGCTCAAGACCGCCACCAACCCGGTCGGCAGCGCGATGGATGGTGTCAAGGATGCGGCAAAGTCGATGACCAGTCTCGACACCGACAGCAAGACCGGAAGCAACACGTCCAAGCTCTCGGCCGAGCGTCAGGAGGCCAAGAAAAAGATCGAGGCCAGTGCCGCCCGGGCTGCCGCGGATCGCAAGAAACGCGAAGCGGAAGAGGCGCAGAAAAAGGCCGAGGAGATGGAAGCGGCCCTGAAATCGGATGCCGCTCCGGAAAAGGACGCCTGACATGAGTGCCCGCGACGACGACATCGAGGACAGCAGCGCGCCGCTGATCGAACATCTGGCCGAATTGCGAACGCGTCTGATCCGCTCGGTGCTGGCGCTGTTCGCCGGCATCTGCGTGCTCTTCATCCCGATCCAGGGTGATTTCCTGGCGGAACACGTGCTGCGCTTCCTGCTGGTCCCGATCGAGGACACGTTGCGCGCGCTTGGTGATCCGTCACCGACGCTGCAATATACCAGCCCGCAGGAATATCTCTTCGTGCTGTTCCGCATCGGTCTCGTGTTCGGCTTCGCGCTGGCGTTCCCGGTGATCGCGCACCAGATGTGGCGCTTCATCGCGCCGGGGCTCTACCGGTCGGAAAAATCCGCCTTCCTGCCCTTCATCATCGCGTCGCCGGTGATGTTCATGCTGGGGGCGAGTTTCGCGCATTTCATCGTGACGCCGCTGGCGATGGCGTTCTTCCTGGGCTTCACCGATGCGCCGTCGATCTTTGCCAACATGCTGTCGGGGGCGGTCGATGTCGATGCGGCGGCGGTGGTGCCGACCACCGACCAGGGGATGCGCATCACCTTTTTCGGCAAGGTCAACGAAAGCCTTCAGACCTCGCTTGTCTTCATCATGGCCTTCGGCCTGTGTTTCCAGTTGCCGGTCCTGCTGACGCTGATGGGCAAGGCGGGTCTCGTTTCGGCCGCCGGTCTGGGCGCGGTGCGCAAATACGCGATGGTGGCGATCCTGGTGCTGGCCGCGTTGGTGACGCCGCCCGATGTGGTGACGCAGCTGATCCTGTTCACCGTGGTCTACGGGCTTTACGAGGTGTCGATCATCCTCGTGCGTCGGGTCGAGAAGAAGCGCGAGAAGGACCTGCGCGCCCAAGGGCTCTGGTTCGAAGACGATCCCGCCGAAGACATGGACGACGATCCCCTGATGCGCGAATTCGACGAGGACGCGAAGAAGTGACCGACCCGATGGAGCGGATCGCGGCCGCGCTCGAGCGGCTGGCCCCGGCGCCCTATGCGGCGCCGGATTTCGACGCCGCCGATGCCTTTGTCTGGCATGTGGACCCGGATCACCTGCAACCCGTGCCCAAGGTCAGCCGGGTGGCCGTCGATCTGCTGATCGGGGTGGATCGCAGCCGCGACACGCTGCTGGCCAACACGCGGCAATTCGCGCGCGGCCTGCCTGCCAACAACGCGCTGCTTTGGGGCGCGCGGGGCATGGGCAAGTCGAGCCTCGTGAAGGCGGTGCATGCGGCGATCCTCGCCGAAGACCTGCCTGTCAAGCTGGTGGAATTGCAGCGCGAGGACCTGCCCAGCGTGGCGCGGCTTCTCAACCTGTTGCGCGCATCGGACCACCGGTTCCTGCTCTTTTGCGATGACCTCAGCTTCAGCCATGACGACCAGCATTACAAATCGCTCAAGGCGGTGCTGGATGGCGGCGTCGAGGGGCGGCCCGACAACGTGGTGTTCTATGCCACGTCGAACCGCCGTCACCTGATGCCGCGCGACATGATCGAGAACGAGCGGTCCTCCGGCATCAACCCGTCCGAGGCGGTCGAGGAAAAGGTCTCGCTCTCGGACCGGTTCGGTCTGTGGCTGGGTTTCCACCCGTGCAATCAGGACGACTACCTCGCCATGATCCGAGGCTATTGCGACGCCTACGGCGTCACGATCGACGACGCGACGCTGCGCGCCGAGGCCATCGAGTGGCAGGCCACACGCGGGTCACGCTCGGGCCGGGTCGCGTGGCAGTATTTCACCGACCTTGCGGGACGCAAAGGCGTGGCGCTCTAGTCTTCTCCGGTTTCCAAATATCCCGGGGGTTTGGGGGCAGAGCCCCCAATCCGGACTGAACGTATGCGCGGCCCTCCGACGTCAGGCGCGGCGGCGACGGCCTCCGACGCGGCCTGCGCGGCCCCGGCCTTCGTGACCGGCTTTCGGCGGCTGCTTGTTGAACTCGATCCAGGCTCCGCCGCCGTCATCGTTGTTGGTCAGGAAGTTGGCGGCGCGGATGGCTTCCATTTCCTTGCCGGGTTTCGGCTTGGTCGAGCCAAGGCCGAACAGGATGCAGAAGGTCTCGTCGTCGATATCCTCCGGCAGCACGATCCCGGCAGCGGCCACCTCGGCCTTTTTCTCGGCCAGCTTGGTGGGACCGACCGGCAGGGCGACCGGGTTCATGATCGCGGATGTCATGCCGGCGCCCATCGCCATCGGCAGGAAGGCGTTGTTGATGCCGTGGCGATTGGGCAGGCCGAAGCTGATGTTGGACGCGCCGCAGGTGGTGTTCACGCCCAGTTCCTCGCGCAGGCGGCGGACCAGCGTGAAGACCTGAAGTCCGGCCGTCCCCATCGCACCGATCGGCATGACCAGCGGATCGACCACGATGTCATGCGCCGGGATGCCGAAATCCGCCGCGCGTTCGACGATCTTTTTCGCCACGGCAAAGCGCACGTCAGGGTCTTCGCTGATCCCGGTGTCGTCATTCGAGATCGCCACGACAGGCACGTTGTATTTCTTGACCAGCGGCAGCACCAGTTCCAGACGCTCTTCCTCACCGGTCACCGAGTTCAGCAGCGGGCGGCCTTCGGCGGCGGCAAGGCCGTTTTCCAGCGCGCCGGGCACCGAACTGTCGATGCAGAGCGGGCAGTCGGTGATGGCCTGCACCCGCTCGACCAGTTCGCGCATCAGGGTCGGTTCGACGAAGTTGTTGTCGGCATAGCGCGGATCTTCGGCCATCTTGTTCGAAAACACCGCCCCCGAGTTGATGTCGAGGATGTTCGCCCCTGCGGCGACCTGCGCCAGCGCATCGGCTTCGACACGGCTGAAATCGCCGCGTTCCAGTTCCTCGTTCAGGATCTTGCGGCCCGTCGGGTTGATCCGTTCGCCAATGACGCAGAATGGCTGGTCGAATCCGATGATCGCGGTTTTGGTCTTGGACTCGACAATGGTGCGGGTCATGCAGCTACTCCTTCAAGGCGGGCCAGGATCTCTGGCAGCGCGGGGTCTGTGAAATCTTCGATTGTGACATCTGCGCCGGCGGCGCGCAGCGTGCTGTCGTCCAGTCCCGACCGGATGCCGACGGCATAGGCGCCCGACGCGGCCGCGGCGCGCATGCCCGAGGGGCTGTCCTCGAACGCGATGCAGTGCTCCGGTGTCTGGCCCAGCGCGTCCATGGCGATCCGGTAGGGCAGGGGATGTGGTTTGCCCTGCGCGCATTCCTCGCCGATCACGATCACCTCGAAATGTTCGCGCAGGCCGATGGCGCCAAGCATGGCTTCGGCATTGAGGCGCATCGCGTTTGTCACGACGGCCACGTGCCAGCCCCGATCCCGCGCCCGGTCAAGCAGGTCGGCCAGTCCCGGCGTTGCCGGATAGGGCGTCGGCAAGCGGTCGCGGAACTGGGCCTCTTTCCATTCGCTGAGCGCCTGCGGGTCGGGTTCGTCCGGCAGGTGTTCGGCGAAGATATCGACGTTCAGACGCCCGTGCACCTGTTCGAGATAGAAGCCTTTCGGCGTCGGCAGGCCGCGTGACGCCCACAGCTCCTCGAACACGGCCTCGTGGATCGGGTCCGAGTGGAGCATGGTGCCGTCGAGATCGAAGAGCAAGGCTGGCATGTTGGCGGATCAGCTTGCGACAGCGGCGGGGGTTGTTGCGGCGCCGCCGTTTTCGATCGCCCAGGTGGCGTTGGTCTTGATCCCGCCCAGCGGGAAGAAATGCACCTGTTCGATGTTGAACTCCGGGTTCTTCGCCTTGTGCGCTGCCAGCTTGGTCAGCACGTCGGTCGGCTCGTAGGGCAGCAGCAGCTTGGACACGTCCATCGCGCGTTTCTGCAACACCTTGAGCGACGGGCCGACACCGCAGGCGATGGCGAACTTGATCAGGGTTTGCAGTTTTGCAGGTCCGGCTATGCCGATATGCACCGGCAGGGTGACGCCGGCCGCGGCCAGGTCGTCGACCCATTTGATGATCGGATCGGCATCGAAGGCGAACTGTGTCGCCAAGGCCATCTTTGCGTCGGTCCGTTCGGAAAACGCCTGTTTCCAGCGCAGCGCGTCCTCGACATTCTTCCTGCCGCCCTCGGGATCGATGTCCTTGTTGCCCTCGGGGTGACCGGCGACATGCAGCCGCTTGAAGCCCGCCTTGTCGAACAGCCCGGTCTCCATCAACTGCATCGAGCTGTCGAACGCGCCGTGCGGCTTGGCCACGCCACCGGCCAGCAGCAGCGCCTGATCGACGCCGGCTTCGCCCTGGTAGCGGGCGATCCAGTCGGCCAGCGTCGCCTTGTCCTTGATGATGCGCGCCGGGAAATGCGGCATGACGGGAAAGCCATCGTCGGCCAGGCGTTTGGCGGTCGCGACCATCTCTTCGATCGGCGTGCCTTCGATATGGGCGATGTAGACACGGGT
>NZ_JAIPUT010000178.1 GCF_020055635.1 Marivita sp. | reverse complement strand
ATGCGCCCACCTGTTCTGGGGTATTCGCCCACCTGTGACGCGTTTCCGTGAGGCAGCGTGTTTTGGTTAGCAGTCCTACGAGGTTTCGTCATCCATTTTGGTGATGGTTTTGCGCATGGATTGGCCCTCAAGTTCGAGGCGGTAGGCGTTGTGAACGATGCGATCGAGGATTGCATCTGCGAAGGTGGGTTCGCCGATGACGTCATGCCAGGCTTTGACGGGCAGTTGGCTGGTGATCATCGTCGAGCCGCGGCCATAACGCTCTTCGACAATTTCCATGAGATCGCGACGTTGTGGTGATGTCAGTCTGTCCGGCCCCCAGTCGTCCAAGATCAGCAGCTGAGCCTTCGTGATACTACGGAACAAGCGGGGGAAGCGTCCGTCACCATGGGACAGCTCCAATTCTTCAAAGAGGCGTGGCATCCGCTTGTAGACCACAGTTATGCCGTTGCGACAGGCCGCCTGAGCCAGTGCGCACCCAAGCCAGGTTTTGCCGACGCCACATGGACCAGTGATGATCAGGTTACGCTTGTCGGTGATCCATCTGCCAGTAAGCAGGCTTTGGAACAGCGCTTTATCGAGGCCACGGCGTGCGCGGTAATCGACATCTTCCGGGCTGGCGCCAACATGGCGCAGCCTGGCAGTACGCATTCGGGCCTCAAACTGCTTTGTTTCCCGGCTTGCGACCTCACGGTCAACGAGCAGGCCAAGCCATTCAGCGTGGCTGAGATCGGCAGCTCTATCCTGCAGCTGCAGTTCGGCAAAAGCTTCGGCCATGCCGTCCAGCCTGAGGGCCTTGAGGTGATGAAGGGTTGGATGGTCAAGCATTGTGTTCCTTTCAATGGAAGTACTCAGCGCCACGGATGTTGGGGTGGGAGATGGCAGGCTCGTCCGTGGCGCGGGTACGGGGCCTGCTCTCCAGCCCGTTCTTGAGAATGGACAGGAGTGATGAATAGGATCTGGCGTTGATCTCAAGCGCACGGCGACAGGCCGCATCAAGTCGGTCGCGTCCAAACTTGTCGCCCAACCGGATCACCCCAAGGCAGGTGCGATAGCCCTGTTCCGGGTGCTTGCGATCCCGCATGACGACCTCGACAAAGGTGGCCACGTTCGGACCAACGCGGGCCGCACGTGCTTTGATGCGCTCTGGCGTCCAGTCATCTCGGAATTGGTGATGCGCTGGCATGTGGACGCGCAGTGTCGAATGCTTGCCGTTGCTGGACGTTCTCACATGAGAGGCGACACGTTGCCCGACATGGAAGACTTCGATGGTGCGGTCAGTGATCCGCGCCCACAGCTCTTTCTTCAGAAGCTGATGGGGTACGGAATAATAGTGCTTGTCGATGGCGACGTGGTAATCGAGCCCGGCGCGGCACTTCTTCCATTCAGCATAGACGTATGGGGCTACCGGCAGCGGCTTCAGAGCCGGCTTGTCCAGCTGATCAAAAAGCTTTCTACGACTGGCGCCCAGATGGCGGGAGATCTTGCCATTGAGCTGGACAAGGAGTGGGCGGATGGCGGCATTTAACTCAGCAAGGCTGAAGAACTGACGGTTACGCAGCCGTGCCAGTATCCAGCGATCAGCCAAGAGCACCCCGGCCTCTGCCTTCGCTTTGTCCTTTGGTTTATATGGTCTGGCCGGGACAACGGCCGTGTCGTAATGCGCGGCCATATCTGCGTAGGTTCGATTGATCACAGGATCATAGAAACAGGCCTTGGTGACACCCGCCTTCAAATTGTCAGAGACGATCTGGGCGGGCACCCCACCGAAGAAATCCAGCGCACGGACATGGCTCACGATCCAATCAGGCAGGGATTGCGTCCAGGTCGCCTCGACAAACGTGTAATTTGATGACCCCAGAACGGCGACAAATACCTGTGCGGTGCGCACCTCCCCGGTCTCGGGGTCAATCACATCAATCGTATGGCCGGCGTAGTCGACGAACAGCCGCTCGCCCGCCGGATGACGCTGTCGCATCACCGGCGACAGCTTGCCTTCCCAGCGTGTGTACAACTCGCAGAACCGCGAATAGCCGTATCCGTCAGGATGGTCGGCCCGGTACTCTTCCCACAGCAGCGACAACGTCACGCCCTTGCGGCGCAGCTCGCGGTGAATGTAGGGCCAGTCAGGTTGCGCCTCGATCCGTTGGGTATTCTGATAAGCACGGTGGAACAGACGGTGCTCAAGGTCAGTGTCGGACATGTCAGCTGGTAATGGCCAGTCAAGCCCAACGTCACGCGCGCGATCAAGGTAACCACGGAGGGTTGTCCGACCAATCGCAAGGCTCGCCGCAATTTGGCGGGTCGAAAGGCCCTCAGCTGATAGCCGCAAAACGTCTCGTATCTTCCGCATCGACAATCTCTTCATCGGGCTTCCTTCGTGCCAAAAAGGCGGAAGGTAGCCGGTTACAGATTGCCTCGCAGCAGCACGTCACAGGGGTGGGCGAATACCCCGGAATCAGTGGGCGGATAAAATCGGAATGGGTGGGCGCATTAAATCGGTACGGGTGGGCGCATCACCCCGGAATACGCACGCGACCATCGAGGGTCGGCGTTCCACGTTGAATCTCTTGCATGACTTGTTGAGTGCGTCAGGCCGGTTCTT
>NZ_JAIPUT010000176.1 GCF_020055635.1 Marivita sp. | reverse complement strand
TGATCTTGTGGCGCGCTGATCGATCTCTGGGCTCAATGGCGAAATAGTTGTCCGGATCGAGCGCGGGCTCATACTTCACCTTCCCCAGATCGGGCAGGTCCAGTCTCTCGTTCGTCAGCCACTCCCAGAAGAACCAAAGCCGACGCGCAAAGAGGCCGGTCGCTCCCGCCAAGGCCCGGGAGATTTCAGACGGGTCCGCAAATTTGGTGACCTCATGCAGGATCCGCAGATCGATGCCTTCGTTCTTGATGGCAAACATCAGGTGATCGAACACAACCTCGCCCGGCCATTGCTCTGATCGGAATACCTCCCATTCCGGATCGGATCGACGTTCGTGGTGATCGGATACAAGAGACAGGCGGCGCGGCATGGGCACGCGCAGCCCGAGCTCACTGACCAGCCAGCCATATCCTGCAATCCGACCCGGTCCAGGAAGCTTACGTCCGTAGAAATTCATCACCACGCCTCGAAAATCTTCACTATTGGGGCTAATACTTAGATTTTTCTCACTCGACTGGCAAGATCACCCGCGTCGAAAACCTTCACCGTCTGTCGATTTTATTCACTATTGGCGTCGCACTTTCGGATTTCTTCACTCTTTCCACCGCCGCCGCACGGTCGCAGGCGTCTCTGCTCCGGTCGCCAACCTCTCGAGGCATGGGGTTCATGATGTCCGGGATCGACTTGAGTTCGGTGATCATCAATCAAGTCTTATCCAGTCATTGCCCTATTGGCTGCTTTTTCTCGTGGATAAGCGGGTGGTTAGATATGCGGACAGAGCGGACGTTCGGCTCGGTGACGCCAAACTGGCGTTTCTGGTCCAGAGCTGGCGTTTGTTACCGGCCATGTGCGGCCACCCAGCGCCCCAGAAGCGACCGCTCGGAACAGCGTGCAGCACCTTCATGCGTGGCACAAATATGCGCCTTAGGCGTTGACCGTCATGTGGCGCAGTTGGCAGTTTCAGAAGACGCCGCCTCAGCGAGGTACTGACTACGGAGAGGGCAGATGCACAAAGAGCGCGCGATCGCAATTGGGGGATCGTCCGGGTCGATTGCGGCATTGAAGCAGATCGTTCCACGCCTGCTAAAGGATGTGCCTGCGGCTATCTTCGTGGTGGTTCATGTCGGGGCGTATGGGCGCAACCTTCTTGGCGACATCCTTGACAGCTCCGGGTCGCTGAGCGTGACAACCGCAGTCGATGGTGAGCCCGCCGAAGCGGGCCGCGTCTACGTCGCGCCGGCTGATCGGCATCTGCTGGTGATCGATGGTGTCATCCGGCTGGGCCGTGGCCCGCGCGAGAACATGTCACGTCCCTCGATCGACGCTCTCTTCCGCTCCGTCGCCGTCAGCTACGGGTCGAGCGCGATCGGACTCGTCCTGACCGGCAACCTGAACGACGGCGCCGCCGGGCTCGCAGCGATCAAGCAAATGGGCGGCCTGACGGCCGTGCAGAACCCGGCAGACGCGGAAGCGCCCGACATGCCTCTCGGAGCGCTCGAGGCGAGCGACGTCGACTACCGTGCCCCGCTGGCTGACCTGCCCGACCTGATCACGGCGATGGCACGTGAACCGCCAGGGTCCGAGCCGGCCAGTAGGAGGGAGCTCGAACTGGAAGTGGAAATCGCCCTTGGCCGCCCCTGCCGGACAGAAACCATAGCCGAGATCGCGGACGTCGCGCCGCTGTCTTGTCCGGACTGCGGAGGCACGCTGTCGCAGCTCAAGCAGCCGCCGCTGCGGTTCCGCTGTCAGGTCGGGCACGCCTACTCCGCCAACGCGCTCGCGGATCAGCATGAGGGCTCAATCGACGAGGCTTTGCGCGTTGCTCTCCGGATCGTGGAGGAACGTGCCGTGCTTGCTGAACGGATGGCGCGCGATGCCAATACGGCAGGTCGAACGCACGCGCACGAAGACTACCTCGGCAAAGCCGCAGAACTCCGTGCATCGGCCGAGGTGCTGCGAGCGGCGGCCCTCCGCCTTATGAGCTGACACGCGAGAACGGACATGCCGTCGACGAGCAGACATTTCCTCATCCGGTCATTCAGTTCGGCCGCCTCCTTTGACGCGCGGTATACCGGAACATTTGAGCAATAGTCGGTCTCAGCTTCTAATAGACCGTTTCCAGCTCCAGCAGACCTCTGCCGCGACGCCAAGTTTAAGATGCGCGGATAATCTCTGCCGGCAGCAACCCTGCCAGCCGCCAGCGCCAGACCGTGTATTTGTTGAGGTCGAGCTGCTTTGCGAGCTTGCGCACCGATTGCGGAGCGGAGCTGCCCAACATATCCCTCAGCGCCTCCATGAACAGGTCGGGACGATGGATGCGGCCAATGGCGCTCCCGGTTCGGCCTGAATAGGTTTTCTGGCAGCCGCCGCATCGGTAACGCTGGATCTTGGTCCGGGCGCGGCCCCACTTCTGGCGCCGCGGGTCGCCGCAGAAAGGGCACTTGCGCTCCCGGTTTGTCCGTGCTTCGATTTCCGAGATTGCCTCCGACTTCCGCCGGAGATCCTGGATCTTCGTCTGGGCGTCTTCGATCTGGGCCGGGTTCAGGTCGTCGAGGGCATCGAGAAAACGGCGAAAGTCGTGATGTAGCGCATCCTCCGCTGCAAAAGTGGGCGAATATAGGCCCATCCAAGTT
>NZ_JAIPUT010000177.1 GCF_020055635.1 Marivita sp. | reverse complement strand
TTGTAGGCCATAACCAAACCGGTCCCGTCCCAGAACAGGATCTTCAGCCGGTCCGCCCGCTTGGCGCGAAACACGAAGACCGTGCCTGTGAAAGGGTCTTCCAGCAGCACCGATTGAACCAGCGACGCCAGCCCGTCGTGGCCCTTGCGGAAATCGACCGATTGGGTCGCCACCAGGATGCGCACCTTGTGCGAGGGCATCATCATGCCGGAGATCCCACAGCCCGGACAATCTCCGCGATCCTCGCCGCCGACGTGCCCGCATCCAAGCGGATCATGACCGTGCCAACCACGATCTCGATCAAAGGTGCGCCACCGGTGCCAGCCGATGAGGGGGCTGAAGGCTCCTCATCGCATAGCACCAGAGGCGCAAATCCGGAGGGCGCTGCCGCCGCTGGCAGGATCAGCTTGCCATCCTTCGCAAGACGTCGCCATTCTGAAATCCGGTTGGCGCGAAGCCCATACCTGCCAGCAACCCCGCAAACCGTCGCCCCGGGCTCAAGTGTCTCCGCCACAATGCACGCCTTGAGATCGTCAGGCCACCGCCGCCGGCCTGTGGCGGAGTCGTCCTCTCCGCCTGACCGGAAAAACTCCAATGTAGCATCCATGGAGAAACTCCTTCCCTGTTCCAGAACAGCGAAGGCTTCACAGAACTCATGGCGCAGAGAAAGGTGGGGGCCAGACACCGTTTACCTATAAATTGACATGGTGTGATTGCGGCGGTCGCTCTCCAGTGGCGAACGAGGTCCGGTATGTTGGCCTCATGGATATAAGCCGTGAGGAGAACGACCTATGGAACATTATGCTGGCTTGGATGTGTCACTGAAAGAAATTTCGATCTGCGTTGTCGATGATGATGGCAAGACCATCGCGCGCGGGACTTGTCCTGCGGACCCGGAAGGCGTGGCAGGTTGGTTTCGCACCCGATCGCTCACGCCACACCGGATCGTGCATGAGAGCGGGATGCTTTCTATCTGGCTGCAGCGCGGGATGACGAAGCTTGGCCTGCCCACCACATGCATTGATGCCCGCAAAGCGCACAAGAGCCTGTCGGCGCGGCTCAATAAATCGGATGCTGCCGATGCCGAAGGCTTGGCGCAGCTCGCACGCACCAACTGGTTTACTCCGGTCCATATCCGTAGCGAAGAAGCTGATCGGCTCCGCAGCCTGATTGGCGCGCGCGAGCGTCTGATCCGTTTGCGCAAGGACTTGGAGGGACACATCCGGGGCGTCCTGAAAACCTTCGGCATCCGCATGACCGGGGTTGGTCAGGGTCGACAGAGACAGGCGTTCCGCGATCAACTCGCAGCAGCTGGAGAGACTGATCCGATCCTCCGCACGATCGCTGATGGCTTCATCGCGGCCCATTCGACTCTGTGCCAGGCGGCTGATGATCTCGACAAAGCCGTGAAGAAAAAAGCCAAGGCCCACCCCGTCGCGCGCCGTTTGATGACCATTCCGGGCGTCGGGCCAGTGAATGCGCTCAGCTTCATTGCCCTGGTCGATAATCCAGACCGGTTCAGCCGGGTGACTGATGTCGGCGCGTTCCTCGGGCTCACACCAAAGCGGCATCAGTCTGGCCAAATGGACTGGTCGGGACGGGTGTCGAAGTGCGGAGACGGGACGATGCGCGGACTGCTGTTCGAGGCAGCGTCCTGCTTGATCCGCCAGGTGAAGCGTTTCTCGCCACTGAAGAGCTGGGCTGTAAGACTGGCCGGACGACGCGGGTTCCGAAAGGCTGCAGTCGCAACAGCGCGCAAGATCGCAGTCCTGATGCTGACGATCTGGAAATCTGGCGCGGACTATTACTGGACAAAGGAGGCCACTGCCTGATCTGAATTTCCGCCGCTGAGAAGGCGGGAAGCGAAGTCCCGACGGGACGGAGGTAGATCGATCTCGTAAAAACGGTTGGGGCGCAGGCTCGCTTGCTCACCCCGCAAATGACATTGGAGACGATCCACCACCGAACACCATCATGAGGCGCAATGCGCGACCTCGGAGAGAACCATGACCCCGAACGGACAGATCGCCATCCCGCTTGACAAAGCCGCAATCAGAGAACCGTTCTTGCATATTCTCGGTTACTGATTGAACGGACACGCTGGGGATCGTTTGCAAAGAAGTTCCATGCTTCGCAGCATCGTGTGACGATGTCGTCGTAGGTATCGAACACGGAAATGGCGAGGCGGTTTGCTCGAAGATAGGCCCAGATGTTCTCGACCGGGTTCAACTCTGGCGCGTAGGGCGGTAGCATCACGATGGAGATGTTTTCGGGGATGCAGAGCGCGTTTGCACCATGCCAGCCGGCACCATCCATCACCAGGATGGCGTGAGCGCCCGATGCAACGGTCTTCGAGATCTCGGACAGATGGGCGTTCATGGCTTCGGTATTGGCGAAGGGCATGACAAGTGCAGCGGTCGCCCCACGGCCCGGGCAAACGGCCCCGAAGATATAGGCCGATTTGTAACGAGTGTCGCGGGGCGCACGGGGGCGCGTGCCGCGCTCTGCCCAGGTCCGGGTGAGCGTGCCTTGCTGGCCGACCCTGGCTTCATCTTGAAACCAGACCTCCAATGGCTTGCCTTGCGCCGCTTCCGGCAGGGCGGCCTTTACCGTGGCGGCGAAGTTTTTTTGAA
>NZ_JAIPUT010000175.1 GCF_020055635.1 Marivita sp. | reverse complement strand
TCGTTGGCAGTTACCGGGACCATGAGGTAATCGGCGGGCTAGAGAATACTGGCTTCCCAACGATTATGCAGGCTTTAAAGTTGCTGGAGGGCTTTGACCTTGAGGGCTTAGGCCAAGGTTCGGCGGACGAATTTCACTTGATAGCGGAGGCACAGCGGATCGCCTTTACAGACCGTTTCGCATATCTTGGTGACGCCGATAGCGTCCCAATACCGCTCGACGGTCTCTTGTCTGACTCCTATGCTGATTCGCGCCGTCGAGCGATAAGGGCAGATCAAGCGTCGCTTGATCTCGTCGCAGGCGATCCTTGGCTGTTTGAGCCGCGTAGACCTGATCGCACATTTTCTCCCGCGAATGGCGGGGATAGCCAGACGACACATCTGACCGTGGTGGATAAGGACCGGAATATGGTCTCCCTCTTGTCCACGCTGGGCTTGCATTTCGGGTCTGCGGTAGTCGCGAAGGATACAGGAGTGGTGTTGAATAACGGCACCATGTGGTTCGACCCCATCCCTGGCACTATTAACTCGCTTGCACCTGGGCGGCGCGGCCTGACGGCGGGTGCCCCTGCGATCGTGCTACGCGACGGCGAACCACTCATGACCGTTGGCTCGCCGGGTGGTCGGCGAGTAATCTCATCGATACTGCACGCTATCATCAATGTCATCGATCATGGCATGCAGGCGCAAGATGCGGTGACTACATTGCGCGTACACAGCGAAGACGCGACCACTGTGGTGGACTCTCGACTCGATCCAGCGATCGCCGAGTCATTGCGGAATCGAGGGCATCATCTGGATGTACGCGAAGAAACTTTCTCGACCACCTACTTTGGCCGACCGCTTGCCATAGTGGTAGACCCCATCAGTGGATCCCTGCAAGGTGGAGTCAATGAGTTCAAGCCTGCTCTGGCAATAGGTCTGTAGCCATGTTCTGTTGGCATTCGCGCGAGGCACCTGCCCCATGGCAGCAGGTGCATAGTTTTGCGTTGAGGGTTCACGAGGGTAAGGTCGATCCCAATGCTCTCCGTCCAGTGTTGTTCGGGTGTTGGTGTTTCTCAGTAACGAACCAAAATCCAGAATCGTGAATCGGATCGCTGACCGTAGATGCAATTGCGGGCGGTAAGCGGGATTTGTATCTGCCACTTGTTTAAGCGGATGCGTCGTCCACTGGGCGAACGGGCTAGTCTGTGTTTGGGCGGGCATACTGGTGTCGCCATCGCCTGTCGATCGACAGGCGACTCCCGCTTGCCGTCTGCCTCATTGCGGCCCTCATACTCGAGTAATCCCATGCGTTCGATTTGGATCAGAGTTTTTCAGGTGCGCCGTTGGCTCAGGTTTCGAGACCGCTCGGTTCACGGATGATGGATATCTGGCTGAACAAGTAAGCGAGAACAGCGAGCATTCGACTGCTGGATGGATGGGCTAGTATGCTGAATGATGACTGTGATGTCTGATCCGTGGCATCCAGAAGCTACAGTGCCGAGATCCAAACAGCACAGCTTGGGGCCGTCGTCATCCGAGCGGCGAATGCACGCCGGATATGTTGGGAAGTGCGCGGAATGGCGCAATCCGTGGCGTCCTCCCCGAATCCGGATGGCGGTTTTTCTTCTGTCAGGGTACTAGCTTATTACGACCTGCGGGCATTCCTATGGCCCGGCATGGAGGAATTACGAAAATTGGCGCTATTTTGGCTACGGCGAGGTAAAAGGTAATGGAATCGCGCGGTTAGCGATCCAAGGAGTATCATGGACTCAGCAGGGGGAGCGCTTAGCGAGTCAGATGAATAAGCCAATCAAAGCAGAGGCTATCTCGCAGGTATTTGTCGCATTTCGCGATAATGAGTCGATTATAAAAGGCTTTTTGCGTCGATTTACTTCGAATGCGCATGATATTGACGATATTTGTCAGGAAACGATCCTGCGTGCGCTCGAGGCAGAGAAAACCAAGGAGATTCATAATCCACGGGCATTTCTTTTCGGAGTTACGCGCAACATAGTACGGAAAAAGCTAGATAGAAAATCGCAACTGGTGATCGATTTCATTGAGGATTCTTCGCCCGAAGAATGCCGATCCGACGAGCCATCGCCGGAGGACGCCCTTGATGACCGTCAGCAAATGCTGATCTTTGCCGAAGCGGTTGCGACCTTGCCGCCCCAATGCCAGCGGGTATTTGTAGCGAAGAAGGTCTATGGCTACAGCCACAAGGAAATCGCCGCCAAACTGAACATTTCAACCAGCACCATTGAAAAGCATGTTGCTGCAGGCCTGAGACGAGTGAGTGATTACATCCAACAGAAACTGAAGGACGAAAATTCGTGCCCTCGTGATCCAAGTCTTTTTGGCTCTGCATATAAGCCTAAGACGGATATCAAATGAACAGACGAACGAAGATTGGCCCCAATCGCGATATCACTGGAGATGCATGCGCCTGGCTTGCTCAGCTCGAAACTGGAGAGCTTACGCCCGCCGATCGTGATGCTTTCAGGGAGTGGATGCATCGTAACCCGCTGCACGTAAGAGAGATCCGGCGTCTCGCAGCACTTTCGAAGAATTTGAACGTGCTAACTGGGATGACTGACTCACTTGAACAGGCTAATGATCACTACGAATTCGTCTTAAAACGGCGCGAACGATTTGGCTTCC
>NZ_JAIPUT010000174.1 GCF_020055635.1 Marivita sp. | reverse complement strand
GGATCGCGCCGATGCGGGCGCAGGCCAGCATGGCATAGGCGGCTTCGGGGATCATCGGCAGGTAGATCACCACGCGGTCGCCCTTGCGCACGCCCATCGATTCCAGGATGTTGGCCATCCGGCAGACGCTGCGATGCAGGTCGCGGTAGGTGATGTGCTTGGCCGGTTCATTGGGATCGTCCGGCTCGAAGATGATCGCGGTCTGGTCGCCGCGCGTCGCCAGATGCCGGTCGACACAGTTCGCCGCCACGTTCAGCGTGCCATCGGCGAACCAGTTGATCTTGACCTGGCCCAGGGTGAAATCGACATCCTTGATCTGGGTGGGGGCCTTCATCCAGTCCAGCCGCTGCGCCGCTTCGGCCCAGAACCCCTCGGGATCGGACACCGACCGCGCATACATCTCCTCATACCGCGCCAAATCAACATGGGCTGTGGCGGTCATTTCGGCGGATGGCGGATAGACGGCTGTGTCCGCAGCACCGGTTGTTTGCTCATTCATCGCTTTGATCTCCCTCGCTCCGCCCGATCCTCCTCGGGCGTTTCAGAATGCGATCACAGACGTGTTATCGCAGCTGAGGGTCATCATAGTGAAAGCTGCAAATAATAAAATAAGCAAATAAAAATCAGACAGTTAGATGTAAAGAATTTTCAAGAATAATGGAAAAAAGGTAAACAAATTTACCGGACGCAACGTAACATGCTCAAATAGTTCGCAACTTGCTGCCCGCCTCTTTCAACTGTTTGCGGTAACCTGAGCGTGTGCAGGGCACGGATCCCTTCTCCGTCCGGGTGTGACATATTGATCCGGTATGCCGTTGCATGCCGTTCTTGACGCCCGATTTCCCGAACCCTCCAACCGTCAGGGGTGAAAATCCGGAAATTTTCCCCCTGAGTCGTTAGCGCTAAACAAGGTGGCGCGAATGGTGGCTTGGTTGTCCCGTCAAGCTTTGCTTAAACTTCGCCATGTATCAGCAGGAGCGACAGGACCATGAAAGACCGGGATCGACTGGAACACCGCATCGCAGTTGGGCGCGGGGATGTCCCTGCCGACATGGTTCTGCGCAACGCCCACATGCTGGACCTCGTGACCGGAGATCTGCTCGAAGGCGACATCGCCATCTGTGACGGCATGATCGCCGGCACCTGCGGCAGTTATGATGGGGCAGAGGTCAGAGACATGACCGGCCTGATCCTCGTGCCCGGCTTCATCGACACGCATCTGCATATCGAAAGCTCGCTTGTCACGCCGTTTGAATTCGACCGTTGCGTGGCACCCCATGGCGTGACCACCGCGATCTGCGACCCGCACGAGATCGCCAACGTGATCGGCGCGGACGGCATCCGGTATTTCCAGGAGGCAAGCGCGCACACGCTCATGGACATCCGCGTGCAGCTGTCCTCCTGCGTGCCCTCGACCCATATGGAAACCGCCGGGGCGGAACTGCTGGCCGCTGATCTGGCGCCACTGCGGGACCATCCGTCCGGCATCGGGCTGGCCGAATTCATGAACTACCCCGGTGTGATCCACCGCGATCCTCGGGTGATGGAGAAACTGCAGCTGTTCGAGGGCGGCCAAATCGACGGCCATTGCCCGCAGCTGCGTGGCATGGATCTCAACGCCTATATCGCCGCCGGGATTTCGACGGAACACGAGGCGACGACGGCGGAAGAGGCGCGCGAGAAGTTGCAAAAGGGCATGCGTGTGCTGATCCGCGAAGGGTCGGTGTCAAAGGATCTGCACGCTTTGCAACCGCTGCTGACCGAACGCACCGCGCCCTACATGTGCCTGTGCACCGATGACCGCAATCCGCTGGACATCGCGGAAGAGGGGCATCTGGATCACATGATCCGCACCCTGATCGCCCTTGGCACGCCAGTGCTGGCCGCCTATCGCGCCGCGTCGCTGTCGGGGGCCGAGGCGTTTGGCCTCAAGGATCGCGGGTTGATCGCGCCGGGCAAGCGGGCGGATATCGTGGCGGTTGGATCGCTCGAGGCCTGCGACGTGAAAGCGGTTTTCTGTGCCGGGGTCGAGGCCACGGCAAAGAATTTTACCAATCGGTCAAAAATTGACCCGGTCGGTCGCGGCTCTGTCCATGCTCCGCATCTGACGCCCGAGGATTTCCGCGCCAAGGCGAACCGGGAAGAGACCGATGTGATCGGCATTGTCGAAGGCAAGATCATCACCGAACACCTGCACGAGGTGATCGCGGTCGAAGATGGCGACAAGCTGCCCGATCCTTCCCGTGACCTCATTCGCATCGCGGTGGTTGAACGGCATGGCAAGAACGGCAACATCGCCACGGGGTTTGTGCGTGGTTTTGGCCTGCAGCGTGGCGCAATCGCCTCGACCGTGTGTCACGATCACCACAACATCGCCTGCGTCGGTGTGGAGTACGCCGACATGGCGCTGGCCGCGAACCGGCTGACCGAGATCAAGGGCGGGTTTGTGGTGGCGGCAGGGGGCGAGGTGCTGGCAGAATTGGCCTTGCCCGTTGCCGGGTTGATGAGCCTTGAGCCCTTTGAAGAGGTGCATGACCGGTTGGTTGACCTGCGCCGCGCCGCCAAGGGTCTGGGCGTCACGCTGAACGAGCCGTTTCTGCAACTGGCGTTCCTCGCGCTGCCGGTCATTCCGGCGCTCAAGATCACGGATC
>NZ_JAIPUT010000173.1 GCF_020055635.1 Marivita sp. | reverse complement strand
AACCGGCAACGGCACTCACAGAGGCTGATTTTGCGCGTGAGGAGATTATCGCGCTCAGATGGACCGTATACAATCAGGTTATGGAGGATCTGGCAGAGCGGCACGATCACGTGACCCTCGTCGTCTATGACGAGTTTTGCGAACAGCCGATCCATATCGCCCGCGAGCTATTCACCCGCCTCGGGGTGCCATGGCACGTGGATGTCGAAAGATTCCTGTCGGCGTCGCTCACACACGAGAGTTCGGGGGATGGCTATCATACCGTAATCAGGAACCCGGTAGCAGCCCGAGACAGGTGGCGCGAGACGCTTCCACACGATCAGCGCGAAGCGATCCTGCGCATTGTACGCCAGGTGACGTGACCCCCGTCGCTCATCCATCGGCGACCGGAATCGTGGGTTGAGGTTTGCGCTTTTGCGCGACGTGAGCAATGGCTATCGGCGCGGAGCCATTCATCGAGCGAAGCGGCGATGGCCATTGCGATTTCAAGGCCGCGGCATATGCGGCTGGAGTGACGTAGCCGAGCGACGAGTGCGGACGCGCGGTGTTGAAGTCCTTTCGCCACGCCGCGATCACGGCGCGAGCATGACCCATCGAGAAGAACAGGTGCTCGTTGAGGCATTCGTCTCGCATCCGGCCCTGGAAGCTTTCGGCCATGGCGTTCTGGGTTGGCTTGCCGGGTGCGATGTAGCGCCAGTCGAGCTTCAACTCCTTCGTGAAGGCCAGCACGGCAACAGACGTGAACTCCGTTCCGTTGTCGCTGATGATTGCGCCGGGCCGACCGCGCCGTTCGATTATGGCCTTGATCTCGCGCACCACGCGCTTGCCCGAGATCGAGGTATCCGGGATGGCGGCCAGGCATTCTTTCGTCACGTCGTCTATCACGTTCAACACCCGAAACCGTCGGCCGTTGGCGAGCTGGTCGTGAACGAAGTCGACGGACCATCGGCTGTTCGGGACGGTCGCCAGCGGGATCGGTGTTCGCGCCACCGCAATCCGTCGGCGGGACTTGCGTCGCCGAACCGTCAGCCCTTCCTCGCGGTAGAGCCGCTGGGTCTTCTTGCGGTTCACGATATGCCCCTCTTGGCGGAGCAGGACGTGCAGGCGGCGGTATCCAAACCGCCGCCGCTCATCGGCCAGCTTCCGTAGCCGCGCCCGCAGGTCCGCGTCATCTGGTCGCCTGCTGCGATAGCGGATCGAGCTCCGATCCACGGCGATCATGGCACACGCCCGCCGTTCACTCACCTCGAGGCTCCTCCTCAGATGTGCGACCGCTTCCCGCCTGCCGGCAGGCGTCACCACTTTTTTGACAGCAGATCCTTCAGCCCCGCATTGTCGAGCATCGCGTCCGCATAGAGCCGTTTCAGCTTCGCGTTCTCGTGCTCCAAAGCCTTGAGACGGCGCGCGTCAGACACGTCCATGCCGCCATACTTCGCCTTCCACGCGTAGAACGTCGCCGACGACATCCCGTGCTTGCGACACAGCTCGGCCACTGTCGCCCCGGCGTCGTTCTCCCGCAAGATGCCGATGATCTGCTCTTCGCTGAACCTGCTTCGCTTCATATCCAGTCCCTTCGCTTCGGTCTGAATTCCAGCAACCTCTGGAGGAAAAACAAGGGGTCACGTCAAGGTCCTTGAGTTTTTCGGTCAGCTGCCAGCCTGCGTCGTCGCGATGGAAGCCTGTGGCGGTGCGCATTTCTGGGGTCGCGAGATCGGGAAACTCGGCCACGACGTGCGGCTCATCCCGCCCGCCTACGTGAAGCCCTTCGTGAAGCGTCAGAAAAACGATGCGGCCGATGCCGAGGCGATCTGCGAGGCCGCACTGCGCCCGACGATGCGTTTCGTGCCTGTGAAGAGTGAAGAGACGCAGGGCGCGGCGATGGTGTTTCGCGTGCGCGAGCTTCTGATCCGGCAGCGGACCCAGGCCATCAATGCACTTCGAGGGCACTTGAGCGAGTTCGGACAGATCGTGCCACAAGGGGCGGCCAACGCGGCGAAGCTGATTGCAATCGTCGAAGACCCGGAATGCGATCTGCCTGCCGACGCCATTCCTACGCTCAAGGTTCTGGTCGCGGCACTGGCGCAGTTGGAGGCAGAGATCGGCAAGCTCGATACCGAGATCGCCCGTCGCGCCAAGGAGAACGAATTGGCGCGGCGTTTGATGACGGTGCCCGGTATCGGCCCGCTGATCGCGACGGCCATCGCGACCCTTGCGCCGCCGCCCGAGACTTTCCGCAAGGCTCGGGATTTTGCGGCGTCGTGCTGGAAGCACGCCTTCGGCGTGACGCTCGGGCTCACGCCCCGCCAGCATTCGACAGGCGGCAAACAGCGGCTCGGGGCCACGACGAGGATGGGCGAGCGATCCCTCAGGCGCCTGCTGATCATTGGCGCCAATAGCGTCATCATCAAACGGCATACCCATGCTGCGGCCCAGCCAGGCACATGGCTGGGCGGGATGCTGTCACGCAAGCCGCCAATGCTGGTGCGGGTGGCGCTGGCGAACAAGATGGCGCGCATCGTCTGGCCCTGATGGCCCGCGGTGGCGTTTACCAGTCTCCGGCCGCGGCGGCATAAGCCCGCTGTAGGTCGCGAGGACGTCGGAGCGGAAGAGGGCAAGGAGCAGTTTGGCGCAACAGTCGTGAGACGGGATCGGGAGAACCAGTGCGCA
>NZ_JAIPUT010000080.1 GCF_020055635.1 Marivita sp. | reverse complement strand
AGGGCGCGGATCGCGGGCGCATAGGCGGGCGGCGTCCGGAACATCCAGACGCTCTCGCAACACCGCTTGGGGCACCTCCTCGCGTCCCATCACAACACGCAGGTGCTCGAGCGCCGCACCCGAAAAAATGCAACCTCTTCAATGGCTTGCGCCCGCGCATGGATGGCCCAGGCGGGTATCCGGGGTAATGTCTCAGACTCGCTGATAGGGGAACACGGGCGAAGGTCATGCCGAAACATCATCCCAAGGCGGCGCTTTCTGGCATAAACCAGCACAAAAACCGCCTCACCCTGCCGATCCGGCTCATGTCCAATAAGTTTGCCTTATCGGACATCATGAGGTATGCTGAAAAGGAGTTTAGTGTCGTTTTAGTTTCATGGGTGGATTCGGCCGAAATCGCCTCTCTCGCCCTCGAAATTTCCATTTAACCGGTGGACGGGCCTCTTGCTCAATCTGTGGATTCGTTCCACTCCAGCATCAATCGTGCGCTTTCCTTTGCCGTTGGGTAGATCTCGCCCATCCGTGAGCCACGGCAAAGGAGCGGCACGCCGGAACAGGACGAGAGCGGCCTCCGGCAGGACCGCGCCAGGCTCCAGATCTGCTCCAAAGAGATCATGCAAGATCACCAGCGTCAGAGCCCGCCAGCTCACTGATAGGTGCTGAAGAGGCGCAGACCGACCGACGGCCGCGCGGGCCTCGTAGGGACAATTCCACCCCGGTTCATCGTACCAGAGCGCGAGGACGGGCCGGGCCGCACCGTCACGATCAAGTGGCGCCCAGAGAGTGCGAATTGCATGCTCGAGACGATCAAAACGGCCTGGGTTACCTCTGACGATCCGGCTGATCTGGCTTTGGAGATCGAGGACGCCTCCGGCGAAATCCGCCTTCAAAGGGTGCTCTGTCTCCCCTCCCCCGCCGGTCAGAATGGCATCGCACTTGCGACAGAAGGGGCGCAGCAGGCCATTCAGCATGCGAAAGGAAAGCCTTAGGCGGCCGAGACAGGCGGGGCAGCGGTCCAGGAGCATGGTCCGGTGCGGCGGGCAAACCACCTGCTCTGCCAATCGCCAATGCCCCCGCAGATAGGCATCTCGACGGCCAGCGACATCCGCATCGAAACAGGCAAGACAGACCGGCACTGTCTCGGTCAGAAACCAATCCTGCGGCCGATCAGGATATCGGGAAGCCAGTGACCTGCGACAAAGCAGTTCCGGATCGACCCTGCAGGCCTTAGCCCAAAGGCTGAGCAACTCCATATCCGGCGCCACATCGTCAAGCTGCCGCGCGCCTGCGTTCCTACCCCCCTGCCCCGCCAGGTACACCACCAGCTCAAGAGCCTCCGACCCGTAGCGCGCGGCAACCCGCGCCATCCAGGACGAGAGCAGTTCGTCCATGAACGGACGCGGCGCGACGGGCAGTCGGGCCGACACCATCATGCCCCGACCCGTTGTTGCACGGGCTTGCCCCGCCGCCGAGCGGTCTGGGTCATCGAGACCAGCGGCAGCACCAGATTGTCGCCAAAACTATCCGCGTCGAGGCGCTCCTTGCCCGACCGAACCGCATCTTCCGCCGCCGTCTCGATCAGGCGGAAGATGCGCGCCGTCACACCGGAGGTCAGCTTGTGAATCCGTTCTCTAACCTCCCCGCTGATCAGATCGGATGCCTCGCGCAAGGGCGGGATGCGTTCGAAACTTTTCAGGAGCCCGGCGAAGGCGGCATCGTTCTGCCAGGGCTTGAGATGGAACGCCTCGAAGCGCTCGGCCAGTTGTGCATCGGTCAGCAGGGCCTGCCGAGCCAGGTCCGTTCCGGCACAAACCAGTGGAATCCGCAGGTCATTGGCCAGAAACCGGATCGCATTGAGAAAAATCCGCTGCTGACGGAAGGTGCCGGCCAGCATTCCGTTCACCTCGTCGAGAATGATCATCTTCGCCCCTACGGTGCGCAGCAACGACCGGCAAATATCCTTCTCGCGGACGAGCGTGCCGCCTGTCATCGCAGGCGCGCCCATGGCGGCCAGAAGTTCGCGGTAAAGATCGCGCTCGATGGGTTCGGATGGCACTTGCGCGACAATCACCGGGCGATGGTCAACGCCGGTGATCTGGCTGAACTTCGGCGGGTGGTCGCGTTCAAACTTGCGGACGATCTTGGTTTTGCCCATGCCTGTATCGCCATAGATCAGCAGGCATGGCATCCGGTCACGCGGTGGATAGGTCAGCAGGTTTTCCAGACGTGCCAGAGCGGCCCCGGACTGATCGAAACCGATCCAGCGGTCGGCCCGGATCCAGGCGATGCGCTCATCATCCGGCAGCGCCGCGAACCGGCGGTAGGCTGGATCGAGATGTGCAAATGCGCTGTCCTCAGTCACGACCATTCCTCGACGTCGAACCCCGGATGGTTCCTGAGCACGTTTTCGTTCTCCTCGGGTCTCGGATCGGCATCCTCGATCTCGCAGGCCCCTACCCCATCAAGCGCTCGGTCCCGTCTCTCGGAAAATCGTCTGGCTTCCCGTGTCCTTATACTGGCGGCATCAACCAGGGCGCGTTGTTCCTCGATCACCGCGAATATGAGGGCTTCATCCTCGAGCGCGCGCCCGCGCTCGCGCAAGATCGCCTGCGCACGGCGATGTTCCGCAAGGGTGATCGACGGATGGCGCAGGTCCGCAAATCGCACAGGATAGCGCTGACCCTCAGGGCTCCGGACAAAGACTGTGGAGAGGTCACGAGGATCGTAGGACACCCGCAATTGCCGGTCCTGCCGACCCGCCCAGAGGCTCAGGACATCGTCCCAATACCGCAGGCCAAAGAGATGGATGCCATCGCGGCGCACCATGCGTTCCGTGCTCGGCAGAAAGTCGATCCGGAACCCCTCCGGATCGTAAGGCCGGCGCAACGGTGCCTCGCGCCGCCCATAGGCCTCGTTCCAGGCCGCAACCGGCGGAATCCCGAGCGCACGGTGCCGTTCAGCATGATAACGGGTGATTTCCAGCGCCAACCAGTGCTCCAGCTCGTCGAGCGTCATCGCCGACTTGCCGACGGAATCGTAGTCACCGCGGTCCTTGATGCTGCTGAAGGTCGATCCCGGCAGCAGGTGAACCGCCCCCATCATTGTGCCGATCAGCCGCTCAATGTGACCGCCGTAATGTGGCGCACCTATCGGCCGGTACTGCAACGAAATCCCGTGCTCCTCGGCGCCCCGCTTCATCGCCTTTGAGCGGAATTCCTGGGCATTGTCGACGTGAATGGTCTCCGGCAATCCCTCTGCTGGCCAGTCCGCGTCGATTCCCAGGCTCTCCAGCCAGTCGAATTTGGGCTGCACCAAGTGCTGAATGGCCAGTGCCACCGACAAGGCTGATGGCGGCTCCAGCGTCAGATAAAACCCTGCCACCATGCGGCTCGCGACGTCGATGGCGAGCGTCAGCCAGGGCCGTTGCAAAGGCTTCCGATGAACCCGGTCCACGACGATGACATCCACCAGCGTGTGGTCGATCTGAACCACCTCATAGGCCCGTTCGACCTGATAGCTGCCTGGCACCGGGTGATGGCGCTGGCGAGAGGCCTTAGCGCCCTCACGCGCCGCGGTGAGTTCCGCCGGATCTATCGCCGCCACACGGTCCCGCAGCGTGGTCCAGCACGGGGGACGCAAACCCCTCTGACTGCACCGCCTGCGCACCTCCTTTTGCAGGGCGTTGATGCTTGGCTTCTGGAGAGACTTGTAGAACTCCTCGATCGCCCCCGAAATCACCGCTTCGACCTCGTCAGGCAGCCGACGGCTGCCGGTCGGTGTCCCTACCTGAGCCGCCATCAAGGAACTGGCAAGCGGACGCGCCTTGTATGCTGAGATCAACTCGTACAGGCGGGAGCGCTTGAGACCAAGATCGCGGCAGGCCTTGAGGAATTCGGCACGGTTCGGTGACGCCTTGCTTGCGAGGCGGCGGATCACAGCTTCCCGCGCGACCGCCTGTTCCCACGCAGCATCATCGACGGCGTTGATGTCTACTCGATCCGCCATGGCCAAACCCGGAGAATTGATGTCTTATGTCCGATAATGAAACTATAATCCGGGAATGAAACAAGAACATGAACACAATGATATCAATACATTAGTGTCCACCAATGGAACAAGAACGACAGTTGAAAAACGCTGCACATCCCGGGTCTGAGGCGTCGGTCGGGCCAGTAAAGATGCCCGGGGCCGGGACGGGCGCGACTTCAATTCGCAAGCCTCGGGAGCTTCAGGTCTCTGATGAGAGATCAGACGCCGTCGCTCAGGATATCCAGCGCCCGCTTCAACGCATCGCGGTGGTCGGCAAGCGAGCCGATCGGGTCGCGCAATTCGGGGCCGGGAACGGCAGCAAGTTCCTGAACCCGGACGATCCATGCTGCGCCCTCCACCTCGACCGGCGGGGTCAGCCCCGGAAACGCGGCATAGCGTTCGGCGTCGCGCAGGGGTGCCACGATCCGGGAAGCTTCGATGCCGATCAGATCGGTTTGCAGGTCCACCACGAGTTGCCCGTCTTTCAGGCGATGAAGATCGAATTGCGCCATTCAGTCTTCGCCTCAGAAGCTTCGGAAGCGCGCGAGTGGCAACCCGTCGTCGGCAACCTCTTTGGCATAGGCGTCGATCGCCGCCTGGTTTTCTTCGCGCCAGACGCGATTGCGCTCGGCCTTGGCCGCTTGGACAATCGCCGCCTCGGCAAGGCGCGACATGTTCAGGCCAAGCGACCGCGCGCTCTGGGCCACCTCGGCATCCAGTGTCAGGTTCACCTTGACGCGTCCCATGTCATCCTCTTGGAGCATACGTATGAAAAAAGAGTATAAGCCGCGCTCATCGCAAGAACAAGACGAGATCGCCCTGCCCTCTCCTGTCGCGGGGTCCGGAACGCTTGATCGGCTGGTGGACACCGCCCGCGGATATGCGCGGGCCTCCATGTCGGACAACACCCTGAAGGCCTATGCAAAGGACTGGTCGCATTTTGCACGCTGGTGCCGGATGAAAGGGGCTGACCCCCTGCCGCCCTCGGCCGAGATGATCGGACTGTACCTTGCCGATTTGGCGTCCGGGGCGCAGGCCTCCCCTGCCCTTTCGGTATCGACCATCGAGCGTCGGCTTTCCGGTCTTGCCTGGAACTACCAGCAACGAGGCTTTACCCTCGATCGCAAGAACCGGCATATCGCAACAGTTCTGGCGGGCATCAAACGCAGGCATGCGCGGCCTCCGGTTCAGAAGGAAGCAATTCTGGCTGAGGACATTCTCGCCATGGTGGCCAGCCTGCCCTTCGACCTTCGCGGATTGCGCGATCGGGCGATCCTGCTTCTGGGCTATGCGGGCGGGCTGCGCCGGTCCGAGATCGTCAGCCTTGATCTTCACAAGGACGACACGCCCGACAGTGGCGGCTGGATCGAAACCTTCGACGACGGCGCCGTGCTCACCCTGAACGCCAAGACCGGCTGGCGCGAGGTCGAGATTGGGCGCGGATCGTCCGAACAGTCCTGCCCCGTGCATGCGCTCGAACAATGGCTGCATTTCGGCAAGATCGACTTTGGCCCGATCTTCGTGGGCACCTCGCGGGATGGCAAGCGTGCGCTGGAGGCGCGGCTGAACGACAAACATGTCGCCCGGCTCATCAAGCGGTGTGTGCTTGACGCGGGCATCCGATCGGACTTGCCCGAGAGAGAGCGCCTCGCGCTTTTTTCCGGCCACAGCCTGCGTGCCGGGCTTGCCTCTTCGGCCGAGGTCGATGAGCGCTATGTCCAGAAGCAGCTCGGGCATGCCTCGGCCGAGATGACCCGCCGGTATCAGCGTCGGCGTGATCGGTTCCGGGTAAACCTGACCAAGGCCGCGGGGCTGTAGCGCCGGGTTTGAGGCCGAGCCATCCAAGCCATGTCGATTGCCAGTCGGACGATCCTCACGCCAAGGTCGCAGAACGGTGGGCAAGGTCATATCCCCGAACAGCACGGCTTTGACGACACTGAAACAATAACTCATTGTTTTTAATGCCAATTACGGATTGTCAGCTGACAATTTGCCAGTTTTACGGCTGAAAAGCAGACTTGTGACTTCAAATCCCCGCCTTGAGGCGCATTGGCTCAATCGCCGCAGATAGGCGCCGGGGTTTTTGATGTCTGACAGCCGTTCATGGATGTACAACACAGCAATGATCGCCGGTATGGGCCCCATCGCGTTCCGGGCTTGCGCAAAGACGGGTCGGTCTATGCCCAGCATTGGGACCAGGCGGCTGGCAATATCGTCGAGGTCTCTCCAGCATCCGACAGGTTCAGGAAAGAAGCATTGGAAGCTTGGGCAGTTTTCGACCACGTCCTGAATCGTTACGCCGCTTTCATCCGATTTCCGTGCCGTCGTTTTCATTGCAATCGTGTCCTGAGGCGCTGGCGTTGGAAGCTGGGGCGCTTCAGAGTCAGAGTTTATTATTTTTTTCCCGTGTATGTGCCGCTCAACCTGCGTGGTGCTGGCGCTCATTTCGAGCGTTTCTTCAGTGTCGGCTTCGCTGTCCAGGCAGGTATCAAGGGCGCTTTCCAGGCGCGCCAGGCACGCGTTGAGGTCAGCTGCGTCGAGCCTGCGACGCAAGGCGCGCCGGATGTCTTCGCACAGGGTTTCGGTTTGGCCGGCGGTGTCGCGGGTGCGCAGTTCATGGCGCAGAGCAATCACGCGCGCCCGCAGCACGTTAACTCGTTCGGCTTCGGCTTGCGCCTCGGCCGCGGCTTCCAGAATGGTCCGGGCCTTGTCGAGCAAGGGCGCAAGGCTGATCCCGAAGGCCAGAGCGATCCCGCCCTGGATGCGCTTCGCATAACGCTTGCAGTTCGGGCTGTCGTGACGGCTGACAATCCCGGCTTCGACAAGGCGTGCAAGATGACGGCGCAGGGTGCTTTCCGGCATGCCGCCAAGACGGTTCGACAGGGTGCGGTTGGCCGGAAAGACGATGGCGCGCGGTCCATCGGGGATGTGCCGCTCTGGCAGGAACGTCAGAAGGGCACGCAGCACGCAAAGCGCGCGATGGGTCAGCCCAAAGCGATCGGCGGCGTCTGTCAGGGCAGACAGAAGTTGCCATTTGTCGGGGCCTGTTGCGGGCATGTCAGCCGTCAGGCAAGCCTCGACCGGCCGCCCGACGGGTGTCTGGAACGCATAGCTCATAAAAATTTCACGAAAGACAACAAAATCCTGCCCCCATGCCGTACATGGAGTTGACAAGATCGGAGCGCGGTTGCTAACTCAAAGGTGCGAAGATTGAGAAGGGCCTTCCGGGATGCTCCTGGGGGGCTTTTCTTTTGTTAGTCGCTGCTCGTGCCTCCTTTTCAGGTTTCAGTGCCTCAGTCTTCCGACCGCTCTTTTTGCCAGCGGTCGTGAAGGTCGGAAATCAGGGTCTCGGCGTGTTCCGCGATCCACGCGTCAAAGCCATCGCGCGCCGGGATATTGAGCGTCACACCACGCCGCGTGCTGCGGATGTCGGCGATTGCCGTTCCATCCGCGCTGCGCAGCGTTCGGGGTTTCGCAGCCGCGCTCTTGTCAGCCGGCCGGCGCTTGTTTGCTGCTAGCGAGAACACCTTGTCGAACCGGGCATCCGAGTCCAGTGTCGCGAACTCTGCACTGTTCGAAAATTCATAGGCGCGGCGCCGTCCCGTGGGATCATCGGTAAAGAGTTTGACCAAGGCGGTCCAGCGGTCGCGCCCGATCCCCGGCGCGGATCCGATCCGGCGGAGGAATTCGAGCGGAAATTCAGTGCCGACCTTGAGAAGGCGGCTGACCATGGGAAGGTCGATCGACAAGGCCGCAGCGATGGTTTGCCGGTCGTAATCCGCCTGCTGAAGCTGGGCGGCAAAACTGGCCTTTTCGATGAAGCTCAGATCCTGCCGCGCGGTGTTTTCCTGGCCTTGCGCCAACACCAGGGCTTCGTCATCCAGATTGCGGACCATTGCCTTGACCGGCTGGCCAAGGTCGCGCAGCGCCGCCAGGCGCCGCCGTCCATAGACGATCTCGTAGCGGCCTGGCTTGTCGGCGTTGGGACGCACCAGCACGGGAACCTGTTGCCCATAGGTCTGGAGGCTCTCCTTGAGCTGCGCCTGCGCGTCGGGGTCGATTGCCAGCCGGTCCTCGATGCCGGCATCGTCGATCAGATGCGCCGCGATGTCCTGGACCGCATTTTCCTGCAACTTGGTCAGGGAGCTTTGCAACGCACCGACGGCACCGCGGGGCGGGGCAGGGTCGGGCGCGCGGCGCCTTGGAGTGTTGCTCGTGTCGGTTGGTCCCGTCGTCAGAATACCCTTGCGTGCCATCAGCGCCCCCATGCGTTTTGCATCAGCAACTCGATCTCATCGTTCACGAGATTCAGTGAATCCACCGCCCGGTCATAGGTGTTGCGGTGAAACTGCGATCGGTCGACCTCGTAGACGGTTTGATGCGTCAATCCGGCATCGGAAATGGCCGTGGATTTCAGCACCGGTGCGACCATCACTTCGTCTCCGAAGAGTTGCCGCAGGAAGGCCACCACCTGTTGCTGCGGACCATCATTGGCCTCGTAGCGGTTGATCAGAAAGCGCAGGAAATCGAATTCCATGCTGGCGCCCGCGTTCGACACGACGTCCAGCAGATCGGCGCTCATTTGCAGGAACTGCGACATCGACGCGATGTCGAGCATGTTCGGAATGACGGTGATCAGAACCCCCGTAGAGGCACAAAGGGCCGACATCGTGAGATACCCCAGCTGTGGCGGGCAATCGAAGATCACCACGTCATAGCGGTCCTCGACCTCTTGCAAGGCGGCGGCCATGCGCGAAAAGAACGGAGGCTGGATGTTGTGGCGCAGGGCCTGTGGCGTTTCGTGTTCGAATTCCTGCAACAAGAGCCCGCCGGGAGCGAGATCGATCCCGGTGAAATACGTTTCCTGGATGACGGCTGACAAGGGCAGGGGGTCTTCGTAGCGAATGGCGTCGTAGACCGTGCCGGAATGGAGGAAATCATACTCGGGCCGATAGCCGAACAGCGTTGTCAGAGACGCTTGCGGGTCGATATCGACACAGAGCACCCGGTATCCCTTGAGCGCCAGCCGTTGCGCCGTGTGCACCGAGGACGTGGTTTTGCCCGAGCCGCCCTTGAAGTTGAGAAAGGACAGAACCTGCAGCTTGTCGCCGGGACGACGACCGCGCAGATAGGCGCCCTTGGTCTTGGCGGTCTGTTCCAATGCTGCACGCACGTACTGGATGTCGGCGGCAGTGTAGTGTCTGCGACCGCCAGGTGTGGTATGCACATCCGGAATCCGGCCGTCGAAATGGAGCTTGCGCAGGAACGAGGTCGATATCTTGAGAAGGTCAGCCACTTCGCCCGCATTGAACCGACGCAGCTCCTTGCGTGCGTCCGGGGCGAACACCTTGAGCATGTGGCTCTCAAGCGCATTGCTCAGGTTTTCGGCGTTCTCACGGATACGCCGATTGATGTGGATTGCGTCCATCTCGTTGCCTCTGCTCAGTAACGCTGTTTTGCGTCAGCGCTTTATTTATCGTTTCTTTTAGGCAAGAGGAGCACGGTTTGGCAAGCTTTCTTATGGGCTCGGAAGATTCAAGGCGGGTCCTGATGTGGCTCCTGACCCTGTTTCTCACGAGGCGATTCATCCAAGCATCTGATTTATATTGATAAAAATATCTTCAAACCTTTGTCTTGCGTTTGGCAGCGTCCGGGCCTGGTTGCGATCTCGAGTGTCGGTTCCACCGCCTTTGGCAATCCGAGAGCCGGGCGGGCGAGTCCCACATGTAGAGATTCGGGGAAGATCAGAGACTAGCAGGCCAGTTAGAGACTGTATCGTCCGACTCGCCGGCCTTTCGGAAGGCGATCCACGGTCCCGATTGCCAAGCTGTCCAACGCAACCCGCATGCCGGTGGCAAAGCCGGTCTGGCACATCAGGACGGCTTGCGAGCTACAGGTCATGGGAATAATAATGTTCCATGCAAGTCCTCGACTTCTCTCATGACCCGCTGCTTGTTCTGGCCTCGCTTCTGGTGGCGATGATGGCGGGCTTCACAGGGTTGTCCTTGTCGCGCGGGCTTTCGACTCGCAGCGTGACCTATCAGAAAATCCTGATCGTCCTCTCCGCCATCTCGCTGGGCGGCGGCATCTGGTCGATGCATTTCGTGGCGATGCTCGGGCTGCAATTGCCGATCCTGTTCTACTACGACGCGGTCGTCACGCTGGCCTCGGCGCTGGTGGCGATCCTGGTTGTCGGAGTCGCCTTGCTGATCCTGCATTTCTGGAAACGGACACGGCAGACGCTGATTCTTGCCGGCGTGATCGTCGGGCTGGGGGTGCTGGCCATGCACTATCTTGGCATGTCGGCGATGCAGCTGTGCAAGGCGGTCTATACACCGCTGGGGATCGCCTTGGCGACACTTGCCTCCTGTGTGCTGTGCGTCGGAGCCTTCGCGGTCGCTTATGGTCGGCGGACGCAACGCAATATCGTCATCGGCACGTTGATCTTCGGGTTCGCCGTGTTCTCGGTTCATTTCGCCGCGATTGCCGGGACGAGCTTTGTCGCCGTCGATACCCAGAACGAGGTCGGGCCTTTGATCAGCAACGAGACGATGGCCATCGGTGTCGTGCTCACGAGCTTTGTGCTGTGCGGGGCTTTCCTGTTGAGCGGGGTCACTTTCCTCGCGCCTCCCAAACCGGATCTGGCGGCTTCGGGGCCCGACGCGTCAGAGGCCGAGGCCAGCGTCACCAAAGTGGCAACCAAGCGGCAAATCCCCTACCAGAAGGAAGGGCAGACGCGGTTTGTCGATCCGTCCCAAGTGGCTGTGATCCGGGCCGAGGGGCATTACACCCATGTCTATACGAAGGACGAGCGGCTTTTTTGCGCCTGGTCGATCACCGAGGCGGAAAAACGTTTGTCACCGGGGCCGTTCATCAAGACGCATCGCAGCTATTTGATCAATCCGGATCATGTCTCCGGGTTCGTGCGACTCAAGGACAACGGCGTGTGTCACTTCGAGACTGCAAATCTTTCAAAGGTTCCCGTGAGTCGATCCCGGCTCAAGCTGGTGCGCGAGACGCTTGGCATCTGAGTTTCGCATTTCGTGAAAACCTTTCGCATTTCGTGCGCAAACACTCTCATTCCAAGGGAATTCTGATGCGGCTGCGTACGGCTGCATACGACCGTTTGCCGACATAAATCTGCGCTCGGTAGGGGAGGACCAGCAATGATACCAGCGGCGTTCGAATATCATCGGCCGACGAACATGGACGATGTTATCGCCATCTTGACCAAACACGGGGATGATGCCCGCGTCATGGCGGGGGGGCACAGCCTCATTCCGATGATGAAGCTTCGGATGGCAGAGGTTCCGCACCTGATCGACCTTCAGGACATTGGCGGCTTGCAGGACATCACCATCGACGGACGACGCGTCACTCTCGGTGCGATGGTCACGCAACACGAGTTGGTCAACCATCAGGCGCTGGCGAATGTGGCACCGATCCTGCGGGAAACGGCGCTTCAGATCGCCGATCCGCAGGTGCGCTACATGGGGACCGTCGGGGGCAATGTTGCCAATGGCGATCCGGGCAACGACATGCCGGGGCTGATGCAGTGCCTTGATGCGCAGATCAATCTTGTCGGCCCGGACGGGGCGCGGTCAGTTGCGGCGCGGGACTATTACGAAGCGGCCTACATGACCACACGCGAAGACGACGAGGTTCTGGTCTCGGTCAGCTTTGACGCGCCCAAGGGGGGTTACGCCTACGAAAAGCAGAAGCGCAAGATCGGCGATTATGCGACCGCCGCAGCGGCTGTCACGATCACCAAGGACGGCGGCACCGTCGCGTCGGCCTCCATCGCCATGACCAACCTGAGCGACGTGCCGGTCTGGTCCGAAACTGCCTGCGATGCGCTGATCGGTACCGACTGCAACGCCGATGCGCTGAAAGCCTCTGTCGAGGCGATGCTGGGCGACATTGATCCGACCGAAGACAACCGGGGGCCGGTGGCCTTCAAGCGCCACGTGGCCGGCGTGATCCTGAAACGCGCGATCACCCGCGCCTGGGACCGCGCATAGGGGACAGATGACATGACACAGAAAATGCACATCAAACTGACCGTCAACGGCGAGGACAAGGAATTCCTGGCCGAACCGCGCGAATTGCTGATCTACGCGCTGCGCGAGAACCTCAACATCACAGGGCCGCATGTGGGCTGCGAAACCTCGCATTGCGGGGCCTGCACCGTGACGCTGAACGGCAAGTCGGTGAAATCCTGCACCATGTTCGTCGCTCAGGCGAACGGGGCCGAGATCACCACGATCGAAGGTCTGGGCACGCCGGACAGCCTGCACGTGCTGCAAGAGGCGTTCAAGGAACATCACGGCCTTCAGTGCGGCTTTTGCACGCCGGGCATGATCACGCGCGCCAGCAAGCTGCTCGAGGAAAACCCGACCCCGACCGAGGAAGAGGTGCGCTTTGGCATGGCGGGCAATATCTGCCGCTGCACCGGCTACCAGAACATCGTCAAATCCATCCTCGCTGCGGCGAATGAATTGAACGCTTCCAAGGAGGCCGCGCAATGAACGACATGACACCAGACCGCGAAGCCCGGTCCGCCAACCTCAAGGGTCTTGGCTGCTCGCGCAAGCGCGTCGAGGATGCGCGCTTTACCCAGGGCAAGGGCAATTATGTTGATGACATCAAGCTGCCGGGGATGCTGCATGGGGATTTCGTGCGCTCGCCCTACGCCCATGCCCGCGTCGTGTCGATCAACAAGGACGCGGCACTGGCGCTGCCAGGTGTGGTCGCCGTTCTGACCGCCGAGGATCTGGCCCCGCTGAACCTGCACTGGATGCCGACGCTTGCGGGCGACAAGCAGATGGTGCTGGCCGATGGCAAGGTGCTGTTCCAGGGGCAGGAGGTTGCCTTTGTCGTCGCGAAGGATCGCTATGTCGCCGCCGACGCGGTGGAACTGGTCGAGGTCGAATACGAGGAACTGCCGGTCATCGTCGATCCGTTCGAGGCGCTGAAATCCGACGTGGTCCTGCGCGAGGATCTGGCGGGCCAGACCCATGGCGCACACGGGCCGCGCAAGCATCACAACCACATCTTCACATGGGAACAGGGCGACGAGTCCACCACCAATCAGGTGCTTGAAAACGCCGACGTGGTGGCCGAAGAGACCATGTATTACCACCGCACCCATCCGTGCCCGCTGGAAACCTGCGGGTCGGTGGCGTCGATGGACAAGGTCAACGGCAAGCTGACGCTTTGGGGCACGTTCCAGGCGCCGCATGTGGTGCGCACGGTCGCCTCGCTGTTGTCGGGGATCGAAGAGCACAACATCCGCGTCGTGTCGCCCGATATCGGCGGTGGCTTCGGCAACAAGGTGGGTGTCTATCCGGGCTATGTCTGTTCCATCGTCGCCTCCATCGTCACCGGTGTGCCGGTGAAATGGGTCGAGGACCGGATGGAAAACCTGATGTCCACCGCCTTTGCCCGCGACTACTGGATGACCGGCAAGATCGCCGCCACCAAGGAGGGCAAGATCACCGGCCTGCATTGCCATGTGACGGCAGATCACGGCGGCTTCGACGCCTGCGCCGACCCGACCAAGTTTCCGGCGGGCTTCATGAACATCTGCACCGGGTCTTATGACATCCCCGTCGCGTATCTCGCGGTCGATGGCGTCTATACCAACAAGGCACCCGGTGGCGTGTCCTATCGCTGTTCGTTCCGCGTGACCGAGGCGGTCTATTTCATCGAACGGATGATCGAGGTTCTGGCGATCGAGCTCAACATGGATGCGGCGGAACTGCGCCGGATCAACTTCATCAAGAAAGAGCAGTTCCCGTACCAGTCGGCTTTGGGCTGGGAATATGACAGCGGCGATTATCACGCCGCGTGGGACAAGGCGCTGAAGGCCGTTGATTACGAAGGTCTGCGCC
>NZ_JAIPUT010000172.1 GCF_020055635.1 Marivita sp. | reverse complement strand
CCTTGCCATAAGGATCGCAACATAGACCCGCAGCGGCATAACTCGCGAACCTGCGCCCAAATTGCACTGCTCACATTCGGCAATCAAATTTTCGTCGCTGTTAATCACCTGATCCGTCAGACCGGCTTTGTGTCCGTCCAAGACGCTGACAACGTGCCCAACATGTAGTGGCACTCCCGACTGCCGGCACCGCTCGCACGCTCCGTTTGCTCTGTCAACAATTCTCGAACGCTGCTTAGGTCTAATTGCGGCGTGGGTCGTCGACACTGACCGCCGTTTTTTTCCTGTCTCTGTTCTTGGTGCGTTGTAACAGTAAGCGTCACAATCCTCGCACCTAACAACGTCCTGGCCGTTGGTAAAACTTGCGACACCATTAAGGCACCCGCACTTCTTGCAGTTCTCTCTCATTATCATCAGTAATTGTCCGTCCATTGTTCGTACTCGCCAGTATTAAAATCCACAGCAGCAATTGCCCTTGCCATTAGCTTTTGCCTAGCGCCGTCAAAGGACACTTCGATCGCCGGTTCCACAATTGACCGATTTCTGTTTTTGCCGACAAACAGTTGATACAACTCAGAAGGAGTGCTGGAATTAATGCGGTGCGGCCAGACGCCAAAAATAATTACATCCGCATCTTGTTCAAGCTGTCCAGACTGTTTTAAGTCAGACATGCAAGGTCGGAACTCTTTTCGACTTTCGATGTTACGGTTGAGCTGTGTCAAAACAATCAGAATCATTCCTCGCTGTGTCGCAATCCGCCGCAACGCCTTGCTTGCGTTTGCCACTCGCTCTGTTTCGTCTCGCCCCTTGCTCTGCAAAAGCTGCACATAATCAATCACAGCTATCTTTATTCCGCTGTCAGCAGCAATTTCCAACTGCTCGACAACTCTTTCAACCGTGCCGCATGATTCCGCAATGATCGCTTCAGCGCGATGAGCAAAATGCGACTCAATTTGAGCTCGCACGTCGTCAGCATCTCGAAGCCACTCATCCTCTGGTGTGTCAGCCGCAAATTGAATAGTACGTTTGCCAATTGCCAGCGATGACATTTCCTCGCTTACCACTAGCACGCCCTGCCCTGCCTCGGTAAAAGCGTGAACCATTTGCAACCCGATCGCTGACTTTCCGTGAGACGGCCTTGCCGCAACAATCACCATCTCGCCCCATGCAAAGCCGCCGCCAATCGACCGAGTGAGCTCTGGAATACCTGTTTGTAGCAAAGCCTCAGTGCCTGCCTCAAGCGAATCGAGGTAGGCTAGAGACGCAGATTGCAAGGTCGTGACTTTCGGTGGCTCGCGTTCGTCCATGTCCTGCGGTGGCGTCCTGACCACAATCTTAGACCACTGTTCCGGCTGCGCGTCGCGAAGGTATCCACGCTGACCAGGTTGTTTTGCAGCGCTCTTGCACTTGTATCGCAAATCACGCTCTGACCACGGCGGGCTGCATCTTGGGTTAAACTCCGCAGCAAGCACGTTGTACGCTTCGCCCTCAGACAACTCGAAGCCAAGCAGCAAGGCACACGCAGCCGCAAAAAGTGCGTTGTGACCGCCGCTACCGCTAACAGCCGGCTCCATTTTTGCGACATACTTTGACGCTCGATCGACGACCGACATGCACGAAGTTACACCGCTGCCATCAATCACAGCAAACTGCTGCTTCATGTCGTACTTTTCGACCAGCCACTCCAAGGCGCCCGTCACGTCGATGAGCTCGTCCATGCCCTGCAATCGCTGCCCAGTGACTGCAAAATATCGACCGCAATCGTAAATTTCGATTCCTGGCTTCTTAGGCCCGTAGCCGTCCCCAGGAAGCTCGACCTTGTTTTTGTGGTTCCATATCGCATCGGTAACTCCAAACAGCTTGACGCCGCTGCCAGAGGGCGAGACCTCGCCATAGGTGCCGCACCTCAGAACAATCTCTTTTGCCCAGTCGTCCAGCTTGCCGGTTTCCATGTTTCGGCAGCCGTCCAGGTCGATGCCGATATACGGGTCTTCGGTCGAAAAAACAAAACCGATCTGCCCACCAACTTCGGAAAAACCAGACCACGTCGTCGGATCGGTCGAAGAAGCCATGCTGCCGCTCGGATGTTTCGGCACCTTGGTCGCCTTGCCCCCACGCTCAATAGACGCCCACTGTACCCATTGACGACGCTCTCGCAGCTCTCGCGGTATGTTCACTCTACCACCTCGTATGGATTCCAGGTTTTTAGCTGCTCGCGAGTCAATACCGCGGGCCCTTTTGGTTTCGAAGCCTGTGCAGGCTCGTAAGCGCCCTCTGCGAGTTTTACCGCGTTGCTTTCGTTTTTGATTAGCCAATCGAACGTTGGCACCCAGCCCGAATCGCCAATAGGAGCGATCGGCATTTTGCCAATCGCTGCCTCCCACGGCCAATCGGGATCGCGAAGACGAACCGCAAGCTTCTTGCGCCTCTCCGCAGTCAGCTTGTGGATACGCTTCGTGCCTTCCTGGGCGTTCCAGTGGTCTGCAATGGTCTGTGGGTCAATCTTCGAACCAGACGCCCTAGATTTTGATTTATCAAAATCTTCTGCTTCTGCTTCTGCTTCTGCTTCTGCTTGGGCTAACCCCGGCTTACCCCGGCTAACCCCGGCTAACGTTTGTTTACTTTTGTTTACAGATTGTTTACGGTACTCCCGCACGTAGTCCCTCATGTACGCTCGCCGCTCCTCCGC
>NZ_JAIPUT010000171.1 GCF_020055635.1 Marivita sp. | reverse complement strand
TCTGAGGCATTCCGATGGTGGGAGGCTGCGTAACCTCGGAGCCTAGCCTTCATCGAGTGAGCCACCGGATTGGGGCAGTCCTTCCGGGTGCTGCGCGACAATCAGGATGAGATCATCTTGGCGATTGCAGGCGACGGTTGGTAGGTGCCGCAACAAAAATGCACGCTAGACGGCCCTCTTCGAGCCCTCTCCAATGTCATCCTTCAGCGAGCCGGAGCGACCTTGATACTTCGCTGGAACCGCTCCGCCGACCCCATGGCCTCATTCGTGAGTGCTTCGAAATCGTCTGGCGGGTTACCCGCCGTCCAGCATCCCTTTGAAGGTCGCATAGGCATCGGTCTTGCTCCCATACGCCCGCAAGGTGGTTGTGGAACCGGCGGGAGCGTAGGCGCGTGCGCGGCCTTGAACAGGAAGCCCGCGGCGGTAAAATGGCGCGGAGAAGCGGGCTGCATTCGGGTTGGGTTTTTGAAATGCCTAATGAGAACATTGAAATTAGACTTCACGAGGCGCTGCAGCCACTGCCCGAGGAGCTTCGCGCCGACGCCGTGCTCTGCGTCGCAGAGCGGATGCGCGCCGGGACGCAGGTTAGCTCACGGGATGCGCTATTCCGCAGTCCCACCGACGACAGAAAGTATTACGCGATCCAGGACGACGACGTAGAACTGCTCAAAGAAAGCGCGGCGGCGGCGGCGGCGGTTCTGGCGGGATTTCCGGACCCTATGACCTTCGCCGGCGCCCTCGTCTACCTTGGCTATCGGGCGCGGAAAAAGCACATCGCTCTTGATGCCAGCGACGCGGTCGTGCTGATCAAGGCCAAGAAACACGGTAATGTCGGCGCGTCGGTGGACGAGATTGCCACGGCTCTCGGAATCGGGTCGGACGAGGTGGCCCACAGTATCAGTCGGCTGAAAGAGGCGCGACGGTTCGACGGCACGTCCGCGCCCCTAATCGAACAAAGCGGAGACCGATACGTGGCCATCGACGTCTGATCGTGCGGCGCAAGCAGGGGAGGGGAAGCGGTGAACCGGGATTCCCAGCCGAAAATCGCGGAATACATAGCGCGGTCGCAGCGCCGAGCCTACGAGGCCGCCGGTCTCGACCTCCCGACGTTGCGCTACGGACGGTCTGTTCTTCAACTGGCGGCGCAGTCGCTGATCGCGCCGTTTCGCGTGAAGGGCTTCCAGAGCAAGGCCGAGGTGCTGGAAAGCGGTGTCCTGGCAATGACTTCTTATGTCGCAAATCCGCCGTTTACCCGGCACGAATATCTGCAGAGCTACGTCTATGCGAACAACATCCTGCAGTGGTGCCGGAACATCTGCGAGCAAGGCAGCGAGGAACTGGCGCGCATTGCAGACGTGGATGCGTCCGTGTTTCAAACGAGCAATCGCACCGTCGCGGTGGCGAGCCTGCCGGTGGCGGAGGCCAACGCGACGGTGGAGCTACTGCCCGACACACAGACCCCAATCGTCTTCTTCAACATCACGATGTACTATCTTTTGAGCGCCTTCGCGCGGCTCTTCGCGATGAGTTGCGAGACCTCGGGGAGGAGGGCCTACAATCAAGAATTGCTGGCGTCCCGAATCGCGGATGGCGACCCGGTGTTCACGGATGCCTGCGACGTGCTGCGGGGGGTGATCTACGGCAATACGAAGCTCATGACCTATCGGACGCGCGAGGGCCGATTTCCGCAGGAGTCTCTATGGCAGACGTCACAGTATCGCAGCCATGGCTTCAGGTTCATCGCCGCGCATGAGCTCTCGCACATTTGCCTCGGGCACCTCGACAGCAATGACCCCGATCCTCGCATGGTCGTCGACACGCGTTTCTCGCGCTTCCAGCTCGCCGAGCTTGACGCGGATCTGCTTGCGCTCGTGATGAATTCCTACTGCATCGCCGCCGAGGCGAATTCCTACGAGGAACCGATCTCGCGAGAGACGTCCCTCGGGCGGTCTTTCATCCACCAAGATTTCGTCCTGAGAGTCTTCAGGATGGTCGAGGGGGTGTGCAACGCGCTCGACGGCCGGGAGGGCGGGAAGAGCCGGATCATCGGCCATCCGGCCTATGCTGACCGGATTTTCGTGGCCCGCCGTTTATTGGAAGAAGGTCTCCCACAGGACATGCTGTCTGACATGCGGGAGCGAACTGAAGGGCAACACGAAACGTTCTTCCGGCACTTCGCGACGATCTTTTTGGACGCGGAGATGGCGAGGGGGGACCGGCCACATGTTTCGTCCCTGTTCGTCGACGCCTACGGCCTATCGGGAAGTTGAGCGCCGCGCGTCGCGCGTAATCGGCGGGTGGCCTGGGGCTGCGGCTCGCCATTGGGCGGGGCACAGCCGTACGCCCGGAGGCGCTCGAACCCAACCGCTTGCAAAGGCGCTTACTACGCTTTCCTGCCGCTCGTAGCCGACGCAGCATCGGTAAAATCGGACTCAACGGACATTGCACTCAGAGCCCTCCGCGCTCACCTGCACCACGAAATGCAAAGGGCTGGCGTCTCCCCCGGCTTTTTGCAAATCCGTGCCGGATTGGCCTTTTCGGTTTAAATGTCCTAAACTGCCATAATGTCGGAAACCCTTCACGACCTTCTGCAAGAGGATGACCCTGTTGCACTTGGGCGGATCGAAACAGCGCTGCAATCCTGCGACAGGCGCAACGAGACCGTCGAAACGATCCTCAGCGCATTGATCTGGCGT
>NZ_JAIPUT010000170.1 GCF_020055635.1 Marivita sp. | reverse complement strand
CTCGCGAGGGTTTTCCGGGATCTTCTCGAGCCGGGCCATGCCGCCGATCGGCAGCAGCGTGATGTCCGGTGTCCGGACGCCGTATCTGCGCGCCATCAGCGCATGGCCAAACTCATGCGCAACCACACAGGCAAAAAGCGCGAGAACGAAGGCCAGATTGGCAAAGGCTGCCGCAGGACCCTCGGCAAGCCATGTGGCCGTGCCAATCCAGGCGAGCAGCAGAAAGAACGTAGCATGGACCCGGAGGTCCGAGCCAAGAATGTGACCGATGGAAAAGGACCATGACATGCAAGAAGAGTAGTCGCTCTTGCGTCGCAGTGGAATAGGGACATGGCTGCCCTTGAAGGGTTCTACCAAGACGAGTCGGCAATTACCCAAGAAGGAGGACGGTCACATTGCAAAAAGCACCTGCATGAAAATCTTGACGTCAATTTTGTTGAAATCCATCGATTTGGCAGAAGACTGGGCGCCGCTTGAAGTGTCTGAAAGCCTAAGGCAAAATTATAATGCGGGCATTGTCCGTGGTAAAATGAGTTGTCCTTCACCACGTCGCTCTGCATGCGTGATGGAGCCTGCGCAAAGAGCCGCGAGTGTGTCAGTAATTGCGACCGCTGCCATGTCCAGAGTGACTATTCCTCCAATCAGCCCTTCTACATTAACGTCGATTTCTGCTCCCCAATCGCGCAGGGTTTGTGGATTTCCGCAGATTTTTATCGTGGGAGCGAGTGGCATTCCAGAGGGGTTATAAACGCCCATCGCGAACAGTGTGACCTGTGCGCCGGATAGCACCATCCCGGACAAAGACACTGGGCTAAAGAACGGGGTATCCATGAAATAAAGGCCGGACCTCTCTGGTTTTTGAGCAAACGCCAAGCAACCCACAAATTTGCTGGTACCGATCTTGCACACGGCTCCCATTGTCTTTTCTATCAGCGTGGACAAGCCAGCTTCGATGTTTTCGCGCGTGGGATTGACGCCGCGATAGTCGGTTCCGTCAGCACGCATCATGGCCTCTTCTGCCGCAATGCAGGCAAGGATCGCCTGGGCAATGGCGGGGCTTTCAGATTGCGCATGAATGACCGGTTCGCTGCCGATAAATTCAGCTGTTTCAGACACGATTGCCGTGCCGCCAGCAGCGATTAGCTCGTCAACAAATCGGCCTATGGCGGGATTGGCACAGGTAGCCGAAGAGGCGTCGGAGCCGCCACATTCCAAGGCAACGGTCAAATCACCAAGGCACAGCGGCGCGCGTGGCGTTTGCTGTGTTTGTGCCGTGAGGCGCTCAAGCGATCGAGCGGCTGCGTCTATGGCTGCGTCGTACCCCCCAGATCCCATAAGCGTGACAACTTCGAAGGGGCGTCCACAGTCGGCCAACGCTGACCTCAGAGCGTCAGCGGCCCCGCGATCATGCGTCACGGCAAGAAGTGCACCTGTATTTGGGTGGGTTGCGATTGCGCGAAGAGCGTGATCCTGCAAGCTAGCATCACGTCCACGCACGCCACGTTCCCATCGCGGAGCAATAAGCAAGGCGGATGGAACTCGGCCAACTGCACGTTCAGTGACACGATCAGTAAGCGCGACGGTCGAAAGGGCAACGACATGATTGCGCAGGCCAATGTGCCCATCGTGGCGAAGATAGCCCGTGCCGATCTCAGGCGATGTTGTGGACATGGACATGCTCTCCGGCGGCGATGTTGGCTGTGGCGGTGCCGATGACCACGCCGTATTTGATAATCTGCGCACCTTGCTGGATTGGGATCAGCGCAAATTTGTGACCAAAGGGGATCGCGGGTGAAATTTCAATTCCGCTAGCCCGTGTCAGGGTCTCAGCGCTGTCAAGAATGGTGGCAACGTTGTCCTTGGGATCAATTGTCAGGCTGATCCGTTCTCCAATGGGTTGCGTGGTCTGTTTCATGCCCAAAGCCGCGTCACACCCGCGCTTTGCGATAGACCATGTGTTCCGAGGTGAAGAAATGCTGCGTGGACGCGCCGTTAGACCCACCGACACCCAGAGCTGAGGCTTTTACACCGACGAATGGAACGTGATCTTCCGGGAAGGTGCCGCCATTCACATGAAGCATCCCTGACTGGCTGTCGCTCAGGAACGTATCAATCACCGGTTCGCGTTCCGAATAAAGGCAGGATGTCAGGCCGAACGCCACCGCGTTAGCAATCTCAAGCGCATGTTCGGTTGATTGGTATGGGATCACGGCCAGTACGGGGCCAAAAACCTCTTCGCGGGCGATTTCCATGTCCGGTGTCACATCGGTCACGATGGTGGGGGCGTGAAAATAGCCGCCGGTGTTGCGGGTCGGCATGTCCCCACCGGTGCGGATGTCTGCCCCGGCGGCGCGTGCGCGCTCGACAAAGCCCGACACCTTTTGCAGATGGTCCGCGCTGACCAGCGGAGCCATGGTGATCCCGTCTTCCAGCCCGTCTCCGACGCGCGCGGCTTGGGCGCGTGTGACCAGCCCATCAATTGTGCGCTGCGCGATGTCTTGTGACACCAGAACGCGCGAGACGGCGGTGCAGCGTTGGCCCGACACCGCAAAGGCGCTCAGCTTGGCCTTCAGCGGGTTCACCCCGATGATCTCGGCGGCGATGTCCATGTCCCGGATGGCCATCCATTGCCGCCCCTGCATCCCCCGTGTCAGGTTCCGCGCCACGATCGCACAGACCACGGTGAACACGAGACAAAACAGATACGCCGCCCAGGGCGCGGTC
>NZ_JAIPUT010000079.1 GCF_020055635.1 Marivita sp. | reverse complement strand
GCGCGTTGGCATACCGGCTGAGCGGCTCGGGGTCGGCCTGTGCCATCCGCGCGCCCGCCTCTGCCGACCAGACGATCAGCGCCCCGGTCTTTCCGGCCTGCAACTCGGTGATCTCGTTCAGGGTCAGCGGCGCGCCGACGGTTTCCGCCGCCATGTCAAGCGCCTGCCCCAGAACCATCCCGCCGCGCCCCGAAGCGCGCGCAAGGCTCAGCGCCAGATCGGCCCTCACGCCCGCATCCACATGGCACGCCGGGTCGAGCACCAGTTCGAACCCAAGCGTCTGCAACGCGTCGCCCACCAGGACCGCCGTTCCGTCATCCCATTTGCGATGCACCGTGGGCAGGCCGCGGCGCAGGTCGTCATCGTCCATGCAGGGCAGATCGTCATGCACGAGGCTGTAGGCATGAATCGCCTCGATCGCCGCCGCGGGCCAGATCGCCTGCGCCTCCGGGACGTCGAACAGCCGTGCGCTTTCCATCACCAGGAATCCGCGCAGGCGCTTGCCCCCGGCGACCGCATAGCGCATGCCGTCGATCACTGGCAGATCGGCAGCCGCCCCAAGGACATCTTCAAGATGGGTACCGATCCGATCGGCATCGCGGCGCAGGGTGTCGGCGAACATGCCGTCTTACTGCGGATCGACCGGTGTCGTCCCGGTCGGTTGGCCATCGGCGTCCAGCGTAATCGCCGCGACCTTTTCCTGCGCTTCGTTCAGCTTGGCCTCGCAGCGCTTTTTCAGGGCGGCCCCGCGCTCGTAAAGCGCAATCGATTCCTCAAGCGCCACGTCACCGCGTTCCAGCTGGCCCACCACCTTCTCAAGCTCGGCCATCGCCGCCTCGAAGCTCATCTCTTCCACGGGTGTCTCGCTCATGACGCGGCCTCCATCAATACGTCCACATGCGCGCGCGCGCTTTCGGCAAGTGACGTCAAATCATACCCGCCTTCCAGTGTCGAGACGACGCGCCCCTGGCACAGCTCTGCCGCCAGCGCGCAAAGCTGCTGCGTCAGCCAGCGGAAATCCTCGGTCGACCACTGCAATTCGGCCAGCGGGTCGTCCTGATGCGCATCGAACCCGGCGGAAATGAGGATCAGATCGGGCTTGAAGTCGCGCAGGCGCGGGAAAACCTGAGCCTCGTAAGCCGCCCGCATCTCGGCGCCCCCGGATCGCGGCGGCAAGGCGATGTTCAGAACGTTGTCATGCGCGCCCCGCTCGGACGGATCGCCCGTGCCCGGCCAAAGCGGCATCTGCTGGCTGGTGACGGTCAGCGCGCGCGCCTCGTTCCACAGCAGGTCCTGGGTGCCGTTGCCATGATGCACATCGAAATCCACCACCGCAACGCGGGACAACCCATGCGCCTCGAGCGCGTGTTTCGCGCCGATCGCGGCATTGCCGAACAGGCAGAACCCCATCGGGGTCGCGGTCTCGGCGTGATGCCCCGGCGGGCGGATCGCGCAGAAGGCATTCCCGACCGTGCCGCCCAGAACCATGTCCACCGCCTTCACCACCGCGCCGGCAGCCCGAAGAGCCGCGTTGACGCTCCCCGGCGACATCCAGGTGTCCGGATCAAGCTGCCGATACCCGTCTTCCGGCGCGCCCGTCACGATCGCGTCGATATGCGCCTGCGGATGCACGTAAGCCAGGTGCGCCATATCCACCAGCGGGGCGGTTTCGCGCCGCAGGTCAAGCCCCTGCAAGCGGTGCAGCACGTGCTCCAGCCGCGCCACCCTTTCGGGATGCCCCTCCGGTGTCACATGTTCCAGACACTCCGCGTGAGTGATCAATGCCGTCGCCATGGGCGCGTCCCCCTGCTTCTTCTCTTTCCAAATATGCAAAGACCAAACCCGTCAATCGGGTGCAAGCATATACCCTGCGCCCCGCACCGTTTGCAGGTAGCGCGGCTGCTTCGGATTGTCCTCGAGCTTGCGGCGCAGACGCGTGATCTGCACGTCCACCGCGCGCTCCTGGCTCTGGCCTCGGTCGCGGCCAAGCTCCTCCACAAGCTGCGTCCGGCTCAGCGCCTCGCCGGGCTTGGCGGCAAAGACCTTCATCAGCTGGATCTCGGTCGAGGTCAGCCGCACGAGATCTTCGCCGCGCCACATCTCGCCGCGTTCCGTGTCATAGCGGATGGGCCCGAGGTTGAGATATTTCGGTGCGCCGTCATGCGCCACCTGCTCGGGCATCCGCCGCAGGATCGCGTTGATCCGCAAAAGCAGTTCTTTCGGCTCGAACGGCTTGGCAAGGTAGTCATCCGCCCCGGCCTCAAGCCCCGCGATGCGGTCCTCGGTCTCGGCCCGCGCGGTCAAGAGCAGGATCGGCGTGGAGGAATGTTCCCGGATGCCCCGCGTCAGGCTGATGCCATCCTCGCCGGGCATCATCACGTCCAGGACGAGCAGGTCGAAATCCAGCCCCGACAGGATGCGCCGCGCATGGGCGGCATCGCGCGCGGCGCTGACAAGGAATCCGTTGCGGATCAGGAATTTCTGCAACAGCCCGCGGATACGTTCGTCATCGTCGACGATCAGAAGATGCGCGTCGGGATCGGCCATCTCAGCGTCCTTCCCTGAGAGCGTGATAGGCGCGCTTCATGTCGTCATCCATCATCGCTTCCAACACCGTCTTGAACCCCGCCACGGCCTCGGGTCCAGCCTTGCGATAGGCATCGCGCATCCGGGCCCGCTGTGCATCGGACAATTGCTGTTCCAGCGCCTCTCCGGACTCTGTCAGGGTCAAATGCCGCTCTCTCTTGTCGCTGCGACCTACATGGCTTTCGACCAGACCATCTTCGATCAAGGTGCGCAACACACGGTTCAGAGATTGCTTGGTGACGCCGAGAATGGCCAGAAGATTGTTGACCGTCGTGCCCGGAGCGCAATGAATGAAATGGATCGCGCGATGATGCGCGCGGCCATAGGACAGCCCCTCTAGAATGCGGTCGGGGTCTGCGGTGAAGCCGCGATAGGCAAAGAACATCGCCTCGATTCCCTGCCGCAGCTGTTCATCCGTCAGATAGAGCAAGGCTTGCCCGCCAACCGTGCCTGTGCCCTGTCCCTCTGCCATTTTTTACCTCTTGACCGTCTTTTTTCCTGACGACCAATTTATGTCAGTGTTGTTGACATTCCAAGACTCAAATGGTAGCGAATCTCAGTTTTGGCGCAATAATATGTCCGCTGCGGACCTAAATTGCGCAATTATTGGAAATCCGGATGAGGAGAATGGACATGGCCGGAAGTTACGATGACCGCGACGGCAAAATCTGGATGGATGGCCAGTTGATCGACTGGCGCGAGGCCAATGTCCACATCCTGACCCATGCGATGCATTATGCAAGCTCGGTGTTCGAAGGCGAACGTGCCTATAACGGCAAGATCTTCAAGTCCCGCGAACATTCCGAACGGCTCAAGCGGTCGGCGGAAATGATCGACTTCGAAATCCCCTACACCGTGGACGAAATCGAAGCGGCCAAGAACGCCGTTCTCGAGGCCAACGGCCAGTCCGATGCCTATGTGCGCGCGGTCGCATGGCGCGGCGTGGGCGAGGACATGGGTGTCGCATCTGCCCGCAACCCGGTCCGCATGGCGATCGCAAGCTGGGAATGGGGCGCCTATTACGGCGACGCCAAGATGAAGGGCGCCAAGCTCGACATTTCCAAATGGAAGCGCCCGTCGCCCGAAACCATCCCGAGCCACGCCAAGGCGGCCGGTCTCTACATGATCTGCACCATGTCCAAACACGCGGCCGAGGCCAAGGGCTGTTCCGATGCGATGATGTTCGACTATCGCGGCTACGTGGCCGAGGCGACCGGCGCGAACATCTTCTTCGTCAAGGACGGTGAAGTGCACACGCCGACCCCCGATTGCTTCCTCAACGGCCTGACGCGCCAGACGGTGATCGGCATGCTCAAGGACCGCCAGGTCACGGTGCACGAACGCCACATCATGCCGGAAGAGCTTGAAGGCTTCGAACAGTGCTGGCTGACCGGCACCGCCGCCGAAGTAACCCCCGTGGGCCAGATCGGCGACTACAATTTCGAAGTCGGATCGCTCACCCGCGAGATCGCGGAGAGCTACGAGAAGCTCGTGCGCAGCTGATCGGCGCAGAGGTCACAGACAAAGGCCCTGCGCGCAACTCAGGCCGCTTGCCGGATGTGTTGCAGGCGTTGCCCGAGACGACAGTACCCGTGCGGCGGGACGCTTTCGGTTCTCTCGCGGATTTCCGCGAGAGAACCTGACCGCAATGGCGCGAAGAGCAGACCGTCCCCGGTGCTCATCTCTGCCTGATGTCTCTGCCCTTGCCATAGATCAAGGACAGAACAAGGCCCTCCACTGCAAGAACGATGGCCCAGAACCCAAGCTCGACGGCGACGAGAGCGGGCGGCTCTCCGAACATGTTGAAGGGTGTGTGAAACTCGAAATAGAGCGCCATCAACGCCCAGAGGATGACCGCAAAGCTCAGGCCACGCCAGACGACGCCGCGGGCCAGGGCCGGTTCGATCCAGAGAAAAACCAAGCCGTGCACGGCGCCGACAAGCGCGGCAAGGCCGAGGTAGAACGGCCCGTTTGTGAACATCAGCGGCAGCGGGTCCATCTCGAAGAGCACGGCGATCATTTTCCCGCTCTGCTGCTCGTTTGCGAAGAGGATGCCGTGGCCCAGCTGGAAGAACAGGATGTTGCTGACGATGTTGGCGAGGGTGAAGGCCACGGCACCGCCGATGAAGGCTCTGGCGAATTTCGTCAGCGTCACGGGGACCTCCTCTGGGGTATCGGTCGGCAATTGGTTAGCCGCGGCCTTGGTATGCAGGTTCCCGCCACGCCGCGTATCTCTTGCCCAGCCAGGGTGAAATCAAGCCAAGCCCCGAGTTCAGGAGCGCGATGGTCAGGGCGACAAGGACACTGTCGCCGATCCACAGGATGATCCCCGTCGCAGCGAAGACGACGGCCCATGCGAGAGAGAGCACAACATTCGCTTCGAGGAACAGCGGGTGACCCCATGCCTCTTTTTCTGTTGTCCTGCGTGCGACCCACGTCGTCCAAGGTCGTCCCGCGAGCACGCTCACGAGCGCACACAAGGACAGCAGGAGGAAGGCAATCTCGATAACTTCCACGTGCCTAATTTACGGGATTCGGCACATGCGTTCAATGTTGCGCCACGCTTCGCGACCGCGGGTCACTGGCGCCATTTCGAAACCTAACCCGGCACCGCATCCGGTAAGGCGCTAGCCCGCAAATGCAGGTCTTATTGTCATGCGCTGAACGGCTTTTCGAAAAGCCGTGGACCCGCATTTTCGAACATGCGGCCCAGGCGCGTTCGAACGCGCTTGAACAAAGCCGCTTCGAAGCGGCTTCCTGCCCTAACCCGGCGACAGGCCTCGGAGTTTCTCGGAGCGCCTCCGCAGGACTTCCACCGCTGTCAGCAGGCAGATCGAGATCGCCACGAGGATCGTCGCCGCAGCAAGGATCGTGGGCGAAATCTGCTCGCGCAGACCCGTGAACATCTGCCATGGCAGCGTCTGCAATTCGGCGGATCCGATGAACAGCACCACCACCACTTCGTCGAACGAGGTGATGAAGGCAAACAACCCCCCCGAGATCACGCCCGGCAGAATCAGCGGCATCTGCACCTTGAAGAAGGTCGTCACCGGGTTCGCCCCCATGTTCGCCGCCGCCCGCGTCAGGGACCGGTCAAAGCCCACCAGGGTTGCGGTCACGGTGATGATGACAAAGGGAATGCCCAGAACCGCGTGCGCCAGCACGATCCCCCAATAGGTGCCGACGAGACCGATCTTGGAATAGAAGAAATACATGCCCGTGGCCGAGATGATCAGCGGCACGATCATCGGCGAGATGAGGATCGCCATGATTGCCCGCTTGCCGGGCACGTGGCTCTGGCTCAGGCCGATCGCCGCCAAGGTGCCAAGCGAGACCGAGATCAGGGTCGCCACCGGTGCCACCATCAGCGAATTCTTCACCGCGCTCGTCCATTCGGGATTGGTCAGGAAGTCCCGGTAGTGCCGCAGGCTGTACCCCTCCGGATCGAAGCGCAGCATTTCCGGCGTGAAGGTAAAGAAGTTCTCGGCGTTGAACGACAGCGGCATCACCACGATGATCGGCGTGATCAGGAAGATGAAGATCGCACCGCAGATCACCCGGAAGGCGTAATGCCAAAGCACCTGTCCGCCGGTCAGATAGGGCACCAGATGCGCCCGGTAGCGGCCCATGCCGACCCAGTAGATGAACCATCCGAAGAACCACCCGAACAGGCCCCCCAGGATCAGTCCCGGCACGCCGCCCACGAGAAAGCCGGCAACGGCTCCGAGAGCGATCAGCCCCCACCGCACGGATTTTTCGGTGTTCTTGCCCAGCACTTCCATCGCGACGAACGCCAGCGCCGCCATCAATGCCGCGCCGACAAGCACCCCGAGCAAGCCCGAACCCTGCGCCGTGCCGATGAACAGCCCGGCAAAGCCTCCGGCCAGCGCCAGAACACCCGTGGTAAAGCCGATCGGCTTTTTCTCGATCGGTGTGAGAATGGCTTCCGACATGGCTCAGCCCCCCAGTTTCACGTTGTCGATGCCGACGATCCGGTCGTAGGCCCAGTAAAGCGCCAGAACCACCACCAGCAGGATCGTGCCCAAGGCAGCCGCAAGGCCCCAGTTGAGCGAGCTTGAAATGTGATAGGCGATCCGGTTCGAGATGAAGATACCCGAGGTGCCGCCGACGATTTCCGGCGTGATGTAATAGCCGATCGACAGGATGAACACGAGAATCGACCCCGCGCCGATGCCCGGCACCGATTGCGGGAAGTAGACCCGCCAGAAGCTGGTCCAATTGGTGGCGCCCAGCGATTTGGCGGCGCGGACGTAAGACGGCGGGATGGTCGACATCACCGAATACATCGGCAGGATCATGAATGGCAGCAGGATATGCGTCATCGCCACGATGGTGCCGAACTGGTTGTTGATCATCACGAGTCGCCCGTCATCGGCCACCATGCCGAGCCAGACCAGCACGTCGTTGATCACGCCCTGCTGTTGCAACATCACCTTCCAGGCGCTTGTTCGCACCAGGAGAGATGTCCAGAACGGCAGAAGCACGAGGATCATCAGCAGGTTCGCCTTGCTCGATGGCAGGTTCGACAGCAGGTAGGCGATCGGATAGCCCAGCAGGATGCAGCTGAAGGTGATGACAAGGCTCATGAACATGGTGCGCTGGAACAGCAGGCCGTAAATCCGCTCGTCCTCGTCGCGCAGGGCCGGGCCGTCCGGCGTCTTCTGCATATCCACGGAATTCAGGAAATACCCGGAGGTAAAGGCCGGGCTGTAGGTTTTTATGGTCCGCCAGATTTCCGGTTCAACCCAATCCTCGTCGATTTCCTCGAACCCGTCGCGGAAGCTGATCGTTTCAAACTCCGGAGTCGCGACCAGTTCATCGGCGGCTTGCAGCATTTCGGCCCGCGGCCCGTCATAGCCGGACACGTCGCCGGTCGACAGGTCTTGGTAAAGAGCCGTGTGCACGACGCTCCAGGGCTCTTCCTCGAGCGGACTGTCGCCCTCTTCGGACTGCATGTAGCGGGCAAAAATCTCGTAGGAGTTGGCGGCGCGTGGCAACACTTCGGCGATGTCCGATCGCAGCTCGAACTCGGGCATGTCGCCTTCGCCGTCCCACGCCTCCTGCGCGGCGATCCAGTCGGGGTCGCCCATCAGTTCGGCCCAGGGCCGCGCCTCGTCCCAATTCGCGTCAAGATCCTCGAACTGGTCCTGGTAGACCTCGCCGATATCGTCCACGCCGCGACCCGACTTCCGGAACATCGACGACGCGCCGGTCATCTCGTAGTTCAACCGCGATCCAAGCCGCGTGTGTTCCTTGCGTTCGGCGGCATAGAAGAGATCGTAATACGCGGCTTCGAACACTTCGTCAGACGGCACTTCCTCGGACGCGGCATCGTAATCCGCCAAGGCCCGGACGGTGCGCGGCAGCGTTTCGCTCACGATCTGGTTCTCGACCGACCGGAACAGCATGTCGCCGATCGGCGCGATGAAGCTGACCAGAACAAAGATCAGCAGCGGCGCGATCAAGGCCAGCGCCCGCAATTTCTGGGCGCGCAACGCGCGGTTCAGCGATTGCTTGAGCGGCGTGCCATCCGCCGCGAGAACCGGACCCTCGTCGGCCCTGTCGGCTGCGCGCAACGCGTTGTCCGGCGTCGGGCCAGTGATCTTGTCGGGTTCGGTTGCTGCGTCCGTCATGGCTCAGGTGCCCTCGACTAGGATGATTGTGCTGGTGGCAGTGCGACGGCGGATCTCCGCGACCTCCTGATAGGCGGGGTCGTGATACGCGCGCTTTGCCGTTTCGTAATCGTCGAATTCTATGACGACGTGGCGGTTCTGGGTGTCGCCCTCCATCGTCTCGGACTGTCCGCCGCGGACGATGAACCTGGCGCCAAAACCTTCGAGGATCGGCGTGTCACGCTCGATATACTCCTTGTAGGCTTCGGGATCGTTCACCGTGATATGGCCGATGATATAGCCTTTGGGCATGATTCAGTCCTTCAAATAGGGATGGGCAATCCTGCCCACCCCGGTCCTGTCGGGATGGGCGCTCTCGCCCATCCCAAGCTCATGTGCCTGAAGCAACCAATCAGTTGCGGGCCAGCCATGCCTGGAACTTCGCGTCGATATCGTCGCGATAGTCGGCCCAGAACTCGTAGTTGTAGACAAAGGTGTTCTGCGCGTTTTCCGGGTTGGTCGGCATGTGCGGCCCCATCGGAATACCCAGTTCAGCGTGTTCCCCCACGAGCGGCGCCGAGCTTACGCGCGCCGGACCATAGGAGATGTATGCCGCCTGATCTGCCAGACGCTGCGTATCTGTCGCGAACTCGAGGAAATCGAGCACACGGGCCAGACGGTCTTCCGGCAGACCTTCCGGGATGATCCAGCCGTCAAGGTCGAACACCTGCGCGTCCCACATCATGGCGACCGGCTGATCCTGCTCTTCGATGACGCTGAAGAGACGACCGTTATAGGTCGAGCCCATGAAGATTTCGCCATCCGCCAGAAGCTGCGGCGTGTCGGCACCGGCAGACCACCAGATCACTTCGTCCTTGATGGTGTCGAGCTTGGCAAGGGCGCGGTCCTGACCTTCGTCGGTTTCCAGAACGTCGTAGACGTCGTCCTTGGCCACACCGTCACAGAGCAGTGCCCATTCCATGTTGTTGATCGGACGCTGCTCGAGCGACCGCTTGCCCGGATAGGTTTCCAGGTCGAACACGTCGCAGATGTCGTTCGGCGCCTCGACACCTTCCGGAACCATGTCCGTGCGGTAGCCGAATGTCGTCGAATAGGCGATCTGCGGGATAAAGCAGTCGGACACGATCAGGTCGCCAAAATCGTCGCTGGCGGATGTGCCGTCAGGGGCGTCGGCAAGGATCTCGTCGTGGTCGACCTCCATCGCCAGGCCTTCGTCGCACAGGCGGATCGCATCAGCGGCCACCACGTCAACCAGGTCCCAGGTGATGTTGCCCGCTTCGTTCATCGCGCGCAGCTTTGCCACGGCCTCGTTCGAGCTCTCGTCCCAGGACGCGCTCACCTCGGGGTGCATTTCGAGATAGGGCTCGACATACGCCTTCTGTTGGCTGTTCTGGTAGGCGCCGCCCCAGCTGACAAGCGTCATGCTGTCGGCCATTTCCTGCGCTGACGCACCTACAGCGGCAACGGTCAATGCGCTGGTCGCCAAAAGTGTTTTGGTCAGGTTCATTTATATTCTCCCGTTTCGACCCGCTTATGACATGTGGTGACGCCCGCCGGGCCGAACGGTCGTCACCTGTGATGACACGGGGCCACGCAACGCGCCCCCGCGACAATCCAATTCAGTTGGGCGCATCCAGGGCGCGGCAATCCTCGGGCAACCACCCGATCTCGATTTCCGTGCCCGGCTCGAGCCGCACCTGGTCGGGTGCGTTTCTCGTCTTGATGACGAACTCGTCGTTGCCGGCAACCCGCAGACGCGTGCGGAAGATGTCGCCCATGTACACGAATTCGAGCACTTCCGCCTTCAGCGTGTGCGCGCCTTCCTGGAGACGATCCTTGTTGATCTCGACCCGCTCGGGGCGGATCGAGACGCGTGTGCGTTCTCCGACCTTGGTCACGTTGACCGGAACCGCGTCGATCAGCCCGCCATCGTCCAATTGGACAACGCAGGTTTCGCCCTTGATCTCGCGGACCGTGCCTTCCATCGTGTTGTTCTCGCCGATGAACTGCGCCACGAAACTGTTTTGCGGCCGTTCATAAAGCTCGTCCGGCGCAGCCAGCTGCTGGATGCGGCCGTCGTCGAACACGGCGACCCGGTCCGACATGGTCAAGGCTTCGGTCTGGTCGTGTGTCACATAGACCACGGTGATCCCCAGACGATGCGCGAGGTCGGTGATCTCGAACTGCATCTTTTCGCGCAGCTGCTTGTCCAGCGCGCCCAGCGGCTCGTCCATCAGGACCAGCTCGGGCTCGAACACCAGGGCACGCGCCAGGGCGATCCGCTGTTGCTGCCCACCGGACAGTTGCGCCGGACGGCGGCCTCCGAACGCGCCCATCTCGACCATGTCGAGAGCGCGCTTCACCTTAGTCTCGCGGTCCGACTTGCCGATCTTGCGCACCTCGAGCGGAAAGCTCAGGTTCTCGGCAATCGTCATGTGCGGAAACAATGCATAGTTCTGGAACACCATGCCGATCCCGCGCTTGTGCGGCGGAATGTTGTTGATCGGTTTGCCATCCAGCCGGATGTCGCCATGGGTCGCGGTTTCGAACCCGGCCAGCATCATGAGGCAGGTGGTCTTCCCTGAACCCGAGGGGCCGAGCATGGTGAGAAACTCACCTTTCGGCATGTTCAGGTTAAGGTCTTTCACGACAAGCTGTACGCCGTCGTAGCTTTTCTGCACTCGATCAAATTCGACGAACGCGTCCGTATGCGACGAGTCGGGCAAAAACGAACTCCCTGTAATTTCCGCGGATTTGTTCCGCTTGTCTTCCATGAATAAATCGCGTTGCGTTCAGCATTGCAACACGAATGCTCAAGTTCTGCGTCACACTGGCCATTTGCAGAACATTTATACAGTCGCGCGCGGGCATAGCGGGCAAATTCCCTGCTCAAGCATGGATTTCGGTCATTTTGCCAAGCATCGCTTTCCCGAAACCCAGCCCCTGTTCCAACGCCCAGACGCAATTCGAGCGGCAAAAAACGCGGGTTCGGCACACAATCCTGCCGATTCGCACGCCGTTCAACGGGGATTTCTGCATGTTTTCCGCCGCGTTCAGATCTCTCAGAGCATCGTGTTCGCTACAGGGAGATCGAAACACTGCTCGCTGGTTTCGGCACCGCAACTGCGACGCCCTGCACCCGATCGCGATGCCACCGGAATGACACACGGGTTCAGAGACAATATCCGGAATTTGCTATGGATTAGCCACAATCCAGTCAAACTCGACCTCTAAACCCTTTGGAAACCATACCGTGCAACCTCTGTACGGATATGAATCGGGGTATCGATGCTGGAATTCGACAATGTGAGCAAATCGTTCTGGACCGGGTCGCACCGCAAGGTGATCCTGGACCGGGCGTCGTTTCGCGTCGAACTCGGACAGTCGCTGGGCATTCTCGCGCCCAACGGCACCGGCAAGACCACGCTGATCAAGATGATGGCAGGGCTGGAAAAACCCGACGAGGGTGAGATCCGCAAGACCAGCCGGGTGTCCTTTCCCCTCGGCTTCATGGGCGGTGTCGTCACCAAGCATACCGCGATGGAGAACTCGCGTTTCATCGCCAAGCTGTACGGACTCGACCCCGACTACGTGGAGGCGTTCTGCCGCTGGCTCTGCGATCTGGGGGAATATTTCGACCAGCCGCTTGGCACCTATTCCTCGGGGATGCGCGCGCGCTTCACCTTTGCGCTGATGCTGGCGCTGGATTTCGACATCTACCTCGTCGACGAGGGAATGCCGACCTACACGGACGTGGAATTCAACCGCAAGGCCGGGGATATCCTCGCCGAACGGCTGCGGACCACGACAATGATAATCGTGTCTCACCAACCCGAGACGCTGGCGCGCTTTGCCAGCAAGGCTGGCGTCCTGATGGACGGCCAGTTGCACATGTTTGACACCTTGGAAGAAGCGAAACAGCTCTATGACTACGAAACCCAAGGCTAAACGATTCCGCATCCGTCGCTCGATGCCCCTTTCCGGTGGCGGACAGATGGCTGCGGCCGGGCCTGCGGCGGTTGCGACGGCACAACCGGCGCCCGAGATGATCCAGCCGCGGGTGCAACGCCCCTCCGACGGGGGGGTGGAAAAGGCACTCGCCGCCATTCGCGAAGAAGGTCTGACCGGACGGCAATTGCGCATGGCGCGCCGCATCGCACAGAAACACGGGCTCGATCCGGCATCGGATTTCGAAGCGGTGTACCTGCTGCGCCTCAAGGGCGTCGATCCGTTTCAGCGCGAAAACGCGCTTGACCTGATGGTTTCCCAGTCGGCCACCGCCAGGCCGCAGCACGAGACCACGGCCCGCGACACACCCCTGGCCGAAAAGCCGCAACTGCCGCAGACCAGACGCGACGACACCAGAAACCTGCCGGCGACCGACAACCGCTCTCCCGCGGAACGTCGCGCCCAGGAAATCATGGCCATCCAGAAGGACATGGCCCGCCGCCGCACACGCCGTCTGCGGATGCTCTTTGCGCGCCTGGCCACCTTCGTGCTGCTGCCCACCCTCATCGCGGGCTGGTACTTCTTCAGCATCGCGACACCGATGTACGCATCAAAATCCGAATTCCTGATCCTCAAGGCGGAAACCGGCGGCGGCGGCATGGGCGGGCTGCTGTCCGGCACGCAATTCGCCACCAACCAGGACGCCATCGCGGTGCAAAGCTACCTGACCTCGAAAGACGCGATGCTGCGGCTGGATGCCGACGAAGGTTTCAAACCGCATTTCTCGCAGCCCGACCTCGATCCGCTGCGCCGGCTCGGGGCCGATGCAACGACCGAGGACATGTTCAAGCTCTACAAGAAATACGTCCAGATCGGCTATGACCCGACCGAAGGCGTGATCCGGATGGAAGTCGCTGCCGCCGACCCGCAAGTCGCGGCGAGCTTTTCGACAGCCCTGATCGGCTATGCCGAGGAGCGCGTCGACAACCTCTCCGCCCGCAAACGCGAAAACGCGGTCAAGGATGCCCAGCTTGGCCTGGACGAGGCCGAACAGGCCCGCCGTGTCGCCCAGGAAAAGCTCGTGCGGCTGCAACAGGACAGCGCCGTTCTCGATCCGCGGGCACGGATCGCATCACTCCAGGCGCGGATCGAGACAGTCGAGACCCAGCTTCAGGAGAAGAACCTGCAGCTTCAGGCCCTGATGGACAACGCGCGCCCCAACCTTGCCCGCGTCGAGGGCGTCGAGGCCGACATTCGCCGCCTCGCGGCGCTCAAGGCCCAGATCAACGCGGAAATGACCGCCGAAAGCGAAGGTGCAGGGTCCCTGGCCGAAACCGCCGTGCAGATCCAGTTGGCCGAGGCCGATCTGGCGACGCGCGACATGATGCTGGCCGCCGCCCTGGAACGGCTTGATCAGGCCCGCCGCGATGCCGACAGCCAGGCGCGGTACCTCACCACCTCCGTCTATCCGCTGGCAGCTCAGGATCCCAGCTATCCGCGGGCGTTCGAAAATACGCTGCTGACCTTTCTGATCTTCTCGGGCATCTACCTGCTGATCTCGCTCACCGCCTCGATCCTGCGCGAACAGGTCTCGAACTGAGCACGCGGCGGCGCATCGATGCGCCGCCAGTCCGCGTCGACGCGGACTCCCCCCGACCACCCGCAGCGATCGCGAAACTGACACTGGTGACATCCCGGATCGCGCGCCCTATAAGGCGCGCGACGTGACGTTTGGCAGAACAAAGGCGCCCCATGACAACCCTCGTATTCGGACACAAATCCCCCGACACCGACAGCACCGGCAGCCCGATCATCTGGGCGTGGTACCTCAACCAGATCAAGGGCGAAGACGCCAGACCGGTCCTGCTCGGCGAGCCCAACACCGAAGCCGCGTTCATGCTCGACCACTGGAAGCTCGACAAGCCCGAGATCATCTCGACCCTGGACGCCGA
>NZ_JAIPUT010000169.1 GCF_020055635.1 Marivita sp. | reverse complement strand
GGCAATCTTGCCGGTTGGTGCGACATGCACAGCAAACACGGCAGCCTGCCGCTGGCCGATGTCATTTCGCCAGCAATCCGGCTGGCCGCAGGTGGCTTCAAGGTGACAAATTACCTGAACGGGACGATCAAACGGCATGCCGAGGATCTGGCACTGGACCCGGTTATTGCCAAACTCTTCCTGCCGGCCGGATCGCCCGCCGCACCCGGCCATACGCTTGTGCAAGGCGATTTTGCTGAAAGCCTGCGGATGATCGCGCGCGATGGACCCGCTGCCCTTCATGGTGGCGCGTTGGGACAGGCCCTGATCGACCGGCTGGGGGACGAAGGCCATGTCTCGATCGACGATTTACGAAACTACACGGTGCGCGAGCGCGATGCGATCCTCTGCGATTATCGTGGTTTTGAAATCGCGGGTCCGCCGCCGCCGGCCTCGGCCGGTGTACATGTGGCGCAGATGCTGAACATACTCGAAGGATATGACCTTCGGGCCATGGGGTTCGACAATCCCGAAACGCTGCATCTATTGGCCGAAGTCATTCGTATCGGGTTCGAGGATCGGCGCGCCGCCTCTGGCGATCCAGATTTTGTCGATATCCCGGTCGAGCATTTGATTTCAAAGAACTATGGCCGTGCATGCCGCGATAGGATACGCGACACAGCCCAGTTGCAACACGTCCCTCCGGTGGTGGAAAGCAACAACACGACCCATGTCACAGTGGCCGACAAGGTCGGCAATATCGTGTCCGCAACGCATACGATCAATGGTCTTTTCGGCGCGCGCATCATGGTGCCAGGGACCGGGATCATTCCAAACAACTACATGTACAATTTCGATCCCCACCCCGGCAAAGCGATGTCCATCGTTCCGGGCAAGCGCGTGCCGACCTCAATGGCCCCGATGATTGTTCTGCGGCAGGGTAACCCGCAGTTCGCGGTTGGGCTGCCCGGCGCTTTACGTATCTTTCCGTCCGCCCTGCAAGCCATCGTGAACATTATCGACCACGGTATGAGCCTTCAGCAGGCGGTAGAGGCGCCACGACTTTGGACAGAAGGCGCCCATGTCGAATTGGAGCCCTGCTATGAACACCATGCCGATGCGCTGCGTGCGAAAGGGCATAGCGTCGAGATCGTGTGTCATATCGGTGGAGGGATGAATGCGATTGCCTTTACGGATGACGGCGAAATGACCGGCGCCGCCTGTTGGCGCGCCGATGGCACCGTGTCGGCCCTGGGTGGTGGCCTTGCCGACGCCGGTGTGTCGTTTCACATCTGATGGTGACTGATGCGGGGTCAATCAAGGTCGCAACCGGGACCGCGTTCGCGGGTTGGCGGCGCAAACCTTCAGTATCCCCGTTCGGCATCCGCTACGTCTTCACAGCTTTCGGTCTTCGCGAATGTCATCAGGTTGTTTGCAATGAGCCGCCCGCCAGTTTCGGCGTCGATCTGCGATGCCACATGCGGGGTGACGGTGATTGCAGGATGCGACCAGAATGGGTGATCGGTCGGCAACGGCTCAATATGAAAAACGTCCAGCGTTGCCTGTTTGATCTGCCCATTGTCCAACGCCGCGACAAGATCGTCTTCCACCAAATGAGGCCCGCGCGCGCAATTGATCACACAAGCGCCTTTCGGCAATTTCTGGAACAGGGTCGCATTGAGGATACCGCGCGTCTGCTCCGTCAACGGCAACAGATTGACGAGGATGTCACACCCGTCCAGGAAAGTGTCAAAGGCCCCCTCTCCTGCGAAACACGTCACACCGTCAATTGTTTTCGCGGATTTCGACCAGCCACGGGTCGCAAACCCCAATTGCGCCACGGTGCTCGCCGCAGCAGCCCCAAGATTGCCCAACCCCATGACGCCGACAGTCCGGTTCGGTGCGACGGGCACAACAATGGCATGCCAGTCGTTCTGCGCCTGGGCCAAAAGCTGACGCGGCATATCGCGATGGTGACGCAGGACATGCAGAGCGACATATTCGCGCATCCGCTGTGTCAGGTCGGCACCCACTGTCCGGATGATGGGAATGTCCGACGGCAATTCGGAATCTGCCAAGACATGATCGATCCCCGCGCCGATGGACACGATGGCGCGCAGATTCCGGAACCGCGCGAGATCGCCGGTCCGGGGACGCCAGACTACGGCAAAGTCCACCGTTTCAGGGTCGGCGGCAGTATCAAGCGATGCGACGTCCCAGCCGGGCAGCAACCCTTGCAGCATGTCGACCCACCATTGGGTTTTGTCTTCGGCAGGCAGATAAACGGCAACTCTCATTCGGAATCCTTTCAGATTTAGGCAGGGGCAGTCGATGAATTTCAAACAGCTAGAAGCGTTCTATTGGCTGAGCCAGATCCAGAATTACCGGCAGACTGCGGAGCGGCTGGGCCTGACGCAACCTGCCGTTTCGGCACGCATCCAGTCTTTGGAAAATGATCTGGGCAAGTCCTTGATTGATCGCGATGCACCCGGGTTTCGACTGACCGATCAGGGGATAGAGGTCGCTGAATTCGCCTTGCAGTTCTTGAACCTGCGCGAGACGATGAATTCCCGGTTGCTGGACAAGCAGAAACAGCGTCTCACGATAGGACTCGCTGGCATGGCGGCAATCACCTGGGGGCCGATCCTGCGGGCTCGGGTGGACGCCGAACATCCCGAGATCATGCTCGACATATATGCGGGGTCCGACCTTCAGTTGCGGCGTTTCATCGACGCCGGCACGCTCGA
>NZ_JAIPUT010000168.1 GCF_020055635.1 Marivita sp. | reverse complement strand
GAAATTCGACGGCGGTCCCTATTTTTATGCCTCCGGCAAAACACTGCTCTCAGAGACGCGCGCACGGCCCTCGGGGATTTAATCCGCCCTCAGCAAGCTGACCAGATCCGGTTCTGTCTTGTGAGATTTGGTGAAGTCGAGATCCAGCCGGATGTGTTCCAGATGCTCTTTGGCAAGATCCGACGCACGGCCAGCGTCGCGCGCTTCGATGGCTTCGAGAATCTTCTCATGTTCATCGTCACGACAACAGGACGGCTTGCCTGACCCGAACATCGCCACGATGAGGGAGGTACGTGTCACCAGTTCACGCAGGGTTCGGGTGAGGAACCCGTTTTCGGAGACGGTCGCGATAAGCACGTGGAACTCGCCCGAAAGTCGTATGATTTCTTGGCGGTTCTCGGCAAGGTGCGCCGTTTTCTCCTTGTTGATGTGCTCGGTCAGCGCCTTGAGGCCCTGCGCGTCGATGCGCTCGGCCACCTGGGCGGTGAGGCTGGGCTCGATATGGATTCGCGCCTCGAAAACCTCATCTGCATCTTTCTGGTTCGGGCTGGCCACAAAAGCCCCGCGGTTGGACCGGAGCTCGACAATTCCCTGGCTCGCCAGCAGCAGGAGAGCACGGCGCGCTTTCATGCGCCCGACCCCGAAACTCTCGCAGATGGTCGATTCGCTCAGCTTGGTCATCGGAGCCAATGTCTGTTGCATGACTGCGCTGTAGATTCGATCCACGATCTTGTGTTCTTCGCCCAGAGACGAACCATCCTCATGAATTTTCTGAACTACCAAAGCCTTAGCCTCCGGATTCTTTATTTTTCTATGCGCCGTGCCGGCAGTTTAGTTGCAATTCGCGTTCACGAAAACAGTAGGCAGCGCCAACACAAAGTCAAATTATCGTTGACATAAATTGTTAACAATCTTTTTCTGAAGACAGCCAGCCAATGAAATACGGCCTGGGATATCCGGCTTGGAACATGTCGGGTGAAGTTCAACGGAGGAGAAAATCATGAAACGCAGAACAGTTCTGAAGTCCGCTGTGGCAGCGGCGGCTTTGTCCGCGCTGACAGCCACCGGCGCGCTGGCGGAAAACCCGACGCTGAAGATCGGGTTCGTCGGTGTGACCAGTGGCCCGGCTGCAGCCTGGGGCATTTCCAATCAGCGTTCGATGGAAGCGCGGGCCGCATGGATCAACGAGACAGGCGGCTACACAATCGGTGAGACCACCTATGACATCGAGATCGTATCATTCGATGACCAGAAGGACCCCAAGCGCGCCATCGCCGGCATGGAGAAAATGGCGCAGGAAGGCATCCATTACGTTGTTGGCCCGAACGTGGATGACGGCGCTGCCGCCGTGCGTCCCGTGGCCGAGGCTAACGGGATCATGTACTTCCCCTATGCCTTCCCGAAATCGCTGTATACGGCCCCGGCGTCAAATGCTGTTCTGGGGATGGTTGCCAACTATCAATCCGGACCGGCCATCTACAAATACCTGATGGAAAACGAGGGCATCCAAACCGTCGCCTTTGTGGCCGCCAACGAATCCGACCCGCTCAGCCAGCGGGACGGCGGTGTGGCCGCGGCCAAGGAGCTTGGCCTTGAGGTGGTCTCTGACAACGTGACCTACCAGGTCGACACGACCGACTTTACCCCTGTTCTGACACCGGTGATGCGGTCACAGCCTGACTTGCTGGTTCTGTCCGGGGTTTCGCCCGCCAACGCACCGCAATTGATCCGCTCGGCGCGCGAGTTGGGTTTCCAGGGGCTGATTTCAACAGAAACAGCACAGGATGCGGGTGTTCTCGCCGAAGGCGCAGGTGATCTGGCAAACGGCTTCATCTCGGTTGGCGGTGCATCGACACCGGAACTGGCATCCGACATGATGCGCGAATTCGTTCAGCGCTACACCGATATGTTCGGCGAGTACAATGACGAGTCCAACACCAAGGTCTACGCTCTCGAATACATCCTCGAAACCCTCAAGGCAGACCCGTCCGCCATCGACGACGTCGATGCGTTCCAGACGACCATGGACACGTTCGAAGCGTCGAACCCCTACATGGTTGGTGACGCCAAGCTGAGCTACGTGGGCATGACCTCATTCGGCCAGAAACGTCAGATTGCCGTGCCGCTCGTGGTCAATGTCTATCAGGATGGCGCGTTCGAGACATTGTTCGTCGCCGAGGTCGACTGACCGTCACACTTCGGTCCGGCCGGGGCCTCTGCGCTGGCCGGACGACACCGAATTGCGGGTCCCGGACTGGGCCCGGAGACATCATGAACAACAGGCGGGGATGGCATGGAACAGATTTTGGCGAACGGGGTCTATCTGGGGGCGCAATACGCGATGATCGCCCTTGGTCTGACCCTGATCTTTGCCCTTATGAACGTGCTCAACTTTGCCCATGGGCAAATGTACGTTCTGGGCGGCTTCGTCACCTATACCTTCTACGGGCAGTTGGGGTTTCCCTTTGTCCTGGGACTTTTGATGTCTTGCGTTACGCTTTTCATATTGGGCGCGCTGATCGAGAAATTTCTCTTCGGCCCCGTGATCAAACGATCCTCCCGGGAAGAAAGCACCATGCTTCTGGCCGCCGGGCTGGCGTTCTTCTTTGACGCGGTCATCCTGCTTGTTTTCGGAGAGAAACAGCGCGGAGTGCCAAAGATCGTGGACGGCGTGTTCAACTGGGACTTCCGGGTGATCATGCCCTATGACCGTATCCTGATCTGTGTCCTCGCCATCGTTTCGATCGTCGGTTTCATTCTGTT
>NZ_JAIPUT010000024.1 GCF_020055635.1 Marivita sp. | reverse complement strand
TCTGAAACCGCGCCCGAAGCGCATCCGGCAATGGTGCTGACATTATCAATCCTCCCAAACAGGGTGAATCACAGATCACACATCAACGGAATCCCAACGATTCAGGTTTTTAGCCGGACGCTTTAGGTGATTTGGTGCGCAGAGAATACGCGATCCGAGGGGAGGAATAGTGGTGCTTCAGCTCTTTCGGGATGCGTCGGCTGAAGTAGAAAACCCCGTCTTTGGTGAAAGTGAACGGGCGTGAAATGGTCTCCGACATGGTCTACGGCTCCTAGCAGTGGCTAAAAGCTGGAGTGATACCAATGGGTTAACTGAAGAAATGGTGCCCCCACACGGACTCGAACCGCGGACCTACTGATTACAAATCAGTTGCTCTACCAGCTGAGCTATAGGGGCTCCGAGCGGGTGATTACTGAGTGTCGGGCGGCTGCGCAAGAGGCAAACTGGGGATTTTTCGTGATTTGCGAAGACGCGCCGGAACGTGGTTTTCATTGCAAGCGGTCGGCCTATACTGCGGGCAGGCAACGAGAAAACGAGAACAGATGCAGGTTGTCCTTCATACAGGCCTTCACGAGACCGATGCCGATCGGCTGTTCAAGACGCTGCTGCGCAACCGCGACCAGCTGCGTCCCGAGGGAATCGCCATTCCCGGACCGGGCAAGTACCGCAGGCTGATCTCGGAGATGCTCAACGCGCTGAACGGGGCTGCGCCCGCGCCGGGCACGCGGGAGGTGTTGCTGGACAGCATCCTCGACGAGGATTCGGGCCATGTCGATCGGCTTGTCCTGTCGCATGAGAACCTGTTCTCGGTGCCCAAGATCGCATTTCAGGGCGGCGCGGTCTACCGCAAGGCGGAACAGCGGCTGGCCATTCTGAAAGACATCTTCGCCGGGGACACGTTGGAAATCTACATGGCGCTGCGCAATCCGGCGACCTTTCTGCCGGCGCTGCTCAAGGCGACGCCACATGACAGCCTCCCAGCGCTGCTGAACGGGATGGACCCGATGCAGGTGCGCTGGACCGAACTCATTGCGCGGCTCACCGAGGCGTTGCCGGGTGTTCGGGTCACGGTCTGGTCTGACGAGGACAGCCCGCTGATCTGGGGCGAGATCATCCGCGAGATCGTCGGGGTCGAACCGACCCATCCGATCATCGGAGCCTATTCCCGGATGGCCGACATCATGTCCCCGGACGGCATGACGCGGTTTCGCGCCTACCTCGCCGACAGGCCGGATCTGACCGAGGTGCAGATCCGGCGCATCATGGTGGCGTTTCTCGACAAATACGCCGACGACTCCAAGATCGAGGACGAGCTGGATGTCCCGGGCTGGGACGAGGCGTTGATCGCGGACCTTTCCGAGCAGTACGAGGAAGACCTGTTCGAACTTGGCCGCATGCCGGGGGTTTCGCTGATTTCGCCATGAGGCGACCTGGGAATCGCAGGCGGCCTCGAACCGACCAGCCTGTTTCCCTTTCGGCACCTATCGATCCGGTTCGGACCAATCCGAGGCCGGCGCCTTGCGGCGCTGCAATCGGAAGGCAAGACCAAGCGCCACACCGACTCCGATGGCGACAGTGAGATCGGCCAGCACCGTCAGGATCAGGGTCATCGCCAGCAGGAACACATCGGATTTGCGCTCCGCCAGGTAGCCACGCCATTTCTGCGGCTCGCTCATGTTCCAGGCTGTCAGGACCAGAAGGCCCGCCAAGGCCGGCATCGCCATATACCCGACGAGCCGTGATGCGCCCATCATGACCAGCAGGATCGTTGCGGCATGGACCAGACCTGCCACCGGCGTCCTGCCGCCGGCCCGGATATTGGTTGCGGTGCGGGCTATGGCCCCGGTCGCGGGCATGCCGCCGAACAGCGACGATCCGAGATTCGCCACGCCTTGTGCCAGCACCTCTGCATTGGGACGGTGATGGCCCGCGATCATGCGGTCGGCCACCATGGCCGACAAGAGCGATTCCACACCTGCCAGGAACGCGATGATCAACGCCGATGGCAGCAACCCGATGATGGTCTCGAGGCTGACCTCCGGCATTGCAGGCCAGGGCAGGGTGCCGGGAAGATCTCCGAACCGCGAATGGATCGTGTCCACCGGAAGATCGGCCGCGACAACAAGGCCGGACGTCAAGGCGACGGCGACGATCAGACCCGGCAGCTTCGGCGCGACGCGGCGGAACAGGACGATCAGCGCCATCGTGGCAAGGCCGATCGCGGCAGAAGAGGTCGAGAAGGTTGGACGCGCCGCCCAAAGCACCTCGATCTTGGCCAGGAACTCTGCCGGAACGTCGGCCGCCGTCAGCCCGAAAAGATCCTTGAACTGGCTCGTTGCGATGATGATGGCGATGCCGATGGTGAAGCCGTTGATGACCGGCTCGGGAATCAGCCGGATCAGATTGCCCGCCCGGAAGACCCCGGCGACAATCAGGATCAGCCCGGCCATGAACGTGGCAAGCACCAGCCCGTCATATCCGTGCTCGGCAATGATGCCGTAGACGACCACGATGAAGGCACCCGTCGGGCCGCCGATCTGAACGCGGCTGCCTCCCAGCAGGGAGATCAGGAAACCTGCGACAATCGCGGTAACGAGGCCCTTGGCGGGGTCCGCGCCGGACGCGATCGCAATCGCGAGGCTAAGCGGCAACGCCACCATCGCAACCGTCACACCCGCGACGACATCCTGCCACAGCAACGATCGTGTATAGCCTGGAAGTGTCGTGAGGAGTTTTGGTTGCATGGCACGACGTTAGGATCATGCCGATCCGTTGTCATGCGCAAAGCCCACGCCCGGGACGCGCGCCCGGTCGCGGGTTCAACGGCTGATTGAGGTCGTCAGACACCGGACCTTGGCGCTACGGAAAACGGGCGGTGCGTCTGAACCGACACACCGCCCGCTTTGCAAAACCCGTCCGTCGGACCCCTGGGTGCCCGCCGAAACGCTCAGGACATTCCGAGCGCCTGCTTGTACATGTCCAGAACCGCTTCTTCCTCGGCGATGTCATCGGGTTCGCGCTTGCGCAGCGCGATGACCTTGCGCATCACCTTGGTGTCGTAGCCGCGGCCCTTGGCTTCGGCCATGACCTCTTTCTGCTGCTCGGCGATGTCTTTCTTTTCCGCGTCCAGCCGTTCGATCCGTTCGATGAACTGGCGCAGCTCATCTGCGGTCACGCGGTAATTGGCTTCGATTGCGCTGTCGTCCATCGTGGGCTCCTCTTGCGTCTGGACGGTGTCGTAGCGATGGCCGGGCGGGCCTTCAAGGGCTTGTCAGCGGCCGGGCGATGAATTACCGCCCGGTGGGTCTGGATCACTTCGGGAGCGCATCATGGACATACTGATCTGGTCTGGGGCCGCCCTGTCTTTCGCCGGGCTTTGCGGCCTTGTCTACTGCATCCTCCGGGTGAACAGGGCGCGCAAGGCGGGTCTGAGCGACGACGACCTGCGCACCGAGGTCAAGACGGTGATGCCGATCAACCTGGGCTCGCTGTTCGTTTCGGTGCTGGGCCTGATGCTGGTGATCGTGGGGATCTTCCTGAGCTGATCCTAAAGGTCGTCGAAGGTCCGTCCGTACTTGATCAGCTCTGCAAATACCGGCTCCGGGGTCCAGAGATCGCTGTCCGGGTGGTCCAGCCCCTGCATCGCGTGGACGGTCCTCAGCAGGCCGATGTCGCCGACCGCGTGCATCACACCGCCGCGCCACGTGGGAACGAGATGCGTGAAGACCGACAGAACGTCGATGTCGCCGGCGCGGGGCACGATCTTGTCCCGCAGCGCCTTGGCCCCCTCGTTTGCCAGCGCGCCAAGGACAGAGCGGACGATCAGGTCGTCGGGCAGGGCGGTGCGTGGCGCCCGCAGCTTGTTGATGCGGTGCCGCACGTCTTGGTCCGGCTCTGCCGGACCAGAGGTCGGGTAGGCATAGAATCCCTCTCCTGTTGCCCGGCCGTATCGGCCGGAATTCAGCAGTTCGCCCGACCAGTTCTGGCAACCCTCGGCGCGGGCGTGGCGCGCGGTCATGTCCAGGCCGATGCTGTCGGCCAGTTCGAACGGCGGATGGGCCATGCCCCAGTCCCGCAGGGCGGCGTCGATGGCAAAGGGGGATTGTCCCAGATCGACCAGCGCATCCGCCGCGCGCCACAAGGTCTCGAGGAGCCGCGCATGCAGGCCGAGGCCGGACGTCGTCTCGACCACGGCCAGCCGGTTCAGACGCCGTGCGAGCGCCAGCCCCGCAAGACGGTCCGCCTCGGTGCCGCTGGGGCCGAGGACCACCTCGATCAGGCGGGTTTTCGAAGCCGGTGGCACGAACTGGATCGCCAGCCGCGGATCGGTGCCGGGCAGGCAATGCGCAAGCGGCATGTCCGGAGGAACCGGAACGCCGCGCTGTCCGCGCGTGGCCCGCAGGGCCATGTCCGCGCCGTCGATCATTTCTTCGGGCACATCGTAGCGCAGGGCATCGAGCGCGTGCTTGGCGCGGGCGGCAGGCAGTTTTCCGGCCTCCACCGCCTCTTGCATCATCGCGCGGACCTGTCCCACCGCATCGCGCTGCTGCGCCGGGTCCTTGATCGCCCAGTTGACGGCCACTCCGACGTCAAGCGCGGCCCGCACGATCTGCACCGCAATGGGGCTGCCGCCCAGCACCAGAAGCGTCGAGATGTCGGGCAGGTCGGTCCGCCGGGTCTGCGCAGCGACGGCCTGTTCGGCATGAAACAGGTGGGACAGGGCCTTGGATTGCCGGGTTTCGGCGCAATCCTCATGCGCCGCCCGTTCAAAGGCCAGTCCGGCGTCGATCGGCAACAGCATGGCGGCCTCGACCGCGGCAAGGATGTGTTTCGGCGCGATCTCGGGGCTGGACTCGATCCTGGGCCGCAGGCGGGTCAGGGCGGCCTGATAGGCCCTGGCATCGGCAAACCCGTCGCGTCGGTCCGCCGTCGGACGTGGCTGCGCGCCGGACTGGCGCAGATCGGCAACCAGGCGTTCGACCGCAACATCGGGCGTGTCGTCGTAGAGGTCATCCGCAAGCCGCGCCAGTTTTCCCGACGTGACCGGAAGCAGCGCGCCTCCGAGCAACAGATCGAGCGTCATCTCGGCCCCGACCAGGCGTGGCAGGCGCTGGGTCGCACCGGCATGGGGCACAAGGCCAAGCCGTGCATTCGGCAACCCGAACCGGGTGCCCTTGTGGACCAGCCGGTAATGCGCCGCGAGCGCCAGTTCGACACCCGAGCCGACGACGGGACCGCAAAGCACCGCGATCACCGGTTTCGCGCTGCGCTCGATCCGCAGGCACAGATCGGCCAGCAAATTGTCCCGGTCATCGCCGCCGCCCTGGGGGGCCGTCACGCCGGAAGGAAAGACCGACCCGGCGCTGCGAATGACGAGGATTTCGGCCGCGTCGTCCTTCAAAGCCCGCGTCAGTGCGGCATCAAGCGCGACCAGAAGGGCATGGTTCAGGCGCGCCGAGGGTCCGGCATCCAGCGCAATCTGCGCGACACCGTTGTCGACCGACAGTTCGGCTCCTCTGCCCATCTGCTGCTCCGATGGCCTCTGGCAGGCGGTTTTGCCTGCTCTTTGCGGCCATTAGAGGTCAACAGGGGCGATCTGGCAAGAATCCTGCGTTACTTCGCGCGACGGTGCATCATTCTGGCGACATCGATCATTCGGGCCGAGAAACCCCATTCATTGTCGTACCAGCCAAAGATGCGAAGCTGATCGCCGGTCTGAAGCGTCTCGTTCGGTGCGATGACCAGGGATTCGGTCCGTGCGCGCAGGTCGACCGACACGCAAGGGTCCTCGACAAGGCCGAGCACCGGGTTCTCGTCGGCCAGCGCGCGCAGGGCGCCAGCGGCATCGCGTGGCAGGGAGGCCAGACGGACCACGAGGTCGACCGCCGAAACGCTGATCGCGGGCACCCGCACCGCCGCTCCGGTGACGCGCCCGGCAAGATCCGGCAGCACACGGTCGATCAGGCTTGCCGCGCTTGTGGTCGTCGGCACCATGCTCACCGCACCGGCCCGGTTGCGGGCGAGATCCGGTCCGCGCGGCGCATCCACCATCGGCTGGCTGCCGGTGTAGCAATGAATCGTCGTCATATGCCCCTGGATCAGACCGTACCGCGCGTCCAGATCGCGCAGCAAGGGCGCCAGCGCATTGGTCGTGCAGGAGGCGTTCGAGACGATCCGCGCCGCACCAAGCGCCTCGTCGTTGGCGCCGTGCACGATGGTGATGTCGCCGATGTCGGACGGGCCCGAGATCAGCACCGCCGCAGCGCCCGCAGCCAGCGCCGACTCGGCGGTGGGGCGGTCCTTCAGAGCACCGGTGCAATCCAGCACCAGGTCGACCCCGTCAAGCGGCAGGTCGGCCATCCTGACGCCGGTCAGCAGCGGGATCGACCGGCCACCCGCATGAAGCCGGCCATTTTCATGGGTCACGCCACCGGGTAGGGGGCCGAAGACGCTGTCATACTTGAACAGATAGGCACAGGTGTCGGGCTGCGCGATGTCGTTGACCGCGACCACCTCGATATCCGAATGATCGGGCGTGGTCAGTATCTGCCGCAGGATCACGCGACCGATACGCCCGAACCCGTGAATGACAATGCGCATGTTGCAATCCTTCCGTTCACACCAAGCTGTGCGTTACGGCTTGCATTTCAACGCCGAATTTTTCACATTGTAAAAATATTTTTTGTATCGAGACAATGCAAGGCGCAGAAACAGGCATGAACGCAGATACCGGACCAGAACGTCGCGCCCGCGGTCGGCCTCGTGCCTGGGGCGACACGACCGAACAGAACAGGATCAAGTCGCTTGACCGTGCGCTGATCATCCTCGAACGGCTCAGCGAATGGGGCGGGGCGACCCTGACCGATCTGTCCGAAGACCTGAAGCAATCACCCGCGACGGTCTACCGGGTGCTGACCACCTTCGAAGGGCGCGGCATGGTGGATTTCGACCCGGTCGCGCAAACCTGGCATATCGGGGCAGGGGCGTTTCACATCGGCTCGCGCTTTCTGCGCCGCACATCGCTGGTGGAACGCGCGCGGCCCTTCTTGCGCGAACTGATGCAGCAGACGCAGGAGACCGCAAATCTCGGCGTGTCCCGTGACGGGCAGGTGCTGTTCCTCAGCCAGGTCGAGACGCATCACAACATCCGCGCCTTCTTTCCGCCGGGCAGCATGTCGCCGATGCATTCCTCGGGCATCGGCAAGGCGCTTCTGGCGCAGATGTCCGACAAGGAGGTCGCGGCGGTTGTCCGCAAACACAAGCTGACCGCCTTCACCGAACACACGCTGGTCACGCCCGAGGCATTGGCAACCGATCTCGGCGCGACGCGCCAGCGCGGCTATGCGTTTGATGCCGAAGAGAAAAATGACGGCATGCGCTGCATCGCGGCGCCGGTCTTCGACATGCATGGAGAGCCGGTCGCGGGCGTGTCGATCTCTGGCCCGTCGGCCCGCATACCGGATGAGCGTATCGAAAGCCTTGCCGCCGCGGTCAAGGACACGGCGGCAAAGCTGACATCGGCTCTGGGCGGCCCCGTGGATTAAGCGACGTTCTTGAGGTCCAGCTTGGGTGTCACACCCAGCGCATGGCACACATCGCGAGTCAGTTCGGGACGGTTGAGCGTGTAGAAATGCAGCGTGTCGACCCCGCCATCGATCAGGTCGGAACACAGCTCGGCGCAGATTGCCGTGGCCAGCAGGTCTTCGCGGCCGTCGCGCTCGGCCTTGTCAAATGCGTCGGCAAGCCAGGTCGGAATCGGCGTGCCGCAGGCCTTGGCGAAGCGCGCGGCCCCCTTCCAGTTCTCGATCGGCAGGATGCCCGGCGTGATCGGCGCATCGATTCCGGCCTTTTCGCAGGCGTCGCGGAAGCGGAAGAAGGTCTCGGCCTCGAAGAAGAACTGGGTCAGGGCCTCGGAGGCCCCGGCCGCGATCTTGCGCTTGAGGTATTGCACATCGGCTTGCGAATCCGCGGCTTCGGGGTGTTTGTCGGGATAGGCGCCGACGCGAATGGTGAAATCGCCGGTCTCGTTCAGCGCCTCGATCAGATCGACGCTCGTCGCAAAGCCATCGGGATGCGCGGTAAATCCGCTCGACCCCTTTGGCGGATCGCCCCGCAGCGCGACGATGTCGGACACGCCGGCGTCGGCGAAATCGCGGGCGATGCCCAGGGTTTCCTCGCGCGAGGCGTTGACGCAGGTCAGGTGAGCCGCGACCGGCAGGCCCGACGACTTGTGCAGGGTGGCGACCGCCTCGCGGGTCAGGTCGCGGGTCGTGCCGCCCGCACCATAGGTCACCGACACGAAGCGCGGCTGCAACGGGGCAAGAACCTGTACGGTGTCCCAAAGCCGGAACGAGGCCTCCAGCGACTGTGGCGGGAAAAACTCGAAGGAAATCGACGGTGCTGTCATCTCTGCAATCCTTGATGGCCCTTGATGGCGTTAGGGCTCTTGTCGCATGTGCAGCATTGTGAGACAAACTCATAAAACTAAAGATCAACATGAGAAGAGTTGATAATGCACATCGAATTCCGCCATCTGCGCACGATCCGCGCCATCCATGATTGCGGCGGCGTGGCCAAGGCCGCGGACCAGCTCAACATCACGCAATCCGCGCTCAGCCACCAGATCAAGGCGCTCGAGGATCAGGCGGGAGTCGAGCTATTCGTGCGGCGCTCCAAGCCGATGCGGCTGTCGGCGGCGGGCATGCGGCTGTTGCGGCTGGCCAACCAGGTACTGCCGCAGGTCGAGGCGCTGGCCGCCGAGTTCGACGGGCTGCGGGCTGGATCGTCGGGCCGGATGCATATCGCCATCGAATGCCACGCCTGTTTCGAATGGCTGTTCCCGGTGCTCGAGGCGTTTCGCAAGTCCTGGCCTGACGTGGATGTGGACATCCGGCCCGGCCTTGCCTTCGACGCGCTGCCGGCGCTTCAGAAAGAGGATGTGGATCTGGTGGTGTCGTCGGACCCCGAGGAGATCCCGGGCGTAACCTTCACGGAACTCTTTGATTACAATGCGGTATTCGTGGCGTCTTCGGCGCATCCGCTGGCGCAGAAGCCCTATGTCGAGGCCGAGGATTTTCGCGGCGAGACCCTTATCACCTATCCGGTGGAACGGTCCCGGCTGGACGTGTTCAGCCAGTTGCTGATCCCGGCCAAGGTCGAACCCGCTGCCGTGCGACAGGTGGAACTGACGGCTGTGATCCTGCTTCTCGTGGCGTCGAACCGCGGCGTGTCTGTGCTGCCCGACTGGGTCGTGCGCGAAGTGAAATACAGCTCGGATTACGTCACCCGGCCGTTGACGGAAAAAGGCATCACGCGACGGCTTTATGCCGCCACACGCACAACGGACATCGAAAAGCCGTTTGTCTCGGAACTGATCCGGCTGGCCCGGCAAGAGGCGCAGCGGTTGCAGACGGCCTGATCTTTCTCCTGACCCTTACATCGCCGAGATGTTCGAGGCCATCATCCGGCCATCGCGGCCTTCGGCCATCTCGAAACTGACTTTCTGATTGTCGGCCAGACCTTCCATACCCGATTGCTGCACTGCGGAGATGTGAACGAACACATCCTTGCCGCCATCTTCGGGGGAAATGAAGCCGTAGCCCTTGGTCGAATTGAACCATTTCACGGTACCGTTCGGCATGTCTCCGTGTCTCCTCTTGTCGTCACCTTTGACTTCTCGTCACCTTTGACCCGAAAAGGTCGCTTTGCTTGCGACAGGGCAAACAATCTGCGACACCCCGTCACGGTTAAAAGATTGGCCGATGTCACGCGAAAACAAGTGCAGATCATGCATTTTGCATGTGCCTTTGATTCGCGGCGTTCCGAGGATGAGGGAAGACGGATGATTCTTTACGGGCTGAAAACCTGCGACACCTGCCGTAAGGCCTTGAAGGCCCTGCCTAATGCAGAGTTCGTGGATGTCTCGAAAACCCCGGTGCCCGAAGCCGTGCTGGATCGGGCGCTCGATCTTTACGGGGACAGGGTGCTGAACACGCGGTCCACGACATGGCGCGGTCTTGACGCGGCAGAGCGCGCGAAAGAGCCGAAGACCCTTCTTGCAGATCATCCCAAGCTGATGAAGCGCCCCCTGATCGTCGATGGAAGTTCGATCCATCTGGGCTGGGACAAGACCACGCAAACCGCGCTGGGCGTCTAGTCCCGCATCTGCATCTGGTGGAGGGAAGCGTAAGCGCCGCCTTGGCGCAGCAGATCGTCATGCGTGCCCTCTTCGATCACCCGGCCCTGATCCATCACGATGATCTTGTGCGCGTCCCGCACCGTCGACAGCCGGTGCGCGATGACCAGCGTCGTGCGGCCTTTCGACAGTTCGTCGAGCGCGGCCTGCACCTTGGCCTCGGACCCGGTGTCGAGCGCCGAGGTCGCTTCGTCCAGCAGCAGGATCGGGCGGTTGCGCAGAAGCGCGCGGGCGATGGCGACCCGTTGCCGCTGCCCACCCGACAGGGCCGATCCGCGCGGGCCCACGGGTGTGTTCAGGCCGTCGGACAGCTGCGGCAGGAAATCCGACACATGCGCTGCGTCGAGTGCCCGCTGAAGGTCTGCATCGGATACATCGGTCTGGCCAAGAAGGATGTTTTCCAGCACTGTGTCATCGAACAGGAGCGCCTCCTGCGACACGACCGAAAACAGCCCCCGCAGCGCGCCAAGCTCCATTTCCGCGACAGGCACGCCACCTATGCTGGCTTTTCCATGTGATGGATCAACAAGGCGGGTCAATATGTTGAAAATGGTTGATTTTCCGGCCCCGGACGGCCCGACCAGCGCGGTGGTGCATCCCGCTTCTGCCATAAGCGAACAGCCCTTGATTACGCTTGTATCCCCGTAGCTTAGGGAAACATCTTCAAGTCGAATCTCCGGAACGCCCTGCGGAGGCGGCTTGGGATGCGCCGGCGTGCGCAGGTCCGGCACCGTATCGAGGATCTGGCGAATCCGTTCGATCCCGGCGGCGGCGACCTGCCAGACACCGGCCACGTTGCCCAGGCGCCGCAGCGGTTCGAAGGCCAGGCCAATGGCGGTGAAGAAGGCCATGAAATCCCCGACCGTCTTTTCCCCTGACAGGATCTCGTTGCCGCCATAGAACAGGACGCCCATGAATCCCAGGCCGGCCATGATGTCGATCAGGCCGGGGATCGTCGCCTGCCCAAGCGCACTGCGGGTCTCGACCCTGACGCGCTCTTCCGTCAGCGTGCGGTAGCGGTCGGACTGGTAGCGTTCCAGTGCGTTGAGCTTGACCGGGGTGATGCCGTGAAACGCCTCGTTGAGGCGCACCGACAGCTTTGCCGCCACATCGCGCGCGCGCCGCGCCTTGCCGCGCACGTAGCGTTGCAGGACGATTGACGGCGCGATGAGCAGCGGCACCCCCAGCAGCGCCACCAGTGTCCATCGCCAGTCCACGGATATCGCCACGGCAAACAGCGACACCAGAGCGATCACGTCGCGCCCGGCGCCGGTGATGATCGTGCGCCAGACCTTGCTGATCGCGTCCACGTCGCCCTCGACCCGCTGCATCAGGTAGCCGGGGGAATGGGTCTGGTGGTAGGCGGTGTCCAGCACCATCAGATGCGCCAGAAGATCCTGCCGGATGTCGGCCACGGACAGCTGCGAAATCCGCGTCAGAAGCACTTTCTGCACGACGCTCGACACGGCGCGGATCACGAAGATCGCCAGGAACAGAAGGCCCACCCAGAAGATCGCGTCGGACTCGCCCCCGACGAACACGCGATCGAACATCGGCTTCATCATGTAGGACAGCGCGCCGAACATGCTGCCTTCCAGCGCCATGAACAGCAGCGCGACGATCAGCAGGGGCCAATGGCGCGCCAGGTATCCACGCCAGACCCAGAGCAGCAGCCCCCGCGGGTTGACGTCGGCGTCCGTCACGTCGCCAGCGCTGCCGGCAGGTTCAGCTTGTGCGCGGGGATCTTGCGGTCGAACCCGGCTTGGATCGCCTTGGCGTCATATTCGGTGCGGATCCACTGTTCGAACCCGATCGGGCTGCGGCCGTTGCGCGCGGCATAGACGTGAAGGATGTAATCCTGCACCCCGGTCGCCGTGAAATCGAGATGGATGTATTTCAGCGACAAGTGCTTGCGGGCGGTCTCGACGGTCTGGTTCTCGAACACCATCATGTACATCGCCGACACGAACCCCGCCCGGTCGGCGCCGGACTTGCAATGGAACACCAGCGGCTTTTCCGCCGCCCGCAGCGTGTCGATGACATGCACGATCCGCTGGCGGCTGGCGGCGTTGCGCGCCCAGAGCTTGGCGTTGACCAGGTTGAGCCCCAGCGCCTCGCAGGTTTCCCTTTCGAACAGGTAATGCGCGTACTTGTCTTCACCGCGCAGGTTCACCACGGTCTTGATGCCCATCGCCTTGTATTTCAGGAAGCGCGCATGGGTCGGCTGGTTCGACCGGTACACGCCCGGCGCGATTTCGAAGAAATTGGTCCAGAATGTGCGCAGGAAGGCGTGATCGAAGACATGGTAATGAAAGGTCGCCCAACGCCGCGCACGCGGGTCGGTGATGTCCTTGCCGAAGGACCGGCGCAGCCTGCGCTCCGCGTCTTCGATCCGTGTCCAAAGCTGTCCGAGCATCCGGTCCCTTTCACGTCAGGCGCGGATGTAGAGACTGCAAGCCGCGCTGGCAAGCGCTGCACGTTATTGACGGCGCGGCGGATCGGGGTAGGTTGCGCGTCATCCTGTTCGTGCAACAGGGTTTTCCCATCCTGTCGAGGTTGCTCATGTCGCTTGCCAATGGTCGCACATATCTTGCCATTCCCGGACCGTCCGTCGTGCCGGATGCCGTTCTGCGCGCCATGCACCGCGCCTCTCCGAACATCTATGAAGGCGAATTGCCCGACATGATGCCGGGCCTGACCCGCGACCTGAAGCGGGTCGCGCGCACCGACGGTCATGTCGCGATCTATATCAGCAATGGTCACGGCGCATGGGAAGCGGCGCTCGCGAACACCGTGGCACCGGGCGAAACGGTGCTGGTTCTTTCCACGGGGCATTTTGCCCTTGGCTGGAGCCGCGTCGCCGAGGCGCGCGGCATCGAGGTGGATCTGCTCGATTTCGGCAATGGCGGCCCGATCGACCTTGACCGCGTGGCAGAGCGGCTGAAGGCCGACGCCGGGCATCGCTACAAGGCTGTGATGGCGGTGCATGTGGACACGTCGAGTTCGAACCGCAACGACTTCGCGCCGCTGCGTGCGCTGCTGGACGATCTGGGCCACCCCGCGCTCTTGATGGCCGATTGCATCGCCGCGATGGGCTGCGACCGCTTCGAGATGGACGCCTGGGGCGTCGATGTGACGGTGACCGGGTCGCAAAAGGGGCTGATGTGCCCGCCGGGCCTGGGCTTCGTGTTCTTCAACGACCGGGCGGCGGATGCGCGCAAGGCGCTCGAGCGTGTCAGCAGCTATTGGGACTGGACGCAGCGTGCCGCACCCGAGGCGTTCTACCAGTATTTCGGCGGCACCGCGCCGACGCACCACATCTACGGCCTGCGCACCGCGCTCGACATGATCCACGACGAAGGGCTCGACGCGATCTGGGCGCGTCACGCCACGCTGGCTCGGGCGATCTGGACGGCCTGCGCGCATTGGGGCCAGGACGGCCCGCTGCGGCTCAACGTGGCCGATCCGGCGCGGCGCAGCCACGCGGTGACGGCGCTGGCCATCGGCAAGCCGCTCGGGCGGGACCTGCGCAGGTGGTGTTCCGACCAGGCCGGGGTGACCCTGGGCATCGGTCTTGGCATGGGCAACGAGGACGACCCCAAGGGCGACGGCTATTTCCGGTTCGGCCACATGGGCCATGTGAACACGCACATGATCCTCGGGCTTATGGGGTCGGTCGAGGCCGGGCTGGGCGCGCTGAAAATTCCGCACCGACCGGGCGGCGTCACCGAGGCGGCGAAGGTGATTTCAGGGGCAAGCTCAGGCGTCTGAGGGCCAGCGGATCTCGCGGCTGGCGCGGTATCGGGCGATCCAGGTGATGCCGTGGTTGAGCGCCCAGCCGGCCACGGCCACCGCGAGAAGCCCGAAATGCGCCCAGATCACACCCAGGATCCAAAGCAGGTTGACGAAAATCAGGACTAGGTTCGCCGTCGTGTAATCCTCGACCCGATTGGGATGGCGTTGATCCATGGGAGCCTCCGCGCTCTGATTTGCAGGCTTGATGCGACATGATAGCGCAGAAATCCCGCCCGTCAGGGGTAATCTGGCGGAATAACCCGAATTTTCCGTGAATGGCCCCGGTTTCGCCTATCGGCGCGCCATCTCAAGCGCCTTGGGCAGTGCCGTCTCGAGGATATCGAGGTCCGCGGGCCGCCCGGCGCTGATCCGGATCGCCCGATCTCCCGGGGACACGAAGGGCATGCGCACGAACACGCCCTGGTCGATCAGAGCGGCCAACACCGCCTTGGCAAAGGCGCCATCCCGTCCGCAATCCACGGTGACGAAATTGGTGGCCGAGGGCAGCGGCGTCAGCCCGTTGGCTCTGGCGATATCCCCGATCCGGTCGCGTGCGGCCGCGACCAGGGCGATCACTTCGGCCAGCCAGCCTTCGTCTTCGTAAGCGGCCAATGCGCCCGCCTGCGAAATTTTCGACATGCCGAAATGGTTGCGGACCTTGTCAAAGCTCTTGATCAGGTCAGGCGCGCCGATCCCGTAGCCGACCCGGGCACCCGCCATGCCGAAGGCTTTTGAAAAGGTCCGCAGGCGGATCACCCGCGGATCGTCCGGATCGATCCTGGGCGCGGTGCCCTCGGGCGCGAACTCGATATAGGCCTCGTCCAGCAGCAGCAGCGTCCCGTCCGGCAGCGCGTCCAGCGCCTTTTCAAGCCGTGCTCCGCTGTGCCAGCTGCCCATCGGGTTGTCGGGATTCGACAGGTAGACGATCTTGGCCTCGACCTCGGCGGCCTTGGCCATCAGCGCATCGATGTCCTCGTGATCGTTTCGGAACGGCACCTTGTGCAGCGTGCCACCAAACCCGACGACGTGATAGTTGAAGGTCGGATAGGCGCCGTCCGATGTGACCACCGGATCGCCGGGCGCCACCAGCAGGCGCACCAGGTACCCGAGCAGGCCGTCGATGCCCTCGCCGATGATGATGTTGTCGGGACGCGCGCCCAGCCGAATCGCGATCGCCCGGACCAGATCGTAATTCGTGGCGTCCGCGTATTGCCAGCACAGCCCGGCGGCATCCTGCATCGCCGCCACGGCAAAGGGCGAGGGGCCGAAGACGCTCTCATTCGCGCCAAGCCGCGCGCGGAAGGGCGCGCCGCGCTGGCGTTCCTGCACCTCGGGGCCGACAAAGGGCACGGTGGAGGGCAACTTGGCGATGAGGTCTGGGTATCTGGGTCCGGTCATGCCCGTGTCTATGCCAAGCGCACCGGGATTGGACAAGCACTGAAGAATCTTCGTACGAAGATTCTCGCTGCCGAGATTTTTCGTACGAAAAATCTTGAACCCCGTCGCGATCGTATTGAGACCAGGTCGAGATCGCGTTCATTTGGATCAGATAATGCAGGGCTGCTCAGGCCAAAACCCTTTGGCGGCGCTTCGAAAGGTCAGCACCGCTGACCGGTTGTTTCGCGCGCGAAACAATGGGTCCGGAACGGACCTTCCCCGCACGCCTTGACCCGCCCGACCCGAGCGGCCACTTATCGTCATGAGCAGCAAGAGACCGACATGTCCCAGACCCCACCCCCCTTTGCCCGGTTCGAATGGATGATCGCGTGGCGCTATCTGCGTGCGCGTCGGGCCGAGGGCGGGGTCAGCGTGATGACCTGGATCAGCCTGATCGGAATCACCCTGGCGGTGTTCGCGCTGATTGCGACGCTGGCCGTGCGGTCGGGCTTTCGCGCCGAATTCGTCGACACGATCCTGGGCTCCAACGCCCATGTCACGGTTTACTACACCGCCCAGACGGATGCGGCCGGGCGCGCCTCGCGCACGATCCCGGATTACGAGGCGCTGGCCCGTTCGGTCGCGTCGGTGCCGGGCGTGACCCGCGCGGCCCCTCTCGTCAAAGGGCAGGTCATGGCAACCGCCAACAGCCGCAACGCCGGGGTCGAGGTCTTCGGCATCGCACCCGGGGATCTGGCCACCATCCCCCGCATCGCTGATCCGGAAACGGCGCGCGGCGATCTGGGCCGCTTTGCCGAGGGCATCGCGATCGGCTCCGGCGTGGCGCGTGAGTTGGGCGTCGCGCTAGGCGACCACGTGAAACTGATCTCGCCGGACGGGGTACGCACCGCCTTCGGCACGAGCCCGCGCGTCAAGGCCTACGAGGTGGTCTACATCTTCACCGCCGGGCGCTACGACATCGACCGAACCCGCGTCTACATGCCCTTTGACGAGGCGCAGCTCTATTTCAACCGCGAGGGGGTCGCGGACGAGATCGAGGTGATGGTGGCCGATCCCGACCGGGTCGACCGGATGACCTTGCCCATCGTTCAGGCGGGCGGGTCGCGGGCGCTGGTCTGGACATGGCAGGATGCCAGTGGCGGGTTCCTGCGCGCGCTCGAGATCGAGGACAACGTGATGTTCATCATCCTGTCGATCCTCGTGCTGATCGCCGCGATGAACATCGTGTCGGGGCTGATCATGCTGGTCAAGAACAAGGGGCGCGACATCGGCATCCTGCGCACCATGGGCCTGACCGAGGGCGCGGTGCTGCGGGTCTTCTTCATCTGCGGCGCGTTCACCGGGATCATCGGCACAGTGGCCGGGGTCATTCTTGGCTGTCTCTTCGCGCTGTACATCGATCCGATCTTTTCCTTCGTGAACTATGTCGCGGGCGGCGGCGTGTGGGATCCGGCGGTGCGTGGGATCTACGAACTGCCCGCCCAGCTTCGGCTCGGGGACGTGCTGAGCGCCGTGGCGCTTTCGCTGGGGCTGAGTTTCATCGTGACGATCTTTCCGGCCCGCCGCGCGGCCCGGATGAACCCTGTCGAGGCCTTGCGCTATGAGTGATCCTGCCCTGTGCCTGACCGGGATCACCAAGACCTACAACACCGGCACAGCGGCCGCCGTCGAGGTGCTGCGCGGGGTCGACATCACGTTGACCAAGGGCGAAGTGGTGGCACTCGTGGCGCCGTCCGGTGCGGGCAAATCCACGTTGCTGCATATCGCCGGACTGCTGGACACGCCGGACCGCGGCAAGGTCGAGATCGCAGGCGCGGACGTGACCGGGGCATCCGATCGCACCCGTACGGTGATGCGGCGCGACGAGGTGGGCTTTGTCTACCAGTTCCATCACCTTCTGCCGGAATTCAGCGCGCAGGAGAATATCGTCCTGCCGCAACTGGCGGCGGGTGTCTCGCGGCGCGACGCCGACAGGCGGGCGCAGGAGTTGCTGGACATCGTCGGCATCGCACCCCGGGCGCATCATCGCCCGGCGGCGCTGTCGGGCGGCGAACAGCAGCGTGTGGCGTTCTGCCGGGCCCTGGCGAACCAGCCGTCGGTCCTGTTGGCGGACGAGCCGACGGGCAACCTCGATCCCGCGACCTCGGACACGGTGTTCGATGCGCTCATGACGCTGGTGCGCGAAACCGGGCTGTCGGCGCTGATCGCCACGCATAACATGGCGCTCGCGGCGCGGATGGACCGGCAATTGCGGCTGGACCAGGGGAGGCTCGCACCGGCATGAGGCCCGTGGCCCGCGCGACGGCGCGGTTGACGTCTCACAGGAACGTTTGATGCGGGTGACCCGTTCGGGCTGTTAACACGGGTCTGTCTCAGAAAGGGTTCCCGCATGTTTCGTGTTCTTGCCGCCGCCGTTCTTTCCCTCGCCGCATTGCCCGCCATCGCAGCACCCGTGCCGTTCGACGGGTCGTGGAAGACGCAGAGGTTCTCGCTTTTTTCGTCCAACGATTATGGCTTCAACGGCACCTCGGTAAGCGTGGTGTCGGACGGGTCTGTGTCGCTGGCCTATCGCGCCTTGCCGGAACCTTTTTGGGACGCGTCCTCGGCCAGCTGGTCCTGGAGCGTGCAGGAGGGCGTGCCGGCGACGGACCTGCGCCGCAAGGGGGGCGACGATCGCAACCTGGCGCTTTACTTCGTGTTCCTGCCACCGGGACAGGCGCAGGCGCTGCAAGGCGCGAGCGTCCGCAATCTGCTGACGAATGATGCCGCGCGGGTTCTGGTCTATGTCTGGGGTGGGGCGCATGAGCGCGGTGCGGTGCTTGACAGTCCGTACCTGGGCAGCCGGGGCAAGACAATCGTGCTGCGGGGGGCGGGCACCGGGAGCGCCAGCGAGACCGTGAACCTGTCGCGGGATTTTGCCGATGCCTTTGGCGGCGATGCGGCCCTGGTCGGCATCGCGTTGTCGGGGGACAGCGACGACACTGACAGCCGCATCCGCGCGTCGATCAGCGGATTGACCCTGAACTGATGCAGCAAGGCACGCCGGTCAGGCGCGCTGGGTGATCCAGACGCCAAGCGCCATCACCGCGATGCCGGTGGCACGGGTCAGGTCAAGCGGGCTGACGCGGGCGCCGAAGAGGCCGAAATGGTCGATCAGCGCGGCCGAGATCAACTGGCCCAGCAGGACGAAGAACACCGCGTTCCCGACGCCGAAATGCGGCGCGATATAGGTGACGGCCAGCACGTAGAACGCCACCAGAAGCCCGGCCAGAAGAAGATGCCGCGGCGCCAGTGGGATTCCCGACAAGGCCCGTGGGCCGGTGATCAGGGTGACGATCGTGGTCGCCAGCAAGGCCACGCAGAACAGCACCATCGCCGCCGCTGCCGGTGAGCCGATCCGCACGCCAAGCGCCGCGTTGAGCGCGGCCAGCAGTGGGATTCCGATCCCGGCGGCAAGCATGGTCAAGGCGTAAATCGGCATGGCGTCCCGTCCCGTGATATCTGCGCGCCGCGACCATGGCGCGACGCATCGGGATTGTCACGCGGCACGTCGCGGCCCCTGCCGCGCGCGACCGCGAGCGTGGTTGCGCGAGGGCGCAAACACAGGCACTCTCGCCCCATCGAGCAAGGAGGCCAAAAGAATGCGCGCAGAAAAATTCAGCCTGACCACCGCGGTCCTCGCCGCGGGTCTGGTCGCGGCCTGCGTTCCCAACGAGATGCCCGAGGCCAGTGATGGCCGGGCGCTTTTCATGGAGAATTGTGCGATCTGTCATGGTGCGGATGCCAAGGGCAACGGCGCGATGGCGCGGGCCATGCAACCGGCTCCGCCGGACCTGACGCGGATTGCGCTGCGCAATGACGGTGATTTTCCCCGGGTGAGAACCCTGTCGACCATCGACGGTTATGCAAAATCCGACATGGCCGGACCCGACATGCCGGAATTCGGTGCCCTGCTGGAAGGCGACCTGGTCCCGCTGGACACCGGTGATGGCGTGATGACGCCAACGCCGCGCAAGCTGGTGGCGCTTCTCGAATACATCGAGAGCATTCAGGTCTCACCATAAAATCTTGGGATGTATAGAAAAACCCGCTACAAAGCGGGGCTTTCTATGTATCTCAGACTTGGGCCGATGCGGATCTCGGACCGGCGATCAGCCAGATGATGAAGCCGACAAGCGGCAGGATCAGGACAAGCAGGCACCAGAGCACCTTCGATCCTGTCGAATTGTTCGACCCGACGATCGACACAAGCGCCCAGATGTTGAGAACAAGGAGGATCAGACCCCCGATCCCTGTGATCTCGATTCCCATCGCAGTCTCCTTTCACCGCGTCACGCGGCGCTGATTTCCGTTTCGCTTTTCAGGACCTCATCTCCGTCTTCCTGTCTGATCAGGTAGGCCGGGCAGTCCTTGCTGGCGTTGCGGGTGATGTCCGACCCATTGATCTTGACCGTGGTTTTCCGGGTATAGACCTTGGCCACCTTTCCAGTGCCCGTGCCGTTGCCCCAATTCCAAGCGACCCTGTCGCCTTCGGAGTGTGCCATGGTCAGCGGTTCCGCAATGCCGAGACGCGCTCGGCTTTGGTCATGTCGGACCGACCCTCGATGCCAAGCTCTTGTGCCCGGTCGTACAGATCTTCCTTGGTCCAGTCCTCGTAGGACGGGGATGTGCCACCCTTTTTCGACGGGTGCATGGACTCGTTTGCCTTGGCATTGGAGATGCGCGCGGCGGCCTCTTTGCTGTAGCCGTCGTCGCGCAGCGCCTGATAGGTCTTTTCGTCCTTGAGTGCCGGAGCGTCCTGCTGTGGCATGCGCCTACTCTTCGGCCTCGGTGCCGGGCTCGACCTCTTCAGCCTCGATGCCGGGCTCGACCGCGCTGGTATCTTCGCCGGGTTCGTTGCCGCGAACCGCCAGGTTCGCGAGATAGGCCAAAAAGATGATCGCCGCAAAGATGCCGCCGATCATCATTCCCCAGAGCGCGGGGCGGTGGCGTTTGCGTTGTTTTTCCACATTTGTTTCCGGAGCGGACATGAAGTGCCTCCTGTATTCGCAGTTCAATGTCAAAACGCGGTGCGGCGAGGGGAAGTTCCAGAAAATCCACGGAACCGCCGAAGTTGATGCTGCGTTGCACGCCGAAGGGGGGCCGTTTCTGGCCCTCGCGTTTTCTAGGGGGGAACTGCCGATGGCGCGCGCCGATTTGACGAAAGGACCGGTCTGGAGGGCGCTGGCGCAGGTTTCGACGCCGATGACCTTCGGGATCCTCGCCGTCCTGAGCGTCGGCCTGGCGGATGCGTATTTTCTCGGTCAGCTGGGGCAGGCGCCGCTGGCGGCGGTCGGGTTCATCTACCCGGTCACGACGGCGCTGACCTCGTTGTCGATCGGCCTGTCGGCCGGAACCAACGCCGTCGTGTCACAGGCCATTGGACGCGAGAACGAGGATCCGGATACCCCGGTGCGGCTGGCGCTGCATTCGCTGGCGCTGGGGGTTTTCCTGGCGGCGCTGGTCGCGCTGGGCTTCGTGGCGGTCGCACCAACCCTGTTCGGCTGGATGGGCGCGCAGGACGCGGCGCTTGCGGAGACACAGCTCTACGTGCCGTTCTGGTCGCTCTCGTTTCCGTTCCTGGTTGCGATGATGGTCGCAAACGCGGTGTTCCGGGCGCATGGTGACGGCGCCACATCGGCAGTGATCATGGTCTGGGCGGCGGCGATCAACATCGCCATCAATCCGGTGCTGATCTTCGGCTGGGGGCCTGTTCCGCAAATGGGCACCGAAGGCGCCGCCCTCGCCACCGCCATCGGACGCGGCATCGGTGCCGCGACCGCGCTGTGGTACGCGTGGTATTCGGGGCTTCTGACGACCTGCGGCAAACCGTTTTACGGGATCCTCTATTCGTTCCGCGACGTGATCGCCGTCGGGCTGCCGGCCTCGATGTCGAACGCGATCAACCCGGCGGGCATGGCGCTTGTCACCGCCGCGGTGGCGACGCTGGGAGAGGCGGCAGTTGCCGGGTTCGGGGCTGCGACCCGGGTCCAATCCGTGATGCTGGTGGCGCTCTTTGCACTGTCGGCGGGGATCGGTCCGGTTGTCGGGCAGAATTTCGGCGCCGCCCTGCAGGACCGCGCCCGGCTGGCGCTCAAGCAGGCGTGGTTCTTCTGCGTGGCCTACGGCCTGTTGCTTGCGACCGGTGTCACGATTTTCGCCGATCAGATCGCCGGGTTCTTCACCGACAGTCCAGAGGCGCTGGGCTATACCGCGCAATACCTGCGGATCGTGAGCTGGAGCATCATGGGCTACGGGATCGTCGTGATCACCAATGCCGCGATGAACGCACGCTCCAAGGCGGCCTATTCGCTTGGCCTGAGCCTGACGCGGATCTTCATCCTCTACGTGCCGCTTGCCTGGATCGGCATGTGGATGTTCGATTATCTCGGCATCCTGCTGGCCGCGGTCACGGCGAATATGCTTGCCATCGTCGGGTCGTTGTTATGTGCGCGGTCCACCGGGCTTGTGACCGGCATTCACGGGCAGGAGGTGCCGGACGTGCTGCCGAAGACCGCGGGCTAGGGTCGGGCCAGTTCGCTGCGCATTGCCGAGGTCTGGTTGCGTTCTGTTTGATAGGCGCCCGCGGCGGCGACCAGGGCGCGGAAGATGGCGCGTTGGCGGTGGGCATAGAACAGGTGCTCGGGATGCCATTGCACGCCAAGAGCGAACGGGTCGCGCACACGTTCCACGGCCTGGATCATGCCACCGGCATCGCGGGCCGAGACGCGAAGGCCCTTGCCCAGACGGTGCACGGCCTGGGTGTGCAGCGCATTGACCTTCATCGGGGCTTGGCCGCTGATGAGCGAAAGATGCGTGGCTTCCTCGACACGGATTTCGCGTTTCGGCAGGATCGTCTTGATCTTGCGGTCGCGCCCGTAGGTGCCCCAGGCGTCCTGATCGAGCGTGCCGCCCAAGGCGACGTTGAGCATCTGCGACCCACGGCAGATCCCCAGGACCGGGATGTTCCGCTCGAGCGCTGCTTCGGCAAGGCTGCGTTCCAGCTCGTCCCGCTCGGGATCGAGCCGCGCCGAGATGCCCAGTGTCCCGCCATAGAGTTCCGGCCCGATATCGTCGCCGCCGCCGATGATCAGCCCGTCGACGTCTTGCAGGTCGGCAATCCTGCCGACCCCCCAGCGCACGCCGCGGCCGCCGGTGATCCAGATGTTGAGGTTGATCAGCGGATAGACCCGCCAGCCGGTGCGGGCCGAGGTCGTGACGGCGATGCGTGGACGGCTCATGGCGTGACCTTTGCGTCGTGCATGTCAAGGACGGTGTCTATCGTGTCGACCCAATCCGACTTCAGTTCCAGCCACGCCGCCGCGTGAATGTTCCAGGCGTCGCGCAGGGCATCCAGCACGCGCGGATGCGCCGCCACCAGTTCAACCTGCCGCCAGAGCTCCCAGGGTTGCAGCAAGGACCAGCCTGCTTCGTCGATGCGGCTGTCGGGCAGGCGGAAATGAAAGGTCGGCCGGGCCGCGGTCTTGTCGCGGATGTCGAACAGGTCGTCGAAAAGCTTCGGCTCCGCATGTTTGAACAGTGGCAACAGGTCAAGGCTCTGGTTGCGGCTGTGGATGTGGCGCGCGGCGATATGCATCACGTCGGCCAGCGTGGTGTAGCGCGCGTTGACGAGGTCGGAAATCAGGCCGCGGGGCCATGCCCCGACAAACGGCATCATGCGGCGGGTGGTGTCGATCCGCTCTTTGCGGCGCAACCACGGTTCAAGCAGGGCATACGCGGTGATCGTGTCGAGCGTGAACGGGTCATCCGGCGCGACCACCTCGGGGTTGAGATGGACGCCGAAGCCAAGAAGAACCCCGGTGCGCGACCCCAGTGCCCCGATGTGGCGCAGGTCGGCACAGATCGTGTTGAAGTCCTCGACCTGGGCACGGCTGAGCGGCGGTGTCACGACCTCGACCGGGATCAGGCCCCGAAACGCGTCCAGGCCCTCCTTGAGGAAGGGCAGATCGTGGCGCTTGCGCAGCCCGATATCAAGCTCGACCTCGATGTCGCCGAACCTGGTGCCGCTGACCGTCACGCAATGATGGCCGTCATCTGTCGCGGTGCCGCCGAACCTTTGCGCAATCAGGGTGCCTGTCTCCAGTTCGGTCGGGCCCGCGAATTCGATCTCGATCCCGGTGAGGCGTTCGTGACCCGCCGCGTTGTCCGTGACGGGCAACGGAGGAAAGCAAAAAGTGATGTCTGTCATGTCAGGCCTGTGTCAGCGCGGGGTCCTGATCGCGATCAGACTCGAAGAGCGGCGCATGTGCAAGGTACGCGGCGATCCAGACAAGGATCGGCAATGCGACGATCCCGCCGATTGGCCCCCAAAGCCATAACCCGAAAATGATCGACAGAAAGACCACCAGCGGATTCAGTTCGAGCTGCTGACCGACCAGCGTGGGCGTCACGAACTGCGCCTCGGTCATGTTCAGCGCGATATAGGCGAGCGGCGGCACCAGGGCGTAAGCTCCGTTGAATTCCGTGAATCCCACCACCGCGAAGGCCACGATCAGCATGACCGGGCCGAGATAGAGGATGAAATTCAGCACGAAGGCCGCAGCGCCCCAGAGCACGGCATTGGGCACGCCAATGGCCGTCATCGCGGCAAAGACGGCCACGCCGAGCACGGCATTGATCGCGGTGACCGTCAGGAAATAATGCGACACGGCGCGGTCGGCCTGGCGCAGCGAATTGGCGTGGCTCTTGAAGGCGGCGTATATCTCGTTCTGCGTCAACGAGAAGAAAAAGAACGTGCCGGCGAAGGTGAGCAATTGCGCGGCAAAATTCGGCGCCGCCCAGAGCGCATCGAGCACGTTCGGCATCGCCTCTTCGACCGCCTCGCCTTCCTCGGCCAGCGTACGCTGGATTTCGAACTGGACGCCCTCGAGCCCCCGGACAGCGCGGCTCAATTCGGTGGCGAACCTGCGCACCTCGTCTTCGATCCGGGGAACCTGGCCGACCAGGTCCATGGCGATGGGGCCGAGCCCGGCAATCAGCAGGATCGTGAACCCCGCCACGAAAAGCAGGCTGATGCTGGCGCTGACCGCACGCGGAATGCCCAGGCGCGCCAGAAGGCGCATGCCCGGTGCGGCGACGATGCCGACAACCAGCGCAAGCGTGACCGGCGCAAGGATTCCCTTGCCGAGCTTGAGCGCGACAGCGACGGCGACCAACGCCAAAAGCCCAAGGCAGAATGTCTGCACTTGGGCCAAATTGGTTCTGTTGTGCATCAGGCGGACTGACGGGCTTCAGAGAATTCGGATCGTGCTTCCTCGAGACCGCTTTCCACGGCTGCCTTGCCCTGGCGCTCGAGCTTGCCAAGCTCCTCGCGCATCACGGCTTCGGCGTCGCGCATCATCTTGTCCCGCGTGGCGCCCATCATCTCGGCTTCGGCCCTGGTCGAGGGAAGCAACGCGCCAACCAGCGCGCCCAGCCCGGCGACGATGGCACCGGTCACGAACGGCTGCGACTGGTGCGCGTCCTGCGCCTGTGCCGACGCCTTGCGGGCGTGCCGTTCGGCCGCTTCCTGGGCTTCGATCACCTTGAGGCGGGCTTCGGTCACCCGCGCGCGGGCTTCGGGCGGAAGCCGGTCAAGCCCCTTGTCCAGCGACTTGCGCAGGCTCGAGGCGGATTCGGTCTGGGCAAAGCGCCCGGTCATGGCCCGGCTGCGCGCCTGCATCCTGGCATCCGCGCGGGCGATGCGGTCGTCGTGACCGCCCATATTGTCATACGAGGTCAATGTTGCCTCCTTTTCTGTATCTTTGTGATTTGCGCTCAGCGCGATGAGGGCCGCGCCCATGCCGATCATGGCCAGCCCGGACGGATTTCGCTTGGCCCCGTCAAGCGCGGCCTTGGCGATCGTCTGTGTCAGGTCGGATGTCTGGCCGACGGCGTTCTTGGCGCGCGCCTCGGGGTTGATGGCCGCAGCCAGCGCGCTGAGGTGGTCCGTCAGGTGGGCCCGGTGCGACTCTGCACTGCGTTCCAGTTGGTCGGCATTAGGCACGTGTCATCTCCTTTACGGCATTAACGTCGGACTTGATCTGGTTGATCGTGCGGTTGGGCGTCAGCCCCTTGGCCGACAGGCGCGACTTGCCGATCAGCAGGAAGACGAGCGCCACGACAAGGAAACCCGCCGCCACGATCAGCGCCGCCCAGTGCGACGCCACGCCAAGCGCCATCACGCCAAGCACGGCGGCGACGGCCAAGGCATTGAAACCGGCAAAGCCCAGAAGCGCTGCGATCACGAAAAGCACCACGCCACCACCGGCGCGGGCTGCGTTTTCCGACAGCTCTTGCTTGGCAAGCTGGATTTCAGCGCGCACCAGGGCGCGCGCCTCGTCGATCGTATCGCCGATAAGCCGGCGCCAATCGGTACTCTGGTCGGTTGGTTGTGTCACTGGTACCGCTCCGCGTCTGAAAGATGGCCGGCCCAGGGGTCGTCGGACACGCTATGCGACCGGCCACTTGACCCATTGCCGGATTTCAGGAACCGGGCGGCGGCAAAGCCGGCGATGGCGGCACCCCCCAGAAACAGCAGCGGGTTGCGGCGGGCAAAGAGGGCGACATCGTCGACCATCGCATCCACGGGCTTGTCCCGCAGTTGATCGGCGATGCCGCTGATCTGCGCCCCGATCTGCCGCAGCGCGGCAGCCTGAAGCGAATCGTCGTCGAATTCGCGCTCCGCCGCGTGGGCGGCGCTGGCGGCGTCATCGGCCTCGTCGACGGCCTGAGCACGCGCCTTCTCGGCTTCTTCCTTTGCAGATGCGGTCGCGGTATCGCGCGCATCGGCGGCCATTTCGCTGGCCCGCTCCTTGGCGGTTTCGAGTGTGTTATCGGTATTGGCCATGTTGCCCTCCGTTGGTTCTGGTTAAGCCGCTTCGAACAGGGCCGTGACCTTGCCGCGCAATTCCTGCCGCTGGGTCCTCAGGACGCCATGCAGATCGTGCGAGTCCGGCACCTGTTCGAGCGCGCTGTCATAGGTGGACAGGACGCTTTTCTCGCCGTCGCCGACGGCCTTGAGCACATCCTGATCGAGATCGGAAAACAGGTCGCGCATCTTGACCGCTGCCTTGTGCACCTCGCTCATGAGCGTGCCGGAGCGGTCAAGGTCGGTCCCGTTGGACCGTGCGACGGTTTCGATTTCGGCGATATCCTTGGTGTGCTGGTCGGCCACGTCCTTGATGAGCGTCCGAATGGACGGCTCGGCGCGGTCGATCAGCACCTCGTATCCTTCACACACGTCGACCAGCGTATCAAACAGGGTTTGAACGCGATCCTGTGCCGAGTGATTCAGGGTCTCTGACATTGTGAACTCCTTGCTTGACGGATGAACGCGTCATCGCCCCAGGAGTTCCTCGGCAAAGCTTGGATGAATGCCTGTCGCAGCGGTCAGCAACGGTTGGCTGCCGGGGGTGTGGATCAGGCCGCCGAACACGGCGATGATCTCGGGGGCGCTTTCATGCACAAGCGCCACGCCGCTCAGCGCGCCGTCCTCGTCGTAATGCAGGGAATGTCCGGCACAGATGCGGTCCCGTGGAAAGGTCACGTCGCCGCCAAGGTTCCGGCCCTGGATCAGATCGGCATCCGCCGGAACCGTTCCGACCTGTGCCACGGGCGGATAGACAAAGGCGGTCGATGCGACCTTGGTCAGGTCGATCGGGTCTGCACCGGAGCCGAAATGCTGCTCTGCAAAGGTTTCGCCGTCGCGTGTCGCCACGGGGGTGAGCGGGATGCGATCGGCGGAATCGCCTATGGAATGAATGTTCGGGACCGAGGTCCGAAACTTCGAATCGACCGTCAGCGCGCCGCTCTTGGCGGTCTCGAAACGGGCGCAGACCGGACCGAGCTTGTCGACATTGGGCTGACGTCCGGTGGCCAAGAGCACCTTTTCGGCCTCTAGCACCGCGCCGTCGGACAGGTGAACGGCAAGGCCATGATCCTGCTGCACGATCCGTTCCGGCCGAATCCCGAGGACCGTGTTCACATTCTGCGATTCGAGATGGGTCTGCGCCATCGCGCCGGCACAATGCGCGAACTGAGCCAAAAGGCGGTCGGTGTTGTTCAGCAGCGTGACCTCGACCCCGAAGGCATTGAAAATCGTGGCGAATTCGCACCCGATATAGCCGCCGCCGATGACCACGAGGCTTTTTGGCAGCGTGTTCCAGTGAAACACGTCATCGCTCACACAGGCGAGCTCGACACCCTCGATAGGCAGCCGTTTTGGCCGCGCTCCGGTCGCCAGAAGCAGCTTTCCGGCGGACAGTTTCGCGTCACCGACGCGGATGTCGTCCGGTCCGTACACCTCGGCGGTGCCCCGAAACAGGTGGATGCCTGCATCCGACAGTTGCTTTTCGTACATCGTCTTGAGCAACGCCACATGGTCCGTCACCCGCTTGTGCAGCATCCCGTAGTCGAGAGGGGTGAATTGTGTCGCTTCCATTTCATGCAGATGGGCAGACTGGATCTGATGCCGCGCCGCGAGCCACATCAGCTTTTTCGGCACACATCCGCGGTTGACGCAGGTTCCGCCGAGCGCATCGCGCTCGATCAGCGCCACCCGCGCGCCATGCGATGCGGCGCGCTTCGCGGCAGCCAACCCACCCGAGCCGCCGCCGATCACGACAAGGTCGAAGGTGTCGGAGGTCGAAATTGAATGCTGTGTCATTGCGGGCCAACGTCCCGTGAAACGGAAGGTTTCGCGACATGGCCGAATTCAGATCAGCGGGCGGCTCGGAATCTCTTTCCCCACCGACACCGCATGTTCGGCCAGTTGGTCGGGGCGGTGCACGGTCAGGCCATCATCGGCCCATGTGACGATTCCCGCCCGGCGCAATTTCGCGAGCGTCTTGTTCGTGTGCACGAGGGACAGGCCCATCGCATCGGCGATATCCTGCTGACGGTAGGGCAGCGGCACACGGTCGTTTTCGTTCAGGCCCAGTGCGGTCAGCCGGGTGAAGAACCGGTTCAGCAGCCACGCCACCTTTGTCAGCCCTTCCATCCGTCCCACCGCCGCCAGCATTTCGCCCAGCACAAATTCCTCGCTGGCGGCGATATGTGTGAGACCAAAGGCCCTTTGCGGCTGATTTCTGAACAGGTCCCACAGTTCCGAGCGGTTGAACACGCACAGCGTCATGCGGGTTGTCGCTTCGACGGAATGCTTCATTTCCCCCATGACGCCGTTCTGCAAGCCTATGAAATCGCCCGGAAGTATGAAGCCCACGACCTGCCGGCTGCCGTCCTGGAGAAGCTTGTAGCGAAGGCCCATGCCATGCAGCGCGGTGAAGAGTTGCGACGCCGACGCGCCTTCGGCCAGGATTTCGGTGCCGGGCTGGGCAATGAGCTCTCCGGTCTTGAAACCGGTCATGAAATGCACCTCTTCCTTTGACATGTCGTCAAAGAGAGGGAGCCGTCGGAGAGGGCAGTTTTCGCAGTCGGTTGTCATGTCACCCAGCTATGTCACAGTTAAATGCGGACCAGTGGATATTATGACATCTCTGCCGACATGCCAAAGGACATATACATGCCAGACTTGATGTCGACAGGTCCCAAAACGCTCATCGTGTCCCGCAACATGGTCGAAGCGGACGACCTGACGGAGATGTTGATGGGGTACGGGCTTGGCCCGGTGGCCCATGCGCGAAATCTTGATGCGGCCAGACGCGTTCTGGCCTCGGCGACGGAGTCGCTTGAACTCTTGATGTTCGGCCTGTCGTTGCACGTGCCCGAAACGGCAAGGTTCCTGTCCACGCTGGACACGTCCGAAAGGTCGTTGCTGGTGATCGACGGTCCCCGTGACTTCACCGAATCAAAAGGGGCGGGAGTGATCTCGCGCCCCTTTACGACCAATGATGTGATGGCCGCCCTGAAAGGGCTGGGCCTTCAGGTCAGCCGCGCTTGTTCATCGCCAGCCCAAGAGCGATGCCAAGCCCCAGAGCGCCGATGACGGCCAAGGTGGGATTGCGGCGCACCGCGTCGTCGAATTCGCTCTGGACGGCATAGGCCTGATCGCTGCCGCGCCCGACAGCATTCGCAGTTGACGCCCGGACCTTTTCCGCAGTCTGCTTCACGCTTTCCTGCGCGGAGGCCGCCGTGTCCCGCATCTTGTCGCTCTGGGTCTTCTTGTCGGACTGCTCGGTTCCGGTTGCACCGTCTCCACCCTGCGGGGTTGATACGTAATTCTCTGCATAAGCCATGATTGAGACTCCTTTCGTTTGCCTGTCAACGATCGGTGAGCGGCAAAGTTCCTCGGAACAATGGTTTGAAAAGGGGGTTGACACGGCAGAAGCGAAACGACCGAAAAGGAACACCACATGCTCTATTGGGCAGCCATATTTCTCGTCATCGCCCTGATCGCGGCAGTCTTCGGCTTTGGCGGTATCGCATCGGCCTCGGCCGGTGTCGCACAGATCCTCTTCGTGATCTTCCTGGTGCTGTTCATCGGCACGCTGATCGTGCGGGCGGTGCGATCGTAATCGTGAAAACCGAAGCGATGCCGCTTCGGTTTTCTTGCTTTGAGTCAGGCCTTGAGCGTCTCGGTCGACGAAAAGAACATGGCCTGGCTGACCGCAGAGCGAACCTGCTCTTCGGTATAGGGTTTGGCGATCAGGAAGGCCGGTTCCGGCCCTTCGCCGGTCAGGAGCCGCTCGGGGAAGGCGGTGATGAAGATCACCGGAACATCGGGATCGTTCTCGACGATGTCGTTTACCGCGTCGATGCCGCTCGATCCGTCTGCAAGCTGGATGTCGGACATGATCAGATGCGGAGTGTCGCTGTTGTAGAGATGCACCGCGGCGTCGGCGGTGCGGGCAATGCCGGTGACAGCATGGCCCATATCCGCCACGATTGCTTCGAGATCCATCGCGATGATGGCCTCGTCCTCGATGATCATCACGCGTCCCGCGAGGAATTTCGCCATCTCGGTATAGGCGATGTCCACCAGCTTTTCGGCTTCGGGAGGGCTGATGTCGAGCACGGTCCCGACCTCGTCGAAAGTCAGTTCCTCGATCGTGTGCAGAAGCAGCGCCTCGCGCGTGTCGGACGTCAGTCGCGACAGATGTTCCTGCGCCTTGGCGGCGACACCCGTTTCGCCATCGCTGAGCGCACCGCCAGAGGTGGACCAGATCGTGTGAAACACCTTGAAAAGCGCCACCTTGTCAGAGGAGGCTTGCCGATCAAAGATGGACGTATCGCTCAGAATGGCCTCAAGGGTTGCAACCGCGTATTTGTCTCCCTCGACCTGCGAACCGGTAAGAGCCCGCGCGTACCGGCGCAAAAATGGAAGATTTGCCCCGATCTTGGACGTAAGATCTTGGGTTTGTTCGGTCGGCATATGAAGTTAGCTCCCACTTTTTTCATGTTTTGTTGGAACCGAACGCCGAAGATGGCGTTAGGTTCCATCTGATGTGCGTGTATCGGCAAAAATCTGACCTGAAGGGTGACATGAAACAGGATCGAAAAATAACAAGCCTTGAGCAGGCGATCGAGGCGAATCTGAAGCGCGTCTATGACGACGTGGCGGGGCAGGAAGTGCCCGACCGTTTTACCGAATTGCTCGAAAAATTGCGCGAGGCTGAAAAAAAGTCCTCGTCGGAGACGCAAGATGGCTGAACATCCCGATCCCAGAGACGAGATTGTCGAACATCTGAGCGCGATGCGCGCCTTTGCGATGAGTCTCACCCGAAATTCCGCGCTGGCCGATGACATGGTTCAAGACGCGCTGGTGAAGGCATGGTCGAAGATCGACACCTATCAGCCCGGCACCAACATGCGGGCCTGGCTCTTCACGATCCTGCGCAACACCTACTATTCGCATCACCGCAAGGCGCGGCGCGAAGTGTCGGACGTGGATGGCGAAATGGCGGCGTCGCTGGCGCAGAAGCCGGATCACGACGGCCGTCTGCAAATGCGCGACTTCAACCACGCCTTCGATCAACTGAACGCCGAACAGCGCGAGGCGCTGGTGCTTGTCGGCGCGGGCGGATTTTCCTACGAGGAAGCCGCCGAAACCTGCGGCGTCGCCGTCGGCACGATCAAGAGCCGCGTGAACCGCGCGCGCAAGCAGCTTATCGAACTGATGCAGATGAGCGACGACGAGGTGATGGAAGCCACCGATATCGTCACCACGAGCATCGTGACCAATCAAAAGAACGTCGCCTGAACCCGCTGCGGAACAGGCCTCGGAAAAGCGAGACAACTTTTGTGGAGAAAGCACAGGCGTCCTTTGTCGACGACCGTCCGGATTTCGACGTCCTGATCACGGCGGAAGAAGCGTGGCCCGCTTTCGAGCGGGCCGTTTTCCATGCGCGGTCGGAGGTTCATGGATCGTTTCGCGTGTTCGACCTGGCCACGAAGCTGCGCAGCGACGAGGGCCGGTCGGTCGGGGAAGACTGGTTCGACCTGTTGGCGCATGTGATCGGACGGGGCGTCAGCATTACCCTGATCGTCAGCGATTTCGATCCGATCATGGCGACAGATCTGCACGAACTGACTTGGAAAACGGTCCGCCAGACTGCGGCGCTCTGCGAGGTCGCCAAGGCCCGACCGGGGCAGGTCTCGATCAAGGCCGAACTGCATCCGGCGCGGGCCGGGGCCTTGCCCCGCGGGATGCTTCTGCCTGCCGCGCTGATGGAGAAATGGAAAAAGATCAGGGCGCGCGACGAGGACAAGCTTGATCGCGAGGCGGTTCTTCTGAGCCGCAGGATGTTGCCCGAACTGCGCACCGTGTCGCATCATCAGAAACTCGCCGTGGTGGATGATGACACGCTCTTCATCGGGGGGCTGGACCTCAATGAACGCCGTTTCGACACGCTTGACCACGAACGTCCTGCTGGCGAGACCTGGTCGGACGTGCACCTGGTTCTGCGCCACGGCCCCGAAGTGGCCGAAGCCAAGATCCACCTGGAAAGCTTTCTCGACATCGTGGCCGGGACCGCGGAGCCGCTCGCGCTCAAGCATATCAAGCGCACCATTTCCGCGCCAAGGCGGCTGCAATTTCCGTACCTGTCGCCGCGCACGCTGCTGAACGAGATCGAAACCGCGCATCTCGAGGCGTTCCGGTCCGCCAGGCACCTGATCCATCTCGAAACGCAGTTCCTCCGGTCCAGCGTGATCGCAGACGGACTGGCCGAAGCGGCGACGCAGAACCCGGACCTGCACCTGCTGGCGATCCTGCCCGCCTTGCCCGAGACATTGGCGTTCTACCGCGACGATGGCGTCGATACGCGCTTCGGAATGGGCTTGCAGAATGATGCGATCGGCACGATCCAGGAGGCATTCGGCAAGCGGGCGACAATCGCGTCGCCGGTGCGGCCAGTCTTCGCAGCGCGGGAGGATCTGCCGGTCTTGTCGGGGTCGCCGATCATCTATGTGCACAACAAGGTTCTGGTGCGCGACGATGATTATGCGCTGATCGGGTCTGCAAACCTGAACGGACGCTCGATGCAGTGGGATACCGAGGCGGCGGTGGACATCACCGCGCCCGAGCGCCTGACCCTGCTGCGCCGCAGATTGCTGAACCACTGGTGGTTCGATGACCTTTCCGACGCCGAACTGCGGCCGGAGACGCTTCAGCAATCCTGGACCGATGCAATCGCCCGCAACGGTGTCTGTCTGCCCGAAAACCGGACCGGATTCCTTGTTCCCTACGATCCCGACAACAAGGCCGAGCTTGCGCTGTCGCTACCGGGCATCACCGAGAACCTCGTCTGACGGAACTTGACATCGACGCTGTCTGTTCTCTCTGTATGGTATTGCAAGGAGTTCTTTCATGAGCCGTGGACGCTCTGCCGATCGCCCGAGGCACATTCCTCTCAAGGGTCTTTTCGATGTCGCGATGCGCATGTGGACCAAGCAGGCATCCCAGAACCTGAGCCTGATCGCAGCGGGGATCGCGTTTTTCGGCCTGCTGTCGCTTTTTCCAGGCATCACGGCGGCTGCTGCATTCGCGGGTGTCTTTCTCCAGTCCGAAATGCTTGTCGAGAACAGTGCCGAAATCACCGAGATGCTGCCCGAGGCGGCTGCGCAGATCATCATGGGCCAGTTGCGCGACGTGGCCGGGGCTGATGCCTCGACCCTCAGCTTTGCCGCGCTTCTGGGTCTGGCCATCGCGCTGTATTCCGCCTCCAAGGCGGTGGCGAATTTCATCGCCGGGCTGAACGTGATCTATGCCGAAACCGAGACGCGCAACTTCTTCAAGCTGAAGGCGCTGACCATTGTTCTGACATTCCTGATGATCATCGGCCTGATCCTGGCGATCACAGTGGTCGCAATCATTCCCGTTGTGGCCGCCTTCGTGGGCGATATCGGCTGGGTCGACGATCTGGTGCTGCTTCTGCGCTGGCCGGTGCTGTTCCTTCTGGGCGCGGCAGGCATCGCGCTTTTGTACCGCCTGGGTCCCGACCGCCGGGCCGCCAAGTGGCGCTGGCTGACACCGGGAGCGTTGGTGGCCTGTGCGCTTTGGGTGGCGGGCAGCTATGGGTTCAGCCTCTATGTGCAATCCTTCGGGTCGTATAATGAAACCTTCGGTGCGCTTGGCGGTGTCATCGTGCTTTTGACATGGCTCTGGCTGTCGGCCTTCATCGTGCTTCTTGGCGCGCTGCTCGATGCCGAACTCGAGGCGCAGTCACGCCGCGACAGCACCGTCGGCAAGGACCGCCCGATGGGCGACCGCGGTGCGGTCAAGGCCGACAATCTCGGCGCCGCCCGAGGGGAAGAAATGACGGAACCCGCCAGTTGATGGAACGTTGACCCTCCAAGCACTTACGGAGGGAAAATATGGACCTGGTCCGCATCATCGTCGCCGTCTTGCTGCCACCTCTGGGAGTGTTTCTGGAGGTCGGGCTCGGCAAGCATTTCTGGCTCAACATCCTGCTGACCATTCTTGGCTACATTCCGGGGATCGTACATGCCGTCTACATCATTGCCCGCCGCTGACACGTCCGAGCGCATGGCGCGCATGGAACACGTGGCACGGCTTCTCGATTCCAAGTACCGCATTCCCGGCATCGGCATACCCGTCGGCTGGGACTCGATCCTCGGGCTGATCCCGGGCGTCGGCGACTTCGTCACGGCGGTGCCGGCGGGCTGGATGATCTGGGAAGGTTACAATCTGGGCGCACGCAAGAGGACGCTGGGCCGGATGGGGGTGAATGCGGGCATCGACATGTTCGTCGGCAGCATTCCCCTGATCGGCGACCTGTTCGACGTGGCCTTCAAGTCACACCAGAAAAACCTTGCCCTGTTGCAAGCCGAAATGCAGCGCAAGGTTGAAAACGCACGCAGAAAGGAGGGCTCACATGCCTGAACGTCACAAGTCCAAAGACGGACGCCGTGAAACTGAAGAGGTACTGGGCGACCAGACAGAGGTTTCCCAGCAGGGACGGGCCGGTGGCAGCCCGGCCAAGCAGGTCGGCACCAAGGACGAAATGAAACGCGCCAAGGAACGCCCGGCCGGGGCAACCCGGGTGACGGACGACCTCAAGAAAGAGGACGAAGATGATGGATCATAAACCGGGGCTGCCGCAGGACACCTGGGTCGTAATCGTCGATGGCGAAAAGGCCCTCTACCTCGTGAACAAGGGCGATGACATGGACATGAACCTGGTCGTCCGGGACAAGGACGAACAGGACAACCCGAAAGCGCAGGATTGGGCCGCAAACCGGCCCGGACGGTTCAATGACGGCCCGAGCGTCCAGCGGTCCAAGGTCGAGGACACCGACTGGCATCAGCTCGAGAAAGAGCGTTTCGCCAAGGACGTGGCCGAGCAGCTTTACAAGGACGCGCACCAGGGCAAGTTCGACCGCCTGGTGATCGTCGCAAGCCGCCCGGTTCTGAGCGAATTGCGCAACGAGATGCACAAGGAAGTGGCCGACAAGGTCATCCTCGATGTCGCCAAGGTGCTGACCAATCATCCGATCGACGAGATCGAGACGCTGCTCAGCCGGGAACTGGAAGAAAGCTGAGACGCACTGGAACCATCCGGCGCGGTCATCGTTACCTTCCTGACTGAAAAGGAGTGTGCACGATGAAAACCGGAGCGATCATCGGGGCCATCGTTCTCGTAATCGCCGTGGCGTTCGGGGTCTACATGGTCGATGTCGACCAGACAGAAGAGGGCGTGCTGCCCGAAGTGTCTGTCGATAGCGGCAACATGCCCGAATACGACACCGAGGTCGGGGATGTCGAGGTGGATGAAGAGGACGTCGAAGTGAGCGTTCCCACCGTCGATGTCGAGGCTCCCGAGGACGACGCCGACGTCGAATCGAATTGAACAGACTGAAAGGAGAGCCGAATGGATCGCGACCAGATCGAAGGTAAATGGACCGAAATCAAAGGCCAATTGCGTGAAACCTATGGCGAATTGTCCGATGACGACATCGAACAGGCCAAGGGCGATCGCGAACAGATGGAAGGTGTGCTTCAGCAGAAGCTCGGCCGTTCCAAGGAGGATGTGCGCTCTACCGTGGACCGCATCCTGAACAACGTCTGACCCTCGGTCAGAAGGCACGTACCAAGCGCGTGGTTGGTTTCCCTCCAGCCACGCGTTTTCTTTTTGTGACCACCGAAACGAGACCCGGCCGTGCTGTTCAGCGCGACAGCCATCCCCCGTCCACCGGCAGGACAACTCCGTGAATGAACGCCGCCGCGTCGCTGGCCAGGAACGCGACCGGCCAAGCGATGTCGTCGGGCGTGCCCCAGCGCCCCGCCGGAACGCGCACCATCAGGTCGGCAGAGCGCTCCGCGTCCGCTTGCAGGGCCGACGTATTGTCGGTCGCGACATAGCCCGGCGCAATGGCGTTCACGTTCACACCCTTGGCGGCCCATTCATTGGCAAAGGCCTTGGTCAGCTGCGCAACGGCCCCTTTGGACGCGGCATATCCCGGCACGAGGATACCGCCCTGGAAGGACAGCACCGAGGCCACGTTGACGATCTTGCCGGACCCGCGATCCACCATCCGCCGGCCCAGTTCGCGGCACAGCAGGAAGACCGCGTCGAGGTTCACCGCCATCACCGCGTCCCAGTCGTCGGTGTCGTGAACCGCGGCCTCGGCCCGGCGGATGATCCCGGCATTGTTGACCAGGATGTCGATCTCATGCCCATCGCCGTCGAGACGGGCCAGCAGGGCGTCAATCTGCGCACGGTCCGACAGGTCGCAATTCATCGGGAGGATGCCATCCCCCGTGCCATCGGCCTCGATGCCCGTGCCGATCCCGATCACTCTTGCGCCGCACGCGGCCAGGCATTTGGCAATGGCGGCGCCGATGCCACGGCTTGCACCGGTCACCAGCGCGGTCTTGCCGGTCAGGTCGATATGCAGGTCGGTCGCCATGATCAGATCATGATCCGGCGCGGCTCTGCGATCAACCCGGCAAGGTGACTCACGAACCGTGCGGCGTCGGCACCGTTGATCACCCGGTGGTCGTAGCTCAGATCAAGCGGCACCATCGGCACGGGGCGTGGCGTGTCGCCGTCCCAGACGGTCACTGTTTCGGTCCGCGTCAGGCCCAGGATCGCCACCTCGGGCGGGTTGACGATGGGGGTGAACCCGATGCCGCCAATACCGCCGAGGTTCGAGATCGACATGGACGCGCCACCCATCTCGTCCGGCGCCACCTTGCGGGCCTGCGCGCGGCTGGCAAGATCGGTGATTTCGGCGGCGATCTGCCAGAGACCCTTCTTGTCGACATCCCGCAGCACCGGCACCATCAGCCCGTGGGCGGTGTCGACGGCAATCCCGATATGCACGTAGTCCTTGAGGATCAACGTCTTGCCATCCGCAGACAGCGACGCGTTGAAGCGGGGAAACTCCCGCAGCGCGCGGGCCAGCGCCTTGGCATGAAAGGCCAGCGCGGTCAGCTTGACGCCGCGCGCCTGCGCCTCGGGCCTCAGCGATCTGCGCAAAGCCTCGATCGCGCTGACATCGGCGCGGTCATGATGGGTCACCTGCGGGATCAGGCTGTTCGCGGCGGCCAGGTTTTTCGCGGCCACCTGTGCGAACCGGCTCATCGGTTCTTCACTCACCGGGCCGTATTGGCCGTGATCGACGTCCCAGTAAGACGTGTCTCCGGCGGGCCCCGGCGCGGCTGCCGCTGCTGCGGGCTTTCGGGCCTCCAAATCCTCGCGCGCAATGGTGGTGCGGCCCAGATCGCGGGCCAGCGCGTCGATGTCGATGCCTTTCTTGAGCGCAAGGGCGCGTACGGAGGGGGCTGCTATGACATCACTCATACCGCTCACCAGCTTGCCGAGATGTATTGTGTTTCCATGAATTCGAGCATGCCTTCATGCCCGCCCTCGCGCCCGAGCCCCGATTGCTTGGTGCCGCCGAACGGTGCCGCCGGGTCGGAGACAAGCCCGCGGTTCAGCCCGACCATGCCGTAATCGAGCCGTTCACAAACCTGCAGGGCGCGTTTCATGTCGCCGGAAAACACATAGGCGACAAGACCGTACTCGGTGGCGTTCGCGCGCCGGATGACCTCTTCCTGATCGGCGAAGGTCTGGATCGCGGCGACCGGTCCGAAAATCTCGTCATGCACGCAGTCGGCGGTTTCCGGCACGTTCGACAGGACGGTTGGCGGGTAATAGTACCCTGTGCCTTCGGGCGTGGTGCCGCCACATTCGATCCTGGCGCCCTTGGCGACCGCGTCGGCGACAAATTCCGCCACCTTCTCGCGGGTTTGAGCGTTCACCAGCGGGCCGACATCGACGGACGGGTCGGTGCCGTCGCCAACCTTGAGCGCGGACATCTTTTCGGTCAGCCGCTGCGTGAAGGCTTCGGCGATGTCTTCATGCACGTAGATGCGGTTCGCCGCCGTGCAGGCCTCGCCCAGGTTGCGCATCTTGGCCAGCATCGTGCCTTCGATCGCGGTGTCCATGTCGGCATCCTCGAATACCACCACAGGCGCGTTGCCGCCCAGTTCCATCGCCGGTTTCAGCACCTGGTCGGCGGCGGATTTCAAGAGCTTGCGCCCGACACCCGTGGAGCCGGTAAAGCTGACCACGCGAACACGCGGATCATGCAGCATGTGGTCCACCAGCGCGCCGGTCTTCTTCGAGGGCAGCACGTTGACCAGACCGGGCGGCACTCCGGCTTCTTCCAGCAGCGGCATCAGCGCCAGCATGGTCAGCGGCGTTTCGGAGGCGGGTTTGATGATCACGCCGCAGCCAGCCGCCAGCGCCGGGGCGATCTTGCGGGTGCCCATCGCGGCGGGGTAGTTCCAGGGCGTGACCAGAACAGCCAGCCCGGCCGGTTTGTGCTGCACCATGATGCGCGCGCCGGAGGCCGGGGCATGTGTGATCAGCCCGTCGGCGCGTACCGCTTCCTCGGCGAACCAGCGGAAGAATTCGGCGGCATAGGTCGCCTCGCCCTTGGCATCGGTGCCCGCCTTGCCGTTTTCCAGCGTGATCATGTGCGCAAACTCATCCAGCCGCGCGGTCATCAGTTCCCACGCCTTGCGCAGGACTTCGGACCTTTGGCGGGGCGTGCGCGCGGCCCAGTCGGCCATCGCCTTTTCCGCCGCATCGAGCGCGGCATCGGCATCGGCGATCCCGGCTGATGCGACCGAGGCCAGAACCTGTTCGGTGGCAGGGTTGATGACGTCGAAGCGCTCCTTGTCGGCCCCCGGAACCCAAGTTCCGTTGATGTAGAGATCGGTGAATTCCATGCGGGTCTCCATGGCCTAGAGCAGGTGGCGGAGCGGTTGCTCCATCCGGCCTGCGAATTCGGAAAGCAGGGTGAGGGCGTCGGATGCGGTCAGGTGATCTCCTGCGCATTCCAGCGTGATCGCCAAGGCGTCGCCGTTGCGAGCCAGGGTCAGGACAGGCGCGGGCTCGGCCCCGAGGTGGACAGACGTGATCCGGCTGAAACGCAGATCGCGCAGGATCAGGTCGGCGGGCCTGTCCGGTTCGGCAGGCTGGATGGTGGATAGCGGGCCGGGCATCACGGCATAGCTATGTGACTGCCCCAACGCCTCGACGCGCACCGTGCCGGTTCCCGTGGGCAGGCAGGCTGCCGCCAGACCGGCCAGAAGGGCGTTTTGATCGGACAATCCGGCGGTGTCTGCGGCCCAGCGGGCGAAATCGGCAAACCCATCGGCGGGGATCTCGGCTGTCAGATGCCGGGTCTGGACCGCGTTCGTCTGGGCGGACTTGGTGGGCAGGGATTTCAGCACCTCGAGATCGGCCACGTGATAGGGCTGCGGGTGTCCGGCCTCGACCAGGCGGTTCAGGTCAAGCCCTTGGTCCAGCGCCATCTTGCGCGCCTTCGGCGACGCGAGGATGCGCCCGTTGGCAGAATTCGCGGGCGCCGTTTTCGGTGCGGGTTTGCTGGCGGGCTTTTGTCTTGTTTCACGCTCTGTCGGTTTCTCAGCCTGCTCAGGCTCGGCCTTGGGGGCAGGGGCCTTGGCCGCCGCGGCAGACCGGGTCACCGGGTTGGACGGCGCTTCGGCGGAAATGACGGCGACCGCGTTGCCGACCGGCACATCCTCGCCCGCCTCGGCAAGGGTGGCGGCCAGGTAACCATCGGCCCCGGCGGGCACTTCCATCGTGCTCTTGTCGGTTTCCACCTCGAACAGGACATCGTCGGCCTGAACCGCGTCACCGGGGGACTTGTGCCACGCCACGAGCAGGCCACTGTCCTGCGCCATGCCCAGTTGCGGCATGGTCACCTCTATGCCCTCGGGCAGATCGTCACCGCCGCTGGACTGAGGCGCAGAGGGCGCAGAGGGCGCAGAGGGCTCGGGCGGAGCGGAGTCGTCCTCGGCCTCTTCGGTGATCCGGGCAATCACCTGCCCGACGGGCACATCCTCGCCCGCCGCAGCCGTCACGCCGGACAAAAAGCCCGCCGCCTGCGCCTCGACCTCCATCGTGGCCTTGTCGGTTTCCACCTCGAAAAGCGCATCGCCCTCGGCCACCGGATCACCCGGCGCCTTGAGCCAGGACACGATCTTGCCCGCATCCTGCGCCATGCCCAGCTGAGGCATCGTGACGTCATGCGGCATGTATCATCTCCCCTGACATGAGCCGCCGCGCGTTTTCGGCCACACCCTCGGGTGTCGGCACGGTGACGTCTTCCAGCGCGGGCGAGAACGGCACCGGGACGTCCATCGCCCCCATGCGCAGTACCGGCGCGTCAAGATGGTAGAACGCCTTTTCGTTGATCCGGCTGGCGATCTCGGCGGTGACACCGTAGCTTTGATGCCCCTCATCGATGACGATGGCGCGCGAGGTCTTGCGGACGCTTTTCAGCAGCGTCGCCTCGTCCAGCGGCACGATGGTGCGGGGGTCGATCACCTCGGCCTCGATGCCTTCGCGGGCCAGGATCTCGGCGGCCTTCTCGGCGACCTGCACCATCGACGAGGTGCCGATCAGCGTGATGTCCGTGCCTTCGCGCTTGATATTGGCCTCGCCGAAGGGGATCAGGTATTCCTCTTCCGGCACCGGGGCCTTGTCCTGGTACATCAGCTTGTCTTCGAAGATCACCACCGGGTTGTCGTCGCGGATGGCGGTCTTCATCAGGCCCTTGGCTTCGTAGGCCGAGGACGGCATCGCCACCTTCAGGCCGGGAATATGCGCCACCAGCGCCTGCAGGGACTGGCTGTGCTGCGCCGCCGACCGGCGGGTCGCGCCCAGGTTGGTGCGCAGGACCAGCGGCACGTTGAGCTTGCCCCCCGACATGTAATGCGTCTTGGCCGCCTGGTTGCAAAGCTGGTCCATGATCAGGTAGATGAAATCGCCGAACATCAGGTCGACGACAGGCCGGGTGCCGGTCATGGCAGCCCCCACGGCGATCCCCATGAAGCCGGGTTCGGCGATCGGCGTGTCCACCACGCGACCGGTGCCGAACTCCTCGACCAGACCGGCCAGCACCTTGAAGGGGGTGCCCGCTTCGGCCACGTCTTCACCGATGATGAACACCCGCTCGTCGCGGCGCATTTCTTCGGCCAGCGCTTCGTTGACGGCCTGGGACAGGGTAATTTCTCGCATCGTTCTCTCCTCAGGCCAGCGCGTGCTTGATGTCGCTGTAGACATGCATGTCCACTTCGGACACATCCGGGTACTTGGCGTTCAGGGCGTAATCGACGGCCTGTTCCGCGTCCTGCCTGACCTCGGCGTTCATCGCCTCGATCTCGTCTTCCGAGGCGATGCCTTCGGACACGAGCCAGCCCCGGAAGCGGATGATCGGGTCGCGGTTTTCCTTCCAGTCCTTCTCTTCGTCCTTGGTCCGGTAGTATTCGCGGTTGATGTCGCCGACATGGTGGCCATGGTAGCGATAGGTCATCAATTCGAGAAAGAACGGCCCTTCGCCCTTGCGCGCACGTGCCACCAGCTTTTGCGTCAGCGTGTTGACGGCCAGAACATCCTGCCCGTCGACCTGGTGCGCCTCGATGCCGAACGCCTCGGCGCGGGCGGTGATCGACCCGGCGGCGATTTCCTCGGTCCTGGTATATTCCGAATAGCCGTTGTTTTCGCAGGCATAGATCACCGGCAGCTTCCAGAGCGCCGCCATGTTCATGACCTCGTAGAGAAGGCCCTGCGCGGTGGCGCCATCGCCGAAAAAGCACACCGTCACGTCATCCGTGCCCAGCATCTTGGCGGTAAAGGCCGACCCGGTGGCGATGCCCATGGACCCGCCGACGATGGCGTTTGCGCCCAGGTTGCCGTTCGACTGGTCGGCGATGTGCATCGACCCGCCCTTGCCACGGCAATAGCCTTCTTCCTTGCCAAGCAATTCGCAGAACATTTCCTTGAAGGCCGCGCCCTTGGCGACGCAATGCCCGTGCCCGCGATGGGTCGAGGTGATCTTGTCGGTCACCTTCAACGCTTCGCAGATGCCCACGGCGACGGCTTCCTCGCCGGAATACATGTGCGTCAGCCCCGGCATCTTGGCGTCGAGATACAGCTTGTTGGCATTGTCCTCGAAGGTGCGGATGCGCACCATCTGGCGGTACATCTGCAGGTAATCTTCGGTGTTTGTTTTTGTCTTGGCCATTTTGATCCTCGTGGAGCGTACAGGCGAACAACCCTGCCCGGCGGAGGGAGCGCCGCAGGGCAGGGCGGCGAACCGCTGCTAGTAACGGTTCGCGATGGGCAGTTCCTCGGCGGGGAAAAGGCTGATCACCTCGCATCCCGTCTCGGTCACCACCACCTCTTCCTCGATCCGCGCCGCCGAGTAGCCGTCGGCGGCCGGACAGTAGGTTTCGAGCGCGAAGACCATGCCGGTCTGGATCTCCATCGGGTGATCGAGGCTGACCGCGCGGCTGATGATCGGGCGTTCATGCAGGGCAAGGCCCAGACCGTGGCCGAATTGCAGACCGAAGGCCGCGTCTTCGTTGGGGAAGCCAAGGCTTTCGGCGGTTGGCCAGACCTCGGCCACCTTGTCGGTGGACACTCCGGGTTTGATCATCGCGATGGACGCGTCGATCCATTCGCGCGCCTTGACGTAGGCGTCGTTCTGCGCCGGGGTGGCGCGGCCCACATTGAAGGTGCGGTAATAGCAGGTCCGATAGCCCTGGTAGCTTTGCAGGATGTCGAAGAACGCCTGGTCGCCCGGGCGGATCAACCTGTCCGTGAAATTATGCGGATGCGGGTTGCAGCGTTCGCCGGAGATGGCGTTGATCGCCTCGACGTCATCCGACCCCATCTCATAGAGCAGCTTGTTGGACATTGCGACGATGTCATTCTCGCGCACACCCGGTTTCAGTTCCTCGTAGATCATGTGGTAGACGCCATCGACCATCGCGGCGGCCTGGGTGAGCAACTGGATTTCGTCCCAGTTCTTGATCTCGCGGGCCGCCAGCATGATCTGCTGACCGTCAACGACGTTGATGCCTTCTTCCTTGAGCGCGTGGAACATCGCCGTTTCGGCATAGTCCACACCCACCGGCATGTCGGCCATGCCCGCATCCTTGATCAGCTGGGCGATCATCTTGGCGTATTTGCGCATCAGGCCAAACTCGGGCGGAATGGTCCCGCGCATGCCGACGACGCCGGCAAGGCAATGATCCGGCTCAAGCCAGTCGGAATGGCGCTTGTGATGCACCGCGGCCGAACCGAAATCCCAGACGTAAGGAGAATCGTCGCCCGTCAGCAGGCAGAAGCGGCACATCTTGTCCCGCTCCCATTCGCCGATCTTGGTGGCGGTGACATAGCGGATGTTGTTCACGTCAAAGAGCAGCAGCGACCCGGCCTGCGAGTTCTGCAACGACTGACGCGTGCGCGCCAGGCGGTAGCGGCGCAGGCGATCATGGTCGATCCGGCGTTCGAAATCGACCGAGGTGTGGCCCCAGGCGGGCAGGCGTTCCCGCCATTCCCAGTTGGGTTCGAGATCCTGCGGCGTGAGCAGGTTGGGCATGAGTGCGCGAGACATGGCATTACTCCGTAGGGTGCGTGCTGGCACGCACCGCTTGTTCAGGGTTCGAGAATTCCGGGCGGGGACGTGGCATCACGCGCCCTACTGGATGCACCAGCCGCCATCGATGTGGATCATCTGGCCGGTCATGTAGTCGCTGTCATCCGAGGCAAGGAACGACGCGGTGCCGGTGATGTCCTCGGGGTAGGACACGCGCTTGATCTGGAGCGCATCGCGGACGATGTCCTCGTAGGCCTGGCCTTCGCGATCCTTGAAGCCGATATCCACGAGGTCCTTGTCCAGCTGTTCCCAGAGCGGCGTCACCACGACCCCCGGCGCATAGCCGTTGACGGTGATGTTGTGCTCGGACAGACCGATCGCGCCGCAATGGGTCAGCGCCAGGCAGCCGTATTTCGACGTACAATAGACGGTCACGTCGACCAGCGGCTTGCGCGACGCGATGCTGCCCACGTTGATCAGCTTGTAGGGATGATCCTCCATCGGGCCCTGCTTGATCATCTGGCGGGCGGTTTCCTGCATCCCGAGCCACATCGCCTTGGTGTTGACGTTCATGATCATGTCCCAGTTGTCTTCATCGATATCCATGAAGAACCGGGGCTTGTTCAAACCCGCGTTGAAGAGACCCACATTGATCGACCCGAACGCCTCGACCGTGGCTGCAACAGCGGCGGCGTTGTCTTCGCGCTTGGTGACGTCCATCCTGACCGCGATGGCGGTGCCGTTGCCCGCGCCGTTGATCCGGTCGGCCATGCTCTTGGCTTCACCTTCGTCAAGATCGCCGATACACACGTTGGCGCCCTGCGCGGCAAAGCTTTCCGCATTCGCGGCCCCCATGCCGCGCGCGGCACCGGTGATCAGGATGTTCTTACCTTTCAGGCGGTTGGGGTCCATGTGTTTCTCCTCCCAAAGTCATTGTCTTGGCCCGTTCTGTGTGATGACCGCGTCCGCCCGAGCCTGGGCCTGACGCAGCGCGTCGCGCGGGGAAACGATCCCGCGCAGCATGTCGTGAAATTCCTCGCCGCAGATCTGGATGATGTCGGTGATCTCGGGCACCGGCGGGCGCGGCCAGAATTGCAACTCGTCGCGCCACGACATCGTGTCGATGGCCTCGAAAATATCCGAGGCCCGGCGCACCTCGGGATCGGCCCCGACCGAATAGCGCGGGTTCGTGCGGCTGCCGTTCTGGACATAGAGCTTTTGCGCTTCGGGCGACGTGAAAACGATCAGCGCCTCGACAGCGGCGCGAACCCGCTCTGGCGGCAGGTTGGCCGGAATGCCCATCACGTAGCCGCCGACCGGCGCCACCGGCGATGCATCGGGCCCCGGCGGATGTGGCAAATAGGCGGTGTTCCCGTAGGCGGGCGAGCTCTCGTCGAGTTCGAAATACGGCGCGAGCAGCGTGTAACCATAGGCCATGGCGATCCTGCCGGCGGCGTAGGGGCGCACCCGCTCGTACCATGACATCGACAGGATATCCGGCGGCGAGAACTGCATGAGCTGCATCAGGTATTCAGCGGCGCGCAGGCCCGCCTCGGTGTCGATGGTGGCGCGATAGCCGCGCTCGGACAGGTGATCGGTCTCGAAACCGCCGGCGATCTGCGGCAGGTCGAGGATCGGTTGACCAAAATCCGCCATTGTCATCAGGACCGTGTGGCCAAGCGCCGTGCCCCGTGCGGCATTCCAGGCGATCCCGAACCGGTCGCGCAGGGGTTCGTGAAAGGCAGCGGCCGCTTCCAGCAGGCGATCGGTGGTCGTCGGCGGCTCGAGCCCGGCCTCCGCGAACAGGTCCTTGCGATAGAACAGAAGCTCCGGCGTCGTCTGTGCCGGCACGCCATAGCAGCGCCCCCCCCAATGCGCGGCTTTCCATCCTGCGGTGTGGAAATCGGCGGGGTCGAGCCGCGAAATGTCCATCGCCTCGTCAAGCGGCATCAGCACGTTTTCCGACGCGAACGCTCCGAGCCAGGGCAGATCGACGGCGATGATGTCGTAGCGGCTGGACTTGCGTTCGGCGTTGCGCATCGCCTCTTCGCGCAGCCGGTCGATCGAGAAGGCCCGTTGGTTTATCGGTGAACCAATCACGTGCTCGAACTGACGCTTGAGCCCGTCCATGACCATGAAGGTCGGATCGCCATGCACCAGAACGCGCACGCCCCCCGGAACCTTGATCGGTTCGGCCAGCACCTGAAGCGGTGGGATCGACTGCGCGGCCAGGTAGGATCCGCCGAAAAAGTAGTCGCGGTTCTCGCGGGTTGCACCGCCTGCGAACTGGTCTTCGCCAAGCCGCTTGATCCGGCCCGACAGCTGGAGCCACTGGTCCAGAAGCTTTTCGCTTGGATGCAGAGAGTAGCTCTTGCCGCTTGTCGTGCGCGGGCGCTGTTCGATCAGACCGGCATCGACCATTTCCTTGAGACGGCGATTGGCCGTTGCATAGGGCACCCGGCTGGCGGCGATGAGCGATGTCGGCGTCACGATCTTGGCGTCGAGATGCCCGCGCATCAGATGCAGGGCCATGCGGAAATACGGGTTGGGCGTAAACAGCTCGATCGTATCCTCGAGCTCGTCCGCGAAATTGTCCAGATAGGACACGATCTCGATCAGTTCGGTTTTCGCCTGGGGCGGAACCGCGGGTCGTGCTGTGTGTCCCTGCATGACATTCATCAGTCCGGCTTTGGCCTTTGCTGGTTTCGGCGCCGGGTGACGGCGTCCTTTGTCCATATTGGACGAATCCGAGGCGGGCATTTTGCTCCCTCCGCTAAAATGTTCAGATTGATTGCGTCAGCGTATCGCAAATAAATCCATATTGGATTCAGAATTGTTCATATTGGATATATATGAAGACCCGCGGACCGGCTTGTCGCGTCACCCTGACCAGAGTTGTCAGCATTGCTGGACGGTGATTCCCCGAAGGAGGTGTCGGGGGATCGGGAATTGACTAAAAAGTTCAACCCGGGAGGAAAACGAACATGAAACTACGGACTCTAATGGCAGTTACCACGGCAGCGACCGCCTTCGCAGGCACGGCTTTCGCCGCAGGTCACGAAACCATGAAGATCGGCATCACCCAGAACAACGTGGGCGTCGACAGCTATCAGACCACCTACGAGAAATCCTTTATCGCCGCCGCCGAAGCCAATGACGCAGTCGAGACCGTCGTCCTGGACGCGGGTGGCGACGTGGCGCGACAGATCGCGCAGATGGAAGACCTGATCCAGCAGGAAGTCGACGCGATCATCATCTGGCCGACCAACGGCGAAGCGGTGATCCCGGCGGTCCGCAAGGCGCATAGCGCGGGTATCCCGGTGATCGTCACCAACTCCAACATCGCCGAGCAGGGCTTCGATTTCGTGGCAAGCTTTTCGGGTCCCGACAACATCACGCAGGGGTCGCGTTCGGCCGAGATCATGTGTGACAAGTTCAAGGAAATGGGAACCGAAAACGAGGCCCGCGTGGTGCAAATCTCCGGACAGCCGGGCTACACGACCGCGATCGAGCGCGCCAAGGGCTTCGAGGATCGCCTGCCCGAGGTCTGCCCGAACGTCACGCTTGTCGAAACCCAGCCTGGCGACTGGAACCGCGAGAAGTCGCAGCAGGTCATGGAGGCCTTCCTCGTCAAGTATGATGACATCGACGGCGTCTATTCGGGGGATGACAACATGGGTGTCGGCGCCCTGAACGCGGCCAAGGCGGCGGACCGTGCCGATGGCATCATCTTCGTCGGAGCCACCAACTTTTCCGTGGGTTACGAGGCGATGGAGAACGGCGAATACTGGGGGTCGATCTACCAGTCGCCGGTGGATGACGCCGAAGCGGCGCTCCAGACCGCCATCGACGTGCTCAACGGCGAGGACGTTCCGTTCCTGAACTACTTCGACACCCCGAAGATCACGCAGGACAACATGACCGAGTTCACCAAGCCGGTCTTCTGATCGCTGAAGACACGTCCCCGGCGCAGCGCAACCCTGCTGCGCCGGGACACCCGCAGCGACGTTCAATCGAGATAATCAGGGAGGGCGTGATGGCACGTGTGTCTGGCCGCTCGTGCATCGTCACCGGTGCGGCGCGTGGCATTGGCCGCGCGATCGGCGAAGCGCTACTCGACGAAGGGGCGGATGTCCTGTTCGCGGACATCAACGGCGCACAGGCCAGGCAGGTCGCGGACGCGAATGCGGGCCGTGGTGCGGGCAAGGTCGCATGGGCCGAAGTGGACGTGACGAACCGGTCGCAGGTCATCGCGATGATCGACAAGGCGGTCGCCGCCTTCGGCAAGCTCGACGTCAAGTTCAACAATGCCGGCGTCAACAAGCCGATGAACTTTCTCGACGTGACCGAGGACAACTGGAATTTCATCATGGGCGTCAACGGGCTGGGATGCCTGATCGGGATGCAGGAAGCCGCCCGCCAGTTCATCCGGCAGGGCACGCCCGGCAAGATCGTCAACACGGCCTCCATCGCCAGCCGGCAGGGCTTCGACAACGTGGCCCCCTATTGCGCGAGCAAGTGGAGCGTGGTGTCCCTGACGCAGTCGGCGGCGCGCGACCTCGCAAAACATGATATAACCGTCACGAGCTTCGCTCCGGGCGTGGTGGCGACCGAGATGTGGGAAGAGGTCGATCGCGACCTGATGGAGATCGGCGCCGCAGACCGGCCCGGACAGGCGATGGAAGAATTCTCTTCCGAGATCCTGAAGGGCCGTGTGGCGACCCCGGCCGACATCACCGGCACCACGACGTTCCTTGCCTCGCACGAGAGCGATTACATGACGGGGCAGGTGGTGATGATCGATGGAGGAATGACGCTTGTGTGACCGGCACACGCGGTCCGGAGGAGGATCGCCGTGCCGGTCGGGAATTGACCGCCGCCGCACATGCGCGGCACGCGGAGGGAGGGATACATGGCTACAATGTCAAAAGGACGGATCGGCGAATTCATGGCCCGACAGGGCATCCTGGTCGCCTTTGTCCTGTTCATCATCGGGTTCACGCTGGCAAACCAGCGCTTTGTCGATCCCGACAACATCCTTGGTGTCATCCGGTCATCCGCCATTCTTGGCGTGATGGCGCTGGGCGTGACCTTCGTGGTGATCAGCGGCAATCTCGACCTGTCGGTCGGGTCGATGATGTCGTTCTCGACCATCGTGGTGCTTGATCTTCACGACACGCTTGGACCGCTGTTGGCGATCGTGGCGATGTTTGCGCTGACGCTGTGCCTTGGCGCGATCATCGGGTTTCTGGTCGGGTATCTCAAGCTCAACTCGCTTATCGTGACGCTCGGGATGCTGTCGGCGATCCACGGTCTGACGCTGACCTGGTCGGGCGGGCAGAACATGGATATCGCGGACAAGGAAGGCACGTGGTTCTCTGTGTTCGGGCAGGGCTCGGCGCTCGGGATTCCGGTGCCGATCCTGTTGTTCCTTGGACTCGCAGCCTTGCTGGGCATCGTGCTGGCCAAGACGCCGTTCGGCCGCAAGGTCTATGCCGTCGGCGGCAACGGAACCGCGGCCACCTTCTCGGGCATTCACCGGGCGCGGGTGGTGTTCCTGTGTTACCTCATGTCGTCCTTCTGCGTCGCAACCGCGGGGCTCATTCAGGCCAGCCGGTCCCTGGGGTCGCAGAACACGGTGGGCCAGGGGCTCGAACTCGAGGTGCTGGCCGCCATCATCCTTGGCGGTGCCTCATTGCTCGGCGGCTCCGGCACGATCTTCAAGACGGTGATCGGGGTGCTGATCCTCGGCTTCATCCAGAACGGCCTGCTGCTCGTCGGGTTGCAGTTCTACGTTCAGTACGTGGTGACCTGGGTCATCATCATCCTTGCTGTCTGGCTCGATATCGCAGCCAAGCGCGGCAAGCTCTGGTCCCCCATAGCTTAGGAGAGTGACATGAAACCGGGCACGCTTTCCACCTTCCTCAAGCGCGGGGCCATCTGGGGCTTCATCGTTCTTGAACTGATCTTCTTCTCGGTTGCGGGCGAATTCCTCAGCCTGAGCGAAAAGGCCTTCATGGATGTCGACAACATGCTTCTGCTGTTCAAGCAGTCGGCGCCCATCGGCATCATCGCCATGGGCATGACCATCGTCATGATCAACGGCAATATCGACCTCTCCGTCGGGGCTACCTATGCGCTCTGCGCCGTGGTCCTGCTGGACAGCATGACCTGGCCGATCTTCGCGGGCCTCGGAGACATGGTGATCCCGGTGTCATGGGTTCTGGCGTTGGCGGTGGGCACGGCCCTGGGCGCGCTGAATGGGCTGATCGTCTGGAAGACCGGCGTCGATGCCTTCATCGTGACCCTGGGCGCCATGCTTGGCTATCGCGGGCTGGTCTTCATGTATAACGGGGAACAGCCGACCAGCCATCTGAACTGGACGCTGGTGGATTTCGCCGAGGCGCAGTTTCTCGGCGTGCACACCGCCACCTGGTTCCTGCTGATCGTGACCGCCGCGATCTGGTTCCTGATGAACAAGACCGTGCATGGCCGTAATGCCTATGCCATTGGCGACAACCGCGAAGCGGCGGTGAACGCGGGCATCCGGGTCGGGCCGCACATGATGATCAACTTCATGATCATCGGCTTTCTCGCCGCGCTGTCGGCCGTGGTCTTCTACTCGGAAAGCGGGTCGGTGAACCCCAATGACGGCGCCCTGTACGAACTGTGGGTCATCACCGCTGTCGTGCTGGGCGGAACCAAGCTCACCGGCGGGGCCGGGTCGATCCTATCGACCTTCGGCGGCGTGATCGCGATCCAGCTCCTGCGCAAGGGGCTGTCGCATATCGGGGCGGATACCGAGACCGTCAACCTGGTCATCGGCCTGATCCTGATCGCGGTGCTGTTCCTTGACCGACAGCTGAACCTCAAGGGCAAAGAGGAGTTGAAACTATGAACGCGGAAGTTCCGGCCCTGCGGCTTGAAGGCATCGTCAAGACCTTCCCCGGCGTGCGGGCGCTCGATGGTGTGTCCTTTTCGGTGATGCCCGGCGAGGTCCATGCCCTGATGGGGGAAAACGGCGCCGGGAAATCGACCCTGATGAAGGTTCTGGGCGGTATCCACCAACCCGACGAGGGCAAGATCATCGTCTCCGAACAGCCGGTTGTGATGCGCTCTCCGCTCGAGGCCAAGGCCAAGGGCATCGTCTTCATCCACCAGGAACTCAGCCTGGCCGAGGAATTGACGGTGGCCGAGAATATCTACCTCGGAGAATTGCCGAAAAAGCGGTTCGGACTTGTCGATTGGGCGACGCTGGAAGACCGCACGAACACCATCCTTGCGCGGCTTAAGGTCGGGTTCGACGCGACGGCGCGTGTCGGTGACCTGTCCATCGCCAATCAACAGATGGTCGAGATCGCCCGCGCCCTGACCGTCGACGCCAAGGCGGTGATCTTCGACGAACCGACGGCGTCGCTCACCGATGCCGAAAAGGTGGTGCTGTTCGAGGTCATCTCGAGCCTTCAGGAGCAGGGCGTCGGGATCATCTACATTTCGCACCGGATGGAAGAGATCTTCAAGATCACCGACCGCATCAGCGTGCTGCGCGACGGATCGTATCGCGGAACGCTCAACACCGCCGAAACCACCGAGGAAGAGGTCACGCAGCTGATGATCGGCCGGTCGCTCGACCTGTCGCGCAACGCGTCGCATCACGAATTGGGCGACGTGGCGCTGGAAGTGCGCAACCTGTCCTGCGGCAAGCTGTTCAAGGATATCAGCTTCGAGGTCCGGGCCGGCGAAGTGGTCGGGTTTTACGGGCTTGTCGGCGCTGGCCGGACCGAGATCGCGGAAACGCTGTTCGGTTTGCGCGACCCCTCTGCCGGGACCATCCACCTGGGCGGTGAGGAGGTGCGCATCCATTCGCCCGCCGATGCCATCGCCCGCGGCATTTCACTCGTGCCGGAAGACCGCAAGGGACAGGGGCTGATCCTTGGCATGAACTGCCGGGACAACATGACCCTGCCGCAGGTCGGCGACCTGACCGCCGGGCCGTTCGTGGCCGAGGGGGCCGAGGTGTCGATCTTCGATCAGTACCGGGATCGGCTGGATATCCGCACGCCCGGCTGGAAACAGCTTGTCGGAAACCTGTCCGGCGGCAACCAGCAGAAGATCGTCATCGGCAAGTGGCTGTCGATGCATCCAAGCGTGCTGATCGTCGACGAACCGACACGCGGCATCGACGTCGGCTCGAAATCCGAAATCCACAACCTGATCCGCGAACTGGCGGCGCAGGGCTATGCGGTGATCGTGATCAGCTCGGAAATGCCGGAAGTCCTGCACGTGTCGGACCGGATCATTGCCATGTATTCTGGACGGATCACCCGCACCTTCACCTCGGAAGAAGTGACCGAAGACAAGCTGATCCAGGCGATTTCGGGCATCGGCGGCACGGACAAGGCGGCCTGAGCGATGCGGATCGGATTTGTCGGTCTGGGCCGGATGGGCAGCCACATGGCCCGCAACCTGCACCGCGCCGGGTTCGAACTCGTTCTGTGGAACCGCTCGCGGGACAAGGCGCAGGCGCTGTCGACCGAACTTGGCTGCGCGGTCGCGGACACGCCGCACGCCCTCTCCGATGCGTCGGACATCGTGATCAGCATGCTGGCCGACGATCCCTCGTCCTGGGAGGTACATGCCGGTGCGGACGGGCTGTTTGCCGGTCCCGCCCAGGTCTACCTGGTGATGGGCACCCACAGCCCCGATCACATCGAGGCGCTGGCCGAACGCGCTCCGGCATCGGCGCAGGTCATAGACGCGCCGGTTTCGGGCGCGACACAGGCCGCCGAGGCGGGCCAGTTGATGATCATGGCCGGGTGCGCGCTCGAGGCGGCGACGGCCTTCATGCCGGTGCTGGATGCGATGGGCAAGGAGACGATCTGCCTTGGCCGGCGGGGCGCGGGCACGGTGATGAAACTCGCCGTCAATTCGCTGATCCACGGCATCAACCAGACGCTGGCCGAAGCGATGACCCTGGCCGAGGCTGCCGGAATCGCGCCCGAAAACGCCTTCGACGTGATCGAGGCCAGCGCGGCCTGCGCGCCGATGCTGAAATACCGCCGCCCGCTTTACCTCGACGAGGCGGCGCATGACGTCACCTTCACCGTGGCGCTGGCACGCAAGGACATGGAAACCACCGCCGACCTGGCACGGCGCCTTGGCACCGCCATGCCGCAGGGACAGGTGACACTGGACACGCTCAGGACAGCCGAGGCCCAGGGTTATGCCGCGCGCGACATGGCCTCGATCCTGAATTTCATGCGAAAGGATTCAAGATGAAAGCCGCGCTTTTCGTCGGCGGATGGGAAGGCCACACCCCCACAGCCTTTGCCGACTGGTACCGGGATCTCTTGCAGCAGATCGGCTTCGATGTCGATGTGCATGACAGCCTCGCACCGCTGGAAACGCCCGAAGCCTTGCGGGATGTCGACCTGATCACGCCGATCTGGTCCTCGGCCCGGTCCGGCCATCAGGAAGAGTTCGGCAACATGACAAAGTTGCAGGAGGACGGGTTGCTTCAGCTGATCGGCAATGGCTGCGGTCTTGCCGGGTGGCACGGTCACATGGGGGATGCGTTCCGCGACCGGCCAACCTACCATTTCCTGATCGGCGGCCAGTTCGTCGCGCATCCGCCGGGATGGCCGGACAATCTGCAACCGGCCGAGGATTACATCGACTACGATGTCACCATCTGCAAACCCGACGACCCCATCGTCGCGGGCATCCGCAGCTTTCGCCTGCGGTCAGAGCAATATTACATGCTGGTCGATCCCTCGAACGAGGTTCTGGCGACGACCACCTTCTCGGGTGATCACCTGTGGTGGATCGAGGGCACGGTCATCCCCGTGGTCTGGAAGCGCCGCTGGGACAAGGGCCGGGTCTTCTACTGTTCCATCGGTCACGAGCTTGACGACCTCAAGGTGCCGCAGGTGACGGAGATCATCCGGCGCGGCGCGCTCTGGGCCGCGCGGGACCGGTGACTCTCGGCTGACGGGGCACGCCACGCGCCCCGTCGAGCAGGCGTTCTCAGCAATATTGCTCGGGGCCGTTGTTCTGCGCCGCCGAGTAGCGATCTCCATGCGCCCAGCCGATCGGCAGGCGAGTGTCGATCTCGGCAAGGATGTCGGGCGTCAGGGCAAGTTCGGTTCCCGCCGCGAGGTCGCGCAGGTGCTGGGGGCTGTGCGTGCCGGGAATCGGGATCACGTGCTTGCCCTGGTGCAGCAGCCAGGCGATGGCAAGCGCCGCCGTCGGCTTGCCCATGTCGCCCGCGAGGTTGCGCAGCGCGTCGCTGGCGCGTCGGTTGCGCATCAGGTTGTCCCCGGTGAAACGCGGATTGTCCGACAGGAAGGTGGAACGCGCGATGCTCTCGGGCGTGGGGGGGCGGTCGGTCAGAAGCCCGCGCCCGACGGGCGAGAACGCCACCAGCGCGGTGCCCAGTTCGGCGCAGGCCTGCACGAGGCCCAGCTCGGGCTGGCGGGTCTGCAACGAATATTCCGATTGCACCGCGGCCACCGGGTGGACCTCGGCGGCCCGGCGCAGCGATGTCGGGGCGATCTCGGAAAACCCGAACCGCGCGATCTTGCCCTTCTGCACAAGCCGCACAAGGCTGTCGGTCACGTCCTCGATCTCGATGTCGTGGTCACGCCGATGCACGTAGAACAGCTCGACCTGTTCGAGGCCAAGGCGCTTGAGGCTCTTGTCCAGTTCCTGTTCCAGATAGGCCGCGCTGTTGTCGAACTTGCGCGGGCCGCTGCCGGGGCCGCGCACGATCCCGGCCTTGGTGGCGATCCGGAACGGCAGCGCGCCCTTGCCGCGATAGCGGTCCAGATGCGCGCCGATGATCTCTTCCGAGCGGCCCAGGCCATAGACATTCGACGTGTCCAGATGCGTGATCCCGCACTCCAATGCTGCGTCCAGCGTGGCGTGGCAATCGTCTTCGGCCACCTCGCCATAGAAGGCGGTAAAGGACATCGCACCCACACCGATCGCCGAGACATCGGGTCCATCGGCCCCCAGCTTGCGCATCTCCATCACAGACCCTCCCCGGTCCGGAAAACCCCGTCGGTCGGCATCGCCAGGCTGTGTGCGGTGCTGTCCGGGTCCTGCGCCAAGAAAGTCTCGATCCTGACCGATGCGCCCGCGCGCGCAGAGCTGCCGAGCGGTTTAAGGTTGGTTTCGTCGGGCATGGAGCCTCCTGTTTCAGCCGATGGTCTTTTTCGGGTCCTCTATGCGCATGTGCGACCGGTTCTTCAACGCATATGCGTGTCTGCGCGCCAAGCCCGCCCGCGCCAAGGCGTCCGCGGTGAATGGCAGTGGCCGCAGTCCGGACCCGCTGCACGGATGGACCTCGCTTGCGACCGACAGGCGTCGAGGTGCGGTTCCCGCGCCTGAACCAGGTTTTTCTTGGTCCCTGGGTGACGTTGGAGGAACATCGTCCACACTTTCTTACGCCGGAATTGAATTTATTAACGCAGGATTTGCGCGATGGCTGAATTGAAACTGACTGTTCCCCTTATTCCGCAACGAAAAGGCATGAGCTGCTGGTACGCGTCGCTTTGCATGGTGGCTTACTACTATGCGCAGGGCCCGATCTTGGGTCTGCCTGACAAGTGGGCGGCCGACAAGGGAATCCAGAAGACCGACTTCGTGACGCTGGCGCGAAAAGAAGGGTTGGTTTTCCTGCCGTCCAAAGATCATGATTTCACAGCCTTGTCATTGATGGCGACGATCGGTCTTCGCGGACCGATATGGTGCGCAAGCCACTGGAAGGGGTACGGGCACATCGTGGTGCTGACCGGCTGCAGCACGGATGGGGATGACGGTGGCACGGTCTTCATCAATGATCCCGAACCCGTTGATGAAGCAACGAAAACAACCGTCAGCCTGAAGACCTTCAACACCCAGCGCGAACGCGGCGGACTCCTGGTGGCGTCGACCTGAGCCAAATCCCCCGCAGGGCCGAGAGCGTATCGGCATGGCTGTTCAAACCGCCAGTGCGGCTTGTGTGATCGCATCCGGCGCGAAGGGCATCCGGCGCAGACGCAAACCGGTCGCGGCGTGGATCGCGTTGGCAATCGCGGCGACCGTCGGGCCGGGCGATGCCTCGCCCGCACCGACGGACGGGGTCCCGGAGGTCTCAAGCACAACCACGTCGAGATCGGGCACGTTGTCGAAGCGGATCACCGGATAACTGTCCCAGTCGCGCGACGTGATGCCATCGCGGTCCCATGTCACTTCTTCGCACAGCGCCCAGCTTGCGGCCTGCATGAACCCGCCTTCAAGCTGTGCAATCAGCCCGTCAGGGTCGATCACGCGTCCAGCGTCGGCAACGATCGTGGCGTGGTCAAGCCGGGTCTCGGCTGTGTCGGTGACGGTCAGTTCCACCGCGATGCCGACACGGGTCATGGCGTTCTTGTACTGCGCATAGGCGATGCCGCGTCCGGCGCCATCGGGCAGGGCGGGCCGCGCGGAAATGCGGCGGTCAAGCTCGGACAGAACGGCCTTGGCGCGCGGGTCGCTCAGATGTGACTGGCGAAACGCGATCGGGTCGCTTTCAGCGCTGCGCGCCAGGTCGTCCATCATGCTTTCCAGCGCGAAGATGTTGGTCACCGCCCCAAGACAGCGCATGGCAGAGGTGCGGTGCGGCAGGCCCCGGACAAGGTTCTTGACCAGCCGGGTTTCCGGAATGTCGTAGATCGGATCAAGATTCCGGTGCATCCCGGCATGTTTGCCCATGTTCGCGGGTGACACGTAAGGATCCATGGCTTCGGTGCGAAACCGGTTGGCCAGCAGTTTCGCGGGCCCTGCGCGATTGGGGCCGGGGCGGGGACGTCCGCGATGGGTGTCGCTATGCGCTTCGGCCGACAGGGCGGCGATCCTGCCACCCGCGAGTTTCACGTCGATCTGCACCGCCATCGGAGGCGCGTAGGGTTCCCACGCGTGTTCATCTTCGCGCGACCATTTCAGCAGGATCGGCGTGTTCGGATGCGCCATCGCGATCAGCGCCGCCTCGAACGCCGCATCGTCGGCGCCATTGTGGCCGTAGCAGCCGGAACCCGGCACATGGGTGATCTCGACTTGGTCGGGCATCAGGCCAAGGCTGTCGGCAATCGCCTCGCGCAAGGGATAGATGCCCTGGCTGTGGCTGTGCAGGATCAGCCGGTCGCCCGTCCATTCGGCCAGCGCGGCAGAGGGGGCCAAGGCGCCATGCATCTGGTAGGGGCGTTCGTAGCGGGCGCTCAGGTCTGCGGCGTCAAACGGCGCGGGAACGGGCGCGTCCTGCGGTGTGGCGTTCACGACCGGGAAGCGTTGTGCGTTCTCCGGGACGAGATGCGCGAAGATATCGGTTTCGGGAAGTCCTCCGCCCTTGTCCCATGTGCAGGCAAGTCCAAGGCTGGTCGCCGCCTTGACCACGTCCCATTCGCGCGGTCCCGCGACGGCGATGAAACTGCCGTCGCGGAGGAGGTGCAGACCCTTGGCGTCGATCTTGTCGATCGCGGTCTGGTCGATCTCGCGCAAGGTGGCGCGGGCGTGGGGCGGGCTGACGCGGCGGGCGTGCCACATTCCGGGCAGGTCGAGGTCGTGCAGAAAACTGTAGCGTCCTTGCACCATGGCCGAAATGCCACGCATGTCCGGGGCCGGGGTGACGCTGGGCACATGGCGGGGCAGGTCGGGATCGACAGGCAGGTCGGGCGGCAGATCGTTGGCCAGTTCGATCAGGCCAAGGCGCAGGTTCGTGCCCGCGCGCTGCACATGGCCATCCTCCAGCACCCAGTCGGCACGGTCGCCACCATGTTGCGCGATTGCCATGTCGAGGGCATGCTTGCGCAGGGTCGCGGCGGCAGAGGCGACGGCGCGGCCTGATTGTTCGATCGAATTGCTGCCCGAGGTGATGCCTTCATCCGGCGCATGGCCGGTGCGGACGGGGGCGATGCCGATCTGCAACAGCGGCAGCGCCAGTTCCTCCTGCACGATCCGAACCAGCGCGGTCGAGATGCGTTGCCCGATATCGACCTTGCCGGTGTGGATCAGCAGGCTGTCGCCGTCGGTGGTCAGCCAGTCGGCGACACGCGGATAGTCCTTGAGGCTCATGCCCTGGCCGCCTTCTCAATCGCCCTGAGCACGCGCGGGTGTGATCCGCAGCGGCACAGATGTGGGGTCAGGGCGGCCTTTGTGGTCGTGCGGTCCGGTGTCGGGTTAGCCGCCAGCAAGGCGGTCGCCGCCACCACGAGACCTGATGTGCAATAGCCACATTGTGCGGCGGTCTCTTGGACAAAGGCCTGCTGCACGCGCTGGCCGATCTCGGTGTCGGCGATGCCTTCGATGGTCGTGACATTCTTGCCGTCGAACGCCTCGACCGGGGTGACGCAGGACAGCACCGGTTTGCCGTCCACCATGACCGCGCAGGCGCCGCATTGCTCCAGCCCGCAACCCAGCTTGGTGCCTTTCAGCTTCAGCTCGTCGCGCAGCACATAGACCAGCGGCGTGTCCGGGTCGGATGTGATGTCACGCGTGGTTCCGTTGATGGTCAGTCTCAGGCTCACGGGGTGACGCGCTCCCATGTGATCTGCACATCCACATCCGCCGATTTGAACAGGTTCATCACCGGGCAGCGCGCTTCGACGTTGCGGATCAGCCGGTCGAACCTCTCCTGCGTTTCGTCGGTATGAACACGGATGCGCAGCTTGACCCAGTTGAAATAGGGGCGCACGCCCTGCACGCCGCGGCTGCCGCGTTGGTCGACCTCGCCATCGGCCTCCATGTCGACGGCGGTGTAGGCGAATTGCATCGCCTCGGCACAGCGGTTGATGATGACGCCTTCGCAGCCCAGGAGCGACGACAGCGTCATTTCCAGCGGTGTCGGCCCGGTGTTGCTTTCCTTCTCGTCGGTGATGACGACGTGATCGCGGACCATTATCACCGACCGGGTCGAGGCCTCGTTGCGGGCGCTCACGCGGCGGATGCCCAGCGCCTTGGTGTTGGGATCGACGCTGGGGGGCAGGAGGTCGGGATCGGTCACAATGTCATCTCCAGAATGTCGAGGCCACGGTTGCGGTCGAGCACGTAGATCAGGCCGTTGTCATCCACATCCACATCGTTGGATTGGGGTGGCGCGCCGGTGGGTCCGGGCTCCATGAAATGCGCCACTTCGACAGGCAGGGTGGGATCGGCCACATCGAGCACGCGCAGACCGCCGGCGAACCACGTGGCGTAGATCAGCGTGCTGTCCAGCTTTTCGCGGAACTGGTGCCCGCCGAACCGGACGCCGTCTTCGCCGACCCACGGGCAGAACCGTTCCGACAGGTCCCATGCCGCAACGGGTTCCATGTTGTTCAGGTCGGTGACGTCCATGATCCAGATGAAGCCGTGCAGGCGACCGGGCTTGTGGTCATGTTCCTCGTCGATGACGACGGCATAGCGTTTGCCGTTGATCGTCTGTTCGAGCGGCATGACGGTGTGGGTCGGTTCGGGGATCGCCTTGGGAAAGCGGTAGCTGCCCTTGACCTTGGGATTGGTGATGTCGCTGGCATCCAGCACCCGGAACCCGGCATGCCAGACCGCCGCCCAAAGCTCATCGCCGCAGCGCATCGCGTGGTGCAGGCGGTGGCTGTAGCCGACACCGGTGGGGGTTTCGCCATTGGCCACGTGCTGACCCGGCATGTGCCAGCGCGACACCTCTGTCGGATTGGTGGGGTCCGACAGGTCGTAGATGACAAGGATGTTGCCGACATAGCCCTCCATCTCGGTCGAGATATAGGCGTAATTGGCGTCCATGTCGAAGCGGTGCACGCCAAAACCAAAGGTCTTGACGTAGGACAGCAGTTTCGGCGCGGTCTTGTCCGAGATGTCCCAAACGCGGAAGCCGCCGCTGTGATAGCCGCGCTCCAGCGCCTCTTCCAGAACCGCGATGTCGGACGGCTTGACCGACAGGCGCTCGGCGATCTGGTCATCCGACAAACCTTCGGTGCGCAGGCCC
>NZ_JAIPUT010000167.1 GCF_020055635.1 Marivita sp. | reverse complement strand
ATATACTCATCACCACATAGGAAGGTGATCTGCCCCCCTACCTGCCTCACGGACTCCAGCACCCCCTTTCAATGCATCGAGGTTGTATGAGGGCGAATTGGCCTTCTCAAAGTTTATTTGTCCGCCAGTCTTTCGGGGAAATGCTCGAAACGACTTACTCGAAAGGAAATCACTAACGAACAAGGCGTTTTCGACTTCTTGAGTTTGATTTAGGGATTGGCCTTTTTGATGAGAAGCGACAGTGCCGTGAATAATTGCATTTCTATGCCGTGATACGCGCTCAGCTCTTGTCAACCAGAACAACAACTGTTTTCTGAGTGGTTCTTGGCGAACTAAAACAACTCCACAGAGGTTGCGAGCAAGTTTTGCTCGCCCGGAAAAACTACGATGAGCCTCCAGAACAGCATCTGCTATTGGGAGTCCGTTCGGCCGATCAAGGTTATATGCGGCCAACATAGTGTAAACGACCATATTTAAGGAACGTCTGATCTACTACATCGGCTGCGCCGATTTTGGAGCAATCGAGCTTTGCTATGTGGATGAGGCCCGATTTTGCGCTCGGAGTGCCGAAATAGGCAGCCCTGAAGCGCCCAGCCCCTGATTTTGGGCAGAGTCCGCCTCATGCAATCAGCTTTCGTCGGACGAGGAACAGGTTGCCAAGAGCGAACAGCGTGAACAGTTGCGCGCGGTTTTTCGCAAGGCCCCGATAGCGGGTCTTGATGTATCCGAACTGGCGCTTGAGCACGCGGAAGGGATGCTCGACCCGCGCCCGCACCTTGGCGATGATCCGGTTGATGTCTTCGTCGATAGGATGAAGCGCGCCACCTTTCTGCGCCTTGCGCATGACGCCCCAGAATTTATCCGGACCAGAGAACACGGCCTCCCGCGTGGCGCTGACATAGCCCTTGTCCGCCCAGATCGATGTTTCATCACCGTGCAGCAGTGCGTCCCACACCTGGCTGTCGTGTGTCTTGGCCGTGGTGGTGTCCACGCTATGCACGATCCCGCTTTGCGCATCGACACCGACATGTGGCCTGCTGCCGGTTTCGTGGACACGAAGATAAGATCGTGACTATGGAATTGGAGATTGGATATGACGAGACGAAAGTTCAGCCGCGAGTTCAAGATCGAGGCAGTAAAGCTGGTGACCGAGCGGGGTGTTGCGGTCGCTCAGGCGTGCCGGGACCTTGATCTTGCAGAGAGCGTGCTGCGGCGCTGGATGCGTGAGGCGGCTGCGACACCGACCACGGCGTTTCCCGGGAATGGCCAGCAGCGCGCGGAACTGGCCGAGATTGCAGCGCTGAAGAAAGAGGTCGCCCGTCTCCGGGCGGAGCGTGACATCCTCAAGAAGGCGGCGGCTTTTTTCGCGCGGGAGGCGACATGACGTTCGCATTCATCGCAGGGCACCGGCACATCTGGCCGGTCAGCTGGATCTGTGACGCGTTGGGCGTTTCCCGTTCCGGCTTTCATGCCTGGATCAGAAGACCGATCAGCGACCGCGCGGCTCATGACGCGAAGCTCGTTCAGGCGATAGAAAAGAGCTTCAAGGCCAGCGATCGCACCTACGGCGCCCGCCGGGTCTGGCGTGACGTTCTGGAAGACGGTCTCGCATGTGGACTGCACCGGATCGAACGACTGATGCGGATAAATGCACTGAGAGCGCGGCCGAAGCGACGTGGAAAACCCAAGGACGATGGCGAACGCTCCGTCATCGCCGACAACATCCTCGACCGCGACTTCGCGGCGGACCGGCCGAACCAGAAATGGTTGGCCGACTTCACCTACATCTGGACTGCCGAGGGCTGGCTTTACGTCGCCGTGGTCCTGGACCTGTTCTCCAGGCGCGTTGTCGGCTGGTCCATGAAAGCGGATCGAGACGCCTCGCTGGTCATGGATGCGCTGATGATGGCCGTCTGGCGTCGGGGCAAAGCAGACGCGCTGCTCCACCACTCGGACCAGGGATCGCAATACACAAGTGAGCAGTTCCAGCGCCTTCTGCTCGACTGCGGCATCACCTGTTCAATGAGCCGGGCCGGCAACGTGTGGGACAACTCGGCCATGGAGAGTTTCTTCTCGTCGCTGAAAACCGAGCGCACCGCCCGCAAGGTCTACCGGACGCGCAATGAAGCTCGTGCCGACGTGTTCGACTACATCGAGCGCTTCTACAATCCGAGGCGACGCCATTCCAAACTGGGCTCCCTAAGCCCCATGGCGTTCGAGAACCGAGCTATGCAAACCTAACCCTGTGTCCACGAAACCGGCAGCAGGCCAAATTGGACATTCCGAAGGTACGGGCTAAGCTATCAATGCGCTTGTACGATTTTTGTTGAATTTAGAGAGCGAAATCTGTTCCTGGGTCTGCTGTTTGGTGTATAGGGAGCGCGCCGCCCTCGATTATTTGGTTGGGGAAAAACTCCTGCATTTCACCTTGGCCGCCAGAACAAGACCCGAGTTCGCGGCACAGCTCACCACTTTTGTGGCCCGCATGTGAAGCGGCTTAAGGCCAGGTTCGATCTGCATCCCGAACGGCTGATTGCGGACATCGCCTACGGCACCGGGCCCCTGCTGGCCTATCTGAGCCGATACACCCACAGGGTCGCGATCTCGAACGCCCGCCTGGTCAGCGCCGATGCCGATACCGTGGCCTTCCGCTGGCAGGATTACCGCGTCAAATCCGGCGACCGGCAAAAGGTCATACGGTTGGCCACGCCCGAGTTCATTCGACGGTTCCTGATCCACGTTCTGCCCGATGGCTTCCACCGTATGGACGCACGTATTCCGGCGACATCAATCGAACTTCGTGACCCTGACTGGTCGCCTG
>NZ_JAIPUT010000166.1 GCF_020055635.1 Marivita sp. | reverse complement strand
CGATGTCACTGGGGTGGAGGAAATCAGCGTCGAAGGACTTTCGTGGAGAGAATGAGAAGGGTCGGTCCGGCCGGGCCCGACCCAGGCTGATCAGGTCGCGCGGCGCAGCATGTCCGGCGTCGGCAGGTCGCAGCGGTAGCGTCTGAGAAAGCCGTGCCATTCGCAGAGGTGCGCGAAAATCGCCCCGATCTCGGCGGCCCGCCGTTCGGCGTCGCGCGTGTCTTGCGCCGGGTCGGCGAAGATCCGGACCTCGCGGAGATCGTGCTCGCTTGGGGATTGATCATACAGCATCGCGACGGTGAAATCCGCGAAATGCACCGTCTCGAACTCGTCCTCGGGCGCACCGAGCGCCCAGTGGAAGATGCGGGCCAATTCGCCATCGACGAGGTTGCGCGGGAGGAGATTGGCGAGGACCGATTGGGCCTGCGGCGCTAAGCGAATGACCGTGCCGTCGCAGCTGCGGCCGTCACCGGTGCCGATGAAGGCGCACTCGTACTCGGTGACGCTGCCGCCGATGTAGCGCGCACCCAGACCGTGGCCGAGCGCGAAGCCGACCAGGTCTCCCGCGGCGGCGTGTTCGAGATTGGCGAGACCCACGGACATGCTTTGGATCACGGGCCGGACCGGCATCGGCCATTCGCCGTGCAGGGAGGGACGAACGAGGAGTTTGGTCATGTAGGATGATCCTTGTGGTGTCATAAGAGGGAGCCCGCGGGAGGCGGGCGGGAAGGCGGAAGAGCGGTGGGCTCGGAAATTAGATTGGGGCGATGCGCGGCGCGCCAAAGAAACTTTCTCCGGTGGCGGCACATTTTTTTCGCCGCGGTCGGAGATCGGTGATCCGGTGTGTCCGGCGGGCGTAGCTGAACGGGTCGGCGCTGTCGTTTATCAATCGACCGAAGTCACAATGACGCGAACGCAAGACGCGGATGGCTACGTCGACAGTCGATGCCTTCGCGTGCAACGAGGTTCGACTGCTCATCGCTCTTCTGGGTTCTGCTGTGGCGGCGGATCACGACCTTGGACTTGGCCTTCCCCTGACCCCAGGCACCATGCGCACTTAGGTCGACCCTCCACGCCGTGGCGCGCCAATAAGGTCGGGGTGGCTCCTTTTTCACAAGACGGCCCACGCCGTTCGAGCGCTCCCAGGCTGCGAGCTTCTTGGTGAAGCGTGCCGGCGGCTTGGGACTGCCGTCGGTGTAGCGAATGAGCGCCCCCAAGGGGCGCGGTGTCGATGATGGTTGTTGCAGACATGATTCCTCATTCCGAATGCGAGTAATCGCACTCATCTTATTGATATTGTTACGCTATTGGGTGATTGGGGGCGGAATCTCCGCCCCCCGCTGGATCACGCTATTCCGCGGCCAGCATCGACGCGCTTTCAGCAGGCAGGTGATCCGTCAGGAGTGCAGGAAGGTCAGCTTCACTGACGCTGTCGGCCAGTTCGGCATCGATATCCGGCCCCTGCCCTTCGGCACGGTCCTCATCATCCAGCGCTACGAGATCGTTCCGGCGCAGGACCTCGGGCAACCAGCCGCTGCCCTTCAGTAAGCGCTCGGCCTCACTGGCCATTTCGCCTTTCTTCAGGTGATCGAGGAGCTGGGCAGTCCCCTCCCCTTTCGCCTCGCGCACGGCCTCGAGGGTGCGGGCCTTGGGCACGCGGTTGAGATAGGTGTCGACCGTCGGCTCCCAGCCCGCCTCGACCATATCGAGACCTGTCGCGCGCGCCACGAGATCGGCATGCTCCATGCGCCGGGTCAGTCCGGCTGCAGAGATGCCTGCTCCGTATGGGTTCACCTTTTCATGCAGCGCGTTGACGCCGAAGCTGAGGCAATGCGCCAGCAGAGCCAGACGGCTGCCTTGGTCGAGGACCGTCAAATAGTCCCAGAGCGCTGCATCGTCGCCAAGCGGCAGATCGGCTTCCCATTCCGCATGACGCTCAGCGACCAGCTTGGCCACCACGCTGTCCTTCAGATCGGGCGCCTGCGCCGACATGTAGACGTGACGCACTGAAGCTTCGAGACAGCTGCCCGAGTAGAGGAGGTGCGGAAGGTGTCCGTGACGAGCTTCCGGAGCAGCAGCGTTAGCGCGACATCCGGCGAGCGCCCGATCGCTTCACACAGCGCCAGCGTCCGGTGGGCCGTCAACTCCATGACCAACCGCTCGGGCAGTGGCTTCAGCGCTCCGTCATCCTCATCCTCCGGCAAGTCAGCTCCGATCGGCTGGCCACCCGACATGATGACGGTTCCGCCATGAGCGGCACTGACATGGCCATCGGTGAGATCACGATCATCCCCCTGCCCCGCCACCGCAGGATCAGTACCATCCTGGACCGCGGTCTCCTCAACGGGCTCATCCTCTGGACGCACATAGCCGCGATAGACGGCCAGCGCGCCGTAGCGGTCGAGCGTGACGAACGCCCCTGCCCGCCCGATCTCCTCCGCGTCGAAGATCAACGGCCGGGTCTCGATCTTTTCCATCTCCGTTTCCAACACGCCAAGCCGCGTGTCGATCTCGTCGGGGATTTCATCCTGACCCGCGTATTCCTCTTCCAGCGCCCGATACTCGGCGAGCAGCTTGGCATGGGCCGCACCTTCGTCATCCGTCATTGGTGCCGGATCGCCGGACAGGGACCGCAGACCGTGGCTGTAGCCATAGGGCAGGTCAAGCGCGACCTCGATCCACTTCCAGCCCTCAACCGCAACCGTCTCAACCTCGGCCTGGAGTTTTTCCGTCACCAGCCGATCGAGCAGGGCAGGATCCTCGAGCCAGCCACCGTCATCGCCCTGAAAGAGGTCATGCAGCATCGCGCCACCAGCGGCTTCATAGACCTCAACACCCACAAAGACCGCGCGCCG
>NZ_JAIPUT010000078.1 GCF_020055635.1 Marivita sp. | reverse complement strand
TGTCGTTTCTCCTTTTTGCCCCTGAAGATTTGCTTGGTGGCGCCCTTCTGAACAAGATCGAGTGACACTTTTGGAGGCAACTTGCACGCGGCAAAGGAGTTCCCGTTGCCGGACCGGTCCCGCAGGGAGGTCCTTGCGCGACCGAGGGCTATTCCATGCGCTGTTGTTGCAGCGCTGATCCGGCCTTCGTAGACGAGCAGCGCCCCCACTGGCCGTCACAGCTCTGAGTGACCGTCCACGCGCGGCTCTGGATGTTATCCGAAACTCAGGCTGCTGGGTAGGTAGCGAACGGCTCTGTCGTCCCGTCACGATGGATCAGGTAGACGACATAAGCCTCTCGCTGGGACTCCGGGCCCATGCCGGGGGAACCATAGGGCATTCCGGGCACTGCGAGGCCGACCGCGTCGAGGCGCTCGTCCAGCAGACGGCGTATGTCGGCAACAGGGACGTGGCCCTCAATCACGTAGTCCTCGATTCGTCCCGTATGGCAGGAGACCATCTCCTGCGGGATGCCATGATCCAGCTTGTAGCGCATCAGGAGTGACCCGAGGCTGTGCTCCGTGGTGACAGCAAAGCCCTCGTTCTCGAGTAGCTCTATCCAGGCCGAGCAGCAGCTGCAGTTCGGGTCCTTCATCACGTGGATCGCCGGCTTGGCACCTTGCGCCAACGCCCTTAGGGGCGATGCAGCCAATAGTGTCGCCGCTCCGATGAGGATTTTCCGGCGCGAAATCGTATCGTGGCTCATTTAGGTTTCCTTTCTGACGGGTGTGGTTTGCTTTTGTGTCAAAGATTGACTCGCCGCCACAAGCATCGGCGACAGGCGACTGCGATGGTGACGCTAAGGGCGTTGTAGGCGCAGGCGAAGAAGAGGTTCTGCTTGAAATCGCTTTCCCATCGCAACATCGGCTCCTGTGCCCATAGCGATGCCGATACCCGCGTCAGAGATCATTCTGATTGATCGTGAAGGTCATTTCCAAGTCCTTTTTCTCACTTCCGAAGATATTTGATCAGCGCGGCTATGGCCAAAACCACAAGCACAAGGATCAGAAGGCCAAAGAGCCAGCCAAATCCCATTCCGAAGCCCATTCCGTGCCCCATGTCGTCCCAGTTCATCATCTCATTCTCCTGTATACTTGCGTTAGAGTGCGCCGTGTGAGCAGCCCGTGGGAAAACGTGGGGCAGGATAACTCGGTGGCGGAACGACGGGCGCCCTGTACGGGCGCCCCTGCGGATCAGAGCGACGCCGTGACCGCGAACTCGGTCATCATGCCGGTGGCAAGGTGCGGCATGTGATGACAGTGCAGCATCCAGCGCGCGGCCTCGCCAGCATCGAGGGCGACGTCGACCATCGACATCGACGGCACGTGAACCGTGTCGCGCAGCGCACCGGCAACACGCCGCCCGTTCAATCCGACGACCTGGAACACATGCCCGTGAAGGTGCATCGGGTGGGCCATCATCGACATGTTGTGGAACGACAGCACGACCCGTTCACCGCTGCGCGCAGTGATGGGCTGGTGCTGGCCCCAGACGGCGCCGTTGATCGTCCAGACATAGGGCTGCATCGCACCGCCCAGCATCAGTGTATGGCTGCGGTTCACCGGCCGATCCGGCAAGGTATCGCGGGCGATCAGGCGCGACTCCTGCGCCAGATCGGTGTCGAACGGAGGTGCATCCGTCTCCGCCATGGAATCAAGGCGCCGGACCTCGGCACCCTGCGTGGCAAGAATTAGCCCGGTGCGCTCGCGCGCCCCTTCGCGCAGGGCGAGGATTGGCCAGGCGCCACCCTCGTTCGGCAAGTCGATATCGATGTCCATCCGCTGTCCCATCGCCAGCCCGAATTGCGTGCCCGAGAGCGGCTGGACGGCATGCCCGTCCACGGCAACGAGCCGCGCCTGCGCGCCGCCGGTGTCGATCCAGAACACCGTTGCGGCTGCGGCATTGATGATCCGCACCCGGATGCGCCCACCACGCTCGACCTTCACCAATTCGGGATCCGACAGGGTCCGGTCATTGGCGAGATAGGCGTCCCAGTCGTAATCGTTAAGATCCATGGTCATGCCGCCCATGCCCATCATGCCGCCCATTCCAGGCATCTTGTCCATCGGCATGCCACCCATGGAACCATGGCCCATCGCCCCGTGATCCATGCCCTGCATCGCCGCCATTCCTCCCATGGGCGAATCTTGTTCGGGCACTGCACCGGCACCATGGCCTGCGCCGTGTGCGCCGCCATGACCACCGTTGATCTCCGCCAGAACCTCTTCGGGGGCCTTGAAGGAGAAGTCATGCAGGATCATCACGACCTCCTGCCGGTCGGCGGCGATGTCCTCCTGCGAGCGTACGATCAGCGGCGCAGCGAGCAGCTGCATCTCCTGCACCGGCACATGACTGTGCATCCAGTGAGTGCCCGGCCGCGCCTCGAAATCATAGGAACGGGTCTCGCCCGGGGCGAGAAAGGGCATCGGCATGTCGGGTACGCCGTCCTGCGCATTTGGCGGAATCTGGCCGTGCCAGTGTATGATGGTGCCGACATCGAGATCGTTGGTCAGGTCGACCCGGAACCTCTGGCCGGGGTCGAGGATCAGTCCCTGACCGCCGGGGCCGGCGAGGCCTAAAACAGTGGCGGCGCGCCCGTCGATATCGAGCGTGCGAGATGCAGCAGAGAGGCTGATCGGTGCCACCCCTTGTCCGAAGGCGAAGCGAGGCAGTTGTGCCGCGCCAACGGCCGCAGCAGTTGCAGCGAGAAAGCCGCGTCGTGAAACTATGTTCATGGTAATCTCCTCGGGACATCGCGTCCCGTTCATCAATCAAGCCGATGGGACACCACGGGCCTTGGCCCGGGCGCGATCAGAGGAGACGGAGTTTGGGAGGTCGTTCGTTCAGTCCCGGCGAATGGCCGACGCGGCTTGCCTCGAACGGCAAATAGAAAATGGCAGGACCAAAGGCGTGCCCAGATTCCCCACCTGGAGACGTCAGGGACGCTGAAAGACCCGCGCAAACGAATTCGCACATACTGTCATCGGCCGATCCACAGTCCTCACCTTCACAAGCGAATTGAGTGAACTCGGGAGAGTGCCTCATCTCACCAGTATGCGTCGCGTGCTCCGGACCGGAAGCGATGCTCATGCTCGCAGAATGCGCCGAGGCCATCGACGTCACCAAGGCAGTCGCAAGTACGGCAAGCAGGGTGACGAGACGAACAAACATGCGCTAAAGATAGGCACTGCTGACGACGATGTCCATTGTCGCCAAGGCGCCCGTTAGCAGATTTTCACTTCAGCCAAGGCAACGAATTCTGCCGCCACCGGGTAATGTCTCTTGAGACATGGCCTTTGACATAGCACTGAGACCAGTTTGCTCGTGGGAGGCTCGAACCTCGCTATCCTCGCCGGTTGGCCCTTTGCCGACCCAGCATCCAATACCGTCGAGTCGGCGGTGGTCACCGCGCCGCAGATCTTTGCGGATCAGTGCTCCAGAGCGGGCTACGTAACCGATCCTGGCCCCCCGACCTTCATCTACGAGGGAATCACATGGTGAGACTGAGAGAGTACAGCCAGCGGGAAGTCGCGCGCGCTTTCCGAGTTTTTGCGGTCTGAGGAGTGCGGCCGAGGTCGCTCAGCGGAAACACATCCCGTGCCTTGGAGGTTGGTAGAACATGACGCAGGACTTCTTTTCTCAATGGCACGAGGCGGCGCGCATTGCGACCGGCCTGTTCTGGATGGCGTTTTGGGCGTTCGGCTTGGGCTATCTGATCTCGAGCCTCATTCAGGTTTTCGTCACCGAAGCCCGTATGAAACGCAGCATGGGCGAGGCCGGGCCGCGAAGTGTGGCGCTCGCAACCCTGTTCGGGTTTGCATCTAGTTCGTGCTCGTTTGCCGCGCTCGCCAGCTCGCGCTCACTGTTCGCCAAAGGCGCGGGGCTGGTGCCTTCGCTCGCGTTTCTGCTCGCCTCGACGAACCTCGTCATCGAGTTGGGGATCATAATCGCAGTGTTCCTGTCCTGGCAGTTCGTCGTCGGCGAGTACCTCGGCGGCATGCTTCTGATCCTGTTCATGTGGCTGGTGGTCCGGCTGACGCAGCCGCGCAAGCTGATCGAGCAGGCGCGAGAGCGAGCACGACAGGAAGAAGGTTCGGCCGACGAAGAAGTCCCGGACTGGCGCGCGATGATACGCCGACGCGAGGGCTGGCGCATGGTCGCCAACCGCTACGTGATGGAATGGTCGATGGTCTGGAAGGACGTCACGGTCGGCTTCACCGTCGCAGGCATCGTCGCTGCCTTCGTGCCCCGAAGCTTCTTTCAGTGGCTGTTCATCGGCTCGGGCGGGAACGACCTCGGGTTCTTCCAACTCCTACAGCACGCTCTCGTCGGTCCGGTTGCGGCGTTCTTCACGTTCATCGGCTCGATGGGCAACATCCCTCTCGCAGCAGTCCTGTTCTCAAACGGCGTCAGCTTCGCCGGGGTGATGGCCTTTATCTTCAGTGATCTCGTGGTGCTGCCGGTGCTGCGCATCCAGGCCAAGTACTACGGTTGGCGCTTCGCGCTATACGTTCTCGGCGTCTTCCTCATCGTCCTCGTCGCAGCTACCATCACCATGCACTACGGCTTCCAGTTCGCCGGTCTCCTGCCGGACCCAGCCACGGCGAAGAGCGTAACCCAAAGAAATTTCTTTCAGGTCGACTATACGATGTTCCTGAACTTGGCGTTCGTCACCGTCACAATATTCTTCTTGGGTTGGAAGATACAGAGTTCGGGCATGTCGGTCGATTGGGGCGCCGACGCAGCGGAAAAAACTCTCTTCGGCCTCGCAGTGATCGCCTATGCTTGGCTGCTTGGGGGGTGGTTGCTGGCTCCGATGTACGCAGGCTGATAGTTCTGTGCAATTTCACGCATCGCGGGCCATCTATTACAGCAGCATCAATGTCGAGAACCAGCGATTTCAGGCCATGGCGCAAGTTCCACCTTGATGGGCACGCGTCCGGCTGACGATCCTCCAGCGCGTTACTGACCTCCCGGTCGTGATACGTATCGACCGGCAAGGCTGAATCAGACCAAGCTGACACCGCTTCGATCTTCGAACTGACAGAACCGCAGGGCGTCTTGCACATCCGTCGCCACGTGATCTGCGCCGGACCGGTCGGCCAGCCTTGGTTCCAAATCCGCAATCGTGCCTCCGATGAGAACCGGGGACGCTTCTGCCGTGGCTTTCCGGGCGGCCGTGACCAGGCGGCGAAGGTCCTGCATCCCAGTTGCGGGCGAGGCCGAGATCATCGTGGCGTTCAGACGCCGTTGCAACGTCGGTTGCAGGCTTTCGGCGCGCGCCTGAAGCATTGGCCTGACCCAAAAACCCCGGCGTCTGAGTTGCTGCCCCAGCAGGACCGCGCCCAGCGTATGATGCTCGCCGGCTGGTACCATAAGAAGGACCCCAGGCCCATCGACTGCAATGTCGCTGTGAAGATGGGCCTGTTCCAGGGCTCCCAGCAACCATTGCAACATGGCCGCCCCGACCGAGGTGGAGGCAAAGCTGATCCGGTCGTCCACCCAATCGTCGCCCAACGTGCGCGCAACGGCCGGAACGTAAAGGTCCGCGATGTCGTCAAAGCCGATGCCCTGGCTCGCGATCCGGTCGCAAGCCGACAGGCATGCGGTCTTGCTGCAACTGAGTGCGGCTTTGCGCAGCCTCGCCACGTGCCGCATCTCGACCGGACGACGGCCGGCCCCGCGACTGGCCAGCTCGAGAAGCAGATCTTCGGCCAAGGGCGCGACGGTGGATGCAACCTTTTCGCGCGTACCGGACTTGGGCTTTTTCGGCATCGGATCACCCTTCGAAACCGCTCTTGCCCGGAGGTCTGCGTCCGGAATTCCTTCGTTCTTGGGAACGACGACGGGCCGGTGCAAAGTCCACGCGCGGCAGGACCTCATGGTGATGGAAACGCAGGCTGCCCGCAAGGGGCAGCTAACAGTTCGATCTGCGGCTTCGCTTTGCTCGGCCACCCTGATGGCCGCGCCGCGCTTATTCTTGAACAACCAAGGTGCGAGAAGCTGCGCCGGAACCGGGCTCATTTCGCCGCGTTCAATCTGAAGACAGGAGCATTCCACTTTCCCGCAGTCGTTGCAGGAGGGTTGATATGGATAGTTCGTATCAGGATTGTAACGGAGCAATGATCCTCGAACACGGTGGTCGCTTGCGGGGCGCGCGAAGAAGGCAAGCGCGACAGCGGCTTTTCTGAATGGAAGACACTAAGCCGGACACCTCAACCCCGCTTGATCCCCGGATCCTTACCGCTCCCTCCATAGATCACCGAGAGCTTGCCTGGACTTGTCACGGAATTCTTCCGCTCCTTTGACTTGGTATTTCGCACCTCGGACTGGTGTGCAGCGCTGAAAGTTCGCTCGGCATCGGCCGAATCATTTGTTTGGCGTCTCAAGAACAGGCGAACGTGTTGTGGCGCGATCAGCTTCACCTCGTGCCCAAGCGCTTCCATTTCATACGCTCAAAAATACGGGCTGCCGCTTGAAAGATCTTGCGACCAAACGGCGGGCAGCTTTGGGGGTATCGGCTGAGTTTCGTCTTGGGTTGCCCTGCAATCGACGTTTGGCAAAGGCTTGTTTCACGCAAATAGTCGCGGGTCGGAGCGCCGGTCTGTATGCATGGCAGTGTCCCGCCGGCAGAGACGCGAAAACCCTGTCGGACCGCACAGATTATTTCCGATTTGTGAACATTTGACCGAACATCCGACACAATGTACAATTTCTGACATCAAAAAAGGGCGAAGATCCCGAGAGGTAAAGCAGTCATGGCAACAACTACGTTGTTGTTGAACGGGTTTAGTATCGTTGGCGACCCGCAGACAAATGCGAACGCCTCCAACGGCGGCGAATACATGCTGCATAGCGCATCTGCGCTGTTTGAAGACAATGACATCATCGTGTTCGTCGCGGAAAACACGACTGCGGATGGCGTGCTGACCGATAAATCGGTGATCACCTCGATTATCGTCTATGACAACGCATCGGATTACTACAGTGATCTCCCCAAATATACCTATTCCGGCAGCGCCGATATTGACATGGGCCGCCGCAGCATGGGCGACAGGTATCTGGAATTCGAAGCCGACGGGCTGACATCGTCCGACGCGGGTGCGCCCATGCTTGGCACGGTGTCGGCCATTGCGGGTGTGGATATCCTCGGAACGCTGGCGTCGCAAAACGGGCCGTTGCGTGTCGATACGACCGAAGACATCGACCTGAACGGCGATGCGATCATCTCCCTGGACGAAGAAGGCGATGCCGCGTTTTCCTCAAATGTCGCCAATGGACTGATCGTAATCTGCTTCGCTGCGGGCACATTGATCGAAACACCGGAAGGCCCGCGCTTTGTCGAGTCGCTGCGGGAAGGCGACGTGGTGAACACGCTGGACGAAGGCCCGCAACCGATCCTGTGGATCGGACATGTGCGGGTGCCGGGTGACGGGTTGAACACACCCATCCGGATCAAGCGCGGCGCACTGGGCAATATCCGCGATCTCTGGGTCTCGCCCAACCACCGCATGTTGATGCGCGGTGCAAAGGCCGAGCTGCTGTTCGGCGAGGACGAGGTGCTGGTGGCGGCCAAGCATCTGGTGAACGGCACGACGATCTTTCCCGAACCGCGCCCGGTGGTGGAATACTGGCATTTCCTGTGCGAGGCGCATCAGGTGGTTTTCGCCGAGGGCTGCGCGGTCGAAACGCTGTATCCCGGCACTGTGGCGATGGGGACTGTCGAGGCCAATGCGCAGGACGAGATCCTTGGTCTGCTACAGGAGACCGAGCGTCTTATCCTCGATTCCGGGATGGCGCGCTATACGCTCAAACGGCACGAGGCCATCGCTTTTATCAGGGAGGCGGCTTAAGCAGGCACATTAACCTACAGGTCCGGGCAGGCGCGCTTTGGATAGAAGCACATTGGCGTCTAAATCGCCGAAAAACCAAGAAAAACCTGGCCGGAGGTAACCCGTCCCTGATCACCCGGCCAAGCGCACACCGAAAGCAGGTCGGGTGCAGATCGAGACAGTAACCCTGAGCAAACAGCGAAGACCAGAGCCTCGTTGTCCGAGCCACCAGGCAAAAGCCGGTTGTGGAGATCAAACACGATGAATTTGGAACCAGAGGCCGTCAAAAATGAAAAAGTCGCTGTTGGCCTTTTGGCAGCACCATCTTAGACCCGGCCCGCCAGTAGTTTCCCGCTTGTGTCGCCGTTACCGTGGAGCCCCTTTATGTCGCCAGCATTGTCTTCCCTCCTGTCAACCATGCCCATGAATTTGCGATCTCCATCCGCTGGCCGTGTGGTTCAGAAGATCGCCCAACGTATCTTGACCGATGAGCACACCGCCATCTGCCTGTTGGAAGCGATGGGTACCGAAAATCAGGATGAACTCACTGACGAGCAGCTTGCGACAGTGCTCATATCCGCCTTGGACGAAGCACGCATGGCCCGCGAAAATGGCCGGTCCGCTGGCGGTGCGTTCATCGACATGATGGAGCATCGACTTGCATCGCTCGATGCGTCCGGATTGCTGCACCAGTCTGGCCGCCTTCGGCTTTCGTCGTGCTGGCGGCGCGCGGGACTGGTTGCTCCCGTCGCCTTGGCGATCAGCCCGGATATGCCAGAAGCATTCGAAGCGGGGGACGCGGACGTATTTGCAGTGGACGGGTTGCCTGATCTCGGAACCGGGCTGCACAAGCTGTTCGACCAACTCTCGCAGACAACAGACGGACACGTTCAGGTCCTGCGTGAATCCCTGTCAGAGATTTTGCCCACTATCCCGGACGATGCGCGTCGCGACTTCGTGCGCCTGGCCGTCAACCACCCCAAGGAAGCCCACGAAGAGCTTGGATGTGCGTGGACATTTGACCCGGATGAAGACGTTCGTCAGGGTGCCGTCGACGGCCTCTTCGATCGCATCGCCGTGGGAAGACTCTCTCCCTCGCTCATCGCACGTCTCGCCTTGATGCGCAGCTGGATCGGCGACAAGAACATCCGCGATCGAGTTGACGATCTCCTCAGGGAGGCGAAGAAACTCGGAATTGGTGGCGCACAAGCCAAGTCCGCCCCAAAAGTGCATCGCGTTCTCGCGAGCATGGTGGATGGCTCAGGGGCACAAAGCTTTACGATTGCGTTCCAGTCGGGCAGTGCCCGAAGGATGGGGATCGTCTTGTTGAAACAGGGCTTCGGCGTCAAGGACGCCTATGTGGTGCCCTGTTCCAGCGCCACCGAACAGAAGCGGCTGATCGAGATGCTGCTCTCGGAAGTTGATGCATGGGACGTCCCGCTGGACTATGCCAAGCAGGCATTTGCGATGGGTCTTGACGATGGCTTGCGGTCGGGCCACCCGCCGGCGGCCGGATTGGTCGATGTCGCTCATGAACTCGCACTGACGGATCTCAGACCCTTTCCCAGTAACGTAACCGACATTGTCGGCGTGATGGAGCCTGACGGTGACCTCGCCAGCATGTCACCACAAGCAAAAGGGCGACTGATCAACGCCAGCGAGGACTGGGAAGTCCATTATCCCCATGATCATGGAAAGCTGGTACGAAGACAGCGATGCAATCACCGAGGCCATTGCCAGCGCCACGACACCAACGGCTCTGAAACGTGCACTCTGGAAGGCGCTCGACGACAGGCGGGAGCATTGGGCGCATGTGATTGCCCGCTCTGCGCTTCTGCTGCATGCGGCACAGGAACCCGAGGCGAAAGAGTTCGCGGCCGTGGCGCTCGCATTGACAGACGGTCGTCCACTCAAGAAAATCCCGGTCATGGAAATGATCGCCGAGTTTTCCTTTGAGGTCTGGCAGGATGAAAACCTGGTGGGGCTCGACAGCGGCGCAGCATCCGACATGACGCCTTTCGAGATTGTCAGCGGTCTGCCGCCCGAGGGCATGCCAGTGAATGATCCCGCGCCAGAAGAGCCCGGAGAACTGACACGATTGCTCCAACCGGTCGGGCTCACCGAATGGTGGGTGGACGGGTACATGATGGGCGCATGTGTCGCTGGGCACGGCGACCACCGGCGATGGCCCGTTTACCGCGAAGTGTTCCGCTGTCATGCGCGACGGGGGCCAATTCGGTGAGCCCGGCAGCTTCTTCGCCAATGATTGTGCCGATCTCAGTCATTTCGGCGATCAGCACTGGGCTGGCAACCGGACCGATCCTTGGGATGGAATGGAGAACGGTAGTTATCTCCGACAGGTGATCACCGCTCGCGATGGCCAGGGTGATCCTGTCTTCCCGTTGTTTGATCAAGATGTCGAACCGTGCTTAAACTCGGTGTCGGTGTCCTCGAACATTGCGGCGGTGCCGAGTGCCTGATGTGCGCGAAATTGGGTCAGCAGCCGTTGCGGAGCTCGTTTTGACGTTAAAGCTTTGAGAGTGCGTAGCTTTTTCTACGGGAAGACTGCATCCTGCTTCAGGGTGGAAAGAAAAGAAGCGAGCGATGAGTTCCGCATCGATCCGATCGGTCTTGGCGCGTGTGCCTCGGCTTTGCGAAAACGCCTTCACCTGAGTGGGGGGCACCTGGCGGGCTACAGCAACTTCTGCCTCCAAAAGCGCGGAGCACGCGTAATAGGGCTGCCCCGCTTCAGTGGGCGAGCTCCCTTTAAAATCACGGTCAGACTGTGAACAAGGGAGATGAACAATGGAATATTTTGCGGCGATGCCCGTGGGGCAGGCAAAGAAGGTCCAGGCAGTCGCGGCTGACATCTATGCCGATGACGCGGCCATGTGATAGATTGTCCATGCTCTCTTCTTTCTTTTGCGCGGTCCTACACAGGCCGCAATCAAATGTTCGAAACGATGAAGAGAGGCAGTGCAGCCAGGCTAGAGAACGTGGTCGTGCCACAAAGGGTCAGACGTCGCGCACCACCCCGCCATCGGCCTTGACCGGGGCCGGTGACGGGGCCAGTTTAGCGGAATGTATATGCAGAGCACCGAAACCCAGACGAGCGCAGTACCGGCTGGGTCGACGCAGAGTGTATTTCAGTGCCGCTTCGGATGACGGTTCAGCCCATACCGGACGGTAATTGGCGAATTACCCTCCGGGTTGTTATTCCACCCAGATCATCCGGCGGGCCAAAACCTCCTGTTCGCTCACGTCGAGCAAGCGCAGTTCGTAGTCCCCTGGTTCATCCGGCAGCTTGATCTTCAATGGTGTGCTGCCTTCCAGACTGACAGCTGATATCCAGGTGAAGATCGCCTGATCCGCGCGCGCCACGGTGACCCGCTGGTCGGCGCTTTCATTGTCCACAGTCCAACTGACCTCGATTGTTTCACCCGGTGCCGCGGTTTCCGGCGCATTCAGGCTTGCCCCCTTTTCAAGAGGCGCATCGGCATCCAGAACTTCCAATACCGAGGCGACCATCACGCGCTTGCCTTCGTTCAGGACGTAGCGCACTTCGTAGAGGCCCGTCGTTTCGGGAGCCTGAATATCTTGTTGGCTCTTGTCGCCGACGCGGAAGTAATCGCCGCTCGCGCCTTCGTCGGCGCCCATCGGCACGATGGTGATATAGTCGCGCGGATGCACCGCTCCGGTCCATTGCACACGGATCGTATCGCCCGCCCGGATCTTTGAGGGGGCGTCCACAGTGACCTCCGGCTCGGTGACCTCGATGGGCTGGCTGGCCATCGTCCGCTTGCCCTCGTCGAGGACGTAGCGCACCTCGTAGAGACCGGTCTCGGCGGGGGCCAATCTCCCCATATCAGTTATTCGCCTGATGCAGAAAATATTCATCTTCCCGCCGACGCAATTTTGCCATTTCCGCTGTTCCTGTCTCGCCCGCCCTACCCGGTCGCTTCCGGTCAGCAGCGACCGGGCTGAAACCGAGCGCAAAAGCCGGCGGTAACGCGGCCACGTGATACGATTACCGTTCCGACCCAGGCTATCGGACCAACGGTCTGCGGATTTGCCTGCCATGACCGTAATCCCGAAAAAGATGTCGAAGTCATGGGCCTGGGTCAAGCTTTGACCGCTTGGTGAGGAGGTGCCGATTACGCACGGGCTTGATCCATAAATGCTTTTTTGCTGCGGCCCCCATCAGGTAGGCCAAACGAGCCGCAGCGAGAGGAGGACCGCCGTGAGACCATGCAGCAAACCGGTCCTTCGCGAAGGCTTTTCGCAGATCGGCTATCTGCACAAGCACACAGCGATCATGGTGGGCCGCGGTTGCGATATTCTCACGCTCGCGATCCGCACGGTCCTCTTCTCTGTGATCCTCGTGACGCTGTTCTTCGCGATGATTGCCGACTACGTCATAGGGAGCCTGCGGGGCCGGCAGGTTGCTGCTGCTGGCATGGCTCGGGTTCCGGGACTATCACATGCGGATTTTGAACGGAGCGGCGACGGCAGGCTCCGGACCGCCCGCCCGCTCCGGCGAGCGGTCCGGATGGTGCGATTGACGACTTCGTCTGCCTTCCTGACCTTCGTTCCCGCTCGGATGCTGCAAGAGGCACGAAAGGGGGGCGATCTCGTGGCCCTGCGCCACAAGGGCGGCACGCGCCGCAATCCGAAGTCGCGGTGGCGCAAGTACGAAGCGTGTGGGTCATTTGCCGAACGCCAGTTCCAAATGCTTTATCGCCCGTCGGCCATGGTCAGATTGTTTCCGGTTTGGTCGAGTTGGCTAAATCAGGACAATGATACGAATTACAGTTCCAGATCACTAGGCTTCCGTAGAACTGGGTACCCGGTTCTTGAGACCGAAAACGGGTATTGGAACCTTGTCGACAGCTCTGAAAAGGCAAAGTTCGACTCTTTCGCGACGGGTGCCACAATTTCCTATTTCTGGCAGATTGTGCGCAAGCATGTCGAGTAAGCCGACCAAAACAGCGACAACTGGCTTGTCATGATTGGCCGCTTTGTCCGCACAGCTCCCGAAGGTGTCATACCAATGAAGCGGTTGAGCAGTCGAATGCCTCGAAAGGCGGCGCGAAGGCCGCGCCACCACATAAATCAATAACCGGCCCTCACTCCGGCGGCGTCAACTTGTGGATCTGCCCTTCGTCGACCGCTGCGTAAAGGCTGCCATCCGGCCCAAGGACCAGCGACCGGAACCGCGCGCTTTCCATCGGCAGGGTCATCTCGGTCACATCCTGCACCGAGATCTCGCCGTCTTCGTTCTGCAGCTCCATCACGTCGATCCGCTGACCGATGGGTGTGCCGCCAAAGCCGATGCCCATCAGCCCGACAACCATCGCGCCATCCCACTGGCCCCATTCTTCGCCGCGCAGGAACTCGGCCGTGGTCATGCCCTGCGACCAACCATTGTTGGTCCAGATCGGCTCCATCGCGTCGGGATAGGTCTCGAAATCGGTCATCGGCATGAAGGCCGCGCGCTCGTAGCGGTTCATGCCTTCGTTCTGATTCGGCATGTAGCCGCAATAGCCGTCCGGGCAATCGCCTCGCCCGGCCATGTTGTCACGCGGATCCCAGCCGCCATTGCCACCATTGCTCAACACGGTGATCTCATCGGAATGCCATGGCCCGTGTTCGGCGATGATCGGCTGCCCGGTCTCGGGGTGAAAGGTGATCCCCTGGACGTTGCGGTGGCCATAGGTGAAGGTGCGCGGGTCGAACCCCTCGGGCGGCGCGTTCTCGGGCGCGGCGTTGCCATCGGTGTCGACGCGGATCACCTTGCTGCCCATGATGGTCGGGCTTTGCGGAATCTCCGCTTGGTGATTGTCGCCGGTCGTCAGGTAGATGTACTCGCCCTCGGGTCCGAACCGGACACGCCCGCCATTATGCGTGCCGGTGCCGCCGAACGGATGATCCGTCGCTTCGGTCTTGTAGGGCACGTCGTCGATGATATCGGTCCGGTCCGAGACATCGGTGAAGTCCTCGTTCACCTCAAGGCGCATCAGCCGGTTGGTCGGCGGATCAGACTGGTTGGAGGCAGAATAGACATAAATCCTGCGGTTCTCTTCGAAGTTCGGATCAATGGCGACGCCGTTCATTCCGGCCTGACCGTCACAGAAGAGGTCCGACGCCGTGGTGGCATAGTCCTCGGTCTCTTCCATGCCCAGCAGCGCATTGACGTCTCCGGATGGCATGCGGACCGACAGCCCGTCGCATTTCTCGGTAAAGAACATCGTGCCGTCGGGCAGAAACGCCATGTCCCACGGGCTGTCCAGATCGGAGAGTACAACCTCGTGCTCAAGGCTGCTGGTGTTCGTGCCCACCTGCGCCAGACCGGGCGAGGCCAAAGCGATTGTTGTCAGCAAGGACGGAACAATCAAATTAACTTTGGTGCGGGTTGTTTGCTTCAATGACATGAGTTTTTCTCCCTGAGGCAAGTGTAGACGTGCCAGCAAGAATCCCGACCAACGTGTCTCGTGAATCCAGATCCTGCCTGGGTCGAAAACGAACAATTGCTTGAAGGGTTCCTGCACCGGATTGAATACCCGCGGGCCCTTCAAGGGCGGCCACACGGAGAGAGTCGCGGCGAATGGGTGCTGCAGTCGGTCCGCTGCGCATGTTCGGACTTGCAGAAGAAGTCTCCGTCAGCCCCACCGATCTCGGCCGCAATTGCGACGTACGCGCCTGCAGCCCCCCGCCTCGCAACCTGATGAACGAAACTTCGGCGGTTCGCCCTTTCGCGTTTCTTTGACACCTGCGGAATGTTTGAATGGCTGGTCTGGCTGTAGCAGGAAGCACTCAAAGGGCCCCAGCTGGTTTCACGGGCTTCCGGCCAGCCCCGCATCGTCTAACTGCTCCCGATCCGGGAGATCGCGGAGGCTCTCGAGATCGAAGGCGACGAGGAACTGCTCGGTGGTGACGAAGGTATAGGGCGCGCCACGTTGCGGAGATCGCGGGCCGGTCCCGATCAGGCGACGGGCATGAAGCCGCCCGATCAGGTCGCGGCTGATGTCCTTGCCGAAGATGTCCC
>NZ_JAIPUT010000077.1 GCF_020055635.1 Marivita sp. | reverse complement strand
CGGTCCGGCTTTTCGGCAAACGCTGTCTGCATCGGACGGAAAGAGGTACAATAGACCTCGATCGGTTCCTGCTCGCGCGCCTCCTCCTCGGTCAGGCCCACGGTGCCGAATTCGGGCTGGGTAAAGACCGCCGAGGGGATCAGCGCGTGATCCACCGGGGTCGGGTTGCCGTTGAACACGGTTTCGACAAAGGCCATCCCCTCGCGGATGGCGACCGGCGTCAGGTTCACGCGGTTGGTGACATCCCCGATGGCATAGACCGACGGCACGCTGGTCTGGCTATAGGCATCCACCTCGATCTGCCCGGCGCGACCCAGCGTGATGCCCAGGTCCTCCAGCCCCATGTCATCGGTGTTCGGCCGCCGCCCCGTGGCGAACAGGACAACGTCGAAATCCTCGGTATACCCGTTGGTGGCCTTGACCCGGATCGGCCCGTCGGCGACCTCGTCCTCGGGTTCCCGGGCGCCGAATTGCTGCGCCTCGATCGGCGCGCTCAGGCCGTCCTCCTCGCCGTTGGGCGCGCACTGCATTTCGACGATATTCGTACCGGTGTGGATCTTGATGCCCTTCTGCTGCATCTCGTCCGCGATCAGCCCGCGCGCCTCTTCGTCGAAACCGCGCAGGATCTGGGCACCGCGGTAATATTGCGTCACGTCCACGCCCAGACCGTTGAGGATGCAGGCAAATTCGCAGGCGATATAGCCGCCGCCGACGATCAGGATGGATTTCGGCAATTCCGGCAGGTGGAAGATGTCGTCCGACACGATGCCCAGATGCGCGTTCTTCATCTCGGGCCGCATCGGCCGTCCGCCGGTCGCGATCAGGATGTGCTTGGCCGTCAATGTCTCGCCGGTCGACAGCTCTACCGTGTGCGGGTCCTTGAGCCGCGCCCGTGCATCGTAGGTCGTCACACCCGACCCGGAAAGAAGCTTGCGATAGACCCCTTCCAGCCGGTCCAGCTCGGTATTCAGATGGCCCGAAAAAGTCTGCCAGTCGAACCCGCGCGCGGTCACGTCCCAGCCGTAATGCGTCGCCTCTTCGACCAGCCCGCCATAGCCGCTGGCGAACACCATGAGCTTTTTCGGCACGCAGCCCCGGATCACGCAGGTGCCGCCATAGCGATCCTCTTCCGCCAGCGCCACCTTGGCCCCGGCTTCGCCAGCGGCCACGCGGGCGGCGCGCACGCCACCGGAGCCGCCGCCAATCACAAAGAGATCGTAGTCGAATGCGCTCATCTTCGGTTCCTTCGATTTCCGCGCGAAGATATTTCATATGGAGACCGGGAAAGCCAGAGACGGATCACCGAGATGTGACCGTCCCATTGCCCGCTGCGCCGGACTTTCCTATCGTCGGGGCGAGATCGGAGAGCCGACCATGACGCGCAAAGGTTGCGATATTCAGAATTCGGCCGGGTTCCGGGCCGCGCAGGGCACCCGGGCTGTCGGTTGACCGATGCCAGCGGAACCGCTTGTCCATCTGCGCCCCGCCACTGCCGAGGACCTGCCCGCGCTAAAGCTGTGCGCCCGGGCCGCCTATGCGCGATACGTGCCCGTGATCGGGCGCGAACCGGCCCCGATGGTGGCGGATTTCGCACGCCCCATCGCCGACGGCAGCGTCTGCGTGGCCACCTGCGACGCCGGGCTGGCCGGGTTCATATTGTTCTATCCGCAGGACGACGCGATGCTGTTGGAAAACGTGGCCGTCCACCCGGTGTTTGCCGGGCATGGCATCGGAGGACGGCTGATCGCGCTGTGCGAGGACAAAGCGCGCGAACTGGGGCTGGGTCGGGTGCGGCTTTACACGAATGCCGCGATGGCGGCGAACCTGACGCTGTATCCGCGACTTGGCTACCGGGTGACCGGTCGGCGGACCGAAGACGGGTTCGACCGGGTCTATTTCGAAAAGCCCGTCTGACGCCCGCGTCAGATGTCCGAAAACAGGTTGTCGCTTTCGGCGAGGTTGATGCGATCCTCGCTCACCGTGCCTTCGTTGATGTCACGGGTCTCGACGCGCCCGTCGCTGTAGCCGATGATGACCTTGTCGCAGAGATCGACGAACAGCCCGTTCTCGACGACCCCCGGCATCTGGTTGAGGGCCATCGCCAGCTGCCGCGCATTGCCGATCCGCACGAGATGCAGATCGAGGATGTGATTGCCCTCGTCGGTGCGGAAGGGTTTGTCGCCATTCATCCGCAGGGTGATCTTGCGGCCCATCACGTCGGCCGACACCAGCAGTTCCTCGACCAGCATCTGTGTCGTGGTCCAGCCGAAGGGGATCACCTCGATCGGCAGCGGAAACGCCCCCAGCGTGCTCACTCCCTTGGCGGCGTCGGCGATGGTCACCACCTCTTCGCTTGCGGCAGCGACGATCTTTTCGTGCAGGAGCGCGCCACCGCCCCCCTTGATCAGGTTGAGATGGCCGTCGAATTCGTCAGCACCGTCGATCGTCAGGTTGAGCGTCCGGGCCTCGTCCAGCGTGATCACCTCGATCCCGACGTCGCGCGCCAGTTGCGCAGTGCGCGCCGAGGTCGGCACCCCCTTGATTCGCAGCCCTTCGTCCTGCACCCGTTCCCCGAGGTGGCGCACCAGCCAGGCGGCGGTCGATCCGGTGCCAAGCCCGACGCGCATACCGTCTTCCACCATTTCGGCGGCGCGCTTGGCGGCGACGAACTTGGCTTTGTCGATGGGCGACAATTCTCCGGTCATGGGGCAGCTCCTCGGAACAGGTGTTGCCGCCTTATAAGCCGTCGCGCCCGACGGAGCGAGACCGAATTCGCATCTCCCGAGAGGCAATCGGCGCGCCTGTGCGACCCGGATCGACAGCAGGATTGCCCAGGCCGGCTAGCGTTCCGTCTCGCGCCGGTCGGTCAGCGGAGCGGACGGCAGCAGCGTGGACGTCACCACCGGCGCCTTGGGCAGCAGGATCGGGTAGGCGGATACGACCTGAGGAAGCGCCGCCCAGATGACGATCGTCACCACCGCCAAGAGCCAGGCCAGAATGTTGATCGGTTTCGCCATGTTCGCCCCTTTCTGTCGACTACCGGCATGACCATGCGCCCCGACGGTAAAGACGGGGTTAAACGCATCGTTTTTACGCCATCACGCGCCGCTTTCGCCCTGCAGATCCGCCTTGCGACGGGATAGACCGCGACCATGACTGGATACCTGCTTCATTACGCGCCCGACAACGCGTCGCTGATCGTCCGGCTGGTCCTGGAGGAGTTGCGCGCGCCGTACCGGACGCGCCTCGTTGACCGCAGCACCGCGCAACAGCGGTCCGATCGCTACCGCGCGCTCAACCCGGTGGGGCGCATCCCGGCGCTGGAAACCCCGGTCGGCCCGATGTTCGAAACCGGGGCCATCGTGCTGTGGCTCGCCGACACGCATGGCGATCTGTTTCCCGCCGCCGAAAGCGCCGACCGTCCCTGCGCGCTCAGCTGGCTGTTCTTCCTGTCCAACACGCTGCATGCCGAATTGCGCACACTGTTCTATCCGGAACAGGGCGTCGGCCCGGACAGCGCCGCACAGGCCGCGCTGCGCGCCCAGACCCGAATCAACCTTGCGCATCACTTCACCCTGCTCGACCGCGCCGCTGCACAGGGCATCGCTCTGGGAGACCGCCGCCCGACGATCTGCGACCTCTATGCTGCCGCCCTGCTGCGCTGGTCCGCGCTGTATCCCGTCGATGCCGACCGCGACTGGTTTCGCCTTGCACGTTGGCCAAACCTTGCCAGACTGGTGACGCGGATCGACGAACGATGCTCGGTTCACCGCGTTGCGATGGCCGAAGGGCTTGGCCCGACACCGTTTTCCGACCCGCATCTGCCAGACCCGCCCGAAGGGAGCGCACTCTAGATGTTTCTGTCCGTCTTCGACATGTTCAAGGTCGGCATAGGCCCGTCCTCGTCCCACACGATGGGTCCGATGGTGGCCGCGTCCCGCTTTCTCGACCGGTTGCGCACGGCGCCGTTCGCAGTCGCGGGTGTGAAGGCGTCGCTGCATGGGTCCCTGGCATTCACGGGCGTGGGCCACGCCACCGACCGCGCCACGATCCTCGGGCTGGCGGGGTTCGTGCCCGAGACATATGACCGTGACAAGGCCGAGGCCGCGCTGACCCGCATCAAGGACAGCAAGACGGTCTCTCCCGACGGGTTGCCGGTGCTACGCTTCGACCCCGAATCCGACCTGACCTTCGATTTCGGCCCCAACCTGCCCGGCCATGCCAACGGCATGATTCTGAGCGCCACCGACCCGCAGGGCGACGTGATCCTTCAGGAAACCTATTATTCCGTCGGCGGTGGGTTCGTGCTGACCGAGGCGGAACTGGCCGCCGGAAAAGACACCGACGAAGGCGCGCCGGTGACCTATCCGTTCAAATCCGCCGCCGAAATGCTGGAAATGGCCAAGGCGTCAGGCCTCAGCATCGCCCAGATGAAGCGCGCCAACGAAATGTCACGCCGGTCGGCCGGTGATCTTGATGCGGGCATTCAACGCCTTTGGGACGTGATGAACGACTGCATCGACCGCGGGCTTGAAAACGACGGCATCCTGCCCGGCGGTCTCAGCGTGAAACGCCGCGCCAAGGGCATCCACGAGAAACTGCTGGCCGAACGCGGCATGAATCTCAGCCCCCCGCACACCATCAACGACTGGATGAGCGTCTACGCGATGGCGGTGAACGAGGAAAACGCCGCCGGGGGGCAGGTCGTGACCGCGCCGACGAACGGTGCTGCGGGCGTGGTTCCGGCCACGCTGCGCTATTATCTCGACCACGTGCCGGGAGCGTCGACCCGGCGCATTCCCGACTTCCTGCTCACTGCCGCCGCCATCGGCGGCCTGGTCAAGTACAACGCCTCGATCAGCGGTGCCGAGGCCGGCTGCCAGGCCGAAGTGGGCAGCGCCAGCGCGATGGCTGCCGCCGGTCTGTGCGCGGTGCTGGGCGGCACCCCCGAGCAGATCGAAAACGCCGCCGAGATCGCGCTGGAGCATCACCTCGGGATGACCTGCGACCCGGTCAAGGGGCTGGTGCAGGTGCCCTGCATCGAACGCAACGGTCTGGGCGCAATCAAGGCGGTCAGCGCCGCCAGCCTCGCCCTGCGGGGCGACGGCACGCATTTCGTACCTCTTGATTCGGCCATCGAAACCATGCGCCAGACCGGCGCGGACATGCACGAGAAGTACAAGGAAACGTCTCTCGGCGGCTTGGCCGTCAACATTCCGAACTGCTAATTCCCAAGGAAAAAAGGGCGAAAATCCGCAGCGCGTCTTTTCGAAACGCGTCGTGAAGGTGTGCGTTGACACCGCGACACAACCAAGGGTAGCGTTTCGTATGAATCAGGATCGCCCCACCCTCGGCATCGCCCTCATGCTGGGCTTTTGCATCGTCGCTCCGATGGGCGACGCGATCGCCAAGATCCTGTCCGACAAAGTGGCGCTCGGGCAGCTTCTGCTCGTGCGGTTCGGCATCCAGGCGCTGGTTCTGATCCCGATCATCATCCTGACCGGGCGGATGTGGCGCATGACCCGGCGGGTCTATGGCCTGACCCTGCTGCGCACGGTGATGCATATCATCGGGATCGGGATGATGGTCTCGGCGCTCTATTACCTGCCGCTCGCCGACGCGATCGCCATTGCCTTCGTCATGCCGTTCATCATGCTCCTGCTCGGGCATCACGTTCTGGGCGAAGAGGTGGGCATGCGCCGCCTGATCGCCTGTGGCATCGGGTTTGCGGGAACGCTTCTGGTGGTACAGCCCTCGTTTCAGGAGGTCGGCTGGCCTGCCCTGCTCCCGCTGGGCGTCGCGGTCAATTTCGCGCTGTTCATGCTGGTCACCCGCAAGATTGCCAAGGAAACCGATCCGATCGGGCTTCAGGCGGTGTCCGGCGTGATGGCCGTGGTGCTGATGGCACCGCTGATCCTGCTGATCCCGGCAACCACCATGCCGGTCCTGGCCTGGGACGACGGGCTGGACGGCGGCACTTGGGGTCTGCTTCTGGCCATCGGACTGTCGGGCACGCTGGCCCATCTGCTGATGACATGGTCTTTGCGATATGCGCCCTCGGCCACGCTGGCGCCGATGCAATACCTCGAAATTCCGATCGCCACGATCATCGGCTTTGCCGTGTTTGGCGATCTGCCCGACACGATTGCCTCCATCGGCATCGCCATCACCATCGCCTCGGGCCTCTACATCGTGCTCAGAGAGCGGGCCACGAGTCGTCAGCCCGCGTCAGTGCCCGTTCAAGCAGGGCCAGCTCAGACACCGGCAGAATAACCAGCAGACCGGCCTCCTGCGGCGTGATCGACACCGGCCCCTCGGCCAGGTTCGACGTTCCGACCCGCGTGTCCGGCGACAGCGTCAATCCGTCGATCGGCCAGCGCAGCCCGACGGACACGCCCCGCACCGGCCGCATCGGGAACAGCGAGACCCGCATGCCCGGCGCAAGCGGCAGGTCGAGCGTGGGCGGCACATGCGCCACCACGTCCCGGTCTCCGACCAGCACGATGGCCCGGTCCGGATAGCGCGCCAGCACCGTCATCGCCGCCAGCAGGTGATCCACCCGACCGCCCAGGAACCCGATCCCCACGATCAGCGGCGCCGAGATCGACCGGATCGCCTTGTCGAAATCCGTGCTGTCCTGTTCGGCGATCCGGTGCACCTGCTCTGGCGGCAGCGCCGCGCGCGTGGCTTCCGACACCGAATCAAGGTCGCCGATCAGCAGGTCCGGCAGCCGCCCGACCGCGCGCAGCCAGTCGCCGCCGCTGTCTGCCGCAATCACGGTGCCGGCCTTGTCCAATAAAGCCGCAAGCTGCGCATTGTCGCCAACCGCGCCACCAACCAGCAGGACAGGTTCGTCCCGAAAAACAATAACGTGATTCATGACTGATTAATGGCGAAAGGCGAAACAGATCACAATCAGGTCACGAAATGATACCGTGATAGGCACAGATTCGATGCGCTTTGGTCTTGGTAAACATGTTAGCAAGATGAACGCAGAAGTTTGGAAAGCGGGTGACAGTATGGTGAGTTCGAACAAGATACTCACGGTATCCTACGGTACCTTCTCATGTACGCTGGAAGGGTTCGACAACTCTTTCGACACGATGAAGGCGATTGCGGAGTATTTCCGCGATCTGGCCCAGGACGACCGATATTTTGGTGCAGAACCACCGACCCCGGATGCCGAAATGCTGGCCCGGATCGCCGAGCGCGAGATCGAGCGCCGCGTCGAGGCCCGGTTCGAAAAGGGAAATCTGGTTCTGCGCCCGACCGATGAGGCCGAGACGCCGCGCGGGGATGTCGCGCCGAAGTCGTCATCGTCGGACGCAGCCTTGGTGGGCGCGACAGCCGGGGGGGCTGCCACCGCCCTTGCTGTCGCGGACGCCGAGGGCAGGACCGCTCCGGATCCGTCGCAAGACGGGCCAGACACCCGCGTCGATATCGGCGCCGCCGCTCTTTCGCTGCGCGATGTCGTCGCGCCGGAAATGCCCGAGATCGAAACCGCAGAGATCGACATTGCCGAGGTCGAAACTGCCGACATCGAGCCCGAAGAAGAGGTCGACATCGACCTTTCCGATCTCGACCTGACGACCGAGGACGACGCGCTCACCTCTTCTGATGACGTGTTCGCAACCGCCGACGCACATGCCGACGATTCCAGCATCGACGATCTGATCGCCAGCCAGGGCGCTCCTGTGGTTGTCCAGCAGGCCGATATCGAAGACGTGATCCAGGCGCGCATGCCCGTCACCGACAGCGTTGCTGACAAGCTTCAGCGCATCCGCGCCGTCGTGGCCGCCAAATCACAGAAGACCCCCGACTATATCGAAGACGAACATGCCATGTCCGGCCCGGACGGCGACGGTATCGATGAAAACGATGCCATCGACGCGCAGAACGATATCCCCGGCTTTGTCGACACATCGACATCCGAGGCGCAGGACGCTTCCGGTGACACCGAAGACGAGGACGACATCCTCTTCGCCGACACCATCGCCGCCGCCATGAGCGACCAGATCGACGATGATGATGACGTCGAGATCGAGGCCCCGGACGAGTCCGAAGATGCCCAAAGCGAACTCGAAGCCCTGCGCGCCAGGATCGCCGAGCTCGAAGCCAGGACCGCCGTCGCCCGTTCTCCTGAGCCCGAGACCGAGACCGAGACCGAGACCGAGACCGAGACCGAGACCGAGACCGAGACCGAGGAAGACAACACCGCCGCGCGTGTCGAGGGGTATGACGGTCAGGATTACGACGATTGGGACGACGAAGATTTCGCTTCCGAGGACATGGAATCCGAACTTTTGATGCGCGATGCCGAGGATGAGGCCGCCGACATCAGTGACGAAGATGGTGACGTCGAAGACGCAGCAGAGGAAACACCCCCCGCTCCGATCATCGCACGCGTCAGCAAGGCCAAGCGGTCCGACGTGGACGCGGCGCTCGCTGCGGGCGAGATCGAGGAATACGAAGACGAGGCCTCAGATGCGGCGGGCGACACGCCAGAGGCGGTGACCGGAGCCGAAGACAGCACGCTCACGCCCGAACAGGAGGCCGAACTGGCCCGCGAGCTTGCCGAACTGCATGCCGAGATCGACGAAGACGAGGACTGGAACTTCGACACGACTGACGAGGACGAAGATGACGACCTTGCCTTCGCCGACGACGACGTCGCAGACGATCACGCCATCCTGTCCGAAGCGAACGAGGAAGAAGCGCATGCCAATATCCGCAAGGCAGTCAAACTGACCAGCCCGGCCCGCGCCATGCTGACCGACACCCCGATCGAGGAAGACGTCGTCTCGGTGGATCGTCTTGCCGACAAGACCGAAACCGAAATGGACGAACCCGAGGGCAACCGCCGCCGCAGCGCCATCGCGCATCTGCGCGCCGCCGTCGCCGCCACCAAGGCCGAACGCCTGCTCGGGTTCGGCAGGAAAACCGTCGACGAGGAAGAGCCCTACCGCGAAGACCTCGCCGATGCGGTCCGTCCGCGTCGCCCGAAAGTGACCCAATCCCGGTCCCAGCGCCCCGCGCCGGTCCGCCCGGCCCCGCTCAAGCTGGTGGCCGAACAGCGCATCGATGTCGCAGCAGAGGCCCAGGACGCGCAACCGGTCCGCCCGCGTCGCGTTCTGCGCAGCGCCGACCCGGTCGAAGGCTCGGATCGGGCGGTTGGCGACGACACCGGTTTTGCCGAATTCGCCGAGGCGCAGGGCGCCCACACACTGCCCGAACTGCTCGAAGCCGCCGCCGCCTACATGTCCTTCGTGGAAGGCCATGACCAGTTCTCGCGCCCGCAGCTGATGACCAAGCTGCACCAGGCCGAAGGCGAGGCAAGCTCGCGCGAAGAGCGTCTGCGCAGCTTTGGACAGCTGTTGCGCGAAGGCAAGATCCAGAAAAAAGGTGGCGGCCGTTTCGCCGCGTCCGAGAATATCGGGTTCAAACCCGACGAACGTGCCGCGGGCTGACGCGATCGAAAATCGAAAACCGGGGCCGGACAGCGATGTCCGGCCCGTTTTGTCTGGCGGTGCCTTGACGGCTCCCGGCTGCGCTCAATCCTTCGCATCCGGATCAGGCTGGCCGATCCCCTTGAAGACGAACTTGAACGGCAATGCCCAGATGATCCCAAGCGCCACGTAGACCGCCAGTTCCAGCCAGATCGACGGCCGCTCGAGCCAGTTGATCACCGTCACGCAGGCAACGATATAGGCAGGCAGCCCCACCAGCAGGATCACCAGCGACCAGCGTTTGCGTGCCTTGTAACTCAGCGCCATCCGCGCCCCCTTTGCCTCAGTCCGCGAACGGATCGGTCACGAGGATCGTGTCCTCCCGCTCGGGTGAGGTGGAAAGTAGCGCCACCGGGCAGTCAATCAATTCCTCGATACGGCGCACGTATTTGATCGCCTCCGCCGGCAGATCAACCCAGGATCGCGCGCCCTCGGTCGACTCCGCCCAACCGGGCATTTCCTCGTAGATCGGCGTACAGCGCGCCTGTTCCTCGGCCGCCGTCGGCAGGTAGTCATAGCGCGTGCCATCCAGATCATAGCCGACGCAGATCTTCAGCGTCTCGAACCCGTCCAGCACGTCCAGCTTGGTCAGCGAAATGCCGTTGACGCCGCTTGTCGCACAGGTCTGCCGCACCAGGCAGGCGTCGAACCAGCCGCAACGCCGCTTGCGCCCGGTGGTGGTGCCGAATTCGTGCCCCCGCTCGCCCAGCCGCTGCCCGTCCGCATCTTCCAGTTCGGTCGGAAACGGCCCTTCGCCGACGCGGGTGGTATAGGCCTTGACGATTCCGAGCACGTAATCGATCGCCCCCGGCCCAAGGCCCACCCCCGTGGCGGCTTGTCCGGCGATCACGTTGGACGAAGTCACGAACGGATAGGTCCCGAAATCGATGTCCAGAAGCGCGCCCTGCGCCCCTTCGAACAGGATCCGCCTGCCCGCCTTGCGCTTTTCGTTCAGCACCTTCCAGACGGGTGCCGCAAAGGGCAGGATATCGTCCGCGATCTCGATCAGCTGCGCCAGAAGCGCATCGCGGTCCACCGGCGCGAATCCCAGACCCCGGCGCAACGGATCATGATGCTGGAGCGCCCGGTCCACCCGCGCCTCGAGGGTCGCGCGATCCGCAAGATCCGCCACCCGCACCGACCGGCGCCCCACCTTGTCCTCATAGGCCGGGCCGATGCCCCGCCCGGTGGTGCCGATCTTGGTGCCCTTGCTGGCCGCCTCTTCGCGCGCCCGGTCGAGCTCGCCGTGGATCGGCAGGATCAGCGGCGTGTTCTCGGCGATCATCAGGGTTTCGGGCGTGATCTCGACCCCCTGATCCCGGATCGTCGCGATCTCTGTCATCAGGTGCCACGGGTCCAAAACAACCCCGTTGCCGATCACCGACAGCTTGCCACCGCGCACCACGCCGGACGGCAGCGCGTGCAGCTTGTAGACCTTGCCATCGATGACCAGCGTGTGACCGGCATTGTGCCCGCCCTGAAAACGGCAGATCACATCCGCCCGCTCCGAGAGCCAGTCCACGATCTTGCCCTTGCCCTCGTCGCCCCACTGGGCACCCACGACCACCACATTCGCCATGTCATCAGACCTTTTCTGGAGTTCATTCCGTCAAACCCGCGCCCGTATAGTGCGCAATCCGAAGAGGGGGAACCGGTTTTCCGCCCAAATCGCCAGAGAGACCGCAAAATCGATCATCGGCCGGGTCGGCACCCCTGCCTGCCGGTTTGCCACAGGCGCCCGCCGATCCGCGATGCTCCTCTGGACAGCCGCGCCCGCTTGGGTCCATCTGGCCGGACCAAGGACGAAGAAAGGCCAAAGATGACCGGATTCCTGCTGCGCTGGGTCTTTGCCCTTGTGCTCGTGACCGCCACCTACAACCCGACTCAGTACAATTTCACCCGCTGGGCGATGACCGACGGGCAGGACAGGCTGTCGATGACGGTGCTGGTCGGGCTGGTCCTGCTGGTGGGATACATCATCTATTTGCGCGCGACGCTGCGCTCGATCGGCGCGGTCGGCATGGCGCTGATCCTCGCTCTGGTCGGGGCGGTGATCTGGGTGGCCTATGATTACGGCCTGCTCGACCTGCAGAATCGCGACCTCACCGTCTGGATCGGCATCTTCGCCCTGTCGCTGGTGCTGGGCATCGGCCTGAGCTGGTCCATCGTCCGCCGCAAGCTCTCCGGCCAGGCGGATGTCGACGACGTGGACGAATAACCGCTTCTTCTCTTTCCAAATATGCCGGCGCAGCGCGTCACACCGGCGCACCCCTCTCGACCGCCCCTTCCCGCGTCCGCTGTCCCGCCTGAGGCAAACCCAAGTGCGCCAGCGCCCAGTCAATAAACCCGCCGGCACAAAACCCGCCGGCACGAGGCCGGATCGCCCATCACGGGTTGCACCAGTCCCCGCTTGCCCTTAGATACCCCCCATTCAGGAAAGACATCCGGGACTGTCATGGAAAACGTCGTTCTCATCATCCACCTCCTCCTTGCGCTGGCGCTGATCGGCGTCGTGCTGTTGCAGCGCTCCGATGGCGGCGGTCTTGGAGCCATGGGCGGCGGTGGCGGCGGCGCGGTCAGCACGCGCAGCGCGGCCACGGGCCTCGGGAAGCTGACCTGGGTGCTGGCGATCGCCTTCATCTGCACCTCGCTCACCCTGACGATCATCGCCGCGCAGAACGCGTCGGGCAGTTCCATCATGGACCGGCTGAGCGGCGGCGGCAGTGCCCCGGTCGAAGACGGTGACAGCGACCCGCTGAGCACGGATGGCCTCCTGCCACCCCCGGCCTCGACCGGCACCGACGCACCGCTGGTGCCGCGCGCCGACTGACGCTGCACGCTGTTCGAACCGACGCGCGGTCGCATCCGGCCGCGCGTTTTTCTTTGCGCCAAAGGCCCACCACCCCTTGAGGCGCCTCAATCTGACGTAACATCATCTGGGGTTCGGCCTTGCCTTTTGGCGCCGAATCCTCTACCGCTCAAATCCCGTGATGCTGCGTTCCTTCGGGTGCGCGGATGGCATGATTTGCAGCGCTTCGCGGGAGGTTTCCACACATGGCACGCTTTATCTTCATCACCGGCGGCGTGGTGTCTTCCCTTGGCAAGGGCCTTGCCTCGGCGGCCCTCGGCGCGCTGCTGCAAGCGCGCGGCTTCTCGGTCCGCCTGCGCAAGCTCGACCCCTATCTGAACGTCGATCCCGGCACGATGTCGCCGTTTGAACATGGCGAGGTGTTCGTCACCGACGATGGTGCGGAAACCGACCTCGACCTCGGCCATTACGAACGCTTCACGGGTGTGCCCGCGCGCAAGACCGATTCCATCTCCTCGGGGCGCATCTATACCAACGTTCTCGAAAAGGAACGGCGCGGCGATTACCTTGGCAAGACGATCCAGGTGATCCCGCACGTCACCAATGAAATCAAGGACTTCATCTCGATCGGCGAAGACGAGGTGGATTTCATGCTCTGCGAAATCGGCGGCACGGTGGGCGATATCGAAGGCCTGCCCTTCTTCGAGGCGATCCGCCAGTTTTCCCAGGACAAACCGCGCGGCCAGTGCATCTTCATGCACCTGACGCTGCTGCCCTTCATCAAGGCGTCGGGCGAGTTGAAGACCAAACCGACCCAGCACAGCGTCAAGGAACTGCGCTCCATCGGGCTGGCCCCTGACATCCTTGTCTGCCGCTCCGAAGGACCGATCCCGGCCAAGGAGCGCGAGAAGCTGGCGCTCTTCTGCAACGTGCGCCCCGACAGCGTGATCGCGGCGCAGGACCTCAAGTCGATCTACGAGGCGCCGCTGGCCTATCACCGCGAAGGGCTCGACCAGGCGGTGCTGGACGCGTTCCAGATCACCCCCGCGCCGAAACCCAACCTGTCGAAATGGGAAGATGTCGCAGACCGCATCTACAACCCCGAAGGCGAGGTCAACGTCGCCATCGTCGGCAAGTACGTGCAGCTTGAAGACGCCTACAAGAGCATCGCCGAGGCGCTGACCCATGGCGGCATGGCCAACCGGGTCAAGGTCAACGTGCAATGGGTCGATGCCGAGATCTTCGAACAGGAGGACCCGGCCTCGCATCTCGAAGGCTTCCACGCCATCCTGGTGCCCGGCGGCTTTGGCGAACGCGGCACCGAGGGCAAGATCAAGGCGGCGCAATTCGCCCGCGAACACAAGGTCCCCTATCTGGGCATCTGCCTTGGCATGCAGATGGCGGTGATCGAAGCCGCCCGCAACGTCGCCAAACTGCCCGATGCCGGGTCCGAGGAATTCGACCACGAGGCCGGGAAAAAGCGTTTCACCCCCGTGGTCTACCACCTCAAGGAATGGGTGCAGGGCAACCAGACCGTCAACCGCAGCGTCGCCGACGACAAGGGCGGCACCATGCGCCTGGGTGCCTATGACGCGGTGCTGACCGACGGGTCGAAAGTGGCGCAGGTTTACGGCTCCTCGAGCATCACCGAACGCCACCGCCACCGCTACGAGGTGGACGTGCAATACCGCACCGCGCTTGAGGACGGCGGTCTGTGCTTTTCCGGAATGAGCCCCGACGGCCGCCTGCCCGAGATCGTCGAATGGCCCGACCACCCGTGGTTCATCGGCGTCCAGTTCCACCCGGAACTCAAGTCGAAACCGTTTGACCCGCATCCGCTGTTCAAGGATTTTGTCCGGGCGGCGAAGGATGTGAGCAGGTTGGTGTGATTTGGCAAAGACTATGCCGAGAAAGAGTGAAACCGAAAAAATTTCTACTATACCGTGCGGTGAACGACTTGAGTACGCAAGAAAAGTTGCGAACGAAAACATTGACACAGCACTGAACCTAATTGGCGTCTACTATGCAAGGCGCGAAGCATTCGGTCAAAATAGCTTTGCCTCAAAACTTCCAAGATCCCGTGCAGTCGGGACATTTAACATTATCATGCAGCGTTTGGCGCACGCTCAGTGCATAGAAACTTGTCGCTTCTGGGATAAGGCAGAAGAAAACGGAAAAAGCATCCCGACAATCATGGAATACTGCCGAAACACAGATATCGAAGCACGACTTTTTCTGATTGCTGAATCCTGCTATCCTGATGATAATGATCAAACCAGAACATATCATGAGAGTCTCGTTCAAAGATTCCACACTGCGGAAAGATTAATCCATAAGTCCAATACGGACGAACGTCTCCGCCGAACTCAGAATTTTCGAAACCGAATTGCGCATAATCTTCTTTCGACTCGCACAGATTCCCGACTTTTGGCGAAAGGTGAGAAACCATTAGTGCCTCCATCTGCTGCAACGCTGACTGCGCTTGGCATACGTACCTTGTGGGTGAGCTGGCTATTTCACTCATCGCTGAATAATGCAGACTTTGATTTTAAACACTCGGTGAATCTCCTTCGAAGGAGATCTTCGGATTTCTGGGGAAGCCTCAGC
>NZ_JAIPUT010000165.1 GCF_020055635.1 Marivita sp. | reverse complement strand
CGAGGGCGCAGCCGTGTGGCCCGGGCGCCGGGGCGCAGCGAATGACGATGCGCCGGATGGGGCCCACGTCTGCCGAGCCTTCGAGGACGTCGCACCTGCGAACGTCCGTGTCGTGGTGCTCGGACAAGACCCATATCCTTCGGTTGCCCAGGCGACCGGGCGGGCCTTCGAAGACGGCGCTTGGGAAGGCGGACGCCCGCAGGGCATCGCCAAGAGCTTGAAGCCCCTGATGCTGGCTGCCTTGGCGACCCAAAACGGCCGTGCGGGTCTCTTCCGAGCCGGTAGCTGGCCCGAGGTGAGAAGACTAATCCGAGGCGGGCATTTGGCGCTTCCGGAGCTCGACGGCTACTTCGACGCGCTTGCAGGGCAGGGCGTCCTGTTCGTCAACGCGGCCTGGACCCACACCAGGACGAGCGACGTGGGGGTTCACCTGACGCTCTGGCGGCCAGTCCTGCGCCACTTCCTGCGGAAGTCGGCCCGCGATGCCCAAGCCCCCCTTCTCTTCGTTCTGCTCGGCAGGAAAGCGCAGGCGAGGTTCGCCGCCAGCGGTGCGGAAGCAGAAGCGCGGCTCGCGGAAACCTGGGACAACCGCGTCGTGAGAGTGGATCTGCCCCATCCCAGAGATAGCGAGTTCTTCGGGCAGAATCCCTGGTTGCACGTGAACCAGCTGCTGCTCGAACTCAATGCTCAGCCCATCGACTGGTGGCCTCCGCTTCCAGCGGCGGCTCCGGCATGACAGCCGCGCACTACACCCACTCGACGCTGCGGGAGCGGATCGCCGAACATGTTTTTGTGGGCGAGGCGCTCCGCACGCTCTGGCGGCTCGGCATCCACGATGTAGAGGTGCTGCGCTCGGAGTTCGACGCGCACGGATAGGACCTGGTGATGGCGCGCGGACCGGTAGTCCGTCACATCCAGTTCAAGACCGGCACCGCCAAGAAGCCATCGAAGGTCTCCCTCGCGCGGGTGCTTGCCGAGAAGCCCAGCGGCTGCGCCATCTGGATAAGGCTCGACCAGGAGCTCAACATGGGACCGTATTTCTGGTTTGGCGGCGCTCCGGGGCAGCCGCTTCCTGGGATCGACGACTACCCCAATGCGCTGCGCCCGACGCGGAACAAGGAGGGGGTACGGCCGGTGCGGGCCAACCATCACGAGGTGCCGGGTTCGGTCTTCATGCAGCGTAACAGCTTCATTGAGGTGCTGGAGGACCTGTTGGGCGATCTCGAAAGAAAGCAGGTTCACACAGCACCTTGAAAAGAACCTTCAGGCTCGGGACGGTCGCCAAGGTCCGAAAATCTGCTCCGGCGCAACGAGCAGTATCACAAGACAGGCGTGCGCACATCGAACGAATACGACCTGAGCCCACTGGTCGAACGCCTGAAGCCGATCGTGGCAAACATGGAAGAGGCCGAAAAGGACCCGTTTTTGGCACGCTTTATGCAGCAGACATTCGACCGACCGCGACCTTTTGGACTACAATCAGCGGTGATTTAGTACATCCGGCAGCAGGATTTTGGTTTAAACTCTCAGAGAGCCGCTCTTGTATACGCCCGACTTTCTCTGCGCCTTTGGACTCCTCGGACCATCACAAGACTATTCGAACTGAGTGAACATCACCTTGCGCGACTTCAATTGATCAATCTGTGCGGTTGTCATCCAACAAGTCAGGAATACGGTGGCGTCTGTGGCAAGTTGGCTAAGTTCAAGTCTTGTTAGCATTTTTTTGCTGGACTCTTTAGGCACAAGTCGGTTGCCTTCCATTAGATTTCGAACTGCTGACGACTTTATACCGAAGTTTGTGTTCTCTGGGATCACTCCATAGTCGTTTAGAATTTTCTTCATATCAAGTTTTGCCACAGCAACAGCGATGACGTTTCCAAACTCGTCCAAGATAGGGCCACCACTGTTACCCGGTTGCAGCGCCGCATCGATCTGAATTTCTGAATAGTTGTTACCAATGCCAGTTAGAGAGCTGACAATCCCTCGTGTGAACTTGAGAGATGAACTCACCCTATCTCCGAACGGAAAACCAGCAACGATAACATCTTGCAAGGGGTATGGGTTATTTTGGCTTAATGAGAAGAAAGCAGCAGGAGGCCCATCAGACTTAAGCAATGCCAGATCATTCTGTGGATCACTGGCTACAATCACTGTATCAAGGAAATTACCCTTGGAGTGGATTTTGATTTCTTTGCAGCCGTCGATTACATGACTGTTAGTGATGACATGCCCTTCGCGCGACACATAGAAGCCAGTTCCAGAAGCAACTTTGTAAGTTTGATTATCATCAGGTCTTACGGGTTCCGGATCAGGCTTACTTGTTATAAATGCACCTCTTAAAACCGCCTCCAGTATCTCGCTCGCAGAGGTGCTTGTACGGACATCAATATCCTCGAAGTTCATGGCAGCATAAGAAAGGATCGCTGCGAACGTGTTGCGCCCCCATAGTCCATCAATCGTAGATTCATATAAACCAGAAATCTTTAGCCTCTGCTGAACCGCTTTCCGCCTTTGATCCGAAAGATTTACGAATGCTGACTTAAGCGCAGGTGCCACGTTATGTATATTTGTACCGCTGCAATCCCGGTAAGATCGGAAATCTATTTGGTAGCAATAATTTGACTGCCCATTAGGAAAAATTACATAACGCCAGCCTCGGAGCTCATGTTCCATAACCTCTCCTATCCATTTTTGGCCATTGGGATAGGTTACAGTACCTTGGCCATGCCATTTATCGTCTTTCCACTTTCCTATGTATTCTCCTCCCTCGGGATAGATTTCAGTACCTTGGCCATGCCGCTTATGGTCTTTCCACTGCCCTGTGTATTTACCTCCATCTGGATAGGTTACAGTACCTTGGCCATGCCATTTATCGTCTTTCCACTGCCCTACATATTTCGACCCATCGAGATAGGTCGAAGTACCTT
>NZ_JAIPUT010000164.1 GCF_020055635.1 Marivita sp. | reverse complement strand
ACTTACTTATCCGACACCGACAAGCAAGGGCGGTGCCGGTTTCTGCTCGAATGGCAAGAAGGCAATCGGATTCGCGGGCAGGTGTTTTTTGCGGACCCGATAAAGTACGGTCACAAACGACCATGACGAGCAAGCGATTTAACACAACACCGAGGAGGGTCAGCGATGGCAGCAACACGCAAGCAGATAAGTCAGCCGGATGAGTGGTGGGATGCGTTTACAGCTCAGTCGCAGCGAGACGGCTACACAGGCGTCAGCGAGTGGCTTGGCGCTGTTGGCGTCGCCAATCTCGACAAAGACCTAGCGAGCGGATTGCCGGAGCGTGCTGGGCGTGGGAGACCGCAAAAGGCACGGAGCAGCAATGGGCACTAAAGGCAGTCTGTCGCTACGCGGATGGGAGTCATCGCGCGGCGAAAATCACCGCAAAATTAACCGACGACGATGTGCGCCAAATCCGTAGGCTATTTGGTACGATGCCACACAAGGACATCGCAGCAAAATTTGGCGTGCATAAATCGGTGATAAGCCACATCAAAACTCGCAAGCGTTGGTCGCACGTGGTATGACAAACATCGGTTGGCTACGATTGCAAATCAGAAACGCGAAGACGATGGAGCAGCTTAAAGAGGCGGCAATCAACGTCGACTACGACCGCTGGGAGGGCATGCGGCACATGCAGATTGAAAGCAACGTGCAGCTACTGCGCGAGGAGTACGCGGAGCGGCTGGCGGAGTTGCTGGCCAGGAAAACGGCAATTAGTGGATAAGCGAACGAAAAACATTAACGAAATTTGGAGTTTTGCAATGGCAACGACAATTGTTGATCGTGACAGGGAAGAGGTCATAGAGTTAGTCGAAAAATATGGTCGATGCAGATGGAATGACAGCATCAGAAAGATCGAAGAACTCGGCGTTGAGATTGCAAACACTCGCGGAATACTTGCGAGGGTTTTGAATGCCGTTGCCGACAAAGGCATGTTTTCGGAAGATGAATTGGCCAAAATTATTAGGGGTTATTAGCTTCTGGCGAACGCTTACATTCATCGGCATGGCCCCGGTGGATTTTGAATTGCCAAAAAGCGTCGGCGGCCATGTCCGATGCAATGTTTTGTTCGTGAGGTGACGAAGTGAAAGCGTCGGAATTTTGCTACTGGTTGCAGGGTTATTTCGAGATCAGCCAGTCAACGCCAGAGGAACCGGGGGCGATAAATAGCCAGCAATCAGCGATGATCCAAAGACATCTGGCGTTGGTGTTCAAACACGACATCGACCCGAAAGCGGGACCGTCCGAAGTTCAGGCCGAGTTGCAAGCGATCCACGACGGACATGCTCCAAAGATTGGTGGGAGAAGGCCAGACGGACAAATCTACCGTTGCTAGTCATCCCACGAACAACACATTCTTCGGCGCAGCGCCGGTTTAAAGGAAAAAAGCCATGAAAGCAAAATACTGGATCGGCTGCCAAGTCGCAGCAAAAATCAGCGACTGGATTTTACACAGCACCGTCGAAGCGGTGCTGATCGGCGAGCGAGTGCGGTACAAGTTGGCAGGCTACTGGCGATGGATCGACGAGGATGAGATTTTGGGGGACTCCGGTGCAACGGATGGTAATTGAGCTGCCGGTAAAATTACCAACATGGAACGCACTGCTAGGAATGAACCGATGGAAGCGAGCAAAGGTGCGGCATTTAATACACGAGTTAGTATTACAATCATCTCGTTTAGATGCAGGCTCGCCGACGCCGATGGAGTTAGCGCGAAAGCGGCAATTGATGGTCTCGTCCATTGCGGCATACTACGAGACGATAGCCCCAGTGAAGTCTCGAAGGTCAGCTACGAGCAATTCAAAGTCAAGAACGCGGCGGAAGAAAGGACACAGATCGTGATTGAGGAAGTGCGATGACTGACAACGTAAACCACCCTCGCCACTACACCGCTGGCGGCATTGAGTGCATCGACGCAATCGAATCCGCACTGACGCCTGAGGAATTTCGCGGCTACTGCAAAGGCAACGCGATCAAGTACGTCTGGCGTGAGGCTCTCAAGGGCGGCGACGAGGATATGCGAAAAGCGATTTGGTATCTTACGCGAGCAACGGCTACCGAATGACCGACCACGATTGCCGAATGCTCACTCAAAAAGACGCGGCTCGGCTGATCGGTCGGAGCGAAAAAGTCATCCGCGAATGGATGGATAGCGGACGATTGCCGACAATCCGCGAGCCTGGCTGCAGTCGGCGATACGTGTTGCGCATCACGCTGATCGAGTTTCTTAAAACGCTCGAAAGCAGCAATTCGCGGAATGTTGCGGACGATTAGAAAAAGGCAGTTGCCAAGCTCGGGTGCAGTCGCAAGAGTCTAGGGAGACTCACACCCGAGGGACCGATGACGATTAGCGATCGACAGCAGCGAAGGCAAGAGCGACGCGAGGCACGTCGTCTGCGCCGCAATCTCAGTAGCGAGCAGCGTCGATACATCGACGAGACCGCAGCGGGCATTTGGCGTGAAACGGGCGACCTTGGCGAGGCGTCGCGAGTTACCAAACGCACGCTCGAAAACTCGTCGACAGAAATGGGTTTTGACCCGGCGACGATCATGCTGCTGATTCAGCTCGCGATTCTGATTTACAAAGCATTGAAGTATTTTCAGGTCTTTTCCCCAACGCCTGAGCTGATCGAGGCTATCTACGAGGACGGCGACGATGATTGAGACTCTGTCGGAGCACTGGGCAGTCATTTTGCCGCTCGTCGGTGCAGCACTTGCGTTGTTTTTTCCGCAGTTTGCGCCAATCATCAAGCGGCTAACAAACGTTAAAAAGAATCCTGACGGCACCGATGCACCGCTGGTTGCACCGGAGTTGGATAAAGACGACGTGGCTCTTCGCATCGCGTTTGACGCGGCTATCGCGCTGATCGAATACTACCGAGCACGCGGTGACAAAGAAGCC
>NZ_JAIPUT010000163.1 GCF_020055635.1 Marivita sp. | reverse complement strand
CGGACCGAGCCGCTGACCACCTGTCACAACCTCCGCCTCCTTGAGGATGTAGAACCACAGCGGCGTCGCCTCCACGAAGCCACCGTCGACAAGCGCCTGCCCGGTTCCGCCCGAGGCGAGTTGCTCCGGGCTCAGCGGGTCGATGCTGATCCCGCTTGCCGCCAGCCCCGCAATGCAGGCCTGTGCGCTCGGCAGGGCGAGGCGCTGGCCACGGCGGAGGTTACGACGAGGCAGGCGTTTCAGGACGTTGTGGAAACCGGCCGGCTCATTGAGCATGTCGTGCAGAGGTGGCGCGATATGGGTGTCGATCAACCGGGTATTGCGGTCCGAGAACGCACCCTCACCGGCAACGGTGAAGCGTTCGGTGTCGACGATCCAACCCGCCGGCAGGCGCGGATCGGCCCCTTCGTTCATCTCGCCCTCACCAGTGAAGGCGAACATGAGCTGAAACGGCGCCCGCTCGATCAGGGCCGTGCCACCGGGATCGGCCCGCCCGAAATTCGCGTTCCAGTCGTAGTCGGCCCGAGCGGTACTATGCCCGAAGCGGAACGCGGCGACCGAGAATTCCAGCGGCAACGGAAGACGCCTGCCTTCGGCACCGACGCGACGCAGGAACTGCGCATAGACCGGCGCCTCCGCAGCGATGATCCCGGCGAGCGTCGGACCATGGCAGACGCTGGGCAGGTATTCATTCACCAACAGCCACTGGTAAATCCAGCGCAGCCGGGTGCGGGCCCAGTCGAACTGTTCGTCCGAGGTTCCCGCCGGGGCCTGATCCACCAGCCGGTTGTGGAGGCGCGCAAAGGCAAGGTGCACGGTCGCAACGGCAAGGTTCTCGTCGTTGCGGCCGTCCGCGATGATGGCGCGGGACGGATTGATCTCGCCGCTATCGGGGTCGGTCAGAAACGCCTTCAGGTCAGCCGGCAGGCGGTCGATCGCGGCCGGATCCAGAATGGGGTCGTGATCGCGGATCAGACGCTCGGCCCGCAGCAGATCGTGCGCGGGATCCTCGTGTCGCGGACGGGGCCGAGATGGCCGAGGCCCCGAGGTCAGCACATTCGCGTCGGTCCCGATCCTCAGCTTCGCCGGAAAGCTCGGATGCCTGAGGCGTTTCGTCATCTCCGAGGCAAACTGCCCCTGCAGGGTCGCGCCGCCGTACAGGCTGTCAAGGTCGAGCACCCCGGTTCGGAAATTCGCCACGCTTGCGACCACATCGGCGCGCGAGAGCGGCGCGACATCGTCGATATCGACATCCGAGAACCCCTGCACCCGGTCGGTGCCTGCGGTGATGTCATGGTCGATGAACTGGCCCAGATAGGTGATGATCGCGGGCACATCGGTGTTGTCGACATCGCCCGGGGCCTGATCCACCATCGCATCGCCAAGCGCGTCGAGCGCTGCGGTTGTCGACACATCATGATCCGGCATCGGCGCTTTGGAAAAGAAGTAGTCGAATCGTCCGAAGGGAGCTGTCGTGGGGTCGGGGTAGCTTGCCGTATCGGTATAACCGCAAGCCGCTGACATCGAGACGGTGCGCCCATCGCGGGCATCGTGATACCCGTCAGGCTGGCCGTGCATGCGATGAGAACTGATGAATAGCATGGGATCCTCCTGTGTGGTCGATGGAGGAACATTGGCCTGACACCGTGATCGCATCGTGATTTCCGTATAGCGACACCTTCACCGAATAGTCACTCGGCACTGGGCGCATTTTGGATTACGCTACGTTAAGGTACTGCTGAGCTTGATGTGGCAACACGGGGTTATGACGTGGCGGATGACACGGTGGCAACGTTGCGCGTGCGCGGGAGGTTTTCGCTGGTCGATGCGGAAGGCACCGATTTGACGCCCGCGCGGCGAAAGGAACGTGGTCTGCTTGCCCTGCTCGCACTCGCGCCCGACCGCCGCCGCACCCGGGCCTGGATCATGGACAAGCTGTGGTCGACACGCACGCCCGAACAGGCTTCAGGAAGTCTGCGGCGTGCCTTGTCCAATCTACGACGCGACCTGGGGCACGCTGCCGTCGGGCTCAAGGCCGATCGCTTCGATGTCTGGTTGACCGACCAGATCGCCATCGACACCGCTGCGACCTCTGGCACTGATGCCGAGGTGTTGGAAGGTCTCGACGTGCCAGATCCGGAATTCGAGGATTGGCTGCGGGACATGCGGCAAGCCCATGACCCAAGAGATCGAGGCCGGGAGCCGAGAGATGCGCCATCGACCCCGGCGCCGCGGGATGGGGCAGACGGAGGCACCGTGATCGTGCTGTGTCCCCCCAATGCCGTGATGTCGCCCGACGAGACATTCCTTGTCTCATTCCTTCTCGATACCCTCTCAAGTCGCCTGACTGCGCTGGGAGACGCCGAAGTGCATATCGGAGCGCGGCCCACGCCCGATCGCCTGGACCGGGCGGACACCATACTTTGGATCGACATCGCGTCCGCCGTGATCGACACGCAATGGCACGTCAGGCTCCGCGTCCATGCCGACCGCAACCAGCGCTTCCTGTGGACCGGCGGAACGGTCCTGCCGATGAACTTGCGCCAGATCTGCGAGGGCTCTGGTGTGGCTGCCTTCGTGAGCAGCGCCCTGTCGGGCATCATGGTGCGGAGTGCGGCCACCCGTCGGGCCGGCCGCTCAGCCTATATCCGGCTGCAACGGGCCTCGGCGCGCCTGTTCACCGGCTCGCACGACGATCTTCGCCGCGCCGAGGCCGACCTGAAAGACCTGTGCGCGGACCCGGGCGCTGCAGCCCCTCTGGCCTGGCGGGCATTCGCCTGTTTGACCCGCGTCTTGGAATTCCGCGAAGAAGGCGAAGACCTGACGCTCGCCGCCCGGAGCTATGTGAACGAGGCAATCAAGCGTGATCAGTCCAGTTCCCTTGCGCTGTCGGTGGCGGCGGCGATCGAACTGAAGCTTGGCCCGGAGGTGGACCGGGGCCATTATCTTGCGCA
>NZ_JAIPUT010000162.1 GCF_020055635.1 Marivita sp. | reverse complement strand
AGCCACGCTTCGAGTTCGAGGCTTTACCCGACGACATCTTCGTCGACGGCTTCGAAATCCAGCCCTGAGCCGGGCCCGGTGCCGCGGAACCGTCCCACGGTCCCGCGGCGGTCAGCCAGGAACGATCAGGATACGGGGAAAGCGCGACCGTCTCAGGGCGTGGTCAGGCGATCGGACTCGATGCGATTGCTGAACCGATCATTGATCGCAGTCCATCGGTCGTCACCGTGCAGCGGACCGAGATCCGGATTGCCGAGCATGCTCAGATACCATCCGGGATGATCGATAGCCATTTCCAATGTCCGATTAAAGTTGATCGGCCGCCTCTGGTAAGCCTAACGCGTAGAGGCGGCGAACAAGGTATTTGCGTTTGCCGTGGAGCGGTCTGACCGGCTCCAGGGCCTGCATTAACGCTTCGTATATCGCTTGCTTGTCTCCACCCGCTACCAGAGCGAAATGCGCCTGCCCCAGCGCGTATTCAGCCGGATGCGCGCTTCCTTGGGCCCTTGCGAGCGCAGCCTCTGCCCTGGCCAGGTCCCCGCGCAGCCCGGCGAGTTCTGCCTCGGCGAGGTCGAAATCCGGCCCGCCTGCGGTCAGCCCGGTATATTTTTCCTGCAGGACTTGGCCTTGGGCCAATGCCTCCTCCGCAGCGTCCAATTGCCCTTGAAAGAGCAAGGATCGGATGAGCAGGTAATAGCCTCTTGCCGTGACAGCGCTTTCACCCTCGGCCTCCCGATCATATCCAATGATCTTGCGCGCGACGGACTCGGCAGCGGCAGCATCATCCTGAAGGTAGAGATAAAAAGCGCCGAGATTGGCGCGCGCCAGCCCCCGCCCGAAAAGATAATCCGGGGTGGCTTCATAAATCGCCATGATCTGCTCTCCGACCCTGACCATTTCATCGAGGTCCCCTTTCAATCGCAGGATATGCATGTAGCCCTGAAGCGAGGTCAGCTGCTGGGCAGCCGTCATCTCTCGCTCTGCCTGTTCGGCTGCGCGGGCATGATAGAGCGCCTCGGCCTTCTCGATATCCGCCGCCGCACGGCTCAACGTTGCCAGCCGCAGTGCAAAATTCAGCTGAGCCTGCAAAGGCCGCCTGTGGCCGTCCTCGAAGCTTGCCATCACTTCGCGCATCACCGGCAATGCCTCAGCACGCTTACCGGATTCGAACAGGCTCATGGCGTAATATTCGCGTCCCATGGCCCGCAAGCTTCTGGGTCCATAGCCCTCCGCCAGCCAATCTCCGAGAACGATCTGCGCATTGGTGTGATCGCGGCGCAGATGGAATTGGCGGCCAAGCACAAAGCTGGACGATGCGGCCTGGTCGGGGTTCTTGTCGCGCTCGGCATGCAGCGCCGACCAGCGCTGCATCAACTCGGCAGTCAGCTGGTCTCCCCGCTCATCTTCAGCGTAGAGTTCATAGAGGATGTCTCCATAGGTGTTCTGGCCGAGAAGGTTGGCCTGCGCCATTTCGTACTGATATTCGGCCTCTGCCAGCGCTTCGCGCGTCCGCAACAAGGCGACGCTGGCAATCAGTGTGCTGGCGAGCAGCGCCACCGTAATGATCGCGGCGGTGGCCACCGGCAGACGATGGCGCCGGATGAACTTCCTGGCTCGATAACGGAGCGAGGGGGGCTGGGCCAGCACCGGCTCGTTGTCCAGGTAGCGGGAGAGGTCTTCGGCAAACGCGGCCACGCTACCGTAGCGACGCTCGCGGTCCTTGGCCAGAGCCTTGAGAAGCACCGAATCCAGATCGCCTCTCAAACGAGCCCGCCAACGCGAGGTGCTCGCATCAATTTCGTCGGCGCTGGGTCGGGCCCGGCTCGGCCGCGGCGTTTCGCCTTCGCGAATCTGCCGACACATCGCCTCGAAGCCCAGCGCGCGCAGATCGCTGCCTGAAATCGGCAATGCGCCAACCAGCAGCTCGTAGAGCACCAGCCCGAGCGAATAGACATCCGAGCGCGTGTCGACATCGATCTCGCCCAGCATCGCCTGCTCCGGGCTCATGTATTCCGGCGTACCGACCAGCTCACCCAGCTGCGTGACATTGGAACGCGCTTCAGCTTCCAGTCCGACGACGCGTGAGATGCCGAAATCGATGACCTTGGGAAAGCCCAGATCGCCATTTTCCGCGACCAGGATATTGGACGGCTTGAGGTCGCGGTGAATCAGACCCTTTCGATGGGCGTGCTGTACCGCGTCGCAGACTGGTAGCAATAGCCGGATGCGATCGATCAGGTCCAGGTCACGCTCCGCTGCCCAACGCGTGATCGCCACGCCCTCGATATATTCCATCGCAAACCACGGGCGGCCGTCTTCGGTGCTGCCGGCATCGAAGACCCGCGCGATATTGGGATGCTCCAGCGTCGCCAGCGCCTGACGTTCCGCCCGAAACCGAACCTTTGCTTCGGCGCTGTCGAAGCCTCTGCGGGTCAGCTTCAGCGCCACCGTGCGGCGCACCGGATCGCTTTGCTCCGCCAGATAGACCCGGCCCATGCCGCCTTCTCCGAGCATGCGAATCAACCTGAACGGCCCGATGCTCGCGGGTATGCGGGGTTCGGCCAGGCCGGCCGCAAGACCGCCATCGCTGGCTACGCGATCAAGGTGCTCCTCGTCACGCACCAGGCTTGGCGTCGGCTCGAGCATTTTTACCAGTTCGGCGTGCAGGTCGGCATCTTCGACTGCAAGCGCCGCAAGACGCCGGTCGCGCTCCGTATCGGGCAGGCTTTCCAGTTCGTGAAACAGCGCCTCCAGGCGGCGAAAACGATCGCTTGAATTCACCTTGTGCGTCTCCTCAATCAATCACCCTGCTTGAATTCTTCTATGGACCAGAGCTGCCTGGCGGCGCGAATCGCGCTCTGACCCTGCGTGCAGCCAGGCTCAAGCGTACACGCATTCGCCGCGAGACGAGATATTTTGGCCATCACTGGTGCGGCAATCAGGGCAGCGTTCCCAG
>NZ_JAIPUT010000161.1 GCF_020055635.1 Marivita sp. | reverse complement strand
ACAATGACCCCCCCTTTTTTCGTGTTATAATTGAATCGCAAAAACCAAATTATCCACGGAAAGGAAGTCATTGTTATGCAATCAATTATAACTCATTTACTGTTATTAATACAATACCAAAACCAACTTGAGTTTCCGTATTTTATCCACAACTTAGTAAAATAACCATTGTGGTTATGAACAGATTTAATTAAATGCCCAAAATATAAGGAATCCACGTCCTTTTTGTAGTAGAATTAAGTTATCAAACAAAATCTACACTAAACAATAAAGAAAGGGATTCCTTATGACTAATTCTACAACAAATACCTATACAATGAAACGTGAAATTATAAATTTTTCAAACAATATTTCAAAAAATTTATCAAAGCCTGATCGTAAATTTATCGCTGACATGACTTACGGTATGCTTGCAGCTAAAAGTTGTTTGCTTACAGATGTAGTTGATAAGCTTCATGAAAAAATTAAAAAGAAAAATACTGTTGAACGTCTATCTAGACATCTTCTTAAAGGAACACCTAAAGATACTCAAAAGAACTATCTTAAAATGATTTGTAATCAGGTTCCTTCCAAGCCAATAATCCACATAGATGATTCTGATATAACTAAACCAAATGGATATATGTTTGAAGCTTTAGGTACTGTACGTGATGGTTCTGAGAGCACGAAATCCAAAAGTATTTATAAAAAAGGATATCATGTTACAGAAGCATGTGTCTTGAATAAAAGTAACCATCCAATAAGTTTCTTTTCTAAAATTCATTCATCTACTCAAAAGAATTTTAAGTCTAACAATTCTATCACATTTACAGCTATGGAACATGGTGCAAAATTATTTAACAAAGCCACTTATGTTATGGATAGAGGATATGATAACAACAAAATGTTCTTAAAGTTAGATGAACTAAATCAGGACTATGTAATCCGTTTAACATCCAAAAGAAAGTTACTTTATCACAATAAATGGACCAAAGCTACAGAGCTTTGCAATCGACGTAAGGGTAAAATTAAAATGCCTTTGTTTTACAAAGGTGAAGAACATAATGCATATCTTTCACATATCAAAGTCCAAATCACAGCATCTAGAAAAGATATTTATCTTGTTCTGGTATACGGTATTACCAAACATCCTATGATGTTGGTAACCAACAAGGAAATTAAGTCAAAAGAAGATGTAATTAACATAGCAAAGCTGTACTTTGGCAGGTGGCGCATTGAGGAATATTTTCGTAGCAAGAAACAAATATTTCAATTTGAGAACTTTCGTGTAAGAAAACTTTCAGCCATTAATGCTCTGAATTTTTATATTACACTTTGTATGGCTTTTCTAGCTAAGATAACAGAAAAGGCTGAAACAAATGAATTAAAGGTTGCAATTATTGAAACTGCTAATCCTATTAAGAAAAAAGTGCATTTTCATTATTATCGAATATCAAAAGGGATTGCCAGTATTCTTTCTTACGCAAGAGAAGGCGTCCGATTATGGTTTAAACCGACTCGACAAAAATGGCGACAGCTTTGCTTGGATTTGTGACTAAGTTGTAACTTAATAATCATACTAAAAAATCAGTTCTACTGAGGTCTATTTGTGTTGCACTTTTTATGTTTTTTTGAGTTAACAAAAGTATATTTCAATAAAAATCTAAGCTTTGAGTGGTTACTAAAGTTTTTTGACTATATTTATTGCATTTTGCGGAAACTCAAGTTAGAGTATTTTTGATTGAGTCAATTTACTGTAGGGAAAAGATGCAAAGACAACACCTTGATATTTTCAAGACATCGACATATTGTTAATTTAGTCGATAAAACATTATAGCATACATATCATTTGCTCTCAATGAAGAATTTTCTTTAGTAGCTTTGCACTTATCACCACAATTAGTCTGTTGCCAAGATTCAAATAAAAAAAACAAATATAAAGCCAAACCTTGGGACGCCGTCCCAAACCCTGTCCTCGCCGGAAAGCAGACGGGCATATGTGTATGCCCATGAACAAAAGGATGATTTAATGTTTGGATATAAAGGGTCTACGGCGTTGCCTTCGATAAACGAGCTAAAGCTCGCCCTTGACATCCATTGGAAATTGGTTGAAAAGGTAAAATTGAATTGATTGGAATTTGAGTTTTTAAAAAAGAATCCGCACTACCTGATCTTTTTATCCGCAGTTTCCTATCTTTTTCCTTAATGCTTTATACAACCCAGTCTTTCGTCCCTTCGTAATAGCTGTCAGATTACTATTCCACACATCCTCATATCCAGTAGCTCTCTTTTTTAAATCTGACAATAGTTCTTTCTGTATCCGCTGTCCTTTAGTTTTTTCTTTTCTTTTCTTTTATTCCATTACCAAATCATATATTTTGCCACCATTCTTTTTATAGATCAAAAGCTCTGACATCTTAGCAACAGAATTGGAATAATTATATAGAGGATCTTTATATTCCCCAAGTAAATCACGTATTGATTTATCCTCTAATACACGCTTCTTTAATATGCCTAAATCTTTTTGCCCAAGCTTCTTGCCTGAATTAAGTGTTTGTAGTGGCATATCTTGTTCAATGAGAAGTCTTTCAAGCTGTCCTTCTAATTGATCTTCTGTCAGATTAGGAAATTCTTTTCTTATGGTATTAATAGCCCTGTTCTTAACCTCAACAGGCACATTTTCTAACGTCCATTTTTTATCATTGTGAACACGATAAGTACGAGTTAAATAATATCCAAGATTATCTGTTATTTTAGCAGCCAAATCTCCCTCTACTAACCCTTCACGAATCATTTCTTTAGAAAGCGCATCAATTTGATTACGCATCTCAACAAGAGGTTCTCTTAGTTTTTCCGGCACTTTCTTAAGCACCTCTTGCCTGCTCGGTCTTTTTTCGAGTTCTAATTTACCAATCTCGCCAAAGCCAGCTGAAATGATAATTATGTTTTTGGTGCCATTGCTTATACAGTCATCGACCACGTCTTCAGCAAACACCCCTGGAACCACTATAACCACCATAT
>NZ_JAIPUT010000075.1 GCF_020055635.1 Marivita sp. | reverse complement strand
AGAAGCTCTGCGTCGCCCGCGCCCATGTGGAGCGCGCGGAATGGCTGCTGAAGGAGTTAAGCTAAACCACATGTTCGCCTGAGATAGGGCGCCCGTCTCACAGTATGCAGGTTCGAGGGTTGCGCCGTATTTCCTGGCGCAGAGCCTCCAGCATAGGAGACGGACCATGCATCCGGCCGTTTTGTCCGCATGTGAGACATCTGACGTCTGCGCGGCGAATGGCCGATTTGGGTTTCCACCGATTTCGCAGTACTGGATGATCGCTTCGGAGAACCTGCTCTGCACCGCCGCGAGCCAACCAGCGATTTGGTCGAGCAGCCACGGTGCGTGTCGCTGCAACAGCATTGGGCCGCTATGTCCGCAGAGCGGACCTTGGCCTCCCAGCGCATTCTTCACGAGGTCACGGATGACCGGTTCGGAGAAGCCGCACCGCAGCATTAACCATCCTCGTGGAGGTCGGCTCTGGGCCGCCAGTGACGGCGGCCCAGGTGCCTAGATCTCCACGCTTTCAGAGATCGCCAGAGCGTCTTCTAGCTCGACCCCGAGATAGCGGACAGTGCTGTCCATCTTGGTGTGACCGAGCAGGAGCTGGACAGCCCGCAGGTTGCCAGTCTTCTTGTAGATATGGGCGACTTTGGTCCGCCTCATGGAATGCGTGCCGTAGGACGTGGGGTCGAGCCCAATTGAACTGACCCAGTCCCGCACGAGGCGGGCGTATTGCCGTGTCGATATGTGCAGACGTTCGTGAAACCAGCCGGGCCAGAGGTATTCTGAGCCGACCATCAGCGGTTCCTCCATCCATCGCGAGAGCGCCTTGCCCGTGCCCTCCGTGATCTCGAAACGCACCGGTCTCTGCGTCTTGCTTTGGATGATCGAAGCGCGCTCCTTCACGTGGCCTGAGGCGTAGACATCGGCCACCTTGAGCTTCACCAGATCACAACCCCGCAGCTTGCTGTCGATGGCGAGGTTGAACAGTGCCAGGTCTCTGTGGTTCTCGGCGATCTCAAGGCGGACGCGGATGGCCCAGACGTGCTTGGGCATCAGCGGTCGCTTCTGGCCAACGACACGGCCTTTGTTCCAGGCAGGTCGGCAGGATCGAATGGCAGGTAGATTCGCAATCGTCATGGCGGTAGCTCCGATCCGCCACGCCCTGCCACAACGCCAACCCGACGTTGGCACTAGAGTGTATCACCGAAAGGTGCGCCTGCAGAGAAAGTCAGCTACGAGCCGATTGTGTTGAAAAACTCCGGAGACCGAAATTCGTATCGAGAATCCGGAACTTTGTTCTCACATATAGCCGCTCCGCAAACGTGGTTTGTGAGGAGTTGCCTTCGCAGGAAGATGTTCTGCCAATCCGACCCTTCGAGGCGGTACACCGACTTTTTCAACACAATCAGCCCAAAGGCGACCAATGCGGCGGTATGATGAATGTCCGAATTGCGCGGTGTGACTGCCGCTCTGCTTCGCATTCGAATTCGCACCTGGCAAACGGTCTCAGTCTCGTTTTTTTAGGGCGTTTCCTGCGGAAATCGATTTCATGAGTTCATCAGGAAATCCAACTTGGAGCTACCGGGGCCAGCGTGGCGTAGTGGTATGGTGCCTCAGATCTGGTTTAAGGTTCGCCGAGAAGCCGCAACCTTGGTATGGATCCCGTCGAAGAGTCCGAGATGGGCAAGTCAGCACACGGTCTTGAACCGTTCAACGATCTTACTCAGGACATGATCCGGTTCGGCCTTCCACCACACGTCGCGCGAGAAGATCTCCACCTCGCAGGCACCCTTGTAGCCGGCGGCCTCGACCGAACCGCGTATCGCCCGGAGATCGGCCACGCCGTCGCCCATCATTCCCCGGTCGAGGAGCATGTCCGAGGTGTGTTCTAGCCAGTCGCACAGGTGGTAGCCGATGATCCTGTTCCCGGCGGCGATGCAGCTTTCCCTCAGGGTCGTGTCCCACCAGACGTGGTAGACGTCCACCGCGATGCCCAAAGCGTCCGAGCGGGCCATCTCACAGACATCGAGCGCGTCGCGAACCGTCATCAGGCATGTCCGGTTGCCTCCGAACATCGGGTTCAGGGGCTCAAGCGCAAGGCGAACGCCGCTCGCGGCTGCGTGGTCCGTGACCCGGGCGAGGCGCTCGGCGAGGATCTTGCGGGTTTCGAGAACGCCCTTTGTGCCCGGCTCCGTGCCGCCCGTCACGATGGTCAGCACGTCGGTTCCCAGTTCCGCGGCCATATCGATGCTGGCGAGGGTCTGATCATGCCACGTGTCAGGCCGCTCCGAGCCCACGATGTACGGGGTCCGGCAAAGTCCCTTGACCTCCATCCCGGCGCCGCGAACACGGTTGCCGATCTCGACCGCGCGTGTGCCGATCTCGCGGCGCCAGAAGACGATCCCGCCAAGGCCATGCGCGGCACAGGCGTCGATGACCCGTTCCACGGACCAGCCTGCGCCGAAGCCCTCGAGGTTGTGCCCCAGTGTCGCAGTGTTCAGCGCAAGCGCCGAGGTGTCCTCAGAGAAATCCCTCACGGCCTTCAGACCCCGTAGGTCCGCAGCAGCGACGTCATGCGCTCCGCCGCGAGATCGGGTTTGGCCAATGCGCCGCAGGCGTCCGCTAGTTTGAAGCAGTCGACGAAATAGGGCAGGGAGCGCATCGCCTCCGCACCGCCTACCATCCTGAAATGCGACTGATGCCCGTTCAGCCAGGCGAGGAAAACGACGCCGGTCTTGTAGTATTGCGTGGGCGGGCGAAAGACGTGGCGGGCGAGCGGCACAGTAGGATCGAGGATGTCCCGGAAGCCCGCGTCGTCTTCGATGCACAGTCTGGCGACCGCGCTCGCGGCATGCACAGCGAGGGGGTCGAAGATGCCGAGAAGCGCATGGCTGAAGCCTTGCGCATCTCCGGAGATCAGCTCGGGGTAGTTGAAGTCATCGCCGGTATACATCCGCACGGACGGGGGCAGCCGCCGGCGCATCGCGATCTCCTTTTGCGCATCGAGGAGCGAGATCTTGATTCCGTCGATCCTGGCGGTGTTTTCACCGATGATCTCAAGCACCGTGTCGAGCGCCGCAGGAAAATCCGAAGCCCCCCAGTAACCCGCGAGGGCGGGATCGAACATCTCGCCCAGCCAATGAAGGATGACCGGGTGCTCGCAGGCAGTGAGAACGCGATCATAGACCGTGGCGTAGTCTTCCGGGCCGCGCGCCACACGGGCAAGCGCGCGGCTGGCCATCAGGATGATGCGCCCGCCGGCCGACTGGATTGCATCGACCTGTGCGAGGTAGGCGTCCGTGACGTCATCGAGGGTCTTCGCGTCCCCTGGCGCGATATGATCGGTGCCGCAGCCATTGGCGATGCGGGCCTCGGGGAAGGCCTCGGTCGTGCGCCGGATCAGCTCCAGCGCGCTCGGCCAATCGAGGCCCATGCCGCGCTGCGCGGTGTCCATGGCCTCCGCCACGCCGAGGCCAAGCCCGGTCAGATGGTCGCGAAAGGCCAGCGTCTCGTCCCAGTCGATGACAGCAAGGCCTGACGGGTCGGCATCGACGAAGGGGTCTCGAACGACATGGGCCGCCGAATAGACGACACGCGCGGCATCGTGGGGTAGGGGGACAGGCGCAAGCGGCTCACCGGTCAGCCGGTATTCCGCCAGGTGGCCGGTCGTATCAGGGAGCATGAGTTTCATGGGCTTACCCTTTCAGAACCGCGGAACAAGCATGCCGCCATCGACCGAGATGACGTGCCCGGTCGTGTAGGGCAGGCGCCCGGTTGCGAGGCTGACGACAACGGTCGCCACGTCCTCGGGCTGGCCGACCCATGGGAACAGGCACAGACCGTCTTCCGCGCGCGCCTTGTAGCTGCCGATGACCGGTGCGGTCATGGGCGTTTCGATGAGGCCCGGCTGGACGTCATAGACCGCGATTCCCGCATGGCCGAGCCGAGCGGCGAAACATTTCGAGGCCATGGCGGCAGCGGCCTTCGATGCGCAATATTCGCTGCGGGGCACGGCGACGGCCGTGGCATTCGATGACGTGACATTTACAATGCACCGTGGGTGCTCCTGGTCATTCGGCTGCGCAAGGAACCGGCGCGCGACGGCCTGACACAGAAAAAACTGAGCCTTCGCGTTCACGGCCATGCATCGGTCGAAGCTCGCTTCGCTGACATCCAGCGGGTCGCCCCGTTCCATGACCCCGACGCCCGCGTTGTTGACGAGGGTGCTCAGTTGGCCAAGGGTTTCTTCGATGCGGGCGAGGGCCGGCCCATGGGTGCCGAGGTCAGTGACATCGAAAGGCAGGGCGAGGGCGTTTTGGCCCATTGCGTCGATATCCTGCACCAGCTTTTGCAGATCTGCGCCTTGAGAGATGTCGTTGGCAGCCACGTCGAACCCGTTTCGCGCCAGTTCAAGCGCGATGGCCCGGCCAATGCCGCGGCTTGCTCCGGTTACCAAGGCTATTGGCTGTGGCATGTCATGCGTCCCTTGGGTTCAAATCTCGACATCGCAGACAAAAATGCCGTCCGCTCCACCGTCCAGACCGGCCAGAAGGCGCGCGCCGATCGCCTTGTGGGTTTCGTTGGCGAGGTAGGCATCGCGCGCACGGGCGTCGCGGAAATCGAACCAGAACATCTCGGACATTCCGCGGGTGAACGCTGTTTCCGGAGACACGTTCGGTCGGGCGCAAAAGTCATCGATCCCGTCGATTTCATCCCGCAGCGCCGCAAGCTCATCCATCAGGTCATCCCGGTCCTGCCGCGTCATGTCGTCGGCGAAGCGCAGGAAAACGAGGTGGCGGATCATCTGTCGGAGCTCTCGTTCTGGCCGTATTTCATGCGGCGGCTACATCATCGCTTGATAACTCACTAGAGAGTGAATTAACAAGGGCCAGAATGCAATCAACAGGCAGGGAGGGAGCCATGTCCGTTTACGACGAGGGCGTGTTTCAGCGCGGCTTCGGCACCTTTCCACTGAGAGGCGACGAACTGGCGGGAGCAGTCCGCAGTGCCATCCAGATAGGGTATCGCGCGTTCGACACCGCACAATGGTACGGGAACGAAGCCGAGCTTGGCGCCGTATTGTCAGAGGTAAAGGTGCCCAGGGACGCGTTTCTGGTCACGACAAAAGTGCACCCCGAGAACATGGTCGCTGAACGCTTCATGCCCTCTGTCGAGCAAAGCCTGCGCGATCTGCGGCTGGATGCGATCGACGTGCTTTTGCTGCACTGGCCGCCTGGCAATGACCCGATCGAGCCGTCGCTTGAGCTTTTGCAGAAAGCCCATCAGCTTGGCCATGCACGCCACGTCGGTGTCTCGAACTACACGACCGCGATGATGCGCAGGGCCAAAGCTATTATGGACGTGCCGCTGGCCGCCAACCAGGTCGAGTTCCACCCCCTCCTGAACCAGGAAAAACTGCTTTCGGCATCGCGTGAGACGGGGATCCCGCTGGCATCCTATTGTTCCTTGGCGCGAGGCGAGATCTTCAACTATCCCGTTTTGAAGGAGATCGGCACGCGCCATGGCAAGAGCGCGGCACAGGTCGCGCTCCGGTGGATCCTGCAAAAGGGCGTCACCATGAACACGATGTCCACGCGGCCCGGGAACATGGCCGCGAATTTCGACGTGATGGACTTCACGCTCGATGCGAAAGATATGCAGGCCATCGACGCGCTCACGCAGGCGAACTACCGCATCAGCAACGCGGACGTCGTGTCTTACGCCCCGACCTGGGACTGATCGCAATCCGCCGAGCGCATAGATTTTAGGCGATTGACAGAATCGCAAACGAACGTAACTCTCCGGTGAGTGAATAAAGGAGAAGCCGCTTTTGCAAACCTGCGTGATCGATGTAACGGCCGATGAAGCCGCCGCATGTGTCCAGGATGGAGACCTGATCGCCATTACCGGCAATGGCGGCGGCATGCTGGAGGCCGACGAGATCTTCGCAGCGATCGAGGCCCGGTTTCTGGCGACCGGTCATCCTCGCGATCTGGTCCTTGTCCACGCCCTCGGGATCGGTGATGCGCAGGAGCGTGGCGTCAACCGGTTCGCCCATGAAGGCATGGTGCGCCGCGTAATTGGCGGTCATTGGTCATGGTCGCCCCGGATGCAGGACCTGGCCCGCAACAATCGGATCGAAGCCTTCACGCTGCCCTCCGGTGTCATCTCGCTTTTGTTGCGGGAAAGCGGAGCGAAGCGACCGGGTCTGATCACGCGCACGGGGCTGAACACGATGTGTGATCCCCGGCTTGGCGGAGGGGCCGCAAACGACGCGGCGCGCGCGGCACAGCCCCTCAGCGAGATCGTGAAGCTCGGGGGTGAGGAATACGTCCGCTATCTCCCAATCCGTCCCGACTTAGCCATCGTGCGCGGCACTTATTGCGATGAGCGAGGCAATATTTCCTGCGCCGAGGAGGCCGGCGATCTCGATGCGTACGCGGTGGCACTTGCCGCCAAAAGCTCCGGCGGGCGCGTCATGGCGCAGGTTCGTGAAACGCGAAAGCGGCGCGACTGCTTCGCCCGCCTTATTCAGGTGCCGGGCATTCTCGTGGATCAGGTCGTTCTTGCGCCGAACCAGCCGCAAACGCATTTGGGTGGCTATGAGCCGGGTCTCGCCGGTTTGCCGGGGGCGGGGCATACCATCGCCTCGAAATTTGAAGGCTTGTCGCTGCCAACTGGTGCACGCGCGGTCATCGCCCGGCGCGCAGCCCGTGAAATCCAAGACGGACAATCGGTTAATTTCGGCTTTGGCATCCCCGGCGGCATCGCGGCGGTCCTGAGTGCGCAGGAGCGTTTGCAGGATATCTGGATGACCGTCGAGCAAGGCCTTCACAACGGCCAGCTGATCGACGGGCCGCTGTTCGGTGCGGCGGCGTTCCCCGGCGCCATCATGCGCTCGACGGATCAGTTCGACTTCTACAGTGGTGGCGGCGTCGATATCGCTTTTCTGGGCGCCGGAGAGATCGACGCCGAGGGAAACGTGAACGTCTCGCGCCTGGGGCAGGACGTGGTGGGGCCGGGCGGGTTCGTGGACATCTCCCAGGGGGCCAAGGCCGTGGTGTTTTGCGGGACGTTCGAGGCGAGCGGCCTCGACGCTCGCGTTCATGACGGGCGTCTCGAGATCGCGCGCGACGGTCGCATCCCGAAGTTCATCGACCATGTGCGAGAGGTGACGTTCTCGGGGCCCGCCGCCCTGAAAAACGGCCAACCGGTCATCTACATCACCGAGCGCGCCGTGTTCCGGCTGACGCAAGATGGCCTGACCCTTGTCGAGGCCGCGCCGGGCATTGACGTGAAGCGTCAGATCCTTGATCGCATGGCCTTCAGACCCGAGATCGCGCCTGATCTCGCCCAGATGGATGCGCATTGCTTCGTCGGTGATGCGATAGCGGCTGAACACGCGGTGCCCGAGCACCTGGGGGTGGGACATGCTTGATGAAGCGAAGCGCGTGTTCGAGGCGCCAACCACCTACAAGAACTACATTGGCGGCCAGTTTGTCGAAGCCTCCGACGGCGCGATCATCACGCGCGAAAGCCCGGCACACGGGCACGTGGTGAGCCGGTATCCTGCCTCCACCCGCGCCGATGCCCAAGCCGCCATCGCTGCGGCCCGCGCTACGTTCGACACCGGTGACTGGGCGTTTACCTACGCAGGCGATCGGGCCCGGGTTCTGCGGGAGGTGGCGCGTCTGATCCGGGAAAACGCCGATGAGCTTGCGTTGATCGAAACGCTCGAAAGCTCCAAGCCGCTGTCAGCCGCCCATGGCGAGGTGATGTTCTCGGCAGAGCTTTGGGACTATGCCGCCGGTGCCGCGCGCATACTGGCCGGTGACAGCCACAACACGCTCGGAGACGCGATGCTGGGCGTTGTCCTGCGCGAGCCGATCGGGGTGGCGGGCATCATCACGCCGTGGAACTTCCCGTTCCTGATCCTGTCCGAACGGCTGCCCTTCGCGCTGGCGGCGGGTTGCTCCACCGTGGTGAAGCCGAGCGAATTCACCTCCGGCACCGCGCTGATGCTCGCGCACTACCTCAAGGAGGCCGGGTTGCCCGACGGGGTCTGCAACATCGTCTCCGGAACCGGCGATCCGGTGGGGCAGGCGATCCTCGACAGCGACGAGGTCGACATGGTGGCCTTCACCGGATCGACCCGCGTGGGCCGTGCGGCGATTGCCGCCTCGGCCGGGAACATCAAGAAACTCTCGCTGGAACTGGGCGGAAAATCGCCCTCGGTCGTCTTTGCCGATTGCGACCTGGAGGCGGCGGTCGACGGCGTCATCAAGGCGGCGACGATCAACATGGGCGAATGCTGCATCGCGGGCTCCCGGCTGCTGGTCGAGAGAACGATTTCCGGGGCGTTTCAGGACCGTCTTGCCGGCCGCCTCGCGGAACTTCAGATGGGTGACCCGCTGGATCCGGCGTCGCGAATCGGGGCGATCATCAACCGGGCGCAATACGACCGGATCGACGCACTTGTCCGGGATGGAGTGCGCGATGGAGCAAGACTCATCTGCGGCGGCGACCCGGAAAACCATGCCGGTCTCTACTATCCGCCCACGGTGCTGGGCGATGTCACGCCCGACATGAACGTGGCGCGCGAAGAGATTTTCGGCCCCGTCCTGTCGGTCATGCCCTTCGAAAACGTCGAGGACGCCATCCGTCTGGCCAATGCGTCGGACTACGGGCTGGCCGCCTATGTCTGGACCGAAAACCTTTCGACCGCGCTTCGGTGCTCGCGGCGGATCAAGGCCGGTCGGGTCTGGGTCAACGCGGCCCTCGCGGGGTTCCCGGAACTGCCCCTTGGCGGTTTCAAGCAATCCGGTAACGGGCGCGAAACGGGCCGCTACGGGGTCGAGGAATACACCGAGTTGAAATCGGTGCACCTGCAGATCGGCCCGCAGGCCGAACGCTGGGTGGAGGGCGCATGATGAGCGGCGGATCGAAAGAGGGGATGGCCGATGGCTGATGTCGTCCTGAGAGACGTGCGCAAATCCTTCGGCTCCGCCGATGTGATCAAGGGCGTCGACCTCGAAGCTCGGCACGGCGAGTTCGTCGTTTTCGTAGGCCCGTCGGGATGCGGGAAATCCACGCTTCTGCGGATGATCTGCGGGCTTGAGAAAATCACGTCGGGCCAGCTGCTTATCAGTGACGAGAACATGAGCGAGGTCGAGGCGTCGGACCGCGGCACCGCGATGGTTTTCCAATCCTACGCGCTTTATCCACACATGACGGTGCGCGACAACATGAGCTTCGGCCTGCGCATGGCGAAGACGCCCCAGACTGTCGTCGAGGAGCGGGTCCGGCGAGCGGCGGAGATCCTTCAGATCACACATCTTCTGGACCGCAAGCCAAAGGACATGTCCGGCGGTCAGCGTCAGCGCGTCGCCATCGGCCGGGCCATCGTCCGCGAGCCCAAGGTGTTTCTCTTCGACGAACCGCTGTCCAATTTGGATGCCGAGTTGCGCGTCCAGATGCGCGTCGAGTTGTCGAAGCTCCATAACGAGATCGGCGCCACGATGATCTACGTGACCCACGATCAGGTCGAGGCGATGACCATGGCCGACAAGATCGTCGTGCTGCGCGACGGTCTGGTCGAGCAGATCGGCTCCCCGCTCGATCTCTACACGTCGCCCGACAACCGCTTCGTGGCGGGGTTCATCGGCTCACCGCAGATGAATTTCCTCAAGGGGCAGATCGTCGAGGTCGCGCAGGGAGCGGCGCGTGTCTCGGTTCCGGACGCGCCCGATCATCTCCTTGGTATCCCGCTGCGCGCAGATGTGTCCGTGGCCGCGGGTCAGCAGGTCACGGTCGGCATCCGGCCCGAGCATTTCCTCGGCACACCCGGCGGGCCCGGGCTCGAGGTCTCCATCGACGTGGTCGAGAACCTTGGCGGGATCGCCTATGCCTATGGTCGGACGGTGGCGTCGCAAGATGTGATCCTGAAGGCCGAAAGCGAAACGCCCCCGCAGTCGGGCATGTCGGTCACGGCCTCGATCAAGGATGAGTACTGCCACCTTTTCGACGGCAACGGTCAGACGCTCAGCATGCCCGCCGGTGCGCTCAGGACCCGGGAGGCGGCGGCATGACGGATGGCGCGCGCACGGAACTGCCCGCCGGTCAGGCCTACTATGACGACCTGCATGTGGGCGGCTTCTTCGCGACCGGGCGGATCACGGTGACCGAGGCGCACATCATGGCCTTTGCGGGCATGTCGGGGGATTTCTTCGACGTGCACATGGACGACGAATTCGCCCGCGCGCAGGGATTTCCGGGTCGGATCGCTCACGGGCTTCTGGGTCTTTGCCTTGTCGACGGTCTGAAGAACCGGGCCGGGGTTCAGTTGCAGGCGGTCGCGTCGCTGGGGTGGAGCGACTGGGCGTTCAAGGCGCCGATCGTGGCGGGAGACACGATTGGCGCGACGATCACCGTCGAAGAGATGCGTCTGACGTCATCGGGCGATCGCGGGATCGTTCATCTGGGCTTCGACGTGCGAAATCAGGTCGATGTGCTGGTGCAATCGGGGCGAAACGCTCTGCTGATGCGCCGGCGGACGGAGGAATAGGGTTCTGCGATAAGGTTTTAACTCACCAGTGAGTTAAGCGCAGAAGCCTGCAGGCCCGCACGCGCGGGCGATCTTGGCCGAGCCTTGGGCCATTCAACTCGGTCCGCGATCCGCGGCCAACACTTCGAAGGGGAGGAAAAATGAACTTCTTCAAGACAGCGGTCTGCGCGGCAGCCCTAACGGCCATGGCGGCGTCGGTCTCGGCGCGCGAACTGGTCATCAACGCAAACACCTCGGACCCGGCCCAGAGACAGGCCATGGAGGAACTGGTCGCCTCATTCGAGAGCGAATATCCGGAAATCGAGGTCGTCTTCAATCTCTACGATCACGAGGCCTTCAAGACGGCGATGCGGAACTTCCTCGTGTCCGACGCGCCGGATCTCATCACGTGGAACGCGGGCAACCGGATGCGTGTCTTCGTCGAACTGGGTCTGTTCGAGGACGTCACGGATGTCTGGGAAGCCGAGGGGCTCTACGAAAGCATGCCCGCCGTGATCGGGGCCTCCTCGGTCGACGGTCGTCAATATGGCGTGCCTTACGCCTATTACGCCTGGGGCCTCTACTACCGTCGGGATCTCTTCGAGCAGGCCGGGATCACGGAAGCTCCCACCAACTGGGAGGAATTCATGGAGGTGGGTGCACAACTGAACGAGGCGGGGATCACGCCCGTGACCATCGGCACGCGGAACCTGTGGCCGGCGGCCGGCTGGTTCGACTTCCTCAACTTGCGCATCAACGGCGCCGAGTTCCACGCCGAACTGATGGACGGCGAGGTTGCCTACACCGATGACCGCGTCCGCGCCGTCTTCGACGCCTGGGCGGAACTGGTGGAGGCGGATTTCTTCATCGACAACCACCCCGGCTATTCGTTCCAGGAGGCGCTGCCCTTCATGAACCAGGGTGACGCGGCGATGTATCTGCTCGCGCCGTTCATCGTGTCTATGTTCCCCGAGGACGTGCTGGAGAATGTCGACTGGTTCCCGTTCCCGATCATCGACCCCGAGGTCGGCATCTACGAGGACGCGCCCACCGACAGCTTCCACATCCCGGTGAACGCCACGAACAAGGATGACGCGCGTCTCTTCCTGGCTTTTGCGGCGCGCGCCGACGTGCAGACCGAAACGGCGGCGACCCTCGACATGCTGCCGCCGAACATCAACGCCACAGTGGCCGAAGACCGCTTCACGCAGGGCGGTTTCGCACAGTTGAGCCGTGCAGACGGGATTATGCAGTTCTATGACCGCGACACCGATCCCGCACTGGCCCGTGTCGGCATGCAGGGCTTCCAGGAGTTCATGCAGAACCCTGACCGGATCGACGAGATCCTCGAGCGGATCGAGGCCGAGCGCGCCCGTATCTACGGCGAACTCTGATCTGGCGGGAACGGGGCCGGCAGTCCTCCGCCGGCCCCGACCTTTGTGGGAGCATCGCGATGGCCGAGATGACAAGCACGTCCTACCAACGGACAATGAGCACCCGCGGCTTCTATCGCAAGCACAAGCTGGTGATCATGCCGTTCGTCTTCATCGCGCCGGCTTTCGCGATGTTCGCGATTTTCGTGATCTATCCGATCATCCAGTCCGTTGCCCTGTCCTTCACCGAATGGCAGGGGATCGGGCCGAAACGCTGGGTCGGTCTCGACAATTACCGGGAGCTTTGGGGCGACCGGGTTTTCTGGACGTCCCTCGTCAATAACATCTACTGGCTTGTTCTTTTCCTGCTGGCGCCGGTCTTCGGGCTTTTCGTGGCGCTGTTTCTCAACCAGACGGTGTTCGGCATTCGCCTCGTCAAATCGCTGTTTTTCTTTCCCTTCGTCGTGTCGCAGATCGTGGTGGGACTTGTCTTTGCGTGGTTCTACGATCCTGCCTTCGGGCTTCTCGCGACGATCCTTGAGCCGTTGGGCATCAGCTTCCCGCCAATCCTCGCCGATGAGAATCTCGCCACCTTCGGCATTATCGTCGCCGGTCTCTGGCCGCAGACGGCCTATTGCATGATCCTTTACCTCACCGGGTTGAACAGCGTGAACCCCGAGATGATCGAGGCCGCGCGGCTCGACGGTGCCAAGGGGTGGCGGCTTCTGGTCAAGATCGTTCTGCCGCAGCTTCGCGCCGCCACCTTCATCGCGCTGGTCGTCACGGTCATCGGGGCGCTCCGGTCCTTCGATCTGGTCGCGATCATGACCGAGGGTGGGCCATACAACTCCTCCAACGTGCTGGCCTATTACATGTATGACAACGCGATCTTCCGGTATCGAATGGGCTATGCCTCGGCCATCGCGACGGTCCTTTTCGCGATCATGAACGTCTACATCATCTGGTTCCTGCTGCGTCTTTGGGCCAACGAGAAGGGAGCGCGCTGATGTATCCCCGGCCTATCCAGGACGCGCCCCGCAGCCGCCAGATCATGTACAAGGTCGCGCTGCCGATCTCGCTCATCATCTGGCTTCTGCCGATGATCGCCATCGTGGCGACGGCGGGGCGATCGCTGTCTGACCTGAACTTCGGCAACTACTGGGGTATCCCGACCGAATGGGCCTTCGTCGACAATTTCACCGAAGTGTTCAATTCGTCCTCGATCGGGATCTACCTGATCAACAGTTTCATCATCACCGTGCCGTCGATCATCGGCGCGCTGTTTCTGTCGACGCTGGCGGGCGCTGGCCTCGCGCTTTACCGCTTCCGGGGCCGCTACCTGATCCTCGCGCTCTTCATCGCGGGCAATTTCGTACCGTTCCAGATCCTGATGATACCGGTCCGGCAACTCACGCTCGATCTGGGTGTCTACGACACCTACTGGGGCGTGATCCTGTTCCAGATCGCCTTCCAGACCGGCTTCTGCACCTTCTTCATGCGCAACTTCATCGCCGATCTGCCCTTCGAGTTGGTGGAGGCCGCGCGTGCGGAAGGGGTCAGCGAATGGCAAATCCTGATCCACGTCATCGTGCCGCTCGTCCGACCGGCACTGGCCGCGCTGGCGGTGCTGCAATTCACCTTCATCTGGAACGACTTCTTCTGGCCGCTGATCCTGATCCAGTCCGACGATCTGCGCCCCATCACGCTGGGCCTGACGACCCTGAAGGGACAGTACATCTCGTCGTTCAACCTTCTAGCGGCCGGATCATTGATCGCGGCCCTTCCACCGGTCATGATGTTCTTCGCGATGCAACGGCATTTCATTGCCGGTCTCACGCTCGGCGCGAGCAAGGGATGAGCCGCGCAGACATGAGGACCGGACATGAGCCAGACGGCGGTCAAGAAACCGAAGGTGCGGCGCACGGGACGCAATGCCGATCAGGCGAAGGCCGATCTGCTGGTCTCGGCCCGGCGCGAATTCGCGGAAAAAGGATTTGCATTGGCCGGGATCGAAGGCATCGCGGCGCCGACCGGCCTCAACAAGAAGATGATCTACCACTATTTCGGCTCGAAGGAGGATCTCTACATCGCGGTCCTCGAGCAGGCCTATCTGGGCATCCGCAAGATGGAAGAAGCCCTTCCGCTCGAGGAGCTCGAACCCCTCGAAGCGATACGGACGCTGGTCGAAGCGACGTGGGATTACTTCGTCGCGAACCCCGATTTCATCGCCCTCGTCAACCAGGAGAACCTGCTTGGCGCGGTCTATCTGCGAAAATCCGGGATCGTGAAACGCCGCACAAGCCTTCTGCTGAAGCGCGTCGGAACCATCCTCGAACGTGGCGTCGACCAAGGCCGGATCCGGCCCGGGATCGACCCGCTCCAGCTGAATCATTCCATCACCGCGCTGGGGTTTTATTACATCAACAACCGATTCACCAACGGGCAGATATACGACTTCGATCACATGCGGGCCGAGGCGCTCAATGCGCGGCGGGCCTTCATGGTGGATTTCGTGATGCGCGCCATCATGTCGGATGCGGAGATTGCGCAGCGCGAGTGACAAGAGGACCGGAGGACCATGTCGCGCACCGCCTATAGCCACATCATTGTCGGGGGCGGGACAGCGGGGTGCGTTCTCGCCGCCCGCCTGAGCGAGACTCCCACGAACACAGTTCTCCTGCTCGAAGCCGGGGCGCGCGACTGGCATCCCTACATCCACATGCCGGTGGGCTTCGCCAAGGTGACGGGCGGCGGCCTGACATGGGGCTATTCGACCGTGCCGCAGAAACACGCAGGCAACCGGCGCATTCCCTACGCTCAGGGGCGGGTGCTGGGCGGCGGCAGTTCGATCAATGCCGAGGTCTTCACGCGCGGCGTGCCCGCCGACTACGACCGCTGGGCGCGTGACGAAGGATGCCCCGGCTGGTCGTTCGAGGACGTGCTGCCCTATTTCCTGAAGTCGGAGGGCAACACGGCGTTTGCGGACCGCTGGCACGGAACCGAGGGCCCGCTGGGCGTGTCCAGCATCGCGGCGCCCCAGCCGATAACACGGGCCTTTGTCATGGCCTGCCAGCAATATGGCATCCCGTATACACACGACTTCAACGGCGCGGCGCAGGCCGGTGCGGGCTATTATCAACTCAACGTCGTGGATGGCCGCAGATGCTCGGCGGCGCGCGGCTATCTCGATCCGGCACGGGGCCGGGCGAACCTGACGATCCTGACCCGTGCCGCAAGTGAGCGGCTGGTGTTCGACGGTCACCGCGTCACCGGCGTGACGTACCGGCATCGCGGCCAGCTCCGGACAGCGCATGCCGAGAGCGAGGTCATCGTCACAGCCGGGGCGATCGGGTCGCCGCAACTCCTGATGCGGTCGGGCATCGGCCCGGGCGACCATCTGAAATCGCTCGGCATCGAGGTGCGGGCGGATGTGGCAGAGGTCGGCGAGAACCTCGCCGATCACGTCAATATCGATCTGGTCGCGGAGTTGCGAAGCCACGAAAGCCTCGACAAGTATCGCAGGCCCCACATGGCGGCATGGGCGGGGCTTCAATACGCCTTGTTCCGCAGCGGTCCCGTCGCATCCAACGTCGTGGAGGGCGGGCTTTTCTGGTATTCCGGAGAGGATCGGTCGAACCCCGACCTCCAGTTCCATTTCCTGGCCGGTGCCGCGGCCGAGGACGGCGTCGGTGGCGTCGGTCCGGGCCGGTCCGGGATCACGCTGAACTGCTACGGCCTTCGCCCCAGGGCGCGCGGCACGGTGCGGCTTGCCTCGTCCGACCCCGACGCACCGCCGCTGATCGACCCGAATTTCATGGGCCACCCCTACGATCTGGAGACCACGGTTCGTGCGCTGAAGCTCAGTCGTGAGATCTTCTCGCAGCCTGCGCTCGCCAGATATGTCCGCCGTGTCGTGCTCCCCGACGATACTCTGCGAACAGATGACGAGTTGCGGGACTTCGTCACGCATCATTGCCGGACCTC
>NZ_JAIPUT010000160.1 GCF_020055635.1 Marivita sp. | reverse complement strand
GGGCTGATCGTGCGCGCAGGCGTTCAGAACGGCGAGATGGTCGAGGCGCTTGGCTACCGGCTGAAGCTGGTGTTCATCGGTGTCTTCATCGCCGGGTCAGCACTGGCGGGACTGGGCGGCGTGATGTGGGCGCTTTACGAACAGGTCATCACCGCGGGGATGGGCGAAAGCATGATGATCCTGATCTTCATCGTGGTCATCATCGGTGGGCTCGGGTCCATCGAGGGGGCGTTCATCGGCGCGCTGCTGGTCGGTCTGTTGCAGAATTACGTGGCCTTCCTCGAACCCAAGGTCGCACTGATCTCGAATATCGGGCTGATGACCGCGATCCTGCTGTGGCGGCCTCAGGGGATGATGCCCGTGGTAAAGGCGAAGTGAAATGCTGACGAACCTCATCTCGGGCGACAGGCCGAATTCGGCCGTCCTGACGGCCCTGCTGCTGGGCGTGCTGTTCTGCCTCGGCTTCGCGCCGTTCCTGTTTCCGGGTGTGCGCCCCCTGGATACGGCGGCCACGATCTGCGTTTTCATCCTGCTGGTGGCGTCCTACGACCTGCTGCTGGGCTATACCGGGATCGTGAGCTTTGCCCACACGATGTTCTTCGGCTTCGGCGCCTATGGTGTGGCACTGGCCAGCATCCATATGGGCCGGGGCTGGGACGCGCTTTTGGTCGGAACGCTGGTCGGCGCGGTCGTCTCGTCGGCGGTGGCCTTTATGATCGGGCTTTTCTCGCTGCGTGTGCGGGCGATCTTCTTCGCGATGATCACCTTGGCGGTTGCGTCGGCGGTCGCCGTGCTGGTCAGCCAACTGTTCGAATTGACCGGCGGCGAGGACGGGCTGACCTACCAGATCCCGCGCGAGCTGACCCCCGCCTTTCGCTTGGGCGAGCTGTTCGGCGTGCGTATCAACGGACGCATCCTGAACTACTACATGTTGTTCTTCACCTGCCTCTTACTGTTCCTGATCCTGCTGCGGATCGTGAATTCATCCTTCGGCAGCGTGCTCAAGGCAATCCGCGAGAACGATTTCCGCGCCGAGGCGATCGGCTATCGGGTCGTCGCCTACCGCACCGCCGCAAGCTGCCTGTCCGCCGCGATGGCCGCCTTTGCCGGCAGCCTCTACGCGATCTGGCTGCGCTACGTCGGCCCGGACACGACGCTGAGTTTCGAGATCATGCTGGATGTCCTGCTGATGGTCGTGATCGGCGGGATGGGCACGATGTATGGTGCTGTTTTGGGGGCCGTCGTCTTCGTATTGGCGCAGAACTACCTTCAGAACCTGATGGGCGCAGGCGCGGGCTTGACCGAAAGCTTGCCCATCATCCCTCGGCTTCTCGACCCGAACCGCTGGCTGATGTGGCTTGGCATCCTTTTCGTGCTGAGCGTCTATTTCTTCCCCACAGGAATCGTGGGGAGGCTTCGAACACGGAAGCTATGAAAGCGCGCACTCTCAGTCTGTCGTTTCAGATCTACAAACGAAGTTGCGTAGGTTCGAATTTCGTTGCGGGGGCTGACCTGCCCCCCTTGGGTCCCTCGATCATAACGAGAGTCTGCGGGTTTGAGATTGGTAGTCGGGTCTTTCGTTATGGGCAAGCGCGCCGAGCGCGGAGCCCTCAGATAGCTCAAGCGCTCGGCGCGCTTCAGCGGGTGTTTTGTTGCCCAGCGATGAGTGTGGCCTGACGTGGTTGTAATCATAGCGCTACAGGCCCAGTTTTCGCCGTGCATCGTCCAGGTTGTCGAATATCTATTCATTCAGGCATTCGTCGCACAGGCTGCCATTGAATGACTCGATGTAGCCATTCTGCTGTGGCTTTCCCGGATCGATGTAATGCCACTGCACGTCGTTCTTCTGCGCCCATTTCAGAATGGCGGCACTGGTGAACTCTGTTCCGTTGTCACTGACAATGCTCTCTGGCTTTCCATAGAGGCGCACCAGCGCATCCAGTTCACGGGCTACGCGCGTGCCCGACAGGCTGGTATCGGCAATCAGGCACAGGTTTTCGCGGCAGCAATCATCATTCACCGCAAGCACGCGGAATTTGCGCGACGCACCAAATGTGTCGGACACGAAATCCATCGACCAGCGCTGGTTTGGGCGCAGTGCTGTAGGCATGGGTGCTCGGCTGCCACGCGCCCGCTTGCGGCCCCGTCGCCGCCGGACGGACAGCCCCTCTTCACGGTAGATGCGGTAAAGCTTCTTTGCATTCATGATCATACCCTTGCGCTCAAGCAGGATGCCGATACGCCGATATCCAAACCGGCGTCTGCTCGAAGCAATCTCACTCATTGCTTTGCGGATGTGTTTGCAGACCACTGTTCAATCGGACACCTGTCGGACACAACGAAAAAGGCCCCGAGCGGGTTACCGCTTTGAGGCCTTGTTTTATTGGTTGCGGGGGTAGGATTTGAACCTACGACCTTCAGGTTATGAGCCTGACGAGCTACCGGGCTGCTCCACCCCGCGACAGGTTGTTTTCATCGTTTTGAGAGGTTGGGGTTTTTGCTAGGTTTGGCGGTGACCTACTCTCCCACGACTTGAGTCGCAGTACCATTGGCGCGGTGGCACTTAACGGCCGGGTTCGGAATGGGACCGGGTGTTTTGCTCACGCTATGACCACCAAACCGAGTAAAAACCCCTGTCGCTGCGCGGTTGGGCTTTTTTGTGGGTGCTGGGCATGTGATGCCAGCGGGGTCCACGTTTTTGGAAAGCCGGGCGCAACGACCGCCACGATTTTTCGGTCGTGGCGTTCAAAATCAACTGTGTTGTCCAGGTCAGGTACGCTGTTTTGGTGTTGTGCTTTTGATCATTGGTCCAGAGTGGTTGGCGGTGTTCTGCCATTCCACGGTGTGGCTCCGCGCCTTTTGCGAGCAAAAAGCGCTGCCAGCCACCCGGTGCGTTGCTGTGCAACGCGCCGGTTTTGTTGTTACTGGATCAAATCAAGCCTATCGGGCCATTAGTACCGGTCAGCTGAACGCATTGCTGCGCTTACACCTCCGGCCTATCGACGTGGTGGTCTACCACGGCCCTCAGGGATACCTTG
>NZ_JAIPUT010000159.1 GCF_020055635.1 Marivita sp. | reverse complement strand
TGATCTCGATATTGTCGAGGATCGCCTGGTTCAGTCGCTCGTTTGTTCCATCCCCGTCGCCACCGTTGTTGATGCCGTCGCCGTCGACAAAGACGGAGTCGTCGCCGTCACCTGTGGAGATGTTCAGCGAAGAGTTGGCATAATCCAGCGAGTCGCCATCGATGTCGATGTCGATGGAATCGTCACCGGAGCCAGTGGTGTAGTTGTAGTCCTGATCTTCTTCAGTTCCGTCCAGCAGAAGCTGGAGGGATACGTCACCACCGCCCTGTGCCGTGATCGTGTCGGCGTTGGTGATGCGGCCGGAGCCTGTACCCAGCGTCAGATCGCCAAGGAACTGATCTGCGTTGATCAGCTCGAGATCGCCGGACTCAACGTTGCTGAAGATGCTCTGATCGAAGCCATCCCGCACCGTCAGGCTTGCAAAGGTTTCACCCTGTGCAAACATCGGATCGGTCACGATATAGACCTCGCGCAGTTCGCTGCCGGTCGAAGTGATCGTGCCGAGGTTCGACGGCTTGGTCATGCCACCGTTCGGATCGTCGTTACCAGCACCTTTGACGCTGATATTGAAAACTTCGATGCCGTCAGCAATGCCTTCCGGCGTGGACTCGGACTTGCCACCGACGATCAGATCTCCACCTTCGCCACCGCGACCGACCTTGTGCAGGTCAATATCGATCGAAATCGGTTCATCTGTTGTTGTCTGACCCGGGGATTCGATCCGGCCGAACACGTCGTATTCGCCGATTTCTTCTTCGATCCGCGAAAAGCCAAGTGCTGTCAGCTCGGACCCGTCGCCGGATTCGACAACGATCGCCGGGATGGGATCGGACTCGGAACCATCGTCGATGAAGGTTGTGGTCGTACGCGACTCATCAAGGAAAATACGCGTGCCAGCCGGCAGGGTGCCGTCGGCAATCAGAGCCTGAAGCGGTGCCTGAAGCGCGTTCACAAAACCAAGATGCGTACCGGCGATGTTCGCTTCGTCGGATTCAATAGTGATTTCGGTCGTTGTTCCATCTGCATTCTCGATCGAGAAGCGAATACCGTCGACGTCAATGTTGTTCAGACGATCGGACAGACCGGCCAATTCCGCATCTTCGTCGAGCAGGAAGTAAAGGATTTCGCTTTCAGCAGTCTGACCACGCGCCAGAAGGTAGTCGTTGTCGAAGTACACTGTCAGGTCGGACGCGTCTCCGTCAGTGTTGAAATTGTCAGTGTGATCCATGGTCACAGTGATCTCGGACGTGTCGCGCGCAACACCGTTGGAGGTCAACGTGGTCAGGTTTTCGATCTTCAGATCGCCGTCGGAATAGTACGACCCGATTTCTTCATGACCGAAAATGTTCTTAGCATCCACGATGATCGTGTCGAGGGGGTTCTCACCGTCTTCGGTGTCATCACGCGCTTCGATATCGATCTCTTCGATGCTTGTGAGACGCGGCTGAATGTCGGTGCGCGACGAAGCTTCGTTATCCGCCGTGACACCCAAGAATTCTTTGGTCAGCTCTGCATACAGGCGATCGTTGCCACCTTCACCATTGAGCCGGTCAGCGGATGACAGGGAGTTGGAGACGCCTCCAGCAAACGGGTTCTGCGCAAGGTAGCCAAGGAACAGGTCGTTATCTTCGGTCGCCTCAAAGGATTCGCCGGTAATCTGATTTGGGACACCATTTACGTCTGTCGCGCTTGTAAGAAGAATCGTGTTCCCCTCTACTCCGACAGGCTCGAAGAAGCCGTCAATGGTCTGCTTGGCCGAGGTGACGGTCGACGCTTCGTCGGTCACGCCTTCGATGATCGACTTCGCGCTGTTCTGAGCGGCGGTGTCGGTCGTGTAGTCGATTTCCGCGGCATCAGCTGCGTTGGTCCAGCTTGTCGCAACTTCGATCTTGTTGAGGATCGTCGTGCGGTCGTTGCCTTCGGCCGAGTCCTGAGCGCCTTCGATGATGGAGAGGATGATCTCGCCAACCGACAGTGCACCCTCGTCGCCATTGATGGCTGCAAGCAGTGCGTCGCTCCAGAAGTCCAGACCGGCCTGGTCAGGCGCGCGGTTGAACAGGTTCAGATAAACCTCTGCAATGAAGCCTTCTGCCTCTGCCTCGGTCGGGTCCTCGAGGAACGGATAGGCGATCAGCGTTTCCGGCTGTGTCGCGAAGTCCGTCGCGATGTCCTCAAGGCTCAGGTTCGGGTTGGCGACTGCGCCTTCCCAGAAGTCTTCACCCACCGGATCGGCGGCACGGTCGTAGTAACCGATGTAAATTGCTGCGAGCTGCTGTTCAGTCGTCAGCGTGCTTAGGTCGAGAGCCATAGCTTATCTTCCTCTTTAAGTTCGGTGCCCGATTAATTCGGCCCCATCAACGATCGTTTGTTGTCCCTCCCTGGTGGTCACTCGCCGAACGCAATGCGCCCTTGAGAACCGGCAGGGTTCAACTGCGAAGGCTTCTAACCCTTCGATTTCAGTTCAACAAGGATAAATGTATAGCAAAACTCATACCCCTGTATAGTGATTTATATACCCTTTGAGGAATTTTCTTTAGACCCTTGTTTTTGAATGATTTTTCAAAATACCGCCTTTTACATCGTGACCAATCCGCAACATTCCAAGCCTCCGGAAAGTCGCCTGCGGCACGCCTGTTTGCACGGGTTCACGGACAGGTGGACCCGCGTCACCTTACGCAGGGAGATACCGGATATTTATATTTACCGGATTTGTAAATTAATCGAGTAATTCTGTTAACCGGATTTTTTCGATAATCGGATTTTATAGGTTACCGGGTAAACAAATTTATTGGATTAGTGAAGTAATCGGGTTAGCCTTCTAATCGGGTAAATAAGAACGAGCAGGAGCCCGCCATGCCGACCATCGTCATCGCCTCTCCCAAGGGAGGGGCCGGAAAATCCACAACAGCCGTGCTTTTGGGCACCGAACTGGCACATGAGGGGGTGCCGGTGACGATGCTAGACTGCGACCCCAACCGGTCGCTGACGCTGTGGGCCAGCCAGTCCGATCTGCCATCCGACATCACCGTGCTCTCGGACATTTCCGAGGCC
>NZ_JAIPUT010000158.1 GCF_020055635.1 Marivita sp. | reverse complement strand
TCAGCACCTGCGCCGGGAACGGATTGGCCGGTTGCTCGACCCCGAAGAGCGGTATGTCATTCAGCCGGATATCCAGCACCACCGCATTCGCCTGCAGATCAATCGCAAATTCCGTCCTGCCCGGATCGGCAGTTTGCGCCAGAACAGGCCCAGCAGAACTTGCCGCAAGCAGGATCGCCACAGCCAAACGACACAGAACCACATGGCACCCGGCCAGACCGCGTATCATCGCATACGCCACACCAACCTCAGACGAGATACAGAACGGACGCAACGACAAGCCCCCCACTGGCAGGGTTGCGCATGAAGGCGACCGCAGATTGAACGGCTGTCTTGTCCGGTGTTGCCGGGTCGGCCCACCGCAAGGGCGATGGCAGTATGAATGCCAGACGGCCCTCAGCCGCATGGAAAATCTGGGCCTCGCCGGGCGATGGCCAGAACCGCGCCGGTTGCAGCGTTTCGCCTTCCGGCAATGTCGACGCCAGCTTTTGCACAGCGTCGTTCACGCGCATGAATTCGGTGACGTCCTGGTAGTGCATGACCGTCGCGGTCCGCTCCCAGGTGGGAAGATAGGCCTGCCTGACGCGGGCAGCATCGCCGCTCATGAGGGCGGCATGTACACCGCGATAAGCTGCAAGCAGTTCTTCTCGCAGCACGTCCGCCCCTGGCAGCACTGGCGCGCCCTCCCATGTGAGCGGTGGCAAATCGTCGGGCACCGTGACATCGAACGTGACCACCCGCGATGGAACGGCAGGGCCGTAGATATCGCGGTATTCCCCGTCCTCGACCGTGAAACGCCCGCTGCTGCCGAAGACCGCCCTGCCCTGTCCACGGCTTGCCCCCAGTGACGTTTGCTCCACCGGCGCAAGGTGACCAGTTTCCATGTCGAAGGCCAGGTGCAAGGCCGTGTAGTCCTCGTCCGTTTCGGTCCGCAGATTGTAACGCACGAGGTCGATCCGGACGGCAAATTCCGGGTTCGGAGCGCCCGCCGGATAGGCCTCGCCCCAGACCGGCACGAAGTTGAACGTTAGCGTATTCGTTCCCGCCCGCAGCAGCGTGTTGATCGGCACCGTCCATTCCTGCCGCTCGGCTGCCGGCTTTATCGACACCGGCACGTCATTGACGGACACGATATGCCAGCAGGCGACCGTGCGGAACCGAAGGTAATAATAATGCGGATCGCTGGTCTGTGCCATGAGAGAGGCTCCTTGAAAGGCGGACAAGGCGGTTGCCGCGCAAACGAAAAAACGTCGGTTCATCTGGTCAATCATGTCAATACGGCTCCCACGGGGGGGTTTCCCCGGTAACCTCGGGAACCGTCGGTTCGAGCAGTTCGATTTCATCTCCAGAGGGCTTGCTCCAGTCCTCTTCATCACTGTTACCGACCTCTGCGATCGACTGCGACACCTCGCCGGTACTCCGCGAAGCCGTGCCACCGACAGAGCGCTCAAAATTCGGATCCCCCGGTGCGGGCGGGTCAAGCGTGTCTCCGCGGCTGGTTATCCCCACGCTCACATAGCCTTTCACCCGTGCGCGCAAGCCTTCGAAATAATACCTCTTCTCGCGCCCGGCATCGGTTTTGCGCATCTCCCAGCACCACGCCGTATGCATCGAGCCGCGCGCACCAGCTTCAGCCTGGACGATCCAAATCTCGCCCTCGGCATGAATCTCGACCGTCGCATCCCCCTTGATATCGACTTTCCCCCCGAACGTGTCCGACCCCTCACCTTTCTCGAAACCGTTCTCGTCATTGGCGGCATAGCGGTACGCCAGACCGGACCCGTACTTGTAGGACAACTCACCACCGGCGCTCAACACGACATCGGCCCTGACGCGCCCCCGGATCGCGCGGCCCTCGCGCATCGCTTCTGCGCGCGCGCGTTGCATTAACTCGGAAGCCGCCGGTGACAAAAGGCCTGCAACGGCAAGTTCGACGACGTCAATTGTCCCTTCAGCTTTCACGGACAGGGACGACTCGAACTTGTCGACCTTGAATTTCAGGTCCGGGCTTGCATCGACTTTTTCCAGTTTGAACGCGCTCGCTTCCAGCGTCAGTTCCACCACAAGCGTCACCCCAGAGCCGTCTACCACCTCCGCCTCAAAGCCCTCGGCCTCGCGCCCGTGTACAAAAGAGCCCATGGTCGAGATCATCTTGCTCAGTAGGCCGGACGTTCCCCGGGAGGCTGCCTGGTTCGACGGAGGGGCCGCCGCAGCAGTATGCTTCGTTGCCCCGGCTTCGCTCTTCACATCGATCGTTTTATCACCAACCTTGCCCGTCATCTCGCCGCTGATGCCCGTGCTTGCCCCAAAGCGACTGGTGCGAAAGCTGAGCGTAACATCGGCTATGATCCTGCCGTTGATATCCACCTCTGGAAAAGCATGCACCGTGTAGGTTGCCACCATTCCGGATTCGGGCAAACACATCCGCGGTGTATACCGTGCACCTTGGTTGTTCTCGAACGAATCCATGCCGGATATCAGCAAGTCCACAGCGCTCATCGCCACGACGAAATCCTGCGGCAAAATGGAATCACCAAGCACTTGAAAATTCGCTGTCTGAGGAGCAGCGACCGACTGCTCGGTTTCCGTTTTCGGAAGCAGCGACTCGCCTGACACCAGCCCACGCGTATTGAACCCCTGAGGTCGGGCGGGCCGCATCTGACAGTGCTGTCCATCGGCCTTGCTTTTGACCTTACCGACAAGGTTCATGCCTTGCTTGTCATCCGCGATGATAAACAATCGGGTCGGCGGCGCATCACCGTTCGACGGCCATGTCAGTTTCCGGTCAGGCGAGGAACTGTCGGATAGCTCACCACTGGTCAGACAACAGGGTTGTCCCGGTTCGCAGTCGCACTGCGCGGAGCCGAAGTCAGGATCATTCACCGACGCCATCGGGCTCGACGCGGGCAGGTTGTTGCGCGCCGTGGTGGCATATCGGTCATAGCCGGGGCTGCCATCGGGTTCGCTCAGGAGGCCGCTGCGCGCGCGGGCAAGCTGCTCGTATTGATGGCTGTTCTGCTGACCCGCGTCGTACATCGCGACCATTGCATCTT
>NZ_JAIPUT010000157.1 GCF_020055635.1 Marivita sp. | reverse complement strand
GGTACTGAGCATCCGCCCCGACTTTACGCCGCTGCAGGTGAAGGACGCACTGCTGGCCGGTGTCGATCCAGTGCCCGCACTCGACGGCAAGACCGTCACGGGTGGGCGACTCAACGCCGCCGGCGCTCTGCAAGCAGCTGCCGCGGCTGGCCCCGAGATCTACGTGGCCCTCGAAGCCACTTTAGAGATCATTCTATAGCGGTTACGAAAGAACGGGAATCCAAACCCGTCGAACCGAGACGCGTCCGACTATCTGCTCACAGCGTTCGATGAGACCCATAGACTCGACCGCTACTACAGTGCTTTCTATGACGATCGCATCAAAGCTATTCATCCGAAAAGCCGCTTTGGGATCGCCAGGTTTACGCCGCTCAATGTCGATGACCTATACATGCTGTACAACGACTTGTTGAGAAACTTTGAGTTCTTGATAACAGATGTGCCGAACTGCTACATCATTTACCAGCAAGATGCGCTCTAACAAGTCCATGCAGTTGAGGTTCGAAACGCACGCGCGTGATGGGCGACGTTGGGCCTCACAAGGAGACCGTATTGGGTTGCGTAAAAGGAAGAATTAATCCTTCAAACGTCACAAAGCTACGCCTGTTTGCAGATTCCGGTGGTTTTTGCTCGAACCCGCGGTGTCTTTCTGAAATTTTCGTTGACGAAAATTCAGGCGCCATTCACGTTGGCGAGATAGCCCATGTAATTAGTGCGGGTGATGAAGGACCTAGATCCAATGTGGCCTTAACTCCGGAGCAGCGCGGCGAGTACGAAAATCTCATCTTATTGTGCCCTCGCTGTCATACGATTATCGACAAAGCAGAGTCAGATTATTCAGTAGCTACGCTTCTCGAATGGAAAGAAAATCATAGAGCCGCAATTGCAGATGCATTTGGTGCTAGAACGCTTGAATCTAGAGATTCTGCTCGGAGCGCAGTAGTCCCCTACCTTGAAGAAAACCACTATATTTTGAAGACTTATGGTCCGCTAACTGATGAGCGCTTTAATCCCGAAAGTGAACTGCCCGCTCAATGGCTCCGCAAGATTCGCTTGAAGATAATTCCGAACAACCGAAAAATCTTGCTGTTGTGTGAGGCCAATTCTGGTTTTTTGTCAAAGGAAGAACGCATGTTGCTCCAAGCTTTTAAGCAACATGTAGACGACTTTGAAGCAAAACACTTGGGGGGCGCTGAGCAAAATGGCGCATGCTTCCCTGAGGGCTTCGATAAAATTTTTAGTTAGGAATTTAAATGGCGAGTAATAGAAGCGGAATAGCTGATTGGTGTCGCGATGTGGTGCTGGACCACGATGACATCTATGAAGTGGGTGTTCGCACTCAAAACAGTATAGTGCTCATTGTTAAAGACTTGCCTGCGCCAATAGTTGTTGCGGTTATGTCTTCAGATAGGGTCGATTTAGAGTCAGTTCCCGATGAATTCCATGAGCCAGTAACAGAATTTCTGATCAATATCCCGAAAGACCCGTTTGTGAGCGGAGAGTTGCTCGCTACAGCTTCGAAAATCCCTTTGGCGGTCGGAGGATTGGCAGATCTGTATAGGGCAGTAAACGCGAGGAATTTCAGGAATTATATTCCGCCAGAGCCACGTTTTCTTTTGAGATGTTTAGAACAACATACCGCTGTAAGAGCAGTTATCAGAGCTAACAATCGGACGTATCAAGTTGTCAAAGTATCGGGTGACGTCGTCAGAGTTCTTGCTCTGAATGACTATGATCTCACAGCGGAGGCTGTTCGATCCGGAATCGATAAGTTTGGTCTTCCCGATTTCATCTTGGCCTCGAACCCGAATTGTCGACTGTCCTCTGCAACTAAACAGGTCGCGCGCTCTTCAGGCACTGGAGTGCTTAAGTTGAACCAGCTGATGGGAGCCCTTAACAATTAATTCAGACCTCATAAAGAAGCATTTTGCACGCAAGTTAGTTGAGCTTGTCAAGAAAGATCCTTTTCTTGCTATTTATGTATTTGGGTCTGTTCTGAAGGCGAACAATGGAATTGGAGATCTCGACTTGCTGGTTGTTTATGACGATCGCTCGAAGTTAATGAAAGCAAAGAGAGTTATAGGAGAAATAGGGCTGAGAGTTCCCATTGATGTCATTTATATGCAGCAGTCTGAAGAGCGCGAGCTAAAGTTCATTTCTCGACGAGGGGCAAAAAGTATCGTTGACCTATGGCCCAACAAGTCGTTCAAACCGACCGCTGCTACGCTGCGCTCCGCATCGGCGGTTTAACATTGGCGTTAGGCCTACCAGGTGAATACGTGACGAAAAAATTAGATCCAGAGATGCCATGCAAGCCATGTTGGGAGTTGAAGTACTGCCCTTACGGTTACCTTGTGGAGTATTCACCATTTCCAACCGAAGACTATGCAGTATCTGGTAGGCGCGCACTCTATGAGGAAGCTATGGCGGCGCTGCGGTCGGGTGAGTTAGAGTCAGAAGATGATGTGTGGGGAGAAATGGAGCGGGTCCTCCACCTGAACCCTGCGATTTGGGAAGAGATCGAGGGCTTTGCCGCTGAGGATGTCGGGTGCCGAGTATTCGGCCATGTTTGTCCCGTGTTTATCCATGCTAGCGGGGCAACTGAGACCAAAGGATCGCGTAGCCAAGGGCGGCACATTCCACGCGAAGTCATGCTCAAGGTCGTCCGTCGTGATGCTCACGTCTGCCAAAAGTGTCATAAGTACGTTCCTGATGATGAAATAGAGTTCGATCACGTCATTCCATACTCCAAGGGTGGCCCATCAACTGTCGAGAATCTCAGACTTCTGTGCCGGAGCTGTAATCGTAAGAAGTCAAACTCACTGGAGGAGGTTTTACGTTGAGTTCGCCTAACAATGGGTTCAACCGGACGCCGGTAAGCGTACAGGCGGCAATGCCGGTTGAACTCGGTGGCGGTGCTGGTTAACCCAAACGTTAGGTGCAGAAGGGAGACCATGAAGATAGGTGACAAAGTTGAACATAGATCCAGGCCCGACGTTGGCGTGGGCGAAGTTATAGAAGTCAATGACGACCTATGCACCGTCGAGTTCGCGAATTGTAGATTTTCTGGACTACCACTGGAAACCTTTGCGACTATTGAAAAGCTTAAA
>NZ_JAIPUT010000156.1 GCF_020055635.1 Marivita sp. | reverse complement strand
CGCTTTTCGGCCTCGCTGGGGTGCTCACGGCATGGGAATACGCTGTACGGCGCCGGGCACGTGAGAGAATGGGACCGGTGCTGCGGGTGATCGGCTTGCTCGTTGGGCTCAACGTCATCATGTATTGGGCGATGGGAGGTAACCTTGCCTGGGAAACACACCTTGGCGGTTTTCTGGCAGGCTGGGTGGCAGGGTGGTGGGTGCGCGAGCGCGACGTGTAAATCTGTCCTATTTGTCCGAAGAAAGAATGAACGCCCGAAGACTGTCAGTGAAATCAGTAACTGCGAATGGGTCGATCGAGGCTGAACGTGAGGGTTCAGCCGTTTTTAATGCCGTATCGAGACAGCCGGGCAAATCGTGTTCGTCGGAGGCCTTATAAAGGCCAGGATAATCCCCCAACTTTTCAACTGTTGCGATCTGATGGTCGTTTCGGTGCTCACCATATTTAAACTGCCGTGGCATGATGCAGATTTTCTTGCCTTGGGTAAGGGCAGTCAGAATAGTTCCCATCCCAGCATGTGAGATGATGAGATGGGCCTTTCTGAATATCTCGTCGTATTCCGCGGGTGAAAGGCGTGTTTTGGTTTCAAAGTTTTGAGGCTGATATGGATTGCTGGGTGGGGATAAAACCTGCCCGAAAATCTCACTGTTCGGCTGTGTGGTTCCTGCCCATTCATCTACGGCCTTTACTAGCCGATCGAAGGAGAGCTGTGTGCCGGTCGTCAAGAATATCATAGAACGCGCCCCATAAAATCTGGCCCTTCCGGTTGCACTAGGTGTTCCCATTGCGTGAGCCAAAGATCCGCGTACTTGCCCACTTCTTGACCCGATTTCGAAAGTTGCTCGGCATTCGCCATGCTGTCTATCCAGATGGTTCGCGCCCCGATCCATTTGCCAAAGCGCAGCGCAAAATATCCAGGTGCGGCACCAGTTGTGATAATGACATCAGGGCGGTGGCGGAGTACTGCGATAAATACTTCGAACAGCTGACGAATGAGGCGCCCTTTCTCGGAGAGATTGGCGTCCGTTACAGATGCGAATTGTGGTGGCGGATTGCCTTCGTCCTTGGCCATGGATTTCACAAAATCCGAGAGGCCTGGTTCAGTGGTTAAATAGATGACGTTCAACTCATCCCAAGCTTTACGCAATCTCATCAACTGAACCCAATGCCCTCCGGCGGATGCCACAACCATGAGCTTTGGGTTGGAAGGCATGTTATTGGATCCCTCACGCTATAAACAAAGATTTATATATCCAGTGCCACGAGACTATGTAAAAGCCAGATACGTTGCAAGTGAGCCGCTGTTTATCGCTGTTTCGCGTATACTTTTTCCATCAGGTCACCGAGTGCGGTCTCGTATCGGGTCAGTTTTTCCAGCCCCTTCTCGAACGCAGTTTTTTGTGTTTGCGCCAGTTCTGACCGGCGGTCATATGCGTCAAAAATATGCACCAAAATGTCTTCGGCACTCTGAGTGGTACAATCTACTGTTTCATTATATCCTAAGGCTCCGAAGAGCCCTGCAAATTTGCGGCTATAGGCCATCGGCACCACCGGAACCCCTGCTGAGAAGGCCGCAATACAGGCATGCATCCTTGCGCCCATGAAAAAATCCATATCTGCGATATAACTCTTGGCCTCTGAGGGAGAGGCAAAGGCTGGCGCAACCCGGACGTTAGGAAACTCTTTGCTAAGTTTTACGCTTGCAGCGTAGTCATCCTCAAGTGCACCGTGGTTCCACGAGATCACATGCGGTATGAGATGAATCTCGCAAGGTTCGGGATGATGTTCAAATCGGTGCAGGATATCACGGATCAGTTGCGGATAGTCCATCTTGAGGCCGAACATGTTCTTACCAGTATAGCCACCGCTCATCAGAAGACCTGAGACATTAATGCCGATCTTGACTGGACCAGGTTCAGAACGCACCGGCGGCGCATCATAGGGCAGACGCAGGGCGACATCAGAAGCCTCGACGATCTCTCCCTTGATCCCCATTTCGCGCAGACAGGCGGTCGAGAGGCTATCCCGAGTGGTGGCGATGGCACTAAGTCGAATGGTCTGTCGGGCAAGAAAGGTCGACAGGCGGTATTTGAACGGTCCGAAGGTTTGCGGCGCGAGTACAAGAGGTTTGCGAGCCAAGTGGGTAAGATATTTCATCAAGAACATCTGGGTCAGCCGGCGGCGTCCATAGATATCGGCGAAACTGTCACCGCCGAAAATATCGATGACCATGTCGCTGTTACGCACGGCGTGGAAAAAATCAAGGGGGTTGCGAAGAGGGCGTGCCGGCCGAATGGTGATATCTTCGCCTGAAACGTAGGGTGGACGTTCGGCAATACTGTCGATGACTTTGATAGCAATCGGAATATCACGTGACTTTGCAATCTGCCGTAGAATTGCAACCTCAGAGACGCTCAATGCTCCAACGCCCATATTGTCGTTGCTAGCAGAGTGCAGGATCAAGGCAATCGTGAGCATGAAAATATCCTGAAGAACTCGAAGAAAGCATGGCGTTCAAGCCAGTTAGCACACTCCTAGCATACAAATAAAATCAGAAAGATGGTCTTCACTGGGTTTATCTTTGGCTAAAAAAGCGCTGTCGGAATATCCGGCGCAGCATGCCCAGAAAGTTTTTCAAGTTTCGTGAGGCAGGATTTTGCCAGGCTATGCGCCAAATATGTAAGCCGCGGTAACGTGGTACGGGGCGTCCAGAGAGGCGCAAAGCTAAGAGACGTGCCAACAAGGCGCGTCGTCGCTCCCTCTGTCCAGGCTGAATCGCAATGAGTTTTCCCACATCAAAAGGTCCGGTCTCGATCTGGCCCGCAGCCACGGCGTCTGTAAGCAGGCGCGCGCCGAGCGCCGTTCGGCTGACAATCAGGCTTACGCCCTCGGCCTCGTCAAAGATCGGATACCCGGCGGCATCGCTTTCCCATGCATCAGCACAAACGATATCGGCAGCCTTTCCAGTTCCGTCGGCACAAATTTTACAGCGATGCTGGACATGTTTTGAAAGGATCCCGCCCCAACTATCATGGTAACTCATTGATGGCGCACTGCCATCACGGAGCGTGGCGGTAGCGCGGCCTGGCCAACCTTGTCCTCGGTAGCGAAAACTCATGACAT
>NZ_JAIPUT010000072.1 GCF_020055635.1 Marivita sp. | reverse complement strand
CTCGAAGCGGCGCTCCATCTCGTGCCAGAGGGATTTGCGACCGGGCGCATCGGGCATCGGCAGCGGCGCGAAGGTGAGCACCGGAGACCCAGCCAGATCGCCCGGCAGCAAAAAGCGGCCCGGCGTGCAATCCGAGAACCCCGCGGCGCGGGCCGCGGTCAGATAGGCGGTGAAGGCGCGGGCCAGCGCTTGGGCCACAGGCTCGTCCAGAGGGGCGGCGGCATCGGTGGCCTGGGCCAGTGGCAGGTAGTCGGCGGCTTGCGCGCGCGGTGCGATGCGGTCCAGCACATCGGCGGACCATTGGGCATATGTCTTGTCCAGAAGCGCCAGGTCCAGAAGCCATTCACCGGGATAATCCACGATGTCGAGATGCACGGTGCGCGGCCCCGACAGCCCGGCCAGAAGCCCGGTGGGACGCACGCGGAGCGACAGGCGCAGTTCCGAGACGGCCCGAGTGCTGGCTGGCCAGCTCGGCTCGGGGCCGGTGAGGGCGGCGAGATGCGTCTCGTAGTCGAAGCGCGGCACGGTGTCGTCGGGCTGGGGCTGCAGGAAGGCCGCCGAGATCCGGCCATCGGCGGCGGCCACCAGCCCCGGCATGCGCGCGCGGTCCATCAGGTTGGCCACAAGCGACGTGATGAACACCGTCTTGCCCGCCCGCGACAGGCCCGTGACGCCAAGACGGATCACCGGCTCGAACAGGGATTCCGAGAGCGTGTCGGTCACCGTCTCGACCCGGCGCGTCAGCCCCTCGGCGATATCGTTTATAATCAAAGGCCCGGTCCCCCTTGCCTGCTGGCCCGTCGCTGGCCCGTCGCTGGCCCGTCGCTGGCCCGTCCAAGATAGGCGCGAGGCGCGACGGTTGCCAGAGGGCAGGTTTGGGGGGATTGTTCGGCAAGCATCTGCAGGGTAAGTGGCGGCCATGCCAAGATATGCGTTGAAAGTGGAATATGACGGCGCCCCCTTTGCAGGGTGGCAGCGACAGGCGGAACAGCCCTCGGTGCAAGGCGCGATCGAGGCGGCGCTGGCGCGTCTGGAACCCGGCCCGCACAAGATCGCGGCGGCCGGGCGCACGGATGCGGGCGTGCATGGGCTGGCGCAGGTGGCGCATTGCGATCTGGTCAAGGACTGGGAGCCGTTCAAGCTGATGGGGGCGGTGAATTATCATCTCAAGCCCGCGCCGGTGGCGGTGGTGGCCTGCGCCCAGGTCGCAGAGGATTGGCACGCCAGATTTTCAGCGCTGGAGCGGCGCTATCTGTTCCGGTTGCTGATGCGGCGTCCGCCAGAGACGCTGGAGGCGGGGCGCGTCTGGCGTGTCCCCCAGAGCCTTGATGTGGCAGCGATGCGAGAGGGGGCACGGCATCTGCTGGGCAAGCATGATTTCACCACGTTCCGATCGTCGATCTGTCAGGCGAAAAGCCCGGTCAAGACGCTGGATGCGCTGGAGATCGAGGAGGCCGAGGGGCTGGGGGGACCGGAGCTGAGGTTTCATCTGAGCGCGAGGTCGTTTCTGCACAATCAGGTGCGCAGCATCGTGGGCACGCTGGAGCGCGTGGGCGCGGGAAGCTGGGCGCCCGAGGATGTGAAAACCGCGCTCGAGGCGAAGGACCGCGCGGCCTGTGGCCCGGTCTGTCCGCCGCAGGGCTTGTATCTGGCGGGCGTGGGCTATCCGCAAGATCCGTTCAGCTGAGGGCTTGGGGGCTGAAGGCTGACGCGCGCCGGGTGGCGGGGCACCCGGATCATTCGAAAGGCAAACCGCAAAACGAGATCGGCAGCCGGAGAATATCCGGCTGCCGATCGTGTTTTCATCCGACTGGGGATCAGGCGATCTGATCGTAGTCGAAGCGGCCGCTGACGGTCAGCTGGAAGTCTTCTTCGTCAAGGCTACCGCTGATCGTCGAGACGTCGTTGGCGGCGTCATGCGCGACCGCGAAGCCAGCTTCGATGGCCTGATCCCGCGAGGAGATCGTGACCGCATCGGCGCCAGTGCCGAACTGCAGGACATCGCCGGCGGAGAGGCCGTTGATGTGATCGCCCTGCGCGCTGGCCGCGGTTTCGAACACGAAGGTGTCGTTGCCGTCACCGCCATCGAGCACGTTGGCCGCGTCGCTGGCGAAGATGGTGTCGTCGCCTGCGCCACCGACAAAGTTCTCGATGCTCCAGATCGTGTCGCGACCGCCCTCTGCCGTGGTGACCGAGCCACGATCCGTTCCGGCATTGCCGAGGCGCACCGTGAGGTCGGAGGTGACCGACGCCATGTCGATCGTGTCGGACCCTTCGCCACCGTAGATGAGGTCGTTGCAGTCGCCATCCGTGCCGATGAAGGTGTCGTCACCTGCATTGCCCATCAGGATATCCGAGCCGGACCCGCCGATGATCAGGTCATCGCCGTCGCCGCCAAGGATATTGTCGCTGCCGGCACCGCCCACGAGCATGTCAGCGCCCTCGCCACCGAGCATGTCGTCGCGGCCATCGCCACCGAAGAGCATGTCGTCACCGGCATTGCCTACGAGCATGTCGTTGCCTTCATACCCGCTGAGGACATCGTCACCCGCCGCGCCGACAAGGGCATCGCCCACTTCGGTACCGCTTTCGACGATACCGTCGACAGCTGCAGAAGGCTCCTGCGGTGCGGGTTCCTGAGGTGCGGGTTCCTGAGGTGCGGGTTCCTGCGGCGCGGGTTCCTGAGGTGCGGGCTCCTGCGGGACTGCAGGTGCCTCCGGTGCAGGCTCTCCGTTATAGCTGAAGGCATCCAGCGGCACATCGGTCAGACCGGTGTTACGGGCAACGATATCTCCCATTGTGATGTTGGAGATGAAGTTGTTGTAGACAGGCAGATCCCCAATCCGGTCGATATAGTAGAACCGGTCCGCTTCCTGGAGGCGATCTAGCTGCTCGTGGATGAGCACCCAGAAGGTATGACCCACAACACCGTCTTGGATGTGTTGCTCGGCCAGACCGCCGACCCAGAGATCGACACGGTCGATGCCCTGCACCGTCATCGTGCCATCGCCATTCTCGGTCAGCGCGATATCCGGGTTGACCGCCTGGAAGGCCGCGATGTCGTCACCGGCAAGCACCAGATCCGGATAGGCCTGCTGGAACTTGGCGATCATATCGTCCGAGAGCCCGTTGCGCGCCTGGAAGTCGGCCCAGTCGGCATAGGGGGTCATCGTCATGTCCGACAGCTCGATCGCTTCGCTGACATAGGGGTTGGCCGATGCGGCCAGGTCCGCCTTGACCTGGTTGAGCGTACCGAGGCCCAAATCCCTGCCGCGAGCGGCGTTGAAGGCGAAGAGGTCGGCGCTTATGCGGACCAGATCGTTCCGGACGCCGTCAACAACCTGCAGGTCGACTTCTTCGGAGGGCTGTCCGAGCAGACCGCTGAGGATGTTGCCCACACCGTACTGAGCAAAACCAGGCTGCGGCGTGTAGCCCATGCCGGCCAGCGCACCCAACGCCTCGGCCCCCGTCACGTCGACGGTACCGTCGCGGTCCAAGTCGGCCTGGAAGACAGACGGATCGTTCGTCGGGTTCAGGAAGATGTCGAACAGCGGAACCTGCACGTCCTCTCCGGCCTCATTCTTCAGGGTCATCATCTCCCCGATCTGCGAGTGGCCGAAGCGATAGGCTGCCGCAGCGAACTCGTGGCTGATGCGGCCATCGGCGTCCGGGTTGTATTCGTCGTGACCGTGACGGCCCGAGCCCTGCAACCCGCCCAGGAGGCTATCGGCGAAGTCGTTGAACACGACCTGCTGATACTCGCCAATGTTCAGGATCCGTGCGGCCTGGAACAATTCTTCGGGGGTGCCGTCGAACCCGACCTGCTCGAGCTGTTCCACATGGTAGTTGTGGTTGCGCGCCCAGACCGTATGCACCGCGGTCAGACCAACATTTTCGTTCGCGCGCCCGTCGCCACCGACAAAGTGATCAAGCAGGTTCATGAACGGGTTCGTGTCGATCAGGAGCGGCCAGCCTTCACCCATGAAATCACCCGAGAGCTGGGACACGATGCCAGCGTCGAAGTTGCCATCGGCATCCCGCAGACCCGGATAGTAATCGAGCAGGGTCACATCGCCGATGTCGGTCCCGGCGAAAACCGTGCCGGCGTCGATGTGATGGTTCAGCAGCTCGCGCAGGGTCGGCAGAAGGTCTTTGCCGGGTGCCGAGGGGTCTTCCATCCCCGAGACAATACGAGAGCCGACACCACCAGAACCATCGCTTTCGCGCAGCAGCTGACCCACGAGGTTGGACGAGCCATAAACCTGGTTCTGGTCCACCACCGGCGAGGTGATGTTTTCATGCAGCGGTGTGCCGTCCGCATCGTAGTCCACAACAGACCCGCGGGTCAGGTCGGCGGGGTTGTCCGAGAACGGCCCCATCTCCATTCCCCGGCCTCCGATCTCGATCTGGTTCAGCGGACCGTTCGGGCCGGTTCCTTTCGGAATGAAGGTCAGACCGTGGTCGAAATACTGACCGAAAGACATCATGAACATGTTGGCCGTGGCCGCCTTGGCCGCATTCGGATCCTGATCGCCCAGGACATTCGAGATGTCGCGGGTGTCGAGGCCGTCGAACACCGGGTTGACGATACCTGCGCCGTCTTCGCCGGTTCCCGCATAGCGGGCTTCGGTTACACGGGCGAAGGGCAGGGTCGCACCTCCCGAGATCTCGGGATTCTGCAGGTTGTTGGTGAGACCTTCGAGGTCACGCACTTCCTGCAGCAGGTCGGCAGGCTCGTTATCCACGGGCTCGCCGGGTTCGGGCGGCAGGACCGGCAGGACATTGCTGGCGCCGACCATGTACTTGAGGGCGTCAATGTCATCCTGTGTTACCAACACGTTGCCACGCGGCAGGGTGCCGAGAGCGACGGTCCCGAGGCCCTCGGGCGCGCCGGTTTGCTCGTTGATGGTGGCCACGCCGCGCAGGGAGTTCGCCAGGCCGGTGCCGGACTGGACGATCACCGGGACGGTGTCCGCGGCATCGACCGTGTAGGTCAGCGAGAAGTCGCCCGATGTCTGGGTCACTGTCGTGCCGTCGATCGTCGCGACCAGGGAGGCCGGATCGATATCTACCGGGACGACGATCACGTCACCTTCGGTCAAAGTGCCGGTTACAGTGGTCGCGCGGCTTTCGGTTTCGACAAATACGCGGTGCGTCGAAAGGCGGCCCGTGACATCCACATTGGCGACTTCGCCCGTGACACTAATGGTATTGAAGTTGAGAGCTGTCGGATTGAAGTCACCGATCACCTGCACGTCGTTCGTGCCTCCTGCTGTGTTGATCTGAATTTCTTCGATGTTTTGAAGCTGACCGATCACCTGCTCGCCGGTGCCCCCGTCGCGGGTGATGACGATATCCGTGTCGGTGGCCAGAGGCGCCCCTGCCCACGAGTCCGCCGCGTAGACGCGGAAGGTCTCGTCCGAGGCGTCGCCGTTGATGGTGTAGGTGTCTTCACCTGCCCCACCATCGACCACATCGCTGCCGCCACCGACATTCCAAGAGATTTCGTCGCGGTCAGCACCGGCGTTCAGCATATCATTGCCTGCACCGCCCGTGATGTTGTCGCGACCGTCACCTGCATCCACCACAAGACGCTGGGTCGAGGTGAAGCCAGAGAAGTCGATCACTTCGTTACCCGCCGTGCCGTTCACGTAGATCGTGTTTGGCGCCAACGAGGTGCCCGCGAAGTCACCAACGGCGGTGATGGTTTCGACACCCTGAACCCCATTGAGGGTGACCTCTTCGATGCCGCGCACTTCCATGATCGCGGTTTCGAGACCGGCCACGGTTCTGGTTATAACGATCTCGGAGAGCGGATCGACAGGGGCGTCGCCGCCCTGATCGGTCCATGCGGCGGCGGTGTACATGGTGAAGGCGTCCTCGGTGCCATCACCGTTGATGACGAGCATGTCGGTGCCGCCGTCGTCGACGATGCCGTGACCGACAACCACATCGTAGCCTCCGTTGGGCGCGTTCCATGTGATAGTGTCCGAACCGCCTTCGGCGAAGATCACATCGTTGCCGGCAAGACCGTTGATCACATCATCACCGGCACCTGCGAAGATCGCATCGGGGCCGTTACTAGCATCGAGCACATCGTTGCCATCGGTGCCCTGGATCAGGCCGTTGCTGGCCGGATCGGTACGCAGATCAATCTCCATATCCGCAAAGCGCAGGATTTCGACATTGGTCAGGCGGTCGGTTCCGTCACCACCGGCGACGTTGGGATCACCGTTGATCGGGTCGATGAACGCGCCTTCGACGGGCGGGGCGATATGATCGACCGTGACGCTGCCATCAGCGTTGGTGCGGATGTTGTAGTTGGCCCGCACATCGAAGTAGACAGCCGTGTCCACGTCGCCTTCCTGACCTGCGTCGAGGATTTCCCGAACGATCTGCAGCTGGCTGGGGCTGACCGAGCCATCGAGCAGTTCGTTCGAGATTTCGAACAGGCTGTTGATCGAGCGCAGTTCCACAGTCGGATCCTGGGGATCGCGGACCGAGATGCGCACGTTCAGCGCCTTGTCGCCGTCGATCACGTCATCGCCGCCACGGCCCTGGATCACGTCGTTGCCGCCGCCACCGAGCAGGATGTTGCCGCCGGTGAAGGTATCTGCGGGGTCAACGCCCATCATGTCGGCCAGCAATTCCCGCAGACCATCGATCCGGTCAACGCCCGCCTGCGTCAGTTCGTTGGCGAAGAGCGTCGCATCATTGGCCAGCGGATCGAGTCCCTCGGGCAATGCTGCGCCTTCGCGGTCATCGCCGTAGAGGAAATCGTCGAACTGCGTGCCCGATGCCGCCTCGATCAGGTTGTAACGATCGCGGATCGCGTCCAGTGCTTCGTTGGTTTCGAGACGACGGGTCAGATCGATATCGGCCCCTGTCATCGCATTCTTGTGGGCCACCCAGTCGAAGCCGAAGTCGCCTTCGTTGACATGCACGCCCTCGCGCTGGATCAGGATATCGTCGCCACCTTCCCCGAGCAGGTCGTTGTCGTTGGCGCCGCCATCCAGAACATCATGGCCCACAACCCGCGAACCGCCAAAGGGGTCGCCGTTGTCACCCATGACCATGTCGAAGCCGTCGCCGCCTTCGATCCAGTCATCACCTTCGCCACCGAACATGAACTCGCCACCGGCACCGCCATAGATGAAGTCGTTGCCGTCCATGCCGAACGCCGTGGCCGCATCGTCTGACCCCATGAGGATGGCGTCGTTACCCTGACCGCCGAACATCAGTTCACCGATGCCGCCGCCGGCCGAGATCACGTCATCGCCATCTTCGCCATGCAGGAAGCTGACATCGTCGCCATCCTTGAGGATGTCGTTGCCGGCCCCGCCGCGCAGGGTATTGACGCCCGCGTCACCGATCAGCAGGTCATCGCCCGCGCCGCCCCAGAGCGCATCGTCACCGAGGCCGCCATTGAGGATGTCACGCTGATCCGTACCGCCGAGCACCGCGTGCTCACCGCCGTTGAACTTGAGGAAGTTGTCGTATTCGCGCACCCCGTCGATCAGTGGCGCATCCACCGTGGCCGTAGCCCGCTCGACCATGGTGGTGCCCATTGCGGCAAGGAACGGATCGACATCGGTGGACACCGGGTCGGGCATGGACTGCACGGCCTGATCCACCTCGAGGATGACATCCATCGACGAGAAGATGTTGGCCGGGATATGCGCGCCACCATCAGCGATATCGGTGTTGCGCACGATCATCGACGCAAAGGAGTTGTTTTCCAACTCGGCAATCATGTTCATGCCGGCGGTCCGTGCCAGATAGTAGAAGCGGTCGCCGTTCTGAAGCGCCTCCATCTGCTGCTGGAACACGAATCCGAAGCTAGAACCGAGCATCCCGCCGAAGGGCATAATGTCCTCGGCCAGACCGCCGATCCAGAATTCCACATCGTTGATGCCGGTTTCCGCGTCGGCCCAAGCGCCGGTGCCGTTGACGAAGTCCAGACGGTCCGCCGGGGCGTTATCACCGCCCAGAACCAGATCGGTGGCCGCGGCACGCTTTTCCACCACGGTCGTGGCGTTCACGATGGTGTCGTGGGTGCCGTAAGACGCGATGAAGTTGATGATGGATGCCGGGTTCTTGAGGTTCGCGGCAAATTCCGACCAGCCTTCATAGGGCTTGAGGAATTCGCTGCCAGTGGCGGCATAGAACTGTTCCCGCGCGGTGTTGAGCGAGGGCACACCAGTTTCCCGACCCCGCGCGATGTTCAGCGCGGCAAGGTCCAGAGGCAAGCCAACGAGGTTGTCGCGCAGAGCGCTGGTAATGAACTCGTCGATATTGGCGCCGGTTTCGCGGGACATGCCACGGGCCACGGCACCTGCCGCCTGATCCGAGGTCAGGGTCTGGTCAAGGTCGAAGGCGACCGGGTTCAGGAAGGCTTCGATCAGACCGTTCGAGGTGTTCACGCCGTTGGGGTCCATCGTTTGAACGTTCTCGGTCAGCATCGAGTGACCGAAGCGGTACACCACATGGGCGAATTCTGCCATGACCGCGCCGTCGATCTCGGCGCTGGCATTCATGCCGAAGGCCGCGATCTGGGGCTGCACGGTGCGGCCGAACTCTTCAAAGGCGAGGTGCTGATACTGCATCTCGGTGGTGAATTTGGCAGCCTGGAACAGACGCCCGCCATCCCAGTCAAGGCTGTCGGCGGTGGCTGTCGCAAGCTCGCCCTCGGTGATCGGGGTGGCCAGCCATTCGTTGATGAAGGCCAACTCGCCACTGTCGAGGATGGTCTGCTTCATCTCGGTTGTCTGGCGGTTGTGTTCGGTGTGGAACACGTGGTGCACCGCCGTCAGGCCGAAGTTTTCGTTGCCACGGCCATCGCCGGCGATGAAGTGACGATCCAGCAGTTCGTTGTCGTAGGTTTCGTTCATGCCGAACATGTTCGGCATGATTGCGTTGCCGGTGTCGGTATCGGCATCCGGCGCCACCTCGATTTCAGGTGTCATCGGGTTGCGGTCGTGGTCGATCATGCCCTTGGGGAATGCGGAATGAGAGATGTCCTCGAGGAAGGCGTGGCCGTTACGGAGCGCCTGGCTGGCATCCACCGGATCGGTCAGATTGCCTTCGACATGGATGTGCTGCGGTTCGGTGCCGCCCTCGACATAATCGGGATTTGGCACGACCAGTTGCGGCAGGCCATTGGGGCCGGGGATGAAGTTGCCGTAGGGGTCGGTGGCCAACAGTGGGCCATCGAGCACGTCGCTGTCATTGAGCTGAATGCCCAGCTTGGTCGCGGCCTGAGCCTTGACATCGCCCCATGTGGACATGCCGCCGGTCTGACCATGCAACAGGAAGCCGTTGGAGACAGGGTTTCCGTTGGCGTCGAAATCGTATTCGCGCAGGAACACCTGATGCGAGGGGTGCGAGGTATAGGTCTGGTTCTGGTCAACCCAAGGCGTCGTTTTGTTGAAGTGCTCGCGAACGTCATCGTCCGTGCCCAGAATACCATCCGGGCCGGGCTGGTTGGTGGCGCGGGTCAACACCATGAAGTTGGTGGGGGAGCCTTCTTCGTAAAGCGGATCATCGGGCTGAAGCGGGATGTAAACGGTGCCACTGCCCCCCTTACCGATAAGGTCGAGACCATGGTCGAAGAACTGACCGAAAAGCGTCATCCACGAGTTGTAGGGCGCGGAAAGGCCTTCATCCGGCGTCACGTCGGGCAGCAGAATGTTGTTGCCGTCCATCGTGATGTCATGGGTGGTCAGCAGCGTGTCGAGCGTGGTCTGCGCTTCGGCAGCGACGGCTTGAGCGGCGGCCAGGGCGGCCTCGGCCGCACCGGGTGCCGTCAGGGCCGCAAGATCGTTAGTGGCCGTATCAACCGCGGTCCGCTTTGCGGTTACCGCACCCTCTGCCGCGGTCAGATCAAGCGCTGCCTGAGCAGCAGTTGCAGTCGCCTGGTTGAGCTGTACGGTTGCATCCGCGATCACGTCGAGCTGTGCGAGAATGGCCGCATCGGCCATTTGGGCCGCAGAAAGATTCTGCTGCGCCGTTGTTACGTTGCCAGCTGCTGTTGCCAGATCGGTGGTTTCAGTTTGCACAACGCCTTCTAGGCGGGTCACTTCGTTATCTGCCATTGTGAGGCTGTTGTTGAGCGTTGTAAGCTCAGCTTCAACAATCCCCAACTGTGCCACCAGACCATCAACCACGCCTTGCGCCGCATCCACATCGGCCTGTGCCTGTGTTGCGGCGTTCTGCGCCTCGACATAGGCTTGGTTGTTCGCCTGTGCGGTCTGCAGCGTCTGCTGAGCAGTTGTCAAAGTGCCTTGCGCGGTAGTCAAGTTTCCATTGGCGTCGCCCAACTGGGCATTCAAGCCGTCACGTGTGATAATCGCATTATCGCGTTGTGTGGTCAGGGTATTGACCGCGGATTGCGCCGTGCTGAGGGCTGTATTCTCGGTGGCAACGTCCTGATCTGCCTCTTCATCCGCATTGATCGCAGCGGCCAAAGCCTGTTCCGCGGCCAATTTTTCTTCGCGGGCCGTCGAATAGGCTGCAGAAGCCAGAGAGAAGTCAGCCAGAGAACCACCACTCATGTAAATGTTAAGAGCACTGAGCATCTCGGACTGTGCGGTGGCAAGCTCGCTCACCTCGGTATCAAAGAGGGATTGCGCGTTGTCGCGGGCCGTCTGGGTTTCGGCGGCGATCACCTCGGCGGCTGTAACGCGGGACTGTGCGGCAGTCGCTGCTTCTTGGGCCGTTTGAAGCTGGACATTCAGATCGTCGAGATCCGACTGGGCCTGCTGGAGCTGTGCGTCAAGCGCGTTCACACGCGTCTGCGCATTGCTGACTGCGGTCGTAGCCTCTTCAACGGCTGTTTGGGCTGAGGTCACCGCGCCGGCTGCGTCGGTTTCCAGCGCCAGGGCGTCCTGCGCGGCTGTCAGAATGTTTTCTGCCGAGAGGAGCTCTTGATCGGCAGTTGCCTTTTGCTCCTGCAAATTTGTGACGGTGTTCTGTTTCGCATTACGCATGGTCAGCATGGACGCTGCAGCGCTTTCGGCTTGTGTCAGCTCATCCTGCGCCGCCTTGAGATCGGAATCAGCCTGCGTATGCGCCGCGACAGCGGTGTTTAGTGCCGCCTGCATTTCAGCAACCTGGCCCTGCCCTTGCAGCGTCACCATGGTGGCTGCCGCATTGTCGAGCGTGTCCTGAGCTTGGGTTACGGCCTGATCGGCGTCGTTCTTTGCAGTTGTCTTGGCCGCGACATCGTCTTGTGCGGCCGTCAGTTCGGCGCTGGCGGCGTCCAGTGCGGACTGCAATTCCTGGCGCTGTAGTTCAAGCGCCTGATCGACGTTGCCCGTAGCCGCCTGTGCATCGATGACGCGCTGATAGCCCTGCACGATTTCGTTTGCAGCGGTCAGCATCGCCTGGCCGGTCAGGCCGGAATGGCTAAGCGCCGCGGCGATGACGGCGGGATTCGACAGCGTTTGGTCGGCAATCAGGTTCGAGATCACACGGGGCTCGGCGTCGTAGACCGACCCGGCGGTTTGGGTATAGGAGGTCGGGCCATCTTGTGGCGCGCGCGGGTTAGGATCGGCCAGATGCGCCCCTTCGGCCTGCGTGAGGAAGGTCGACTCAAGAAGACGCGGCATCACTTGATCGGCGGAGCCCCAGTCTTCGCGGCCCGGGGTCAAGTTGTTCAGCGTGCCGTCAACAAGACGCAGGCCATACGGCAGCAGGGGGTTCTGCACCAATTCAGTCAGCGGAGTACCTGCCACGTGCTGTTCGGCGATGCGAATCTGGTCGAGGATATGCTTAAGGTCGTTTGTGTTGACGAAAACCATTCGGGTCTCTCCTAGCTGTAAGGTCTGGGCACCCGACACAGTTCGGGCGGTGTTTCCTGACCCAGACCTACCAAGGAGGGCAGTTCGTCGGAGGCGCTCAAAGTCTTGTCAAAAACCCTACGAAGGTAGGATAGGTTTCAGACCAAAGTCGGGGGTTGGGGCGGCTTTGCGGCGCCATTGCGCACAAAAAAGCTGTAAAACGACACAGAGCGGGCAGGGCGCGTCCAAAACAAAAGCCTTTGGCTGAAATGTCATAATAGACGATAGCGCGTCAGACCTTTGATATTCCAACGCCGAATCGGACCTAGGGTGCGTACACCATGACGCGAACCGAATGCGTCATTCGCGCACGATGCGCAGGGCCTTGGATTTGGGAGCAATGCGCATGATCCCGACCGCCGCGCCATGGGCCATAAGGCACAGGACCGGCGTGACCACGAGGCTGAGTACGGTAGAAACCGCGACGCCGCCGATCACTGTCAGGGCCAGAGGCTGACGGAAGGCCGAGCCATCGAGCCACGGCAAGGCCGCAGGCAGCATCCCTACGATCATCGCAACGCTGGTCATGATGATCGGACGCGCGCGGTCGGAGGCGGCGGAGATCACCGCCCGTGCTATGTTGCCATGTCGCGCAACGAGAGTCTGCGCCCTGTCGACAAGCAGAATCGCGTTCTTGGCCACGATTCCAAGCAGCAGGATCAGGCCAATAAGCACCGGCAGAGACACCGGCAGGCCCGTCACCGACAGGACCAGCATCCCGCCGCTCAACGCAAAGATCAGCGAGGCAAGAATCACCCCGACCTGGGCCAGCGAGCGGAAGAGCGCATAAAGCACCGCGACAAGCAGCAAGAGCATGCTGCCGAGGGCTCGGGACAGGTCGGACATCATCTGGAACCGCGAGGCGGTGTCGCCGGCGGGCAGAAGCGCCAGGCCGGGCAGATCGGCGGAGAGCCGAGCCAGTTCGGCCCGTGCGGCATCCGAGACGAGGCGCGCGGTCGCCGCCGTGTCCGGCGCGGCCAGAAGCGGCAGGACATAGAGCCCATCACGCCGTTCAAGCCGGAGGTCCGAGAAGTCCAGATCGAACTGGCCAAGTGCCCCCAGCGGGACGAAGCCGCCACCGGGCAAGGCCACCGACGTGAAGGTTAGATCGTTCGGCCAAGGCCTATCGGCGCCCCCCGCCCCGGACAGTGTCAGTTGGCTGCGCAGGCGGACCGGCTGCCGCTCCGTGCCGTCGATTATCGCAATCAGGTGATCGTCGGGGTTCGTATGCCCCTTGAGGGCCGTGACAAGATCGGCCGCATCCAGATCAAGTTGCCGCAGAAGCCCCGGATCTGGCCGGAAGCGCACCTGCGGCTGGGAGCCGGTGGTGGCGGACAGGACCGGGATATCACCGGGCAGCTGCGCGATGGCCTTAAAGATCGCGGAGGCCGCGATTTCCAGGCTCCGACGATCGGGCGCGGCCAGATCGAGCACCAGTGCAGGACGCCCCGTGCTAGTCAGCGGGAGGGCACGCGAATCGGGCAAGCGGGCCAGCGCGCTGCGCACCCGCGCTTTTGCCTGGGCCGTGCCGTCGGTGCGTACCAGAAGGCGCAGCATGTCCTGAGGTTCATCGGAGATGATCAGCGTCACACCACGCACCCCGCCATCCGCCAGAAGATCGTGCTCGAGCGTGACGAGGTGATCAATCCGCGCACCTGGCGGCATCGTTGCCGGCAAGGCCACATCGAAGCGCAGAAGCGGATCACGGTCAAGCGGGATGAAAGCGCCAGGATGATTGAGGGCCGAAGCCACGGAGAGCCATGCCACAAGCCCGGTCGCCGCCAGACAGAACCACCGAAAACGCAGGGTGCGGATGATCACAGCACGGTAGCTCCCGGCCAGCCGCCGGGCCATAGTCCGGGCCGAAGGGGCAGCCGGACGGCCCACGGGTGGGCCGGCAAAGCGCAGAGCAAGGCCCGGGATCACCAGCCGCGAGACCAGCAGCGAAAACACCGTCGCGATGCACAACGTATAGCCGAAAGCCTGAAAATACCGACCGGCCTCACCCGGCATGGTCGCAACGGGCAGGAACACCGCCAGCAAGGCAAGGCTTGTGGCGATAACCGGGCGGGCCATTTCATTGACCGAACGAGCGACGGCCTGACGAGGATCGCACCCCCGGCGCTGATGGGTATGGATATTTTCGACCTCGACGATCGCGTCATCCACCACGATCCCCGACGCAAGGGTGAGGGCCAGAAGGCTGACGATGTTCAGACCAAGCCCAAGCACATGCATTACATAGAGCGTGGGCAGCACGGATAGCGGAATGGCTAGCGCGGCCAAGGCCGTGGCCCGCCAGCATTTCAGCGCAATCGCGATCACTACGATCACCAGCAGGCAGCCTTCCAGCAGCGCTTGCCAGGTGGCGCCAAGTGAGCGGATCGCCTGCTTGCCCGGGCGCGCGATCACAGCGAGCGTGAGATCGGGACGGCTGTCCCGGAGATCCGCCACCGCGCGATCGAGATCCCGGCTGAGTGTCACAAGATCGGCACCGGGTGCGGCATGAATCTGCGCCAGAACCGCAGGGGTGCCATTGTGCCGGACCAGCCAGTCGCGCAGTGCGGGCGCAGAAGCCACACTCGCCACCGCCGCAAGCGGGATCTTTTGTCCCGCAGCGCCGGTCAGCGACAGGCCAGACAACATCCGCGCGGTGTCTGCGCCATCCGCGTTCTGCGGGAGCGACAAAAAGATGGTCCCGGCCCCCGGAGCGTCTGAGACGGTCACAGGTTCCGCCACCTGCTGCGACAGGGCCTGCGTGATCTGGCGGTTCAGCGCGGCAAAGGTCAGCCCGACCGAGGCAAGCCGGGCGTCGGATGTGGGGATCACCAGTTCAGTGTGGGTGACGCCCTTTAGCGCGATCTCGGAGGTGCCGTCGATTCGGCGTAAGGCGGGCAGGATAACATGGCGCAGCGCATCGCTGGCGGCAATGATATCACCGTCGCGGGGTAGAATAGCAAGCTCCAGCGCCGCCTGCCGACGCGAGGAGGTGGCGCGGATCTTGTCGATGGAGACGGCAAAATCCAGATCCGGTCGTAGCGCCTGAAGTCGGTCCTGCACCTTAGCGAGACTGTCTTGGGCGGTGCGGGAATTGCGCAGGGCAAGCGTTATGTCCAACTGGCCAGAGGTGATCTGTGACCGGATCGAAGTGATCTCGGGCAGAGATGACAGAGCGCGATAGACCGGCTGGGCCAAATCGTGATCGGTGGCAGCAAGCGAGGCGTCGGGCGCCGACAGGCGCAGCACGATCCGGTTGTCACCGATATCGGGCAGATGGGTCAGCGGCAGGCCGAGGCCCGCGCGCAGGCCCAGAATCGCCAGAACGGCGATGACGACCACTGGAAAGACCGCGTGGCGCAGGGTCCAGTCTGTAACGGTCATCGCCGGGCCAGCCCGAAATTGAGAGCCGCTGTCTGCTTAAAGCCGGTGTCGGTCAGCCAGCCGCGATGCGCCACGGCCTCGCCATCGCGCAGGAGAGACGAGGCGACCGCGACATAGGCCGCCCCTTCGGACAAGCCCACGACGATCTCGGCCTCGGCGCCGCCCGGGCGCATCGACAGCTCCACCGGGGTTGCGACGGCGCGGCGATCGACAACGCGAAAGAGGCCCGGGCCAGTCTTGAGCGGCACGATGGCGGAGGTGGGCACGACGATCGCCATCCGCTGATCGACGATAATTTCGCCGCGCAGGCTGGCGCCTGCCAAGTGGTAGTGCCCGTCGGGCAAGCGCACGGCGACCCGCGCGAGCCCCGCCTCGGGGCCAGTAGAGAGGTTGATCCGCGTGACATCACCGTCGATCATTGTGCCATCCGGCGTCCAGAGGCGCACAGGAATGCCCGGCAATACCCGGGCCAGCGCATGCGGCGGCACGGTAAGCACCGCTTCCATGCGATCGGCGGCGGCAAGATCAAGGATCGGGGCACCCATCGTAGGCGTCGCACCGGGGTCCACCATGATTGCGGTCACGCGGCCCGCGACCGGCGCGCGGACGTCCATTTGCTGGCTTAGCGTGGCGACGCGCTCCACCGCGAGCAACGCAAGGGTTTCGCGGGCCTGCGCGCCGGAAAGACGGGCCATTGAAGCCTTGTGTTCAGCCAAGGCCTTTTGCAGCGCGCGGGTCGCATCCTGTCGCTGTACCTCGGACGAGGCGCCGGTCCGAGCGAGGCGTTCAAGCCGCTCGAGTGCGGCCCGGTGCTGCACGATTTCGGTGGCTGCGACCTCCAGACTGGATTGCGCGATGCGGACATCGGCGCGGGCGGCAGAAAGTGTTGCCTCAGCCTGTAGCAAATCGCGCTGGATTTCGGTGCGGTCGATGCGGATGAGAGTCTGCCCGGCATCGACCAGATCACCCTCGTTTACCAAGACCTCCATCACCGGTGCGGCATGGCGCGGCATCGACACATGAATTATATCCGCAGGCGCAACATGCCCGAAGGCGTGCAGCACGTCGTCAATCCGAAGAGGTTCAGCGCGCCGGACCGAAGCCGTAATCGGAGCTGAAACTTCGATCGGATCGGCACTTTCCGTCGCGGTCAACTGCGAAATGCCTAAGGGACACAGAATGGCGACACTGGCGATTAGGACGCCTCGCGTGATCCAGCGCATCGTTCGGGCTCCTTTCCTGTGATGATAACTGTTATCCAGCCATTTCGGCACGATTCAGCGCGCAATGGCTCCACAATTCATCCATTGCGCGGATCAATGTGTCCATTTCGTTGGGACCATGCACAGGCGACGGTGTGAAACGCAAACGCTCGGTGCC
>NZ_JAIPUT010000155.1 GCF_020055635.1 Marivita sp. | reverse complement strand
GATATCGAGCTCTTGGCGGACCACTTTTGCCAGTTGCCGAGCGCGAACCGGCTCGCCCGGGATCAACCGTGCCTGCAGGAACGCCAAGACGTCCTCGTCGATCTTGTGGGGGCCGCGCGGGCCCGGCTTTGCCGACACCAGTCCGGCGATCCCGGCGGTGTCGAAGTTCGCCTTGGCCTGGTAGTAGGTCGGCCTTGAAACACCATACTCCTCGGAGACCTCTGTCACCGACACCTTGTCGACGGAGACGCGGCGCAGCATCTCGTATCTGACCTGCACGGCATCGTGCGGATCGAAAAACTCGCTCCCATGGAACTTCGGATCGCGCACCTTGCCAGGTGCTGGATTGAAGGTGCCCTCTTCGATGAGGGCATCGGCCTTTGAGCGCTTGCTGCCGTACTTCGCGGCCATAGTCGGTTCCGGGGGTGAGATATGACTTGGTAGTAATACTATTTACGCCGCATTTTGACGTCACGTCAAGGTCATACCACCACAGGATACCAGAATATATATTATTAATTAGGGTAACTTCCCTCATCTCGCTATCCATGCGGCGTAATCCCCCTTACATTAGCGGCATAGTTCTCTTTACACGCATCGGCGCCACTATCGACCGATTTGCCCGAGAGGCGACCGACCAGTTCGGCCAACGCAATCAGATCAGCAAACCGCAGGAGTGCAGTTCCACCGCCGATGACGACGTCCGGGTCTTCACTCGCAAGATCCGTCCATTGCGGGGGAACTGGCCAAACAGTGCCGTCGTCCGCCTGCAACAGAAGACGCTTGCCATGCCGGTTGCACCGCCTCCCGACACATAGCCTTCTCTGCGAAAACAACGGATGAAACGGATGCGTCACCCGAACTAACTGCTCACCTGCGTCAGTCAGACCTGCATTCCCTCGTGAGGTACAAGCACCTTGAGGGCGGCCAATTCCAGTGGCCCCGGCCAGCGGATGGGGTGATCAAGCTTACCCCTGCGCAGTTCTCGGCGCTGTTTGAAGGACTGGACTGGAAGGCGGTTCGGGCTGAGCGTCGGCGGCAGCCAAAGCTGGCAGGATAGCCTGCGGCAGGGTGACTCATGGCGGTGATTTTGGCGGTACGGACGAGCATGGTGATGTATGATTAGCCATGTCCGCCACTGCCCCCATCGATCCCGGATATGTCGCCGAATTGGAGCGGCGTCTTGCTGTCACCGAGGCCGAATTTGCTCGTGTCACAGAGCAAAACGCTTTGTTGGAAAGCTCGAATGCCGAGCTTACGGCGGCGAATGCGCGTCTGGAACGTATGCTGTCTGCGGCCAGGCACGCGCGGTTCGGGCCGAGTTCCGAGAAGGGCGACCCGGATCAATGCAACCTCTTCGCAGAAGACATCGAGGTCGCCGAGGGGCAGTTGGCAGCGGCGGGCGATGCTGCCGACAAGGCGCTGGGGAAAGCTTCACGAAAGCGCTCTTCAGCCAAGCGTAACAAGGGCAACCTGCCGGACCATCTCGAACGTGTTGAAGAGGTGATCGAACCCGACAGTACATTCTGCCCATGTGGGTGTGGCGAGATGGTGAAGGTCGGGGAAGACCGCACCCAACGCCTCGACGTCGTGCCCGCCCAGTTCCGCGTCCTTGTCACCGTGCGTCCCAAGTACATGTGCCGCACGTGTGATGGGAAATCCCACGCACAGGCACCGGCACCGGCACCGGAGTTTCTGGTCCCGCGCGGTCTGGGCACCAACCGGCTCGCCGTCCATTCCGTGATCGCGAAGTTTTGCGATCATCTTCCGTTTTACAGACAGGCCGAGATTTGGCGCCGGGACGGCATTGAGGTCGACCGCACCATGCTGGCCAATTGGGCCGGGCGCATCGCGTTCCACTTGGCCCCGATCATTGATGCCATGATTGACGAACTGAAAGCCAGCGACCGGCTTTTCGCGGATGAAACCACGGTACCTGTCCTGGCTCCGCGCACCGGCAAGACCCGCAAGGACTATCTTTGGGCTGTGGTTCGCGACCAGCGCGGGTGGGGCGGCGGCGACCCACCCATCGTGGTGTTCCAGCACTCGAGAAGTCGCAGCGCAGAGACTGCGAAGAAGATATTCACCGGCTTCAAGGGCGGCACCCTGACCGTGGATGGCTATGCCGGATACGATGCCCTGGGTGATCCGAAGAAGACAAACCAGCCGTGGGGCATCACCTACTGCTGGACCCATTGGCGACGTAGGTTCGTGGAATACAGCCGCACGACCTCTTCTCCAATTTGCACCGAGATGAAGGAACGTATCGGGCAGCTCTACCGGATCGAGACCGAGATCCGCGGCAAAGACCCCGACGTCCGGCGCGCCATCAGGCAAAAGCTCTCCAAGCCCATCGTGGACGCCTTGCGCCCGTGGCTGGAGGCGCAACTCGAGATGCTGCCCTCCAGCTCAGACCTCACGCGCCACATCAGATACGGCCTCAAACGATGGGACGGGCTGACCCGGTTCCTGGACGATGGACGCCTCGAAATGGATACGAACGCTGTCGAGAATGCGATCAGACCGGTTCCTCTCACGAGGAAAAATGCGCTCTTCGCAGGCAATGACGATGGCGCGGTCACATGGGCCCGCATGGCATCGCTGGTCGGCACCTGCAAACTGAACGGCATCAACCCGCAGGCCTATCTCGAACATGTCCTGGACAAGATACTGAATGGGCATATGCAGGAGGATATCCAATATCTCCTGCCATGGAACTTCAAACCAGACGGGGCGCGACATTCATGAGCAAGATCAAGGAAGCCGAGCGCAGCATCGAGGTGATCGCCGGGCAGATCAATGCGCAGCAGATGCTCATGGAAACCATCATCGTCGAAGCAATGCGCGCAAAAACCATCGATGAAGCAAACATCATGATGCTGCTAACCCAGGGCATGGACGCCTTTGAGAACAACCCAAACATGACAAAGCACGAGACCTTCGGCGCAATCGGCACCCTCACAAGCGTCTTGAACACGATCAAACGCGCGAAAGATGCCAAGCTGATAGACTGATCCATCCAGCTACTGTCAAGCCGCGAACCGATGGGTGATCAGCCCGCGCTTACAGCTCTTGCGCATTCCGGGCAAAAGCGATCTGGCCAAGGCCTTCCGCTATGGCCTCGCCCGGCAGGAAGCCTTCAGCCTGTTCCTGATCGACGGGCGTGTGGCCA
>NZ_JAIPUT010000070.1 GCF_020055635.1 Marivita sp. | reverse complement strand
GACTACAGCGATTGGCGGGACCGAGCACGTCCGCGACCATCATTACGGGCTCTTTTGAAGGAACTGCGGAGGGTGCCATTCATTGAAACCCTGCAACCCGGAAGAACGGGGAAATTCGTGAAGTAGTAACCGAGGACGACATCACAGCCTTTCGACCGCGACCCGGCAGTAGGTGCTCGGTGTGATGAGCCAGACGAAAAACTAATTTCCAATCAAACGTCTGGCCTGTGTCCCCCAAGCCGAAACATCCAGAGGAGAAACAACATGACTACCAAGACCCTTTTACGCCGCACCACCGTTGGTATCGCAATGATCGCCGCTCTCGCCACCACTCCGCTGGCGGCTCAGGAAAGCGGGTCGTCCGGGTCCGCGGAAAGCCAGACCCAGTCCGACGCTTCACAATTGATTAACCCGGAGCAGCTGGTCGCGTCGGTTGGTGAGACAGAGATCACTGGTGCTGACGTGAGCGAATTCATCGACAGCCTACCGCCCCAGATGCGCCAACAGCCGCCGCAAATTGTGATATCCATGGCGGTGCAGCAGATGGTGTTGCGAGAACTTCTGTTGCAGGAGGCCGAGGCGCAGAATCTGGGTGACGATCCCGAAGTCCAGTCGATCGTCGAGCAGGCAGCTGATGTGGCCCTCGAAGACGCCATGGTCCAAGTTTATCTCGTGCGCGAGCTCGAAACACGCGTTACCGATGAAGCGGTGCAGCAGACCTACGACCAGATCGCCGAGCAGACCGAAGAGAAGTTGCCGCCGCTCGACGACGTCCGTCTTCAGATCAAGCAGCAGCTTCAGCAGCAAGCCGTTCAGGGTGTTCAGCAGGATCTCGCCGCTGACGTCGAAATCGTGTTCTACGGTCCCGATGGCGAGCCGATGGAAGCCGGCACCGACTAACTGTAGTCGGACACTCAGTGAGATCATGCTTCCGGTCGATTTTGCGCCGTCGCGGGTTTTTAGCCCGCTGCGGCCATATTTGACGCTTCATCATAGAGCCGTCTTCCGAAACGGCCTCATCGGTCCCGTTATTCCTGCGGAAAGCTCAGTGTCACGACCAAGCTGATCTTATCCTCGTGCCCACGACACCGGCAGCAGGCCAGATCGATTGCTCCATATTGAAATTCGGACGAAGCCCGGTCCAATCGCAGGCGACTTGTTCCGACATGGAGAACGCCAAGATCGGACGACGGCAAGGGTCTGTCATCTTTCCCACCGGTCCCGTAGGAACGAATGCTCCCAAACTATGTTCCCTCTTCACAAAACGGAAATGTGCGTTTGAAGGCGAATGGTCCTAACTTCATTAAGAGAGGAGCGCGATATGCACGACATCGTCGGGCGGACGCTTTACCTACACATCGGAATTCCTAAAACGGCCTCTTCATGGCTCCAGTCAATGGTTTTTAGCAGGCTCAGTCACCTTCATTATGTTGACTCACCGCACACGAGTCTCTTTCGGGGAGCGGAAGACATTGAGGACGGTCAATATCTTATGGCGAGCGTCTTCAAGCGATCCAGCCACGTTTGGGACGGCGAAGGTGACGCAGTATTCGGCGAAATGTTTGGCGATAAGAGAAGTTGGAAAGAAGCAGGGAGGGACGCGTTAATCTCAGATGAAAGGATTGGAAGACAGGGAAGTCGCTCGGCGCTACTTTGCGCTCATCTGGAAGGGCTGCGAGAGAAAGCGATCCAGTGGGGATTCAATAGCATAAAAGTCATCCTCTTGACCCGGCGGCAAGACGAATGGCTTGCATCGCACTATGCTCAGATGTCGGATAGGAATCCACGGGCAGGCCAAGAAAATTTCGAAAGACTTTTGAGCGATGTGATATCTCCGCAGTTCTCCCGATATGCTTTCGGCTCCTTGCTTGATTTTGGGTCGCTTTATCAGAATTTGGCGTCGGTCATGGGGTCCGAAAATATTATGGTCTGGCCTTACGAGCAGGTCAAAGAAGACGCTCTCGGATTCCTGCGGTCTCTTCTACCCGTGCTGAATACCCCTGCGGCGGATGCTCAAGCCACTTACGAAGCCGCTTCGGGTTCGAAAGCGAATGTTCGCTCGGCTGGACAGACTTGGACGCTGAGGCCGAACGGCAACAGGCTGTCTCGCTTGAGGTCGAGGTTCTCATCGCGGAAAGCCAGCCCGGCTACGATCAATCTCACCAATGACCTTTCACAGCGCGTGCTACAAGCCTATGCTGCTCAAAACCACCGATTTAGCGAGGCAACCGGGGTTGATCTTCGAAAATACGGCTACTTCGGGGGCCTTGGTCAATCGGACGCAAACTTGCTGTTGTGAGGGTGGCATATCGAAAGACGGGCATACCGAAATGCCAAAAATGTCTGTAAGCAAAGTATATTCCTACAATCAATCGTAAGAGCAACGCTGAGCCCTTTTGCCGCTTCTGATCTAACCGAGCCATTCTCGGCGGGCCCGTCGGCAGGATATGCCGGAACTCGCGAAGGATGCTGCGGATCATGTTCACGACCTGAGTACGCTGTCGGACAATCAAATCCCGTGCGCGATGGATTGCCAGAACAACTGCTGGTCTTCCGATTTGATTTCAAAGAAGCGCATCGTCGAGCAGCGCACCGGCTCGCGGATCGCCTCCGCATCTGCTGCATCTGTCTTGCCCCTCTTCACATAAGGTTTGACGTAGGCGGCAGGCATCAGACGAACGTCGTGACCAAGTTTGCGCAGCTCGCGCCCCCAATGATGCGCCGACCCACATACCTCCATGCCAACCACGCAGCGCGGTAAAGTTTCGAAGAAGGCGGCAACTTGGGGCGTTTGATCTCTTCTTGTTGACGATACGGCGATCAATGACGGAAACGCAGTGTACTTGAAAAACATCCCTGGCCAAATCAAGGCCCACAGTCTTTATTGTCATTGGGTGGCTCCTTTACTTGCAGTCAGGCAGGCCGGATCGCATCGGAGCGCCCGTGCCATTGACGGAACGCGATCCAGGGCGAGTTTGCTCGCTCCCTGCTTGATCATGGTGACCATGTTCGGATTGGACAATCCGGTCTCGCTCGCGATCTGCAATTGTGACTTCTTCGGTTTCAGCTCCAGCACACGGCGTTCCACCTATTTTGCAAGTCGTGTTGTTTCGAAAGGCTTGGCAGGCATCTTTCCTTACTGTGATGATACGCAGCACTTGCTGCTCATCTTCGTTATAGCGATGCGTCTGATGGCGATTTTGGCGGGAGACACACTTTCAGCAACGCAGTTTTTTCCTTTTCCTGCGGATAGACTTCCTACTTGTGGCTTGACACCATGATGATCGAAGGCCTCGAAACAAGCGGCGTGCTCATGGTTGTCGGATTCTGGACGGACTCCCGGCGCTCGGTCTTCAAGGGCACGGCATCTTCCGTGCGCCTCGCGATCGTCACGACCTTGCGGTCACAAGACGTTACGCTTCCCCAAGCCGGGGAATGGCGTCGCCCGCAGGACAATGGCGAGGCAACGTCCTACACTTGGACTCCACAGTCGCAGCAGTCCTCGAATTGACGACGGCGACCATTGTGGCAGTCCGGTCGTAGCAGCCCCATAGACGGAAGCGGTTGAACCTGTCGCCGTCAGGGCGCGTTCGGCCTTTGGGATGGATGACGGCAGGGCGTGCGGCGAAGAGGCCAACCGGCTCTCCCAGGCACCGTGCCGAACAGACAGGAGCCAAGAATGTGGGACGATTTCTCGACGACGATCCTGACTGGCGCGTTCCTCGCCGCCAGTGCCGTCATCTTCTTCTCCGGCCTTCGGATGACCGGACTCGCCGACCGGTTGGCGGATCGCACCGGTCTCGGCGAGGCGATCATCGGCGGTGTCTTGCTGGGGGCCGCGACGTCCCTGAGCGGGATCATCGTTTCGATCACGGCCGCGCTCGACGGCCGCGCGTCGCTTGCCTTCTCCAACAGCGTGGGCGGGATCGCGGCGCAGACCCTATTCCTGGCCGTCGCCGACATGTTCTATCGCAAGATCAATCTCGAACATGCCGCGGCCGATCTCGGCAACGTGTTCCAGGGCGTCGTGCTGATGGTGCTGCTGACGCTGCCGTTCCTCGCGTTGTCCGCACCCGAGTTCACTATCTGGGCGGTGCACCCGATATCTTTCGTCATCCCACTCGTCTACGCGGTCGGCCTCGTCGCTGGACGAACGGTCCACGAGGAGCCGATGTGGACACCCGTAAACACCGAAGACACAAAGGCGGATCAGCCGGAGGAGGAAGACGAGGAGAGCCGCGCCCAGAGCACGCGACGCCTGTTCCTGACCTTCGGAGTTCTCATGCTCCTGATGGGCACGGCGGGCTACGTGATCGCAAAGAGCGCCTCGGAACTGGCCGACAGGACGGGGATCGCGGATTCAATCGTGGGCGCGCTCGCCACCGCTGTCGTGACTTCCATGCCAGAACTGGTCACGACCGTCGCTGCCGTGCGCCGCGGTGCCTTGCAGCTCGCGGTGGGCGGTATCATCGGAGGCAACACCTTCGACACTCTGTTCCTGATGGCGTCCGACATCTCCTACCGGGAGGGCTCGCTCTATCATGCTGTAGGCGATGCAGATTACTACTGGATCGCCACGGCGCTCCTGATGACCGGCATCCTGATTGGCGGCCTGATCCTGCGGCAACGACAGGGCCCTGCGCGTATCGGTGCCGAAAGCATCCTCCTCCTCGCGATCTACGCGGGAGCGGTCGCGGTGCAATTCCTTGCTGGTGGCTGAATTCGCGCCCCTCTTCCTTTACGGATGTCGCCGCCGCCGATGGTCAGACGACGCTGAAACGGCCAGAGATACAGTCGGCACATCCCACTGCTACCATTCCCGACCGAATAACGTGCCGCAGCGCAGCTTGCCGCAGGGCGCCGTCCTGTCGGTGGGGGAACCCTTCAACGTCGCGGCTCGCGCGGCACTGGCGGGCGGAACGTCCGGTCGGTGATGATAGCGGGCGCCCCGAGCGGCTGCCGGGGGCGCCACAGTGCGAGCACCACCATCCGGGGGCAATTCCGTGGTAAGATTGCAGGTGGTAAAGTCACTCTGCATCCCACTGCGCAGGTGACCGGAGATATCAAATGTGAAAGCCTGAGCATCGAGAGTGGTGCTCAAGTTGATGCCGAATTCAGGTGCATACCATACGTCTGAGACGTAGTTGGGTTGTTGGCTGAAGAGATCTTCGTACCAACGTGATTTGGACCGTTTTTCTAAGTTCTAAAAATACGGCATGGGTTGCCTGCTGGCTTTTAGCGTGCCGCAATTGCTTGCACCCTGCAATCACCCACCCATATTTCTGCGTGCCACAAGTTGACGGTCAGGAGACCAAGATGAGCTATGTCAAGACAGCAATGCTGATGGCGGCAATGACCGCGCTTTTCATGGGACTGGGTTACCTGCTCGGCGGCTCGGGCGGCGCGGTGATCGCTCTGGTGATCGCAGCGGCCATGAACGCCTACACGTGGTGGAACTCGGACCAGATGGTCCTGCGGATGCACAACGCGCGTTTGGTGACCCAGGGCGACCATAGGGGCCTTCACGAAATGACCGCAGAACTCGCGCGCAGCGCGGGCCTGCCCGAGCCCAAGGTTTACCTGATCGACACGCCACAGCCCAATGCCTTTGCGACAGGACGGAACCCCGCCAATGCTGCCGTGGCAGTGACGACCGGCCTGATGCGCAGCCTGAGCCGTGAGGAATTGGCAGGCGTCATTGCGCACGAACTCGCCCACATCCGCAACCATGATACGGCGATCATGACAGTCACTGCTACCTTCGCCGGCGCAATCTCGATGCTGGCCAATTTCGCACTTTTCTTTGGCGGCTCGCGGGAACGTCTTGGGCTTGTGGGCACGATCCTGATGATGGTCCTCGCCCCGCTCGCGGCCGCGTTGGTGCAGATGGCGATCAGCAGGACACGTGAATATGAAGCTGACAAAGGCGGTGCCGAGATCTGCGGCCAGCCGCTCTGGTTGGCCTCGGCACTTGAGAAGATCGCCTCTGGGGCTGCCGGGATCGACAACGAGGCGGCCGAACGCAATCCGGCGACTGCGCACATGTTCATTATCAATCCATTACACGCGCATAAACGCGACAGGCTTTTCGCTACCCATCCGGCGACCGAAAACCGCATCGCCGCTCTGCATGACATGGTGGGGCGCACCCGACAAAACCAGCGCGCGGTCTCCGTGCCACTTTCAAAGAGCAGCATCCCCAAAGCTCGAAAGAGCGATCGCCCGGGACCTTGGTCTTGAACCCGCTACATGGCTCAACTGGAGCGGTGGCCGTCACGCTTTTCGTCTGTTCACCAAATGCGAGCTTTGCCGTTCTGCCGCAAAAATTGTAGGTTTGGCTTGTTAACCCGCACTGAACGGAAATTCGATTCAGGAGACAAGCAAGGACAAATAGAAAATCGAACATCTCGCTGTGTCGCCGCAATGCAGCTTGGAACTTTTCGTGTTCCCCGGCACAATTCCGTGACAGGTCAAGACAAGCTCTCGATGATTTATGGAGGGAGGCTGAACGCGGCGAAATGAGCCGGTCTCTTTTTTCCGAGAGCGTCGCAGAATCACGCCAAGTCACCTTTGCCTGCCCCTTGCGGGCAGCCTGCGTTTCCATCACCATGAGTTTATTCCCCGCGTGAACTTTGCACCGGCCCGTCCTCGTTCCCAAGAACGGAGGCCTTCCGGACGCAGATCCCCAGGCAAGCGCGGTTTCGAAGGGTGATCCGATGCCGAAAAAGCCCAAGTCCGGCACGCGCGAAAAGGTTGCATCCACCGTCGCGCCCTTGGCCGAAAATCTGATTCTCGAGCTGGCCAGTCGCGGGTCCGGCCGTCGTCCGATCGAGATGCGGCACGTGGCGAGGCTGCGCAAAGCCGCACTCAGTTGCAGCAAGACCGCATGCCTGTCAGCTTGCGACCGGATAGCGAGCCAGGGCATCGGCTTTGACGACATCGCGGACCTTTACGTTCCGGCCGTTGCGCGCACATTGGGCGAAGATTGGGTGGACGACCGGATCAGCCTTGCCTCCACCTCGGTCGGGGCGGCCATGTTGCAATGGTTGCTGGGCGCCCTGGAACAGGCCCATCTTCACAGCGACATTGCAGTCGATGGGCCTGGGGTCCTTCTTATGGTACCAGCCGGCGAGCATCATAGGCTGGGCGCGGTCCTGCTGGGGCAGCAACTCAGACGCCGGGGTTTCTGGGTCAGGCCAATGCTTCAGGCGCGGGCCGAAAGCTCGCAACCGCCGTTGCAACGGCGTCTGAACGCGACGATGATCTCGGCTTCGCCCGCAACTGGGATGCAGGACCTTCGCCGGCTGGTCACGGCCGCCCGGAAGGCCACGGCAGAAGCGTCCCCGGTTCTCATCGGAGGCACGATTGCGGATTTGGAACCAGGGCTGGCCGACCGGTCCGGCGCAGATCACGTGGCGACGGATGTGCAAGACGCCCTGCGGTTCTGCCAGTTCGAAGATCGAAGCGGTGTCAGCTTGGTCTGATTCAGCCTTGCCGGTCGATGCGTATCACCCCCGGGTGGTCAGTAATTCGCCGGAGGATCGGCCGCCGGAGGGAGTCGACGATTCCTCGTCTACCTCGCCGCGCGGCGGGATCGATTTGCCTGACGGTCTGGTTGATGACCTTGCCCTTTTCGCGCTGGATCTCGGTCGAAATCGGTCGGCGGGTCTTTTCGCGCCTGGCATAAAATGCCGCAAAGACGGATGATACGCTTGCTGAAGACCAATAGAGCAGGCCCCCGCGTGTACGGGGACCCACCTTCAAGAAGTTCAATGCGATCCGCCCTTGCGGCCTGCTTCGCGTGCGCGCTCGGAGCCTTGCTCAAAGCTGCCTGAGGACGCTTCGCCGCCTTTGCGGCCTGCTTCGCTCGCACGCTCGGAGCCTTGCTCGAAACTTCCGGATGATGCTTCACCACCCTTTTGCCCAGCTTCGCTTGCGCGTTGCGAGCCTTGTTCGAAGCTCCCCGAGGATTGTTCACCGCCTTTGCGGCCTGCCTCGCGCGCAGCGTCACCGCCGCTGAATTGACCGCTATCGTCGCGGTCGGATTGGGATGCGGCGCGTGTATCGGCGTTCTTGTTGTCAGCCATGGTCCTTCTCCTTTCCTTGTGGTTGGTGACCGATGGTAAAACAAATTTGCAACACTCCAGTTCCACCTCGGAAGCGCGGCGCAGCGTAATAAAATTCGACTTGGTCGCAATCTGCCCGTAGCCAGTTTTGGTCGCGGCGCGACCGGGGTCGCGATTTGCAGCGAGGGTCCGCGGGTGGCCTTAGAACCTCGCTATGGCGGCCTGCTTCGCGGAACACACTGTCGCGCCGCTCGTTGGAGAACAAGATACCACGAGGGAGGCCACGTACATGCACGATACTGCCGAGCAACTCACAGCCTTTGCGCTCAACTGCTCACTTCGCCAATCGGATTCCGACAGCCCCAGTTCGACCGACAAGATGATCGGCGACCTGATGTCCGCGCTGAACGCGCACGGCGTCACTGGCGAGGTTGAGCGCGTCCTCGATCATAATGTGAAACCAGGTGTCCTTTCGAACATGGGCGAGGGCGACGACTGGCCGACGCTGCGCGAACGGCTGCTTGCAGCCGACATCTTCATCCTGGGCACGCCGATCTGGCTTGGCCATCCGTCGAGCGTCGCGCGGCGGGTTCTCGAGCGACTGGATGCGTTCCTGTCCGAGACTGACGATCGCGGCCGGATGCCAGCCGCCGGCAAGGTCGCGCTGGTTGCGGTCGTGGGCAACGAGGATGGCGCCCATACATGTCATGCAAATTGCTTTCAGGCGTTGAACGACGTGGGATTCACCATTCCCGCGAATGCCGGCGTGTACTGGGTCGGCGAGGCCATGCAGGGGACGAACTACATCGACCTCGACAGCGTTCCGGACGGGGTGCAATCCGCATTGGCGAACGCGGCGTCGAACGCGGCGCATCTTGCGCGGCTGCTGAAACGGCAAGACTATCCCGGCGTGCCGCAGGGCTGACCGCCCGCCGTCCGGCTGGCCGGCACCGCCCGCCTCGCTTGAAGATGTCCGGCCGACCGGCCCGCCGCCACGCTCGAACTTCGCCATTGCCCGATGGAGACAGGCATGCGCTCTACCGCCGCCGCCAACGATCGCACCTCTCGCAAGACCGGTATCCCGAAGCTGTCGTCGATGGACAGTTCCCTATCGCTGCTTCGCGAGGGCTACACCTTTGTCTCGACCCGCTGCGACCGGCTGGGCTCGGACGCCTTCCGCACGCGCCTGATGCTGACGCCGGTCGTCTGCATGCGCGGCGCGGACGCTGCGGCGCTCGTCTACGACAGCGGACATTTCGACCGGACCAAGGCGATGCCGATAGCGACCCTGCGGTTGTTGCAGGACGAGGGCAGCGTCCAGCAACTGAGCGGAGAGGCACACCGCGTGCGCAAGGCGATGTTCATGGCGGTGATGTCGCCGCAGGCCCTCGAGCGGGCGCGGACGGACTTCGCCGAACAGCTTCGCGCGGCTGTCCCGCGCTGGCAGTCCGAGGGGAGTGTGATCCTGCACGACGTGCTTCGCGACGTGCTGACGCGCAGCGTTTGCGCCTGGGCAGGTATTCCGCTGTCGGACCGGGAAGCAGAGGCACGCAGCCGCGAATTCGGCGCGATGATCGACCACGCAGGCAGCATCGGGCCGCGGCTCCTGAGGGCGCGGCGCCTGCGAAACCGGTCGGAGATCTGGGCGCGTGGCCTGATCGAGCGTACCCGCCGGGGCGAAATCAAGGCGGAGGACGGAACGGCGCTGGCGGCGATCGCCGCGCATGTGGACGCGGACGGCAAGTCGCTCGATCTTGCCGAGGCGAGCGTCGAGCTTCTGAACGTCCTGCGCCCGACGGTCGCGGTCGGGCGGTTCATCGTGTTCGGTGCACACGCGCTGGCCGAACATCCTGCTTGGGCGGATGCCTTCGCCGCCGGCGACGAGGAGGATCTCGAGGCCTTTGTGCAGGAGGTCCGGCGGGCCTATCCGTTCTTTCCTGTCGCCGGCGCCCGTGCCTGCGAAGCATTCAGTTGGCATGGGCACGCCTTCCAAGCCGGGGACTGGGTGCTGCTCGACCTCTATGGAACGAACCACGATCCGCGCCTCTGGGACTCTCCCCAAGAATTCCGGCCAGAGCGTTTCCGCGGTTGGCAGGGCGATCCCTACACGCTTGTCCCGCAGGGCGCCGGTGCGTTCGATACCGGGCATCGCTGCCCGGGCGAGTGGCTGACGATCGTGCTGATGAAGGAGGCAATGCGCTTTCTGACCCGCAACATCCTCTACACCGTGCCGAGGCAGGACCTGAGGATAAATCTCGCGAACATGCCGGCCTTGCCCGGGCGTGGCCTTGTCATCGCCGATATCCGCCAAACCACCTGACACACGGCGGGAATAGGCGCCGACGCTTCGCGCCGCGGCTCTCCGGCTCGCTCTACAGGATTCCGTGCCCGATGCGCGCAGCGGCTGTCCGGATGTTGAAACCGTTTCGGCCATTATCCCTGAAACGCCGGTGGGGCTTCAAGACATGTCATGCGCGGTCCTCATCCCGAGACGCCTCCGCTCGAACCCGAGGCAAGCGCCCAAATGCCGCCAGCCACGACGATGGCGGCGCCTGCAAAACCGAAGAGCATCACGAGGCCATCGCGGAACAGGAGACCGAGGCCGAAAATCGCGATCACGATCATCGGGCCGGATGTCGCGAACGGGATCAATTCGAGCGGCGGAACGGTGAGAAGTAGGCCGAGGATCACAATGCAGGCTGCGCGCCTCCCCGTACGCCCGGCGAAACCCGACAGCCGCTCGTGCAGTTTTGCGTCGATCCGGAGCGACATCGGTTTAAGCCATTCCATTGACTTGATCACCCTGTCCGAGTTCAGACGTCGTCGTCTGAGCCAGCCCGGCGCCCAGAAATGGTCGTATCCTAAGAGAAGCCGGACGCTGATAATGGCCAACGTCAGGGCGAGTAGCGTCGGAAAACCCGGGATGCCGCCAATGGGCGTCAGTTCGATCAGCGGCAGGACCGCAAGCGCAGGACCGTAGCCCCGATGGTCCAGTGCGTCGATCAACTGACCGACCTCCACGGCATCTCCGTCCGTTTCCCCGGCCGACCGCTCCAGCTCCCCGACGATATCCGTCAACGCGCCTTCCTGTTGTTTCACATCACTACCTCCAAGAAAGACCGGCCATTGACGAACCATGCCAAGGCCCACCCGGGCAGAACGGGTCGGGCGACGGCGAGTTCCCACCGGACCAATACGAAGCCGAAACAATCGGCGGCGAAAATACGGCAAGCATCGAGCCGACCATGCCGGTCGGAGAGGACGGACGTCTGGCGAGTGTCAGGCCGATGCGTGGGGGTGAACGTTCTTGCCGCAGCCTTCAGGTTTCGCCGCCGTCGCGAGTCCCAGATGATGTCAGCACTTGTTCGGCTGGGCCTTGCCAGGGTGTCCCGAGCCGAAGCCTCTCGCGAGGGATCGGGGCAGCGTCCGGATTGTCGCTCTCGACATAGTCGCCAGAGATCAGGCGCGCTCCGCGATCGTAGGTAAGATAACGCCAAAGCCACTGCATCGAAACGAGGAGGCGATGTTGAAAACCGATCAAGGCGCACCGGTTCGCAGATGTGCGGCGAGGGATCGGCCAACCGCTGAGACGCCTTGGACCGGCAGGTCTTCGCCGCACCCCAGGGTGGCGAGAAGACCCTCGGCGCGCGGGTCCGGGTCGCTGCGCAGCGCGGCGAGCACGAATAAGGCGACCGCGTGCCCCTGACAATGTCCCACTGAAGGCAGGCACGCTTCGAAGCAAGGCAAGAGGCGCCCAAGCGCGGCTTGGCGCGACGGGCCGAGGATTTCGTCAAGTTGATGCATTGCGGGAATGTTCGCTGCGCTGTGGCACGTGGTCAATCATGAAACGAGCAGGCAAAGCCCGGGTTCCCGTTCAACGGTGCGGGAACAAGCCTTCGACCCTGCGGTTTGTGTGTTGAACCCAGAGGAGATGCGACCATGTTTTTTCGTACGAACCAGTTCCAGTACAACGCCAAGCCCGAGCGCCCCGACCCGGTCTACGCCAAGAAACTCCAGGAGGTTCTCGGCGGGCAGTGGGGTGAGATCAGCGTCATGATGACTTATCTGTTCCAAGGCTGGAATTGTCGCGCTCCGCAGAAATATCGCGACATGATCCTCGACATCGGCACAGAGGAAATCGCGCATGTGGAAATGCTGGCGACGATGATCGCGAGGTTGCTCGAGACCTCGCCCGTCGAAGCGCGCGAGGATGCGGCCAAGAATTCCGCGATCGGTGCTGTGATGGGTGGGTCGCGCCTTGAGGACGTGTTGGTGGCCGGTATGAACCCACAAGATGCCATCGTCTCGGGGGCAGGCGCAACGCCGACCGACAGCGTCGGGTATCCTTGGACGTCCCGCTACACGATCGCCTCGGGCAACCTGCTGGCCGACTTCCGCTTCAATGTTACGGCCGAGAGTCAAGGTCGCCTTCAGGTTACCCGCCTCTACGAGATGACGGACGATCCCGGCATCCGGGACATGCTGTCCTTCCTGATCGCTCGCGACACCATGCATCAAAATCAGTGGATTGCCGCCATACAAGAGCTTGAGGCCGACGGTCTCGGCGCCACGCCGGTGCCCGATACCTTTCCGCAGGAACGGGAGATGTCCGAGGTCGCCTACCAGTTCTGGAATTGCTCCGAAGGCACCGAGAGTGCCGAGGGCCGTTGGGCCGAGGGTTCCAGCCCGGACGGCAATGGGGAGTTCCAGTACCTGGCAGCCCCGAAGCCCCTTGGGGAAACCGTGACGGAACTGGGTCAGGTTGATCCTCGGCTGCACGGCACGCCGAAACAGCCGCTTCCGCCGCAATCGAGCTGAGGCAGGCGTGGTCGGAGGGATCACAACCGTAAGAAAGGAGGCACGTCGTGCCTTCCGACAACAGGGCTTCCCTGATCCCCCTGTTACCGCTTGGACGACCCTGCGCGTGAGCCTGGCTTCGGTTGTTCAGCATGACAGGTCACGTGACCATGTCTGAGGGACGCGTGATCGCGATCGGCGGGTCTACCGGGTCCATTTCGGCGCTGAAACAGATCTTGCCCCGTCTGCCTGCCGGTTTGCCTGCCCCGGTCTTTGTCGTGGTCCATGTCGGAGCAGAGGGCCGCAATCTTCTTGCTGGCATTCTCGACGCCTGTGGCCCCCTGACGGTGTCCACGGCAAAGGACGGTGAACATCCTGAACAGGCGCATGTCTATGTCGCGCCAGCCGGTCGTCACCTTCTTCTCGTCGATGGCGAAATCAGGCTGGGCCGAGGCCCGCGCGAGAACATGGCGCGGCCTGCTGTCGATGCCCTGTTCCGTTCGGTGGCGGCCAGCTATGGCCCGCGTGCAATCGGGCTGGTCCTTTCGGGCCACCTGAACGACGGGGCCGCGGGCCTCGCAGCAATAGCGCAATGTGGCGGGCTGACGGCGGTCCAAAGCCCTGCTGACGCCGAGGCCCCGGACATGCCGCGAGGCGCGCTTGAGGCGGGCGACATTGACTACCGCGCGCCACTCGCGGACCTCGCCAACTTGATGGTGGCCTTGGCGAAAGAGCCGCCAGGGCCAGAGTTCCCGACGCCGCGAGCGCTGGAACTTGAAATCGAGATCGCACTTGGCCGCCCGTCCCAGACCGGAGTGATTGACGAAATTGCCGATGTCGCGCCCCTCTCCTGTCCTGAGTGCGGTGGAACTCTTTCGCAGTTGAAAGAGGCCCCGCTGCGCTATCGCTGCCAGATCGGCCATGCGTACTCGGCCAAGACCCTCGCACACGAGCAGAACGGCTCCCTTGACGAGGCGCTGGGGGTTGCGCTGCGCATTGTCGAGGAACGGGCAGTGCTGGCAGACCGAATGGCCCGCGACGCCGAAGCCTCTGGTCGAGCATGGTCGATGGAGAACTACGCATCCAAGGCCGCCGAGTTCCGGCGATCAGCTGACGTCCTGCGTTCGGCAGCGATTAGGCTTCGCTGACCAGCGCCCCGGCGATACTGTCGAGGACAAGGCCGTTCGCTCGCGCGTGACAAGTCGGACCTGACCGTTCCAAGGCGCGAGCTTATCAATTTTGGCGCAGGAGTTGGCGCGTGACACACAGGTAATCCTCGTAGGTGACGCCGCTTGCCTGCGCGAGCCAGGCCGTTTGGGCGATAGTGTAATGTCGCTGCAAGTGGAGCCACGGCAGCGTTGCGCAAAAAGCATTATTGGCAAACAGCAGAATGCTGCGCCCGCGCTTCCTGAAGTGGTCAATTGCTCGAACATTAGCGAGATTCTGCCGATCGCTTGAATGGTCATATAACCTGACCTATTTTGGTGTATTAGGTCTCCTTCTTCACGCTCAGGACCCACCCTTGCTGTATCAACTCGCCTATATTAGCCACTCTCGATCACCGCTCGATCAGGCAACTTTGTCTGACATCTTAGAGGTCTCTCAGCGGAACAACGCGCGAGATCAGATTACTGGCGTTCTCATGTATCATGACGAACTTTTCTTCCAGGTCTTGGAGGGGGAGCAGGCAGCAGTCGAAGATTGCTATTACGCGAGGATTCTTCACGATTTTCGTCACAGGAACTTGTCAATCAGTTGGTGCGGTGTCGTTGAAAGACGAACATTTTCGGACTGGTCGATGGGATATGCCGGGCCTGACGAAATTGGTCAGCATACCAGAAGCAAGTTTCACTCATTGGAGCAATTGAAGACTGACGAAGGCTTGAACGAGCCTGTCAACCATCTGGCTTTAGACCTTGCCCTTTCAGTATTCCGAGAATTGCGATGACCTGAAGCCCGCATCTTACTCCAAGTCAAGCGCCGCGCGTCGCCCGCAAGTAAAGACGCAACGATGGGCGTCTTTGTCCGCGAAGCCGCCTCGCGGTCGCCGAAAATGCTGCGCTACGCATGAAAGGCCGGTCTGGTGAAGCTGCATCGCATTATCGAAGTCACCGGTGAATGGCAGCAATGGTGAAGGTTTTCTGATGCTGGTCGCGGCGGAACGCTGGTCACTCGCGCGACCACGACCCGCGTTGGAAAACCTCCCAAGGAGGAAGCCGCGTAGGTCTTGGATCAGGCTATGGGGAAAGTGCGCGGACGGTTGGCGCGACGGTTGCATCCGGAGTGCTGCTGATGGCGCTCCAGGTGCCTGATACGGTCGCAAACCCGGCCGATGATCTCAACAAGGCTTTGCGTTTTGGAGTTATTGCCGCCTCGTGACGCACTGGAGACGATCGAGCACACGCCGTTCGGACCGGGTCTGCGGGCTGTAGCCGGTGGTGCTCCGTAATGGATGACGGGCGATATGTCATGCGGCCTGCTCCCTCGGTGGGGCGCGCGACATCGGTTTTTGCCCGCGCCGGAAGATCTCGATTATGCGCATGGGGCCGCCGCAGCAGGGGCACGGTTCGCGCAGGGTGAGCGGGGCGATCTCGGTCTGTGGTTCCTGCACGGCGAGTTGCTCAGGCCGCTGGACGCAGAGCAAGGCGCGGATCATTCTGATGTTGGCTTTGCGGGTCGCGCTGGCCAGCAGGCCGTAGTGCCGGATGCGGTGGAAGCCGTCAGGTAGCACATGGATCAGGAAGCGGCGAATGAACTCGGGCGTGACCAGCCGCATGACCTTTTGCCGATCGCCGGATTTGATGCGGTAATCCTTCCAGCGAAAGGCCACGGCATGGGCATCGGCGCTGACCAGGCGCGCGTTGGAGATGGCGACGCGGTGGGTATAGCGGCTGAGATAGGCCAGCACGGCCTCGGGTCCTCCGAAGGGCGGCTTGGCATAGACCACCCAGTCGGATTTGCGGAACGGGGCGAGCCAGGCGGTGAAGGTGTCCGCGCTGGCCAGCTCGGCCAGATCGCCGAAGAAGGCCAGCTGACCGGCCCGGTGCAAATCCATCAGTCCCTCCAGAAACAGGCGCCGGAACAACCGCGACAGAACCCGCACATGCAGGAAGAACCCCGGCTTGCAGGCAATCCACCTCGCGCCGTCGGGCGACAGGCCACCGCCTGGGACGATCATGTGGACGTGCGGATGGTGTGTCAGCGCCGAACCCCAGGTATGGAGCACGCTGGTCACGCCGACCCGGGCACCGAGGCGCTTGGGGTCGGCTGCAATGGTCATGACCGTTTCCGCAGACGCCCGGAACAGCAGGCCATAGATCGCCTTCTTGTTCCAGTAGGCGATCTGCGCGATCTCGGCTGGCATCGTGAAGACGACGTGGAAGTATTCCACGGGCAGCAGGTCCTCGGCACGCGCCGCCATCCAGTCACGCGCCGCTGGCCCCTGGCACTTCGGGCAGTGCCGGTTCTTGCAGGAGTTATAGGCGACGTGATGGTGGCCGCATTTGGCACAGCCCGCCACATGCCCGCCGAGCGCCTCAGACCGGCAGGCTTCGATCGCCGACATGACCTTGAGCTGGGTCAGGCTGACATGCCCCGCATTGGCCCGCCGCCACGCAGGACCATGCGCGCGGAAGATGTCAGCGATCTCCAGTTTGGGCCGGGCCACCCCGGCGTCCGGTCACTCCAGGCTTCGCTTCACGGTCTGGTCCTGCAACCTTGCCAGCATCTCGTAGGGGCTGACCGTGTCGCGGATCGTCTTGGTCGCCACGTGGGTGTATCGCGCGGTGGTCGTCAGCTTGGCATGCCCGAGCAGCACTTGGATCACCCGCACGTCGGTATCGGCCTCCAGCAGGTGGGTGGCGAAGCTGTGCCGCAACGTGTGCAAGGTGGCGGGCTTCTTGACCCCGGCCATGTGCTTGGCCGAGGTGAAGGCGCGGTTCAGTTGGCGCGGTGAGAT
>NZ_JAIPUT010000154.1 GCF_020055635.1 Marivita sp. | reverse complement strand
TGGCCTTAATCGCCGCCCGGACCTTCGGTGTCGTCGTCGCCTGCTTGTGAAGAGAGATCAGCATGCTCGTCCCCCGTCCCGAACCCCGCTCAGGATCGAGCGTGCCACGAACAGCGCCCGCCGGCGACGGTCTATGTGATCATCCGGGACTGTACAGTTAACCTGCTTAGGATTTATCGCCGTCTGGAAGGTAAGCGGCGAAACGCGAGGTTGCAATAACTTCGGCGACTTCATGACCGTTATCCAAAGCGGAAAGTGGATTGCGATGAACGATTTTGCGCATCCGTACCCTCGGGATTACGTCGGGAGCGCCAAGAAATGCGTAGACGGAGCGGAGTTTTGTAACCGTATGCATCTCATCAGCATAGAGATCTTCATAGTCTAGTCGAAAAACGCGTGACGGCGCCAGAGCGTCGAGGATGTCGGTCAGTTCTTGGTTCTCCTGCTCAATAACCTCAAGCTTCGTTATTACAGAATCCGGATCGAGATGGAGCTTCTGGTGTGTCGCCTTAGCCTGTGCTGAGGTTGAAGCCACTATCCCGGTCGCCTCAAGAAACGCGGTTGAGACCATGCGATTCAGTACATTGCTCCTAGTTAAGCCAATGACTTTAACGTCAGCTGCGTTGGCGACGTAGTTCGGAAGACCGTAGCGCCGAAAATTAAGTGAAAACTCCTTGAAACCAACAGTTCGAATTTTGTGCATACGCTTTGCCTCTGACCATTTTCCGGCCCTAATCTTGCCAACGGTGCGCACCATATTCGCTGTGCGCTGAAGCATTTTGCTGCAAAGAACTGCGTCCAGGTACGCCTGATCACCGTCTTGAAAGAGCCTGAGAGCACGCTGCACACGTCGGATCCGGTTCCACTCGCCTAATACCTCCCCAAAGTTGAGGATTGCAGGATTCTGGTTGAACATGTCGACCAGCGTGTTGGATCCGCTGCGTCCCAGAGTTAGAATGATGTGCTTTCCCCGCATCCTACTACTCCTTATTTATGCTGAATTGATAAGGTGGTCCCTTGGACAGGATCTGTCGGACTGGGATACTTTCCGGGCCCGCTGATAGGGTCGCATGAATGTCGTTCTGCTGCTGTGGGCCATATCCTACGGTTTGCCGCCAAGGACAGCTTGTAGCCGGCGATGGATGGAAGCCGATCCACGTCGGCAGCCCTGCAAATATGTCTGCCAAACGTGCACGTAGGTGCACTCATACTTCAGTCATCGCCAGAACCGTTCGATAAATATCTTGTCGAGGAAGCGGCCCTCGTCGTCAATAGAGATACGCGCGCCCGCGCCGGCCAAACCGGGAGATTGCTTCGTCCGGTGCACTAGCGCAATGAGGTGCCCATGGCGAGCTGGTCGTGGACGAAGTCCATGACCCAGACCTCGTTCGGCCCCGCGGCCTCCTGGCGGTCTTCGCGCAGCTTCGCCTTCACCCGGCGCTTCAGGTGCTTATTCCGGAGTTGCAGGCCCAACTCATTGTACATCCTGCGGGTCTTCTTCATGTTGATCTCCCAGCCTTCCCGGCGCAGCAGCACATGCACGCGGTTGTAGCCATAGCGCACGCGTGTCTCTGCAATCTCCTTGATCCGTCGTTCGATGGCCGTCTGGTCGGTGCGCGGGGATTTGTAGTGGAACGTGAAGGTGTCGAACTGAAGGGCTCCCACAAGCCCCGCGGATCAACGCGCCCCAATCGATGCACATTCCGCGAACCAGTTCGCGCATCCGGCCAGGCATCAGAGCTTTCGGCGGATGACGTCCTGCAACATCACTCCGTCGAGCTTGAGATCCGACACGATCTTCTTCAGCCGGCTCTCCTCGCCTCGAGCGATTTCAATCAACGCATCTCATCCACCAGCAATCCACCGTATCGTTTCTTCCAGTTGAAGTAGGTCGCTTGGCTGGTCCCCGCCTTGCGGCAGATCTCCGCACACAGCGGGCACCCCTCGCCCGCTTCAGGATGAACGCCTTCTGCGTCTCCGTGAACTACGATTCCTTCATCGTTCTCACCTCCTCTCCCAGCCTGGAAAGCTTAGCCGAAAACTCCAGCCTCGAACTGTCCAGTTCGTGGGGATCAGAGCAAACCAAAGTCAGCCTCCGGCAAGCCCGGAGCGGTTCAAGCGCGGTTGCGCCCAGTGGGCCGATGCCGGGGATAGTCAGCAGACGTTTGATCGTCTCGTCGCTATGGGCGATGGCTGCAATCTCTTTGGACAGCTCGGCGATACGGCGCTCCAAGTGATCGAGATCGTCCAACAAACTGGTGAGCAAAGTGCGCATTGCGCCGGACAGATCGTTCTCTTCATTGGCAAGATGACGGCGGATGTCCGCGTGAAAGCCACCAGCGCCGGTGCGCATCGCCAAACCATACTCAATGCAAAACGCGCGTGCCTGGTTCATCAGACCCGTGCGATTGCGCACAAGGCGATCCCGGATACGATGCAAGGCCTGCAAATCGACCTGCTCATCTGAACACACTTGCACGAAGCGCATCGTCGGTCGGGTGACCGCCTCAGCAATGGCTTCGGCGTCGATGGTGTCCGACTTGTTGGACTTCACATAAGCCTTCACAAATTTGGCCGGGATGATCCGAGCATCATGACCCAGAGCGATCAGCTTGCGCGCCAACCATTGTGAACCAGCGCAGGCTTCCATGCCAATGAGCACTGAGTTGGCAGCTTCAAAGAAACGAAGCAACGTCTCTCGAGCAAACTTCGCGCGCTGTATTGGCTGTCCCGCAGCGTCCATTGCGACGACGTGAAAAACCTTCTTGCCGATGTCGATACCGTAGGCTGCAGCGTCTGGGTTTGGTTTTGTGCGCATCAGTAAATCCTCCTTTGATCAATGCGCCAAGTTTGGCGTCTGGATGCGGGGCGGACCATCCCATTACTGGTGACGCCCGGCTCACGAAGGAAAGCGGTGGACTGGGCCATGGCAGAAAAGAGCTACTCGCAACGGCGAGCGTGTACGCTGGCCGGGATCGATCCCCGGGTGTATCGGCGCAAGTCGAAGCGCCCGGCGGACACGGAGCTGCGCGTGAGGATGAAGGAACTGGCCTCGGAGCGGCGGCGCTTCGGGTATCGGCGGCTTCAGATGTTGCTGAGACGCGAAGGTTGGGAGGTGAACTGGAAGAAGCTCTACCGGCTCTACCGCGAAGAAGGATTAACCGTTCGCAAACGGGGCGGACGCAAGCGCGCGATCGGAACCAGGGCGCCCATGGCGATCCCTCAGGGGCCGAACCAGCGCTGGTCGCTCGACTTCGTCTCTGAC
>NZ_JAIPUT010000069.1 GCF_020055635.1 Marivita sp. | reverse complement strand
CGGATCGGTCGGTTCCGTTGGATCGGTCGGGTCCGTTGGATCGGTCGGATCCGTTGGATCGGTTGGGTCAGTCGGATCGGTTGGGTCAGTCGGATCGGTTGGGTCAGTCGGATCGGTCGGTCCGTCTTCGACAAAAGGCGAATCCGATGCGAATTTCCAAGGCTCCCGCTCTTTGTAGACGTCGAAGAAGTCTATGTGGTATCCTTGGCTTCGACCCGCGATTTCGATCGTATGGAAACCGGGTTCAAGATCGAATGTTGCAAGGAAATTCTTCTCGGCAGGATTCGCGGAATCGACTCCGGTATAGCCGCCCCAGATTTCCGTGCCGCCGCCGAAGACCTTCACGAAACCCTGCTGCGATACGGCATTGACGTCACTGACGAGGAAAGCTTCGGAATCCCCGTTGACCCGCAACCAGGCATCGTTGCGCGCGTCTTCCGGTTCATCGGAGTCGCGCGATCCCATGATGCGGACCGTCCATTCGCCACCTTCCCCTTCGGGCACCAGGATGGTGTAGCTCAACACGCTGTCCAGCTGCGGCGGATTGAGCTGGACGATGCCGTCCTCCTCGCCCCAGAAATAGTGACCTGTCCCCTGCGTGCCTAGCTGGAAGCCGTCGTCGCCGTCACCCTCGACATATGTCCAGCTTCCGGGCGGGTTGGTGCCGCCGTTCTCTGCGCGCGGATCTTCGATCTGGACCTTGAAACGAGACAGCCCGTTCGCCCTGATCATCTCGAAATAACTAGGCATTCAAAATCTCCCGAGCAGCCCCGTCTTCACTCCCGAAAGGGCGTTGGTAATTCATAATCATAATCTTTCCCCTGGATACTATCGAACAGCATGACTCGTGAAATTCCAAAGCCACGACGAAAAGGACCAAAGCCTGAAATGCGCTTATGGTCAAAGAAAGGCTTTCCGTGCCCGGAAAATTAGGCAGAATCTCGCTGGATGTAACGCATTATTTCGGCCTCCTAGCGAAATCTGCCCAGTCTTTGCACAACACGCGCCAAGAACCGGTTGTTGCGAGCCCGTGTCAGGAGGCGCCTGCTGCAAAGGTTTCGGCTTGATCACCAGGCGTCAGGACCGCATCGCGCGCCGTGTCACGAACCCGCTCGGGACATCCGGTAGAGCGCTCCGTTGCCGACGCTCAGGAACCAGAGGTCGCCGTTCGGCGCCTGGCGGATATCCCGGACGCGCAGGGTGCTGTCGCCCTTGATCTGCTCGACCTCGCGCAGCGGCGACCCGTCCAGCCGCGCGATATAGTCGAACTTGAGTGAGCCGACGAACATGTCGCCGGCCCAGTCCGAGACCGGGCCAGTGTTGTAGAACGCCATGCCCGAGGGCGCGATCGAGGGATCCCAGTAGGCGGCGGGTTGCAGCATGCCCGGTTTCTCGGTGCCTTCGCCGATGGAGCGGCCCGAATAGTGCCGTCCGTAGGAAATGACCGGCCAGCCGAAATTCGCGCCTTTCTCGATCCGGTTGACCTCATCTCCGCCCCGCGCGCCATGTTCATTGACCCAGAGCTGGCCATTGGCATCAAACGCAACCCCTTGCGGGTTGCGATGGCCATAGGACCAGATCTCGGGCTGCGCGCCTTGCGTCTGCGCGAACGGGTTGTCCGACGGCACCTGCCCGGTCCGCGTGATCCGAAGCACCGACCCGTTGTGCAATCCCAAGTCCTGCGCCGCCGGCCTGTCTCCCCGGTCACCCACGGACAGGAAAAGCGTGCCATCCGGTGCCTCGACAATGCGCGACCCGAAATGCCGCCCGCCGCTCGAGCCGGGGGCGATCTCGAAGATCGTGACATGGCGTTCCAGCGCGGTGCCCTCGGCGTTCAGCCTGGCCTTTGTCACCGCCGTCCCGCTGCCGCTTCCCTGGCGTTTGGAATGCGTGAAGATCAGCTCCCGGCTTTGCGCAAAGTCGCGTGGCACAAGCACATCGAGCAACCCGCCCTGCCCGTCCGGATAAACCTCGGGCGGGTTGCGCAGGGGCACGGCAGCCTCGCCCGGCGTGATCAGAAGCACCGAGCCTTCGCGCTCGGTGAGAACGATCTTGCCATCGGGCAGAAAGCCGAACGCCCAAGGCGTGTCGAGCCCGGTCACCACCGCCGAGACCTGCATCGTGCCGGCACTTGTCCGCAGGGTTTCTGATGTCACCTGCGCCATTGCCGACGTCACCGGAGCGGCGACCAGAAGCAAGGCCAGATACGGGGCCAGAGATGCCGGCAGGGTCAGGCGGCGCAGGATGGTCATGTCTCAGATCTCCGAATGCAGCAGTTCGTGCTTCATCCATATGGGCGACCTTGCCGCAACGGCAAGCGCGAGACGGAATGCGTGCGCCCGACCGGATCGGGGCAAAACCTGAAGAAATTCACGTGTCATCGGCTGCAAGACATTGATTTTCGGGCGATCCCGCAGCGTGCGGCGCCTGCGCGAGAGGTCTTTTCTTTTTCCTGGCAGATGAATATCGTCACCCGCGAACATCACGATGTTCCAACATGGGAGTGAACACATGAAAAAGTTACTGACAGCCACAGCGGCGGGAGCCTTGCTGGCCGGAGCCGCCTTCGCGGACAGCCATTCCAACGAGATCAAGATGGGGATCATCCTGGGTTTCACCGGCCCGATCGAATCCCTGACCCCGAACATGGCCGCCGGCGCCGAGATGGCGATCAACGAGGTTTCCGAAAGCGGCGCGCTGCTGGATGGCGCAACCGTGACATCGGTGCGCGCGGATTCGACATGCGTCGACAGCGCCGCAGCCACTGCCGCCGCCGAGCGCCTGATCACCAGCGACGGGATCAAGGCGATGATGGGCCCCGACTGTTCCGGTGTGACCGGCGCGGTCCTGGCCAACGTGGCGGTGCCGAATGGCATGGTCATGATCTCGCCCTCGGCCACATCGCCTGCCCTGACCGACGCCGAGGACAATGGGCTGTTCTTCCGCACCGCGCCGTCGGATGCGCGCCAAGGCGAGGTGCTGGCCAACATCATGTTGGAAAAAGGCATCAGCGAAGCCGCCGTCACCTACACCAACAACGACTACGGCAAGGGCTTTGCCGACGCCTTCCAATCGTCCTACGAGGCCGGTGGCGGCACCGTGACCCTGTCGACGCCGCATGAAGACGGCAAGGCGGATTATTCGGCCGAAGTCGGTTCGCTGGCCTCGGCCGGTGGCGACGCGCTGGTCGTGCTGGGATATGTCGACCAGGGTGGCGCGGGTGTCATCCAGGGCGCGATCGACAGCGGGGCCTTCGACATGTTCGCGCTGGGCGACGGCATGATCGGCGACTCGCTGACCGCAGCCTTCGGCAGCGACATCGACGGCACCATCGGCACCGCGCCGGGAAGCGACAACGAAGGCGGTGCGAAGTTTGCCGAGATGGCAAGCGCGGCGGGCATCGACGGCACCAGCGTCTATGCGGGCGAAAGCTATGACGCGGCGGCGTTGATGCTGCTGGCGATGGCGGCAGCCGGGTCAAGCGATCCTGCCGATTATGTCGGCAAGATCGAAATGGTCGCCAACGCTCCCGGCGAGACGATCCTGCCGGGCGAGTTGGCCAAGGCAATCCAGATCCTCTCCGATGGCGGCGACGTGGATTACGCGGGCGCAACCGGTGTCGAACTGGTCGGGTCGGGCGAAGCGGCTGGCAGCTATGCCGAATTCGTCGTCGAGGACGGCGCGTTGAAAGTGGTCGGCTACCGCTGATCCCGCCGGTTCAGGCAAACACAAGCGGCGCAGGACTTCCTGCGCCGTTTCAAGTTACCGAGGGGCGTTTCGACGCTGTGGATGACATATGATCGAAGTCAGGAACCTGCACCGGCATTTCGGCGGCTTTCACGCCGTCGATGGCGCGTCGCTTGAAATCGCAAGCGGGTCGATCACCGGGCTGGTCGGGCCGAACGGCGCAGGAAAGACGACACTTTTCAATGTCGTGGCGGGCGTTCTTCCACCAACCTCGGGTCAGGTCTTCATGGCGGGCGAAGACATCACCGGCCTGCCGCCGCACACCCTGTTTCACAAGGGGCTGCTGCGCACCTTCCAGATTGCGCACGAGTTCAGTTCGATGTCCTGCCGCGAGAACCTGATGATGGTTCCGGGAGGCCAGACCGGCGAGACCCTGTGGAACACGTGGTTCGGGCGCAAGCGCATCGCGGACGAAGAACGCGCGCTGCGCGCCAAGGCGGACGAGGTGCTGGAATTCCTGACCATCGAACACCTGGCCGACCACAAGGCGGGCCAGGTTTCGGGCGGACAGAAAAAACTGCTGGAACTGGGCCGCACCATGATGGTCGACGCGCGGATCGTGTTTCTGGACGAGGTCGGCGCAGGTGTGAACCGCACGCTTCTGAACACTATTGGTGACGCGATCATCCGGCTCAACACCGAACGCGGCTACACCTTCTGCATGATCGAGCACGACATGGATTTCATCGGCCGCCTGTGTGATCCGGTGATCGTGATGGCCGAAGGCAAGGTGCTGGCGAAAGGCACCATCGACGAGATCAAGGCCGACGAGCGCGTGATCGAGGCTTACCTGGGAACAGGGCTCAAGAACAAGGAAGCGGTCGGATGAGCGGCAACCCGTATCAGGACGACCGCGGCAACAAGGACGCGTCGATCACCAACCCGCACGGACAGGGTACGCTGACGGCCTCCGGCACGCAGCCGAACCCGATGCCCGGCAAGGACGGACCGTTCCTGATCGGCGAAAACATGACCGGCGGCTACGGCAAGACCGGACCGGACATCCTGCACGATTGCACCATCGCCGTCGAACGCGGCGAGATCGCGGTGATCGTCGGTCCCAACGGCGCGGGCAAATCGACGGCGATGAAGGCGGTGTTCGGCATGCTCGACCTGCGCGAGGGGCGCGTGCTGCTCGACGGACAGGACATCACGCAACTGACGCCACAGGCGCGGGTGCGCCATGGCATGGGCTTCGTGCCGCAGACCTCGAACATCTTCACGTCGATGACGGTGGAAGAGAACCTCGAGATGGGGGCCTTCATCCGCACCGACGATTTCCGCACCACTATGGCGCAGGTCTACGAGCTGTTCCCCATCCTGCGCGAAAAGCGCAACCAGCCGGCGGGCGAATTGTCCGGTGGGCAACGCCAGCAGGTGGCCGTGGGTCGCGCGCTGATGACCCAGCCCAAGGTGTTGATGCTGGACGAGCCGACAGCGGGCGTGTCGCCCATCGTGATGGACGAGCTGTTCGACCGCATCATCGAGGTGGCGCGGACCGGAATCTCGATCCTGATGGTGGAGCAGAATGCGCGGCAGGCGCTGGAGATCGCGGACAAGGGATATGTGCTTGTGCAGGGCGCCAATGGCTATTCCGGTACCGGCAAGGACCTTTTGGCGAACCCGGATGTGCGCCGGTCGTTCCTGGGCGGATGACGGGAGCGCGGGGGGAGATGTGGCAATTGCATATTTTTGAAGAGAAGAAGCAGGGGACGCGCCCCGTGACCACCGGAGGTGCACAGTGATCGATCTGTTGAACGGCATCGTGGCGCTGGCCAATTTCGTGCTGATCCCGGCGATTGCCTATGGCAGCCAGCTGGCGCTGGGCGCGTTGGGCGTGACGCTGATCTACGGAATCCTGCGGTTTTCCAACTTCGCCCATGGCGACACGATGGCGGTGGGCACCATGTTCGCCGTGCTTGTGACCTGGGGGTTGCAGGGCATGGGCGTCAGCCTTGGCCCCTTCCCCACCGCTTTGCTGGCCATTCCTTTCGGCATCCTGGGGGCGGCGGCAATTGTGCTCCTGACCGACAAATATGTCTACAAGTTCTACCGCGCGCAGAAGGCCAAGCCGGTGATCCTTGTCATCGTGTCGATGGGAGTGATGTTCATCTACAACGGGTTCACCCGCATCATCATCGGACCCGACGATCACCGCTTTGCCGATGGCGAGCGGTTCGTGATCTCGGCGCGCACCTTCCGCGACATGACGGGGCTCGAGGAAGGCCTGGCGCTGCGCACAACGCAGGTCATCACCGTGGTGACGGCGGTGGTCGTGGTGGCGGCGCTGTTCTGGTTCCTGAACAAGACGCGCACCGGCAAATCCATGCGGGCGTTTTCCGACAACGAGGATCTGGCGCTTCTGTCGGGCATCAACCCGGAGCGCGTGGTTCTGGTGACCTGGCTGATCGTGGCGTCATTGGCGACTGTGGCCGGGGTTCTTTACGGGCTGGACAAGTCGTTCAAGGCCTTCACCTATTTCCAGCTTCTGCTGCCGATCTTTGCCGCCGCCATCGTCGGGGGCCTGGGCAACCCGCTGGGCGCCATCGCGGGCGGGTTCGTGATTGCGTTTTCGGAGGTCGGCATCACCTATGCCTGGAAGAAGGTGCTGGTCTACCTGATGCCGCCGGCGCTGGAGCCTGACGGGTTGGTGCAAATCCTGAGCACCGAATACAAGTTCGCGGTCAGCTTCGTGATCCTCGTGATCGTTCTGCTGTTTCGGCCGACGGGCCTTTTCCGGGGGAAATCGCTATGAGGACGGTTCTGCTTTTTGCCGTTGTGGCCTGCCTGATCCTGGGCACCGGGGTTCTGCAAAGCTGGAACGCGGCGCTGCTCATTCTCAACATGGGCCTGATCAGCGCGATCATGGCGCTGGGTGTCAACCTGCAATGGGGTCTCGCGGGGCTGTTCAATGTCGGGGTCATGGGCTTTGTCGCGCTGGGTGGTCTGGCCGTGGTGCTGATCTCGATGCCGCCGGTGGGCGCGGCCTGGCAGGCCGGGGGTGGCGGCATCCTGCTGGGGCTGACGCTGGGAGCGGCGACCATCGTGGCGGCGGTCCTGGTGTGGTCGCGGACCTCCGGCAAGCTGCGGGGCTGGGCAACGGCTGCGGTGCTGCTGGTCGGGATGGTCATCTACCGCATGGTGCTTGATCCGGCGGTGGATGCAGTGGAATCCGTGGACGCGGCGCGGACGGGATATCTTGGCGGTCTGGGCTTGCCGGTGCTGCTGGCCTGGCCGGTGGGCGGAGTGCTGGCCGCCGGAGCGGCTTACGTGATCGGCAAGACGGCGCTTGGCCTGCGCTCGGATTACCTGGCCATCGCGACGCTCGGCATTGCCGAGATCATCATCGCGGTTCTCAAGAACGAGGACTGGATGGCACGTGGCGTGAAGAACGTGATCGGCCTGCCCCGGCCCGTGCCCTACGAGGTCGATCTGCAGAACGATCCGGCTTTCGTCGAACGCGCGGCGGGGTTCGGCATGGACGCGACCACGGCCTCGACGATCTACGTCAAGCTGGAATACGGGGTGCTCTTCGCCGCGGTGCTGGTCGTGCTGCTGGTGCTGGCGCAGCTGGCGCTCAACAGCCCCTGGGGCCGGATGATGCGCGCCATTCGCGACAACGAGACCGCGGCCCGCGCCATGGGCAAGGACGTCACGGCACGGCACTTGCAGGTGTTCATCCTCGGTTCGGCCATCTGCGGCGTCGCGGGCGCGATGATGACCACGCTGGACGGGCAGCTCACGCCGGGCAGTTACCAGCCGCTGCGCTATACGTTCCTTGTCTGGGTGATGGTGATCGTCGGAGGGTCGGGCAACAATCTGGGCGCGGTGCTGGGCGGGTTCCTGATCTGGTTCCTCTGGGTGCAGGTCGAACCGATGGGACAATTGCTGATGTCGGGTCTCACGGCGGGGATGCCGGACGGGTCCTGGCTCAAGGATCACCTGATGGACAGTGTGCAGCACATGCGTCTGCTGACCATGGGTCTGATCCTGTTGCTGGTGCTGAGGCTCAATCCGCGCGGGCTTCTGCCCGAGCGGTAACGCCTGTCCCGACTATGAGACCTTTCGGCTAGAGACGTGCCGCGAACTTCGTCCTACTCTGCTAGGATTGGCAGATGGCCGTCGCGTCTGCCGAAAGGACGACAGAAGTGAGCTGTTCAATGCGAGACATTCCCACAACCGCGCTGACCGCCTTGGTGGTCGATGACCATCCCCTGTTCTGCGATGCCCTGGCGCTGACCTTGCGGTCGATCGCGGACTTCGTCGACATCCAGACCGCCGGCACGCTGGAGGCGTCTCTCGACAAGGTCCGGTCAGAAGACGACTTCGACCTGGTCCTGCTCGATCTCAACCTGCCGGATGTGAACGGGCTCGATGGTTTGGTTCGGCTGCGGACCGCCGCGCCGAAATCGACCATACTGATCGTATCGTCGATGGCCGATGACCGGATGATCACCCATGCTCTCAAGGCCGGAGCGGACGGGTTCGTGCCCAAGCATTCGCAGCGCGCGGTGTTCCGCAAGGCGTTCGACGCGGTGCGGGCGGGGCACTCCTTCGTGCCGGACGGCTATATCGACCCCAAGGGACAGGACGGCGGACGCGATGCCCCGGAAGAAGCGCTGACCCGGCTCGCGTCGCTCACCAACCAGCAGGCGCGGATCCTGAACCTGATCTGCGAAGGCAAGCTGAACAAGCAGATCGCCTTTGACCTGTCCATCGCCGAGACCACGGTGAAGGCCCATGTGACCGCGATCATGCGCAAACTCGGGGTTCACAGCCGCACGCAGGCCGTGCTGATTGCGCAAGAGGCGCGGTTCAACCGAGTCTTGCCAAGCGACATGTGATCCCCCTATCATCCCATGCAGCCAACACATGGGATCCAGATCGTGGAAGGAAGCAGGGTTTTTCCTGATACCGAAGGCTCTGAACCCGCCACGGAGGTCGTCGCAATCGCGCAAGTGAACGGCGACGATGCAGATTCTGCCGACCAGATCGCCAGGCAACTCGGACCGGGACCTTTCGAGCTTGTCTGCCTGTTCGTGTCCCCCGAGGCGGATTTCGGCGGCTTGATCTCCGAGACCGCGCACCGCTTCGGGGGCGCGGATGTGCTGGCCTGCACCACGGCGGGCGAGATCGGCCAGTCCGGCTACGAGGAGGACCAGATCATCGCGGTTGCCTTTCGGTCCGCGCACTTCAACATCCTGACATATGCCATTGAGGACCTTGACGATATCGAAGAGCAGACTGTCGCCGGAGGGTTGATCGAGGCGCGGCTTGCCCTGACGCAGACATCGCCGGACTGGACCTCGGAATTCGCCTTTCTGATGGTCGACGGGCTGAGCCTTCGCGAAGAGCAGTTGACAGCCTTCCTGTCCGCCGGGCTGGGCCCGACGCCGCTCTTCGGCGGGTCGTCAGGCGACGGGACGCGGTTCGGGCAGACATGGCTTGCGCGCAACGGGGTCATCATGAAGAACGCCGCGATCGTCGCCGTGATCCGCTGCGACCGGCCGGTCCGGGTGTTCAGCCTCGATCACCTGGTGCCCACCGAACAGCGCATGGTCGTGACCTCCGCGTTGCCCGAGCGCCGCATCGTGCACGAGATCAACGCCGAACCGGCCGCGCTGGAATACGCGCGGCTGCTGGGGCTGGACCCCAACCAGCTGGACCAGTTCACCTTTGCCGAGCATCCGGTTGTCGTCCGCCTGGGCGACGCGCACCATGTTCGTGCGATCCAGCAGGTCAAGGAAAACCATGACCTCGTGTTCTTTTCGGCGATCAACGAAGGCATGGTCCTGACGCTGGCCAGCCATGACGACATGGTCGATCATCTCGACCGCGGATTGCGCGATCTGGCCAAGCACGACAAACCGGACGTCATCCTGGGCTGCGACTGCATCCTGCGCCGGATCGAGGCGGGGCGGTTGCAGAAAACCCGCGCCGTCTCGGACGTGCTGAGCGCCCATAACGTCGTGGGCTTTTCGACCTATGGCGAGCAGATCGGCGGAATGCATGTCAACCAGACCCTGACCGGCGTCGCCATCTACCCTGCCCTGAGCCGGGAGCCGACCGATGTCGCTGATTAATCCGAGCGACAGCCTGGAGCGGCAGAACGAAAAGCTGCTCAAGATCACCGACAGCCTGATGCGCCGGGTCGAGTACGGAACGTCGCAATCGGGCGCTGCCTATGCTCAGTTCGAACGCGCGGCGCTGTTGGAAAAGCGGGTGCGGGAACGCACGCTGGAACTGGAAAGCACGCTGGACCTGCTGCATGACGCCAATGCGCAACTGGCCAGCGCAAATGCGGAAACCGAAGCGGCGCGCCGCAACCTCGCCGACGCCATCGAGACCATCTCGGAAGGCTTCGCGCTGTTCGATCCCGATGACTTCCTGGTCATGTGCAACTCGCGCTTCTGCCGCGATTTTCGCGACACGGCCGATGATCTGCAACCGGGGCTGCCCTTCGACGACTATGTCGACCGGGTCAGCCGGTCTGCCTATCTTCATTTACCCGACATGGAGGATCGCCGGACCTGGGCCAAGCTGCGTCGCAGGCGGCACGAGGACCGGCGGGTGATGTTCAACGTTCAGCTCAAGCATGATCGGTGGTTGCAGGTCTCCGAACACCGCACCGCGAACGGTGGCACGGTCATTCTTCAGACCGACATCACCGACATCATGCGCGTCGAACGCCAAGAGCAGGCCAAGCTGCGGGACAAGCAGACCCGCATGATCCGCGCGACGCTGGACCATCTGAACCAGGGGGTCTGCATTTTCGACGAGAACGCGCAGTTGGTCGGCTGGAACAGCAAGCTGGGCAGCCTTCTGTCGATCCCCGCCCGCCGGCTGCGGATCGGCGCGTCCTTCATCGGATTGCTTGACGATCTGGACGACGCGTTCCAGTTCACGCGTGGCATCGACCGGGCCGCGTTCCGACGCTGGGCGCTCGCTGACGGGTTGCGCCAGCCGGTGTCCTTCGAGGTGCAGCGCGGAGACAGCCTCATCCTGCACATCTTCGGCCGCGCGATGCCGGATCGGGGCTTCGTGATCTCTTGCACCGATGTCACGGCGGAACGCGAAGCCGCCAAGAGGCTGTACGAACTCAACGAGATCCTCGAACAGCGGGTGATGGAACGCACGCTCGAACTTGAAGACGCGCTGAGCGCGGCCGAGCGGGCCAACGCCTCCAAATCGCGCTTCGTCGCCGCCGCGAGCCACGACCTCTTGCAGCCTCTCTCCGCGGCCAAGCTGTTCATCGCGGCTTTGTCCGACCAGATCGACACGCCGAACGAGCAGGCGGTGCTTTCGAAGGCGGAAACTGCCCTGGGGGCTGCAGAGCAGATCATCGACGCACTGCTCAACATCTCGAAGCTGGAATCCGACGGGCTGAGTTTCGACATCCGCCCCGTGGCCCTGCGCGAGATCTTTGACCCTCTGCGCGACGAGATGGAGATGATGGCCGCGCAAAAGGGACTGAGCCTGCGCATCGTGGACAGCTCGCATGTGGTGGAATCCGACCCTAGCTACCTGCGCCGGATCGTCCAGAACCTGCTGACGAACGCGATCCGCTACACCCATTCAGGGCGTGTCGTGGTGGGCGCGCGCCGCAATGGCGACTCGGCCCGGATCGAAGTCTGGGACACCGGACCGGGCATTGCCGAAGCGGATCAGAATTCGATCTTCGAGGAATTCCGCCGCCTGGATGCCAAGGCCAGCGACAATGACGGGCTGGGACTTGGGCTGGCCATCGTGGAACGGGCTTGCGCGCGGCTGGGGCATCCGTTGGGGCTTTGGTCCGAACCCGGCCGGGGGTCGTGCTTCATGCTGAATGTGCCCATCGCCCGGCAGTCTGCGCTGCACCGCCCGGTCAAGGTGCCCGGCACCACGTCGCGGGGCTTGCAGCAATCCGGCCTGATCGTATTGCTGGTGGAAAACGATCCGCAGCTGCGGCGGGCCATGTCGCTCCTGATCGAAAGCTGGGGAGTGAGTGCCATCGAATGCGAAGACGCCGAAAGCGCGCTTGACCTGATGGAGGATTTGCAGATCGCGCCGGATGCGCTCTTGCTGGATTACCAGCTGGGCGATGGCGCGAACGGGATCGAGCTGTATCAAGAGCTGGTGCGGCGCCTCGGCCCCCTGCCCGGCGCCATCGTTTCGGCGGACCGATCGCCGCAATTGCGTCAGGACACCAAGCGTCTTGAAATCGACCTGCTGCTGAAACCGCTGGACCGGGGCAAATTGATGGAATTCCTTCAGGCCGCCGCCCGACGCGCCGCCGGATAGTCAGCTATTCGGCCACCTTTTCGGCGGTGGGCTTGGGGGCGACCAGGTAATCGCGGACCCGCTCGGTGATGGCATCCGGCCAGCGCCTTGTGCGCAGGGCCACGGCTTCGGAAAGAACCAGCGTCCCGGTCACCGTCACCCGCGTTTCGGCACCGGTGGTCCCCGTCAGTTCCAGCCACATGCTGCTGCGGCGCACCTCTCGGACCACAAGCCGCCATGTCAGGCGATCGCCCAACCGGCTGGGGGCCGGAAAATCCGCAGAGATGTTCACGAATGGCAGGGACAACCCGTCGCTGCCCTGGATCTGGCTCATCGGCCAGTCCAGCGCCTCATCCAGCCAGTTTTCGATGACCGTATGCACCATTTCGAAATATCGGGGCAGGAAGACGATCCCCGATGGTTCACAGTCCCGTAGCATCACGTCGTGAACGTAAGTGTATGCCGACATCCCGAAGGCCCTGTTTCAGTCTATCATTGTATACGGTCGTAGCCGAACGTTCCCTGTATCCTACATTCGCGATGATTTTTTCAACATATTTCGTGACGGATGCCCGAATTTGGGCAGGGCAACCATTGTCCGGCCCTGACAGGACCGGCAAGGCAGGGCTCGCGCAGTCTAACGCGCGATCACGATATCGGCCCGCAATCCGCCCAGAGCCTCGCTCTGGCCCAGCCGCAACACGCCGCCATGCGCACGGGCGATGTCGGCGGCGATCGCCAGCCCGAGGCCGACGCCGGATCCCTTGTCCTGGTTGCGCGCCGGATCGAGCCTGACGAAAGGCCGCAGCGCCGCGTCGCGGTGTTCGGCGGCGATACCGGGGCCGTCATCCTCGATCCGGATCCGCAGGGATTTTTCCGTCAGCGCCACCGAGACCTCGCATCGCGTACCATAGCGTTCGGCATTGCCGATCAGGTTTTCCAGCGACCGCCGCATCGCCGACTGGCGCAGCGTGACCTGCCCTGCCCCATCCGCTCTGACCAACGTCACCGGCGTGCCGCTGCGGTGGCAATCATCGACCACGCCCTGCACGAAATCCGGAATCGCGGTCGGTTCGGGCTGGGTGTTGTCGGCATTGCCACGGGCAAAATCCAGGAAGGCGTCGATCAGTTTCTGCATGTCGTCGATATCGCGCTCCAATGGCTCGCGATCTTCGTCCTCGAGCATCGACACACCCAGCCGCAACCGGGTCAGTGGCGTGCGAAGGTCATGACTGATTCCCGACAACATCATGGTGCGCTGTTCGATCTGCCGCTCGATCCGCGCCCGCATGTCGAGAAAGGCATGCCCCGCCGAGCGAACCTCGACCGCGCCGGAGGGCGAATACGGCAGGTGCCGGCCCCGGCCAAAGGCCTCGGCGGCCTCGGCCAGCCGGGTGATCGGGCGCAGCTGGTTGCGCAGGTAGAGAAAGGCGATCAGGGTCATCAGCGCGCCGAACACCACCATGTTCACCAACAGCTGATGCGGATTCGACGCCGACACGCGCTCTCGGGCGAACTCTATCTTGCGAAGCGGCTGGTCGCCCCGCTGGACCCAGACAAAGACCGTCCAGTCATCGACAAGATGCACACGTTCCAGGCCGATAACCTGGTCGTGCAGCGTCCGGATCACTACGATGCCGGAAAAATCGTACCAGCGTCGCAGGTCGCCAACCGGCATGTCGGCAGCGGATGTCGGCAGGAAGTCGATGTTGAGCGCCTCGGCCATCGCCTGGCTGTCCGCCCATTCCGGCGCCAGCGCGGTGTTGACCTGCCGCGCCATCTCGCGGCTCATCTGCCGTGTCACACCTTCGAAATGCCGCTGGATGAACACCACCGACACCACCAGTTGCAGTGTCACCACCGGCAGGATCAGGATCAGCGCGGCACGGCCGTAGATGCCGCGGGGCATGTAGTTCTTGAGCCAGTCAAAGGTCATGCCGCCACGCTACTCCAGCCTCCGTCAAAACGGAATGACCGCAAGCGACAGGGATTGCATTTCCCCGACGACCCTGATGCTCTTGCTCGTATGGACTCCGACCCGCAACCCGATTTCCGCCCGCTGCCCGGCCGACCCGACAGGCTGGCCGACGGCCTGCGTCGGATCCTCGCGCCGAACCCGTCCCCGATGACATTCCGGGGAACCAACACCTATCTGGTCGGTGAGGCCGAGATCGCGGTGATCGACCCTGGCCCGGCGCATCCCGCTCATCTGAACGCCATTCTCGAGGCCGTCGGCACCGCGCGGGTTTCGGCGATCCTCGTCACACATGCGCATGTCGACCATTCGCCGCTCGCGGCCCCGCTGAGCGATCGCACCGGCGCACCGGTCTACGCCTTTTCGGACGCGCGCGGCGGTCGCAGCCCGGTGATGCAACGCCTCGCCGCGCAAGGCTTGATGGCCGGCGGAGAAGGCGTGGACACTGGATTTGTACCCGACCTGACCCTTGCGGATGGCGACACGGTCACGGGCGACGGCTGGGACCTGACCGCGCTGCACACGCCCGGACATTTCGGCAATCACCTGAGCTTTGCCTGGGGCGACACGCTCTTCTGCGGCGATCTGGTCATGGGCTGGGCCAGTTCTCTCGTCTCGCCGCCCGATGGCGATCTGACGGATTTCATGGCCTCCTGTCGCAGGCTCCGGAACGGCGACTGGCGCGTTCTGCATTCCGGTCATGGCGCGCCGATCCCCGACCCTGCTGCCCGTATCGACTGGCTGATCGGACACCGTCTGTCCCGTGAAGCCGCCGTGCTCGACGCGCTGAAGGCGGGCCCCGCCACGAGCGGAACCCTGGCCCGGCAGATTTACACCGACACCCCGCCAGCCCTGCTGCCCGCCGCGACCCGCAACGTGCTTGCCCATCTCATTGATCTGAATGGAAGAAACCTGGTCGCCCCGACAGGAAACCTGACGTCCGACGTCGCCTTCGAACGCATCTGAGTTCAAAGACGATTTTTTTCATCAAACCCTCTGGACGTGCCTGATCACTGTTGCTAAACCCCGCCTCGTGTTCCGGCGTAGCTCAGCGGTAGAGCAGTTGACTGTTAATCAATTGGTCGTAGGTTCGATCCCTACCGCCGGAGCCAAATAAAACTGTAAGTCTATGATAATATAGGATTTATGGTTTCTACAATTTGGTAACCCATCCAAAAGACTGCCCAAAAAATTTTTCTGAAATTCACAGAAAGAGTTTGGGGTTTGGGCCTCTCTTTCCGCATTTTTTGCCGTCTTCGTCGCGCCCGGCCATAGTCGCTCTCTCCTCGTGCAAACTTGGTGTCGCATAATTCGTTGCGCGCCATGACTGCGCCGAGACCGCTCGTTACTTCGTCGCTATGGCCGTTTCCTTTTCAGGCGTTCCAGAGGGCTACACCTTCCTCTGGAGCCTTGGGCTGGTTGCGGCATATTCTTGGATGTTTTAGATTGGAAATTTACCGTTCCTCGAGTTTCGCGGGGAAGTGCCGTAACGTGCTCCGCTTCCTTCGGTGAGATGCGCGAACGGTGTTTCATTGTGAAATTCTCGATCGGATGGTAACTTCCGATCAAACGCTTAAGCGGCCGAGAAACAAATCAAAAGAAGGTCTTAGATGAACTAGGCTTCCCACAATTCTCTGGTGGCATTTATCTGGCGAATTGCCGACGACTGCCTGCGTGACGTCTATGTTCGAGGCAAGTATCGGGATGTCATTGATCGCGCAGGGCGCAGATCGCCTCCTGGTCGGCGCGATGCTTCAGCACGAGGCGGAGATTTCGCAAAAGATTACGAGATCGTCGCCCGAAAGATCCGGCGCCTCAGAGCGGTGGAAGCTCTTGCGCGCATTTCGGATGACGTGCTCGCATCCTGAAAACGTGCACCCGACACGAACACACGGATGCAACAGACATTCAGGATCGATGTTAGGTGCATGATCGCAAAAAGGTCCGGTGGTGACGTGCTCAGGCGTGGCTTTTTCGTGAAGCCACGCCTTGATCCATCCCCAGCCAAAAAAGAATAAACCGTTCCAGTCACCCTCTGACAGGCCGATGGCACTCCAGCAACCCAATCTTGACCCGCGCCCGCCGCGGACCCTCAAGCTGGAGACCACCGATGAAAAATGCACATAAAGCTGCACCGCCGAACTTCGATGCAGCCGAATTTACTGCCCTCCCCGTTCTCATCTTCATGGGGAAACACCATTCGCACCTCTGGCACACCGCGCGATTTCTCAGTGGTTATGACGCGGCCCGCCTGGTGGATCGATGCGCCGAAATTCTCGAACGTGAACGCGCCCTCACGGATCGAACGCAGGAGATGCTCGAACAGATCGCGACTGTGCTTGCGCTGGAGCATGATGGAAATCCGGACCGACCGCTGATGGGATATTTTGTGGCGATCGATCCGTGTGATCCGGTTGTGGAAGAAATTCGATGCCTCAGCGAGGGGCTGTCAACTGCGTTGTCTCAATCAGAGGATAGGCGCGTTTGGACCGAAGCGCGGTTAAAATCTCATCGAAAAGCCTGAGCAGAGGCTGTGGGTCGCCGGAATACGGCGATCCCTTGACACGAACGGCACCCCTGCCCTCGGTGCCCACAGGTCCCGGATCATTCACCACACCACCCAATAGCAGCGAGTTTGACCGGAGAACGTGCAGTCAGCGATTAGGCTCCCGCGTCGCTCTTTCGTTGAAGCGACACGGGAACATCTCAGCTGACAGAAAAACAAGAAAAAATGGGCTGGCCACTTCAGCAGAATTCTTGACCCGCAACAATTGCGGAAACACGCTGGAGAAATCAATGTCCCAAAAAACGAAAGTCGCCTCAGATATCAATTCTGCAAAGCAGGCAATCACTGACGCCCCAATCCTGTCTCTAATCCGGAATCGTCACGCCGAGCTGTGGCATGCCAATCGAATGCTTGGAGGCTACGAGGCGTGTCGTCTCGTCGACAATTGCGCGGCACGCCTCGAAGATCTTCAGTACGTCGATGATCGGGCATGGATCATGTTGAACCAGATTCATGCGATCCTTGGCCTCGAAGAGACCGACGATCCAGGTAAACCCTACATGGGATTTTTTGCAGCGATCGACCCGAACGATCCCATTGTTGAGGAGATTTGTATTCTGACCGACGAGTTGCGGACAGCAATGGATCGCGTCCGAGAGCTTCGGCAAGAGGACTGTGAATCACGTCTCTCTTTC
>NZ_JAIPUT010000153.1 GCF_020055635.1 Marivita sp. | reverse complement strand
GGCGGAGATTGTCCGTGCATCGTAGACGAGGTGCCACGCAGAGGTCTGCTTCGAGCCCAGACTCACCGATGCTGCGGACGGGACGAATCGCCGTTGACTGGTTGGCGCTACCGCTTGATCGACCAGATCATCGCGGTCTCGTAACCTGACTCTACCAGCATCTCTATCTTGGACTGCCATCCAGCGGGGCAAACGACAAAGGCAGCGCCCATGCCCCGGTTGGCGAAAGCGGCTTCGGCGGCGCGCAGAAGCGCGGTTGCGCCTTCGCCGCCATCCCTTAGGCGTGCCAGATCGGCCAATTCCGGATGGTAGTAATCGTCGATCACGCCTGTCCCGGTGATGTCATGGGCAGGCGGAAAGTGCAGGCGCGAGGCGGGCTGCGCGATGATGTAGCCCTCAAGTTCCTTGGATGCGCCCATGACCATCATGTCTCGGTCTCGCAGCGTGAGGCTGCGCGTCATCCATGCTGAGAAGCGTGGATCGGCTTCGGGATGTATTTCCCAGAAGGCGTCGATGTCGAAAAGAACTCGCCGGTTCTCAGCGCTGCGCATGACGATGCCAGGAACATCTTCTTCTGTCGCTTGCCGGACAATTGAAGGCGTTCTCTGATCGCCGAGAACAGTGCGGGACAAATAGAGCGTCAAAGGTTTAAAGCCCGCATCTTCGAACGATTTCCGCCAATCCTCTCCCGACACATAGGACGACAGAACGATCCTGGTACCGGCTTCCTGAAGGGCCTTCTCAGCCGCAACCAACAAAGCATTGACCGTGCCATCAGGTGCATCGGGGGCCGCGAAAGAGTCAGGTAGAATGAGGCCCGGTTCACCACTCGACCCGGCATAGATCGGGGGCACCGGCAAAATCATAGAATGAATGACGCCGTCGATCCGACCGCCTTCATCCGCGACCTGCCAAATCTGGCGAAAGGGTTGCTGTTCGGCGGTCAGCGCGAATGTCAGAGCCTTCTCGATTTGGGCCGGTGCATCCTCTGCCATCTTCCAAAGAATGCCATCCTCTGCATGACGCTCCTCAGCGTCCAGCATCAAAAGATCAACCAGTTGCGCTATGTCGTCAGGTGTCGCTGTCCGGATGATCTGAGGCATGTTTGGGTTCTCTTCGTAAGGGCTGGTTCTGGCTTCGTTGTCTGTATCAACCAGCCACGCAGTTTTGACAAAGCAGGAGATTTTCACCAACGTTTAGAAAAACTATCGCCTTGGACCTATGGAATGAGATCGTTAAATCTGAATGCACTCCGTGTGTTCGCAGTCGCGGCGTCACACGGCAATCTGCAACGGGCAGCCGACGAACTGAATCTATCACGCAGTGCCGTATCCCAACGGATCAAGCAGCTTGAAATCGACCTTGGCGTGGTTCTTCTGAAGCGGGGCGCGCGCGGCGTGTCGCTGACCGCTGAAGGCGAACGCTGCCACGCTGGTTTCACCCAAGCTCTTGCGGTTCTGGAAACGACGTTGGTCGGTATTGGCGACGAAAATGATCGCATTACCCTTCACCTTGGGTCTTCTACCGCCACAAAATGGCTGATGCCGCGCATGAATGCCTTCGCAACTGCATTCCCGAAAGTCTCGCTGAAGACCGAAGTCCATGAGCAGATACTGTCCCGCAGCCTTGGTCGGAACGAGATCGCAATGTGGCCGGGAAGGGCACATGACCCTAACCCCGTCCACCGGTCACGTCGCCTGGCCGACATTCGGCTTGTTGCAGTATGCAGCCCTGATTTTCTGCGGCCGGACTGGCCCATGGGGCTGGAATCCTTGCTGACGCTGCCTTTGCTTCAGGATGCGCATCGGCGTTGGGAAAAACTGATCGAGGCAACGGGGTATGGCAACGCACACAAGTTGCTCAACTTTGACCGATCTGCCTTGGCGCTGGACGCAGCCATCGGCGGCCACGGGATTGCCATGGCGCCAACCTACATGATCGAAAGCGACCTGTCGTCAAAGCGTCTTGTGGAGATTTGGGTCGATCCAGAGCCATCGGACGATGGGCTGTATGTTTCGTGGTCAAAGGATCATGTTGGCCAACAACGCATCAGCCGGATCGTGGATTGGATCGCATCTGAGTTTAGGTGAAAGCGGACATCCAGTGTCAACCTTCGAACGCCCGCAAAGTCCGCGGTGCCGCCGCACGGCCTTCGAAAATGCTGCGGGATGCATGGACGTCCGGTCTGGTGAAGCTGCGATGCAGCACCGAACACGTAGGCGAGCGGCAGGTCTGGGCCGGGGCGGGTCGGTGGTGGCTTACCCCTGCAAGTTTCGGCGGTTGGTTGCACCGCCGTCGGCAACCCCGTATCGCATATGTCTGGCTTGCCTCGTTGCACCACAGGACGTTGCGACCCCGCAGGTCTATTTGTGGTCATTGGGTGCCGTTCCCGTCTGCCCCAGACAAGCCGCACGATGGCGCGAGCGATGACCGGCAACGCCTTGTGCCCGGTATGCGGCCGGCGTGACGCCCGTGCGACGCTTGAATTGAATGTAGAAGTTGGATTTCGCGCCGAATCCTGCGGCATAGATGATGTCGAGGAGCGGGCGATCGGGGTCCTCGTCGATGAGACGGGTGGCAAGCGATATTCTGCGATCGTTGAGCAGATCCGAAAAGCTCTGCTCGGCGACACGGTTCACGGCGACGCTGACTGATCTCGCCGGGACGCCCAGGCGTCGGCTCACCCGGGTCAGGGTCAGCGTGTCGTCGGCAAGGATCTCGGGGTCGTCGAAGAAGACGTCCAGACGCGCGAAGAGATCATGATCGGCCGACCCGGGCCGCGGCCTACCGTCTTCGCCGTTCTGCGGCGGTGCCCGTTCGGCGAGCATGTTGTAGACATGCTCGAAGAGCGACGGACGCCCCATGGCGCCGAGCAAGGCATATGAGACGAGGCCGAAGAACAGGGTCGTGGACAGCAGGAGCGGCAGCGAGGCTCGGAATGCACCGCCCCGCACCAATTCGGTAAAGATCGCGACCTCGAGAACCAGGCTGGCGCAGATCACCGCAATCACGATACGCAACCAGACCATCGTCGTCCCCAGGTAGGGGCCGAGACCACTGAAATGGCGCGCCCCGAGACGATGCAGCCCCGTCAGTGCCCAAAGATACACGCCATATGTTATGAACAGAACCGGGTCGATCGCCCAGAATGCATCGGCGAGGACGGAGGCAGTGACCGCCAGCATCGGTACCAGGTGCCACAAGATCGCGGCCCTCGGGCGACGATCCGGGTCCGACCCGAGCGCGAAGTGCAGGTATAGCGCGGGAAG
>NZ_JAIPUT010000152.1 GCF_020055635.1 Marivita sp. | reverse complement strand
CCTCCCGGCCTTGTTCAAGACCGGCAGAATGCCGTTACATCGCAGACGATGACCAACCGGCCCCAAGCCCTCCCGGAGTTGTCCGTGAATTAGCGAAACGCGCAGTTTCAGACCGCAGCACTTAGCCTTCTTATTTGCGGCGCCGTGGACGCCCAGGCCATGTCTCTTGCGTCCGCCCATACGGAAACGGAGATTTGGGCCTGATTGCTGGAGGACAGATAGGCTGGAGTGATGCCGACAACACGAATCCGAAGCGGGGCGCCCGAGTGGAGGACTGGCAGGATCAACTGTGCCACCTCTTCGTCCAGGGTGCCGATCAGAACCGGGCGCAGCCCTGTCAACAGCGATGTCCATCGCCTTGGCGGCCGCGCGTAGACTGCAGCGGTTTGGTCCGCCGAAAGCGAGACCTGGACCGGGTCATTGGGCGAAAGCCAGGCCGGAACCCGGGTCACGACCAACTCGGTTTTGTAGATCAAGGTCTGCATTCAAGTCCCTTTTCTTGTTTCAGGGCAGTCGGGCCCTGCATTTTCGGTTCCGGAAACCGTCAGCGACCGCGGTGACGCCGGCGTTGCTGAATCTCGTGAGTCTGGCCCGAAAATACCTGGGAAATGGGTCCATTTTGAGACTGCGCCGCGCATTTCGCCTGTGTCCGATAATGCAAGATTACTGGACATATTCAGGACCAGACAGGCGGGGCGGATTGCGTGCTGTTTTCCGGAAGAAAGCGCCGTGCACAGGTGGCGATCCTGCACGGCATTTGCCCGGCTGGACCGTTCAGCCAAGTAGAGCCAGAGTAGAAACTAATGACTGGCCAAGTAGAGCAAGTTGAACTCGAGTAGAACCAGATGAACAGGGCCTGGATGACCATCAGTCATCAGGGTGGGTTTAGGTCTGGAGCCCCCAAGAGCACGATGCTGATCCGGGCGATGACGATCATCATGGATAACGGTCTGTCCAACGCCCTGCATCTGATGACCTGGAATATCGGGCCGATCGAGATGGCACGGGGTCTGACAGCCAAGTTCCTTGAGACGAGCCAGTATGTGAAGAACGAGGAGCGGAAACTGGAGCTGACGGCCGAGCTGGCTGCCTATCTGGATGACACAAGCAAGTCCCGGAGGATCAAGGCAGAGCTTCAGGCGATCGAGGATGCCAACAGGAAGCTGTCGATCTGGCCACTGATCCAGGCTGGGGAGTTCAGCACGATCTCTGAGGGGCTCACTGAGGCGGATGTCGCCATCAGCAATGGTGATCTGGCCGGATATATCGACAAGCTCACTGACAAGCTTCCCAGTGGCGTGAAGACGCTTGCCAAGAACGTGGCCATCACCAAGGACACGGCTCTGTTCCAGGGATTGAACCGGGCCTTGCAGTACGGGGATCTGGCTGGCTCCCCTGCCCTTTTCCCTGCTGGTTCAGTCTTTAGAAGAGTTTAGCCGGAACTGGGGTTGCCAGCGTTTAGGTCTCTACTTCGAAGTTGAACTGTTCCGGCGTCCGACGGGAGGCTGTTTCGCCAGTGTTTGTCCCCTACCCCGGTGAGCGACGGCTAAAGACACCCGAAACCCTGACATGTTGGCGGAAGTTGAACGCGTGTTCATAGGCAAGCTCAGGGCGTTGAACAGAAGTTCGTGGTGATCAACGAAACACTGAACTGTGCAGGTTTTCCTAGAGAACTTTGGAACGTCTGAAGCAAGATTCCTTTTGTGCAAATGTGGTAATGTGGGTTTGTGGTACGGCCCTTTAAGCGATCAGAGGAGTTAAAATAGAGTTATATAAGAGTTACAGGTCGGAAAACTGTCTGTAACCGGTTGAATTAACGCGATTTCTCAGACTGTCCGGTGTGTGAAATGACGAAGATTGGTGTGTGAAATGACGAATCCCGGTGTGTGAAATGACGAAAGCATGGGAAAGTTATCCACAGGTCTTCGGTGTGTGAAATGACGAGTCTTGACGGGCGGTGTGTGAAATGACGATAATGCTGCATGGTGTGTGAAATGACGAATGATGACCGATTCCGGAGGTGTGTGAAATGACGAACTTGCGCTCGCCCCTTCTGCCGGACCGTCATCCGCAAAAAGACCTGTTCGTCTGTGACATCATCGATGCTGTTCCCAAGGGGGATATGGCGTCGATGGAGCATCCTGTCTTCACGCTCTCGACCAAGCCTGATTTCAAACCCAGGCGCTATGAGCGCGGCGACAATTTTATCGAAGTCTCCCCTTCACGTTATGGACTGGCGACCGTCCATGATCGGGATGTGCTGATCTACTGCATCAGCCAGTGCATGGCTGCATTGAACGAAGGTAGGCAGGTGACGCGGTCGCTGCGCTTCAAGGCCCATGATTTGTTGGTCGCAACCAACCGCCAGACCTCCGGACAGGGCTATCAGCTCTTGAAGGATGCGTTGCGCAGGCTTCAAGGCACACAGATTGAGACGAACATCCGCCAGGGCGGAAAGGAGTACTACAGGGTTTTTGGGCTGATTGAATCGGCTGAGATCGTCCGTGAAACCCGTGATGGTCGGATGCTTGATGTCGAGATCACCCTCTCAGACTGGGTGTTCGATGCGATTGAGAACAATCATGTTCTGACGCTCAACAAGCATTATTTCTTCCTGCGCAAGCCTCTGGAGCGACGCCTCTACGAGCTTGCCCGCAAGCATTGCGGGTCACAAAAACGGTGGTCGTGTGGGTTGGAGTTGTTGCGCGACAAATGCGGTTCTGGATCGACAGTGAAAGAATTTCGGCGATTGCTGACCAAGATCATCGAGGATGATAACGCGCATGACCACATGCCGGATTATCGGATGACGATCGAAGGCGACAACGTCGTGTTCCGTCCAAAGGCCGAAGAAGCTGTCGTCGCCCCTCCCCTCCAAGCTCTTCGTCTTCGCAATCTCGATACGCATGACCAGGCACGACGCCTTGCTCCTGGGTGGGACATCTACAATCTGGAAGATGAGTGGCGGTCATGGGTTCATGACAAGGCGATTGTAGTCAAAGACCCTGACAAACACTTCCTGTCCTTCTGTAAGAAACGTGGGCCGTACACAAATGGGTAACTGCACAAATGTGGGTTTGTGTCTTTACACATCCCCACGAATGTGATCGGATCAAGCTATGATAATTTCGTTCCTCAATCAAAAAGGCGGTGTGGGTAAAACCACCCTCTCCGTCAATGTTGCGGCAAGTCTTGCCAAGCGTGGCGACAAGGTCTTGCTGATTGATGCGGATAAGCAGGGATCAGCATCAGCCTGGGCTGCACTCAGGCAGGATGCGCCCTTCCAGGTGGTGAGCCTTGC
>NZ_JAIPUT010000151.1 GCF_020055635.1 Marivita sp. | reverse complement strand
GCCAGCCTAATCGACACGGCGTTGATCGAGGATGCAACCCGACCCAAGCCCAAGGAAGTGCCGCCTGCACGCAGGACGCGATACATCGCTTTCACCGATCCGGCAGGCGGCGGGCAGGATGAATTCACCATTGCAATCGCGCACCGGGACGGTGACGCCGTTGTGATCGACGCGGTGCGAGGGCTGCGCGGATCACCGGCCACGATTGTCGCGGAATATGCCGCATTCCTGAAAACCTACGGAATTTTCCGGGTGACGGGTGACCGATACGCGGGCCGGTGGCCGCGCGATGAATTCCTGCGCTGGGGTATCCGGTACGAGGTGAGCGACATGGATCGCAACGCGCTTTATCTCGAACTTTTGGCCGCGATGAATTCGGGCCGGATCGAACTTCCACCGGATCAAAAGCTGGGCCGACAGCTTGGCGCTTTGGAGCGTCGCATCGGGCGCAGCGGGCGCGATCTGATCGACCATCCACCGGGCGGACATGATGACTTGGCAAACGCGGTGGCCGGTCTGGTGACGGTGGCGCAATCGCCGCGCATGACGATGACGCAAATTCCGCTTCCATTTTGAAAGGGTAGAGCATGGCTGAGACTGAAAAGGATGATGTGCAGGGCTTGTTGTCAAAGCGCGATGAGCTGTTGCGCGAAGTGCGCACGCTGAAAGACCGTGTGACCGAACTCGAAGGCGAGCGCGACGCGGCAACCGGACGGGCGGAAAAGGCCGAAACCGAGGTGCAGCGGGTGCGCTTGGATGAGCCGGTGGCCGAAATCCTGGGCGATATGTTCGCGGTGAAATTGAAATACGTCTTGCCGGATATTCAGGAGCACTTTGCGTTCACATTGGCCGATGACGGCAAGGTGCAATTCACAGCCAAGGACGGCGCGCCGGTGAAGGTTGGCGACGCTGGCAAGGAACGTGAGGCCGGTTTCAATCCTGACGATGTGCGGGCCGCTCTGGAAGCGCACGGGGGCTTTGACGATGTGCTGTTGAGCCGGGGTAAGAGCGGTGGCGGCAAGCCACCAGCAACGCGCGCCGGGGCAGGGGTTGCCTTGCCGGGTGCAGGGAAGGCGCGCAAGGTTGCGCCAGAATTCGGTTTACGGTAATATGATACCACATTGCGCGGCATGTCTGGGATGTGACCGCGCGATGTAATCCCGCCGCTATGCGGCACCGGACGCGGCCTTGTGGGCTGCACCGTCTTTCCCTGAAATCACAAAGATGAGGTGCAGCTATGGCTGTGACACGTATTTCTGACGTGGTGGTGCCTGAAGAATTCACCAGCTACGTCGTTCAAAACACAATGGAGGCCAGCGCGCTTGTTCAAGCTGGCGTGGTCGCCCGTAACGGTGTGATCGAAGATCAATTGCAGGCGGGTGCGGACAGTTTCAACGTGCCGTTCTGGAATGACCTTGCCGACGATGAAGCGGACGTTGTGTCCGACGACCCGGCGGTGAATTCGACGCCAAAGAAACTTTCGGCTGAAAAGCAAATTGTGCGCAAATCGTTCCTGCACCAGTCTTGGTCTGCAATGAACCTTGCCAGCGAATTGACCGGCGAGGATGCGTTGCCGCGCATTCAGGGCCGTGCCGAAGCCTACTGGACGCGCCAGACACAGCGGCGGCTGATTGCCAGCCTAAACGGTGTTCTAGCGGACAACGTAGCGAACGATTCCGGCGATATGGTTGTGGACATTTCCGCCGAGACCGGCGCGGCTGCGCTGTTTTCCGCAACGGCTGTGATCGACGCAGCGGGAACGCTTGGCGACCAAATGTCGGGCGTGACGGGCATCGCCATGCACAGCGACGTGTATCGCAAGGCGCTGAAAGATGACCTGATCGAAACCATCCGCGACAGCGAGGGGCGCAATTTCCAATCGTTCCGAGGAATGGCGGTTGTGGTCGATGATCTGTGTCCGGTGACGGATGGCGATTACACGTCGATCTTGTTTGCACCGGGCGCAGTCGGGTGGGGTTTGACCGCGCCGCGTGTTGCCGAAGGGACCGAGATCGAAAACCTGCCAAGCGCGGGCAACGGTGGCGGGCAGCAAATTTTGCACAGCCGTGTGAACCTTGCGATACATCCGGCGGGCTTCCAATGGTCCGAAGGGTCGGTTGCCGGTGACAGCCCGACGATTGCCGAACTGGGCGCTGCTCCGAACTGGAATCGGATTGTCGAGCGCAAGGCGGTTGGCGTGGCGTTCCTGATCGCCCGTGTTGAGGCGGCAGTCTGATGGCGAGAGATCCTTACAATGGCAAGGCTTCCGGGCTTCCTGATCCGGCTGGCGGTGTTTTGTCGATTACGCCAGATGACGACACAGACCTTTCCGTAACCTGCCGCGCTCTTTACGTGGGGCAAGCAGGCGACGTGAAGCTGCGCGCGATGGACAATACCGAGGCGATCTTCGCGGCTTCAGAAGGTTCCTACATCCTGGTGCGGACGCGCCGAGTGTTGGCAACCGGCACCACAGCAACCGGCCTTGTCGGGCTTTATTGATGAGCGCGGGCGACGAAAAGAAGATCGACGTCAAGATTGTCGATGTGAGCGTGCCGCTATCCACACAAACAACGCCAGCGGGTTTCGACCTGCTGGCACGTTTCACGCTGCTGGTGCGACCGTTGCGGGTTGTCGGGTGTTCACTGGTGCGCGCACCGAACGGGCGCTTGCTGGTGTGGACGCCATCGCCCGATGTGAAGGTGGCGCGCTGTTGGCGTGACGATCTGGTGAAGCAAGTGTTGCAGGAAATCGAGACTGCTAAGGACCGAGTGCCGGTCTAGCGATAACGACATGAAGCGCTCGGCGAAGGCCAACTTTTTGAGTATGTCACCGTGTTTTCGGCGTGCGCCAGAATGTTTGGATCTTTTTTTCCAATTCAAATACACGCGTTTGCGTATTGGAGATTTTTTCCAAAAGGTTGTCGGCATCGTTATCCACATTTTGGAATTTTTTGCGTCGGTCTCCGTGTCGAGAAGGCACTGCAATCCCTTCTTCAGGCAGGCTAAACCATAGGCCATGGATGAAGTTGTTTCGCTCGCCACTAAGTGCGTCGATTTCTGAAAAAATCTTTTTGTTTTCGCTTAGTATGCCTTCGTCTTCTATTTTGCTTTTGATCACAGCTTTGATTATTTTTCTTTGCGCTTGATCACTTGGTGCCTGGCTTAGTATTGCGCTTGCAGTATCTAAATCGGTCTGCATTGCGCTGATGAAAAGAGTACGCAAGATGAAGTGCAGTTCGTTCCAACGCACGACTATCCTTCCGATTTTGTCGAAAGGAAGAACTTGGGAATTCTCCAAAGTTGTGTTTGTCATAATCGTATTCTTTCACTATCACAGCGTTTGC
>NZ_JAIPUT010000067.1 GCF_020055635.1 Marivita sp. | reverse complement strand
CTTCTGAAACCGCGCCCGAAGCGCATCCGGCAATGGTGCTGACATTATCAATCCTCCCAAACAGGGTGAATCACAGATCACACATCAACGGAATCCCAACGATTCAGGTTTTTAGCCGGACGCTTTAAACAAGGCGATAGAAGTTTCGCATCGGCCAACCCGCAAACGAGAGAAAATAATGGGTCGGTTCAAGTCTCACCGGCAGGCACAGAGGTTTCTATCCGCGCACGACCAGATCAACCTCATTTTCCGTCACCGGCGCTATCAACTCACAGCAACCTCAACCGCCACGCCCGCAACGATGCGTTCAGCCTCTGGGCAGATTACACCGCTGAGATGACCGCTTGATCCACGCCTTTCACAGGGAAGTACAATCTGCTGTCAACAACTTGGCAATACCTCTCCAGGCCCTGCGCGACCTCATCTCCGGGCGCAACTGACGGAAAGGCCGCCGGCTTTCAGCGGTCGGCGATTGCGGCGCGGTTGTGGCGCAGCGAGGACAGCAATGCCAGGCCGATCAAGCCCGCACCGATCAGGCCGGTGAACATCTCGGGAATGTGCCATATCGAATTGCCGAACATGATAAGCGACAGCGCAAGGATCGAATAGAACGCGCCATGTTCCAGGTACCTGAACTGGGTCAACGTTTCCTTGTGAACCAGCATGATCGTCATCGAGCGGACGTAGAAGGCGCCGATGCCGAGGCCGATTGCGATCAGGAACAGGTTCTGGGTCAGCGCGAAGGCTCCGATCACCCCGTCGAACGAAAAGCTGGCGTCCAGAACCTCAAGGTAGAGGAACGCACCCAACCCTCCCTGCGCCGCCATATTCTGCGCGTCGCCCGCACTGTCGAGTATCTGACCGACGAGTTCGACCAGCAGGAAGGTCAGGAGCCCGCAGACCGAGGCGAACAGGAAATTGACGCTGTCCTCAGGCGGAAGGCTGACGGTGAAGGCCAATGCGATGCACAGAACCAGCGCGATTTCGAGTCCCCGGATCGTCGCCCATGACCGTAGCCGCGCCTCGATCGCGCGGACCCAATCTACCTCCTTGTCCTTGTCAATAAAGTAGCTGAGCGCAACCATCATCAGGAAAGTGCCACCGAAGGCCGAGATCGACACATGCGCGCCGTCCATGATGCGGGCGTATTCCTGCGGCTCACTGGCCGCCAGCACGATAGCCTGCCACGGACCGATATGCGCGGCGACCACGACCACGGCGAGCGGGAACACGATGCGCATTCCGAATACCGCGATCAGGATGCCCCATGTTAGGAACCGCTGCTGCCATTCCGGCGTCATGTCCTTGAGCTTGTTTGCGTTCACGATGGCGTTGTCGAAGCTGAGAGATATCTCCAGAATCGCCAGCACGGTGCCGATCAGCAGAAAGGACAGAGCGCCAGCCAGCGTGTTCTCGGTCCAGTATCCCAGCAAGAACGACAAGATGAGGCCGAGCACGGTGAGAGCTATGGGCCAACGGAAATAGTGGAACAGGGTGGTCATGCCGTTTGTAGCCCCCGCGCCGGAAGATCATAGACCGGCGTCAGCAGCGGGCGACCCGCAAAATGCGCGGCGAGATTGTCGACGACGAGCTGCGCCATCGCCTCTCGCGTCTCGACGGTACCGCTGGCGTGATGCGGGTAGAGCGTGACGTTCGGCAGCGCCGTCAGCGCCGGGTCGGGATCGGGCTCGTTCAGGAAAACGTCAAGCCCTGCAGACCCGAGCTTGCCCGAAACAAGTGCCGCGATCAAGGCGGGTTCGTCGACAATGGTGCCACGCGCGATGTTGATCAGTGTGCCCTGCGGCCCCAACGCCTCCAGCATCGGACCGCCAACAAGGCCAATAGTGTCGTCCCCGCCGGGGATCGCCAGAACCAAAATGTCGGCCCATTCGGCCAGAGCCATGGCGTTGTCGAAATAGCGGTAGGCCGCATCCCTGGGGCGCCGCGTGCAATAGCCGATCTCAAGCCCCAGTGGCTCGAACCGCGCGCCGATGGCGCGGCCGATCTGCCCCAGCCCGAGGATACCGGCCCGCTTGCCGCGGATGCACGACAGGAGCGGATAAGGCCCGCTGCGCCCCCACTCACCGGAGACGACATGGGCATGCCCGGCGAAGAGCTGCCGGCGCGCGGCCAGCGTCAGCATCAGCGCCGTATCGGCCACGTCGTCGAAGAGCGCGTCCGAGGTGTTGGTGAAGGCGATTCCGCGGGCGCGCAGCGCCTCGGTGTCGATGGTGTCGAACCCGGCCGAGGAACAGGCGACGATCTCCAGCTTGGGCAGGTGTTCCAGGTCGGCGCGGGTCAGTGCCGCGTGGCCGTTGGTTACTGCCCCCACGCAGTAGGGGCCGTGTTCGGCGAGAAAGCTTGGCTTGTCGTCGGCCTCGTCGAGACGGTGGAGCGTGTAGCTTTGTTCGAGCTTCGCCATCGCGTTGGCCCGGGTTGGATAGATCACTAGAATGTCAGGTTTGGTCACAAGTCAGTCTCCTGCCATGGCCAGCCGCTCTGAGCGGCGGCGCGCCTGGATTTCGGGATCGGGGTGAAGGCTCGCAGCGATCAGGTTGCGCGTGTAGGTTTGGCGCGGAGCTTCGAATATCTGGGCCACCGGGCCCTGTTCGACGATGCGGCCGTCCTGCATGACGATGACGCGATGCGCGAAGTCGCGCACCAGAGGCAGGTCGTGGGCGATAAACAGGTAGCTCAGGCCAAGCTTGTCCTGGAGCCCGGTCAGGAGCGTCATCACCTGCGACTGGATCGACACGTCGAGCGCCGAAACCGCCTCGTCGCAGATGATGAGCTTGGGCTCCAGCGCCAGCGAGCGGGCGATGGCGATGCGCTGGCGCTGCCCACCCGAGAACTGGTGCGGATAGCGGTTCATATGGTTGGCATCGAGGCCGACCTGGTCCAGCAACTCGCGCACCCGCGCCTTCCACTGCGAGCGTGGCAGTATCTTAGGATGGATCGCGAAGGCCTCGGACACAATATCATATACCGACATGCGGGGGTTCAGCGACTGAGTCGGATCCTGGAACACCATCTGGATGTCGCGGCGCAAGGAAAACAGCTCGCGCTGGCCCATCGTCACCAGGTCACGCCCGTGCCACAGCGCCTCGCCCGAAGTCGCCTCCTCCAGCCGCAGAAGCGTCTTTGCCAGCGTCGACTTGCCCGACCCGCTTTCCCCGACGATCGCCACCGTCTCGCCCGGCAGCACCGTCAAGCTCGCGTCGTCGAGAGCGATGAAGCTTCCGAAATGCTTCGTCAGGCCGTTCACCTCGAGAATGGGCTTGATGCCGGTTTCCAGCGGCGCGGCCATCTCGCCGGTTCCGGGCACGGCCGCAATCAGCTTGCGGGTATAGGGATGGCCGGGATCGTGGTAGACATCAGACGCCGTGCCGGCCTCGACGATCTCGCCCGAATTCATCACCACCACGCGGTCTGCAACCTCTGCCACAACGCCAAGGTCGTGGGTGATGAGCAGCAGACCCATCCCGGTCTCCTGTTGTAGCTCCTCCAGCAGCGCGAGAACCTGCGCCTGCACCGTTACGTCCAGCGCCGTGGTCGGCTCGTCGGCGATCAGGATGTCGGGCTTCAGCGCCAGCGCCATCGCGATCATCAGGCGCTGTCGCTGCCCGCCCGAGAACTGGTGCGGGTAAGCGTCGAACTTCGCCTCGTGGTCCGGGATGCCGACGCGGGCCATCAACTCCAGCGCGCGCGAGCGTGCTTGGACGCGGGGCGTGCCATGCGCCGTCATCGTCTCGGCGATTTGGAAGCCCACGGTATAGACCGGGTTCAGATGGCTTAGCGGGTCTTGGAAGATCATCGCGATGCGACGACCGTTGAGGTCACGTCGTGCATTCGAACTCATCTTCAGCACGTCTTGCCCCTCGAACAGGATCTCGCCTGACACGATCTCGCCTGGCGGGCAATCGATCAGGTTCATGATCGCCGAGGCCGAGACTGACTTGCCGGAACCGGACTCACCCAGGATCGCAAGCGTCTCGCCGCGGCTCAAGTGCCAGCTAACGTTGCGCACGGCATGTACCTTGCCGCCGACAGTGTGGAAATCCACCGAGAGGTTCCGGACCTCGAGAAGCGGGGTTTCACCCATGTTTTTTCCTCGCGATTTCAAGCCGCCAGCGCTGCACTGGGTCCAGAGCGGTGCGCATCCAGTTCGACAGAAGGTTCAGGCTCAGTGTGGTCAGGATGATGACGAGGCCGGGAAAGAAGCTGAGCCACCAGGCCGAGGTGAGATAAGGCCGGCCCTGGCTAACCATCAGGCCCCAAGTAATCTCGGGTGGCTGGATACCGATGCCGAGGAAGGACAGCGAACTTTCGGCCAGCATGACGAAAGCGAAATCCAGCGTCGCGATGGTGATAAGCGTCGGCGCCACGATCGGCAGGATGTGCCGGAACACGATCCGACGGGTCGACGCACCCATCACCTGGGCCGCCTGCACGAACATGCGTTCACGCACCTCCAGCACCTCGGCACGCGACGTGCGCAGGTAGACCGGGATACGCGTGATCGCCAGAACAATGATCAGGTTTCCGACCGAGGGTGCCAGCATGTAGAGCACGATTACCGCCAGCAGCAGCGACGGGAACGACATGATGACGTCGGCCAGGCGCATGATGACCTGACTGGTTCGCGGCCCGGAATATCCGGCGATCAGGCCCAGGGTGGTGCCAATAGCCAGCGAGGCAGCGACCGCGCCTGCCGCAACCATCATGGTGTTCTGCGCGGCGACGATGATACGGGCCAGAAGCGGTCGGCCCAGCGTGTCGCCTCCGAGCCAGAACAGCCAGTTGCGCGAGAAGTCGAATGGCGGCGCGTTGCGGCCGCGCAGATCCTGGCGGGTCGCCTCCTCCTCGAACAGCATCGGCCCGAATATCGCGCAGAGGATGACGAGGATCAGGAACACCGCCGCGAAAAACGCGAGCTTGTCGCGCCAGAGCATCCGCAGCACCTGCTTTGCGGGACTGGTCGGCACATCCTCGGTCGCAGAGGGCTGGGCGGGAATATGATCGGAGTTTGTGGTCATGCTTGCCATTGCTCAGTACCGGATGCGCGGGTCAAGAACCGCGTAAAGGATGTCGATGAGGATGTTCATCACGAAGATCGCGACGGCGGTGACGAAGATCGCCGCCAAAACGACCGAGAAATCGCGCTGCAGGATGCTGTCGATCATCAACTTGCCGACGCCGGGAAAGCCGAAGATCGTCTCAACCACCACCGCCCCGTTCAGCAGCGCCGCCGCCTGGTCTCCGATGACAGTGATTACAGGCAACATCGCGTTGCGCAGCCCGTGCACAAAGATGATCGGGCGGTTGCGCACGCCCTTGGCGCGGGCCGTCTTGACATAAGCCGAACCGAGCACAGAGATCATTGAGCCGCGAACGACCTGCAGGATCAGGCCGAAGGGCCGGATGAAAAGTACCGCGACTGGCAGAATCCAGTGCCACAGCGTGCCCGTTCCCGACGTCGGCACCCAGCCGAGGTTCACCGAGAACAGCACGATTGCGACGATCGCGATCCAGAAGTCGGGCGCGCTGGCACCGACAAGCGAAAAGAACGTGGTGATGCGGTCGAAGACGCCGCCGACGTGGAAGGCCGCTAGGCTGCCGACAATGACCGCTGTGACGATCACCAGCGACATCGTAATTAGCGCGAGTTGCAGCGTCCAGGCGAAGGCTCGCAGCACAGCATCGAGCGCGGGTTCCGACCTGCGGATGGAGTCGCCGAAGTCGAACCGGACGAGATCAGACACGTAGGTTCCGAACTGCACAATCAGCGGATCGTTCAGCCCATGCAACTCGCGGAACTGCTCACGGCTTTCCAGCGAGGCGTCGACCGGCAGGTAGAGCGCGGTCGGATCGCCGGTAAGACGCGACAGGAAGAACACAAGGACGATGAGGCCGATGAGCGAGATGGCGCTTGCGATGGCGCGCTTGCCGAGAAAGGACTTCATGGCCAACCTCTTGGAGTTTGGGAGTGTACGGGGGCGGTCAATGCGCCGCCCCCGACGTGCCGGGGTCGGATCAGTTGAACGAGATCTGCGCGAGTTGCAGTTCGCTGTTCGTCTTGATCGTAGGCTCGAACGCCAGGCGCGGGTTGACGCGGCTGAAGCCGACCATGTGGAACAGCATAACGTCGCCGACGATCTCGTCATGGATGTAGGCGAAGGTATCGGACCAGAGCTGTTCCCGTTCCTCGCCTGTCGCCGCGGTGGCGGCCGCGATCATGTCGTCGAGCTGCGGGTCCTGGATGCCCGACTGCAGGCCATCCGACGCGTACTTAAAGTACATCGAGAACACCGGGTCGCCGTTGGCGTTGTCGTGCTGGGCAGCGACAAGCGTCGGGCCCCGATCCTCGGCGAAGGGGCGGGAATACGAGTTCTCCCACTCCGCGACCTCGAACATCTGCAGCTCCATATTGAATCCGACATCCTGGAACATCTGGAGCAGGGCTTCCATGGTTTCCAAAACGTTGCCGAAGTTTCCGGTCCGCCCGATCAGCGTGATCGAGCTATCGACCGCCACACCGTCGGCCGCTGCTTCTTGCAGAAGCTCGCGCGCGCGGTCGGGATCATAGCCGTAGGGTTCAAGCTCTGCATTGTAGCCCAGCGTCGAGGGCGGAGTCATGCCGGTGGCCAGTAGCGTGCCGTCGGCCAAAACTGTGCCGACGAAGGCTTGACGATCGACCGCGAGGTTAAGCGCCTCGCGCACTCGCACGTCGTTGAGCGGCGCGATCTCGTGATCTACGCGCAGGTAGACGGTCTCCGAGTTCGGATAGGCATAGTCCGTCGCCGGGTCGGTCGCATCCTGCACCGCGATATTCGGCGCAATGTCCGCTTCGCCGGTCGCCACCATCGCCGAGCGCACCGCGCTGTCGGAGCGGAAGAGATAGGTGGCTGAGAGAACCTCTGGCATGTCGCCCCAGTAGTTTTCATAATGGCTTAGCGTGATGTTCTGGCCGACGTTGTATTCGTCGAAGGTGTACGGGCCGGTGCCGACGGGGGTTTCAACGAAGCTGTCCATCGGGGTTTCCGCGGGGACCACTGTCATCGTGGACATCAGCAGTGGCAGGATCGGTTGTGCCGGGTCGGCGGTGATGTCGATCGTGTGTTCGTCTACGATATCGGTCGTGATCGCTATGCCACCGAAGAACTTGGCGCCGATCTCGCAGACGATCTGGTCGCCGGTCGTGCGCGCGATCGAATGCGCCACGTCCTCGGCGGTGAAGCTGGACCCGTCATGAAAGGTTACGCCTTCGCGCAGTGTGAAGCGCCAAGTGCCGCCGCCCATGTCTTCCCACGAGGTCGCCAGACGCGGTTGCAGTCCGGAGCCCGGAACTATCTCTGTCACCGTCTCAGCGATGTTCTGCAACACGACGCGCCCGATGTTGGAGCGCGAAGCCATGCAGGGCTCGACGACGTCGAGTTCCTCACTCAAGACCACGGTGACGGTCTGTTCCTGCGCCATGGCCTGCCCCGCGATTGTCGTGGCGAGCAGGATGGCGGCGACGCGGCCATTCTGATATTTCATTTGGTCTTCCTCCCAGATGATTGTTCTGCGACGGCACCTCCAGCCGCCACTGGTTTCATGACAGACGGTGTCCGCTGCCATGAATCGAGAACAGCCTACACGCTCGGCGCGGCTGCATTGCTTCAATCTTGAATTGAAATGATCCAGATTTTGTATCACACTTTAAAAACCCACAAGCACGGAGGCTCTGGTGACACACGGCGCATTCGAATTCTTCCAGTTGCGGTGTTTCGTGGCCGTTGCCACCGAGTTGAACTTCCGCCGCGCTGCGGCCCGCATGAACATGACGCAGCCGCCACTGTCGCGGCAGATCAAGCTCCTTGAGCACGGCGTGGGCGTGACGCTGCTGGACCGCGACCAGAGCGGCGTGCGGCTGACGCCCGCGGGCCAGACCTTTCTCGCCGCGGCGACCGAGCTTCTGCAACGCGCCGAGGCCGCGCTGCTTTCCGCTAGGCAGGCCGCACGGGGCGAGGCCGGCGCGGTGGTGATCGGCTTTGTCCCCTCGGCCGCGATCGAGTTCATCCCGCGCATGGTCGTTGCGCTGAAGGCACAGCTTCCCGACGTGAGCTTCACGGTGACCGAGCTGATGAGCTACGAGATCGTCGAGGGCCTGCTGTCGGGGCAGCTCGACCTGGGCCTGACGCGCGCCAACAGCACGAGGGGCGGCATCGAGAGCGTCCGCGTGGTGAACGAGCCCTTCGTGCTGGCGATGCCTGCAGACCATCCTCTGGAAAATGGCCGCGACCTGACCCTGGCCGATCTCGATGGCGTGGAGATGGTCGGCTACTCGGCGGACCGTGGCGGAGTCCTGCGCGACATCCTCAAGAAGGCGTACACGGCAGCCGAAGTCAATCCGGTCATCATACAGGAGGTCAGCCAGACCCATGCGGTCCTGTCGCTGGTCAACGGCGGACTTGGTGCGGCGCTGGTTCCGCGGTCGGCGCAGGGGGTGCACATGGCGAACATGGTGTTCGCCCAGATCGAGATGTCCGATCGCTACCGGTCGATGCTCTACCTCAACTCCGGTCCCGACCGGGACAGCGCGCTGGACCGGCGGGTGCGCGAGATCGTGATCGATGCACTCGGCAAAGCGTCCGCGCCGCCCGAGATCTAAAGCTCCTCGGGCATCCGGGCGCGGGCGCTGCGGGCCGTGATCAGTGTCGAGGCGAAGATGACGGCGCCACCGACCCAAGTCGTCAGCGGCACCTCTTGCGCAAAGAGCGCAAAGCCAAGCACTGCGGCGAAGGGCAGGCGCATGAAATCCACCGGGGCGACCAGAGATGCGTCGGCGTAGGAGAACGCCCGCGTGATCGCCCCCATCGCCACCATCCCCAAAGCGCCCTGGATCGCCAGAAGACCCCATTCCGTAACGCTCGGCATCTCCCACACCAGAGCCGCCGGGATAGCAGCGATCGGCACCGTCCAGATCAGGTTCCAGGCGACAAGCGTTTCGGTGCTGTCGCGTCGCGACATCGGCTTGAGCACGAGTTGGATCACCGCCGTCAGCACCGCCCCAAGAAGCGCAAACAGAAGCCCTGCGCTCATGTCTCCGCCCTGACCCGGCCGCAGCACGATCAGGACACCGACGAATCCCACGATCACGCCCAAGATACGCAATGCGCGCGGCCGTTCCGACAGGAACAGCCAAGATCCGATTGTCACCCCGATGGGCGCTGCAAAGCCGATCGCCATCACGTCCGCCAGAGGCGCCGACGCGAATGCGATGAAGAACGCTATTAGCGAAGCGAGCTTCAGCGTGGCGCGGAGGGCATGGCGCGGACCGAAGGCAGAGCGGAGGATCGCCGGTCGCGCCAATATGAACGGCAGGAACACCAGCAGTCCGAAGAGCGCGCGGGTGAAGCCTATCACGAAGGGGTGTACACTTGGCGAAACGTAGCGCACCAGCGCCGCGTCCACCGCACCAAGGCCAGCCCCTATCAGCATAAGGAGGAGACCAAAAAAAGGTTTGCTGTCGCTTGTCATGTCCCATGTGGACTGCGCCACTCCGAAAACACAAGTAGATGCCCGAGCGGACATCCCGCAGGGCTGACGTCAAGGGATCATTGCTGAACAGATTTGTCAATAAATGAGCAACAACTCATTACCTTCATTTCACAGTTTTAATTATTTTGTTTTAATTCATTTGCTTGAAAGCGTTTTGGAACAAGGAGGTGCCGAATATTTTCCTCTCTAACTTGACAACTTTTGAAGATAGCGAGACTGTCCTTAAAAATCTCGGACTGAGCGAGCCCCCCAAATGACCCCTGACCAGATCGCCGCAGCCATGGACGGTCATCTTCGCGCCACGGCCGCGGGCCGTGCCGAAGCGCTGTTACAATCGCCTTGCGTCCAGAACCACGCCGCTTTTCTGTCGCGCGGGCAGGACGGCCTCTCTTGCCTTTGGTTCGGCGGCTCTCTGGAGGGCAATGCCGACATCTCCATTTGGCGCTCGCGCCTTGGCGGTGACAGCACTTGGTCTGCACCCGAACGCCTGACTGACGATCGCGATCGGTCCGAGCAGAACCCGGTGCAGTTCGATGCCCCGGGCGGCCGGCGACTGATCGTGCACACGGTGCAGCCGGGCGGCAATCAGGACGCATGCCGACTGGTCTTGCGTGAAGAAGGCGCCGCCGCCCGCATCCTCGACCTGCCCGCAGGAACCTTCGTGCGCGGGCCGATCCAAATCCGTGCCGACGGCGCCTGGTTACTGCCACTGTTCCGCTGCGTCTCCCGGCCCGGCGCCCGCTGGACCGGAAGCCACGACACCGCTGCCCTGGCGATCAGTGCCGACGAGGGCGCGACCTGGCGCGAGGTCGAGGTACCAAACTCTATTGGGTCGGTTCACATGACTTTGGTGCCACTGGAGCAAGGACGCTGGGCCGCATTCTTCCGCCGGCGTCAGGCTGATGCCGTTTGCCGCTCGGTTTCCGAGGACGATGGTGAAAGCTGGAGTGCGCCAGCTCCCACAGACGTGCCGAATAACAACTCCTCGATCTCTATAATCAAGCTGTCGGACGGGCGGCTCGCGATGGCCTGCAACCCAGTCAATTCCGCCATGTATCCAGAGGCGCGGCGCGCCTCGCTCTACGACGAACTCGGCGACGACGACCGTCCCAACGCCTCGGGCGGCTGCAACCCGGTTTGGGGGGTTCCGCGCGCGCCCCTGACCCTCGTTTTCTCGGACGACAACGGCCAGAGCTTTCTGCGCCGCATTCTGGTCGAGGAAGGGTCCGGCGATTGTCTTTCAAACGATTCCCTCGACGGAAGAAATCGCGAGATGTCCTACCCTTCGCTGCTGGAAGGCCCTGACGGATCGCTCGACCTCGCCTACACATACCACCGCCGCGCCATTAAGCATGTGCGGCTCACTCGCGATTGGCTGGAGACTCAATGATCGGAATCACCATGGGCGACCCGGCCGGGGTCGGGCCAGAGATCATCCTGAAGACTGTGGCGGGGATGACGGCCGAGGAACGCGCAGCGACTTGCATCTTCGGCTGCGCCGCAACGCTTGCCGCGGCGCAGCCCGCCGTCGGCACCCACGTCGCGCTTGGACGCGATGTGGCAATGCACGACGTGCCGGTCGAAGGTGGGCCCCTGCCCTTCGGCAAGCTGGACCCGCGCGCAGGCGCCGCGGCCTTTCGCTGCGTGGCGGCCGCTGTCGAGGCAGCGCTAAACGGCCAAATCGGCTGCATCGTCACCGCGCCGCTGAACAAAGCCGCACTGAATGCGGCAGGCCATCACTATGACGGCCACACCGGCATGCTGGCCGCGCTGACCAATACGCCGAAGGCTTGGATGATTCTGGCTTCGGAGCGGCTGAAGGTGGTACACAACTCCACCCATGTCAGCCTGAAGGACGCCATCGACCGAGCGTCGCCCGAGGCGGTGCTGGCGACCATCCGCATCGGCGACAGCCATCTCAGGCGACTCGGCTACGACCGCCCCAGAATCGCGGTTGCAGGGATCAATCCGCATTGCGGCGAAGGCGGCCTCTTCGGAACCGAGGACGACGCGCAGATTGTCCCTGCGGTGCAGGCTGCCCGTGCCGAAGGCATCAACGTCGAGGGCCCGATTGCCGCCGACACACTGTTTCACCGCGCCTATAACGGCGCCTTCGATCTCGTCGTCGCGCAGTACCACGACCAAGGTCACATTCCGGTCAAGCTGGTCGCCTTCGACACTGCAGTGAACGTCACGCTGGGCCTACCGATCGATCGGACCTCAGTCGACCACGGGACGGCGTTCGACATCGCTGGCAAGGGTGTTGCGAACCATGAAAACATGCTCAAGGCCATCGCCTACGCGCGACAGCTGGCCGCAAGGAGAAAAACATGAGCCACATCATCGAAGGCGTCCACTGCGCCGCCGCCACCCCCATTTCTCCCGGGCGAGAACCTGACTTGCCACTCTTCGCCGCGCATTGCCGCGCGCTGCTCGACGAAGGGTGTCACGGCATCGCCATGCTCGGCACCACTGGTGAGGCCAACAGCTTTGGCGTCGCGCAGCGCAAGGCGTTGGTCGAGGCAGCGATTGAGGCAGGCGTGCCGGCCGGAGCGCTCTTGCCCGGCACCTCCACGCCATCGGTCGCCGACACAATCGAACTGACAAGACACGCCGTCACTGCGGGGACCAAGGGTGTCGTCCTGCTGCCGCCCTTCTATTACAAGAACGTATCCGACGAGGGGCTGTTCCGCTTCTATGCCGACGTCATCGAGGGCGTGAACTCCGACGCACTTCGTGTCGTACTCTACCATATACCGCAGGTCAGCCAGGTGCCCATCAGCCACGAGTTGATCGCACGGCTGATGGCCGAATTCCCGGGAACCGTGGTGGGCATCAAGGACAGCAAAGGCGACATGGAGGCAATGGGCGCACTTTGCGAGGCGTTCCCCGACCTCGGTGTGCTGGCGGGTGCCGACCCGCTGATGCTGCCATTGCTCAGGAAGGGCGGCGCGGGCTGCATCACCGCCACGTCGAACTTGCGCGCAGATGCGCTGCGGGTGGTCTGGGACAACTGGCAGGACCCATCCAAGGCGGCAGAAGTCGAGGCCGCGCAGGACCGCATCAACGCCTGGCGCGAGCTGACCAATGCCTATGTCCAGTTGCCCACTGTCAAGGCGATGCTGGCGCGAAAACGCGGCGACTTGGCTTGGCTAGCGATGATGCCGCCGCTGGTCGAACTGCCAGACGACGAGCGCGCAGCCGTCTGGGCGCGGATGGACGAGTTGGGCGCATGAGCCGCTCCGACCTCACCCGCCCGATCACCCTGCACCTGCCGCCGCGACTCGAGATCGGCGCTGGCGCCGCGGCGCGCGTAGGCGATTGGGCCGAGGGCGTAACGCGCACGCTGGTCATCGCCCAGCCGGTGACTGCTGCAATGGCCGAAAGACTGGGCCTATCCGGCCAAGTGGAGATATTCACCGACGTGGCGCCGGAGCCGAAGGATACCGACCTCGACGCCGCCATCGAGGCAGCCCGCCGGCTGCGCCCCGAGCTGATCGTCGGGCTGGGCGGCGGTTCGGTAATGGATGTGGCCAAGCTGGTCGCGGTGCTGTGGAACGCGGACCAAGGTCTGGCCGACGTGGTCGGGCCGAACCGGGTCGCCGGCCGGCATGCCCGTCTGGCACAGGTTGCCACCACCGCCGGCACCGGCTCCGAAGGCGGGATTCGTGCGCTCGTGACTTCGAGCGAGACCGGTATGAAGCTTGCTGTCGAAAGTCCGCAAATGCTCGCCGATCTTGCGGTTCTCGACCCCGACCTTACGATGACGGTGCCGCCCACCGTCACCGCTGCGACAGGCGTCGATGCTCTGGCCCATTGCGTCGAGGCATTCACCAACATCCGCGCCCATCCGCTGATCGACAGCTTCGCCCGCATGGGAATCGAGCTCGCCGGCCGCCATCTTGCCCGCGCCGTCGCCGACGGCGCTGATGCGGAAGCCCGTGCCAACATGCTTCTCGCGTCCTTCTACGGCGGAATCTGCCTTGGCCCTGTCAACACGGCGGCAGGGCACGCCCTGGCCTATCCGCTCGGCACCCATGCCGGTCTCCCGCACGGGTTGAGCGTCGCGCTGCTGTTCCCGCATGTTCTGGCATTCAACGCCGAGGCGCGGCCCGAAAAGACCGCCGAAATTCTGCACGCAATCGGTCTTGCGCCCACCGTCGATCCGAACCGCGTGGCCGGGGCGGTGGCCGAATGGTGCAGTGGGCTCGGGCTGACGATGTCGCTGGCTGCGCAGGGTGTGGGAGAGGCCGACCTCGCCCCATGGGCCGAGGAAGCGCATAGCATCCGCCGCCTGATGGACAACAACCCGCGCGACATGGACGTCGCGGAGGTTGCCGCGATCTACCGCGCGGCCTACTGATCCGGCCTCGGCGGAGCGCCTCAGATCTCGGCGCGGCGGCCGGTGAACAGGCGGTCGCGCGACCCGATCAGGTGATCTTGCATCAGGTCGCGTGAAAGGTCGGCCTTCCCGGCGCGGACCGCCTCGAAGATCGCCGCATGCTCGGCATAGACGCCAGACAGGCCTTGGGGCGCCATCTTAAGCGAGGCGCCGTGAAACTGCATCCCCACTGCGATGTGATCCTTCAGCGCCTCGAGCGCGGTCGCAAAATAGGTGTTCTGACTGGCCCGGGCGATGGCGAGGTGGAAGGCAAAATCGGCATCCTCGCGATGGCGCTGCCGCTCGGTCGCATCGCGCAGATCAGCCAGCGCCGCCGCGATGGCGTCCAGGTCCGCCTCAGTCCGCCGATCAGCCGCCGCCGCAGCCGCCTGCGGCTCTAGCGTGATGCGGAACTCGTAGCAGTTGGCGAGGTCCGAGATGCTTTGCAATGCACCGAAGCCCAGCGGCTGCCTGAGGCCTGTGGAGCGTACGAAGCTGCCCGCGCCGCGCCGCGAATAGATCAATCCCTGCTCGCGCAATCGCCGCAACGCCTCGCGCACGACAGGTCGGGAGACCTGGAACTCCGCAGCAAGGTCGTGCTCGGTTGGCAAGCGCTCATCATCGGCATAGGCGCCGGATTTGATCGAGCGGGCGAGTTTGTCGAATACAATGTCGGGCAGGTTGCGCCGCGCGCCCTCGGCTGGCACATTTTTGCGTCTGGGTTCGGTCATCGATCCTCTGCCTCCGCCGTCGTCGCGAACAGACGGCAGAAATCATCCGGCCCCCCGAAACCGCCCGATTTGGTGATGAACAGCGTGTCGCCTTGGCGGCAGACGGGCAACCCCGGCAGCACCTCTCCCGCCACGTCCAGCCGCTCGATCCCCAGCGCATCGAACAGCGCCTCGGCGGTGGCCCCGCCAGTGACGAGGATGGTGCGGCTGGCCCGGAGATGAGACATGGCTCCCATAGCAAGCCGTTTTGCCACCGCTTGCGCCCGCGCCTGCACCGCACCCGGCGTCGCCTGAATTACGAAAAAATCGGCTTCCGGCGCACCGGGGGGAACAACCCCGTTGGGGGCCGCGATCACGACGAGATCGGGGCGACGGGCGCGCAGCGCAGCCAGTTGCGCCAGCGTCACCCGATCGGTCGAACCGATCACCAGCGTCGCGGGGAAGGGCAGCGCCCCTGACCATCCACCGACACGCGCGCCGTAGCGTTGTGCGGCCATCGCCTCGGCCATGCCGCTCGCGCCGACCACTAAGCTCGCGGGAACATGCGCTTCCAGCGCCCGGTCCAAGTCGGTTTGCCGAGCCGTGTCAGGCACGGTGGCGCGTGCGGCATGGCCTCCCAGGGCTGCCGCCACCGGTATCGGCGTCTCGACACCGGCGCCGGTCACGGCCCCGTCGCACACGAAGCGGCCAAGTTCCGGAATTGCCGGGCACACCAGAAGCGGCCCCGTCCCCATCGCGTCCAGTTCTGACGCGATATTGCCCTTCATCCGAGAGTCGATCTTCTTCAAGATTGTTACGCCCGGGGGCACGCACGCCACCACCCCCGCCATTCGCGCCCGCGCCTCTGCTGCAGGGATTTCGCGCGATCGTGTCGAGACTGCGACGACCTCTGCGCCGCTCTGCACCGCGGCATCGAAGGCCGCAGGCACGGTAGCAACTAGCACCCGCCGACCGCGCGCGGCGAAGGGGGCTGCGGCATCCAGCGCACCAGTCAGATCGTCGGCGATGATGGCGATGTGGGGCATTCGCGGCTCTCAGGTGAATTTGTGAATAATAGCCGCCGTTCCCCTTTGAAGTCAAAGCGATCCGATACCTGTCAGCTTGACATCTTTGAAAAGATGCCCGGCGTCAGTTCATGTAGGTGCCGCCGTTGGCGTTGATCGTCTCGCCGGTGATGAACCCTGCGTCGTCGGACAACAGAAATCCTATCGTCCGGTCGATTTCCTCGACTGAACCGAGCCGTCCGAGCAGCACGTTCGCCAAGGCCGCCTCAAGATACTCTGCGCTCCACTCTGCAGTCATGTCGGTCTCTACCGGACCGGGGCAGACAGCGTTCACGCGAATGCCGTGCGGCGCCCTCTCGCGCACGGGGTGCATGGTCAGGTAGTTCAGCGCCGCCTTCGAGGCACCATAGGCCGGGGCGGCGTTCCGGTGTGGCGTCTTGGCCGTTGTTGACCTGACGTTCACTATGGCGCCCCGTCGGGCGGCAATCATTCCCGGCAGGACAGCGCGGTAGAAATGCAGCGTGCCAGTCAGGTTTACGTCCAGCACCCGATGCCAGTCGTCCAGGCAATGTCAGGTTGATGGCGTCTTTGAAGCCAGACAATTCTCGGGAATGCTAAATCTCGACGATCTCTCCCGCCTCAAGGGGTATCGCTTTTCGCGCACCGTCATCGGCTATGCCGTCTGGGCCTAGCACCGTTTTGCCCTGAGCTTGCGCGACGTCGAAGACCTTCTTGCCGAGCGTGGGGTCGTCGTCTCCTACGAGACCATCCGGGCGTGGGTCGCTAGGTTCGGGACGCAGCTCGCCGCGAAGACCCGACGCGATCGACCCTGCCCAGCCGACAAGTGGCTTCTCGACGAGGTCGTGCTCAAAATCAACGGCAGGAAGCATTGGCTGTGGCGGGCAATCGACGCGAACGGCGACGTTCTGGACATCCTCGTGCAGTCACGCCGAAACACCGCGGCCGCGAAGCGGTTCATGCGCAAGCTCTTCAAGCGATGGGGGCTGCCGCGGGTGCTGGTGACCGACAAGCTCGGATCCTATGCGGCAGCCAAGGCGAAACTCGCGTCCGGCGTAGAGCACCGTCGCCACAAGGGGATCAACAACGCGGCAGAAGCATCGCATCGCCATACCCGCCGACGAGAGAAGGTCATGGGCGGGTTCAAGTCGCCGCGACAGACCCAGAGGTTCTTGTCGCCCACGACCAGACCGCCGCCATCTTTCGCCCACGCCGTCACCGCCTCTCCGCCCGTTCCTATCGTCACGCAAGACAGAACGCTTTCGACCTCTGGGCGGACTACAAGTCTGAACTGTCCGCGTGAGCGGGCGCCGGCGAAACATTGGCCGTCCACACAGAACAACCTGACAATCCCCTTTGACCGATGCTGCGGAACACAGAAAAATGGCAGCCTGCGACTTTCCTGCTGGATTGATCAACGACTTGGGTGCAGCGTCGCAACATGGGAGAAGCGACCTCACAATCAACTGGCCCCTACGATGCCGCCGCTCCTCGATGGAGCGATAAGATGCGGACGCTCGGATATTACGACGGCTACTTAGGGTTTCTCTCAGAGCCGCAAGGAATGACCGGCCGTGATGCGTGTATCGTGGATGTAGGAGCAGGCACTGCGGCCTTCTCTGAAGCATGGGTGGCTATCAACGGGATACCAATTCAAACGACCTTGATAGAACCGAGCCCTGCTATGCTTGAAAGCGGCCGGGCCGCGCTTCGCAGGCGCGGCATCGAGCCACGAACGGTGCAAGCGTTTCTTGGCGAAGCTGTGCTCGAACCCTGTGAAGTGGTTCTGGCGGCGCATGTGATCGAACATTGTCCCGACCCATTGGTTGCGCTGAGGCAAATGCGAGATCTTCTGCTTCCGGGCGGCCGCTTGTATCTGGTCGTGTCAAAACCGCATTGGTGTAACGTAATAATTTGGTTGCAATGGCGCCATCGCACCTTTCAAAAAAATGAAATCATGGGCTTGATCCAAGAGGCCAGTTTCGAGATCGATCGCATTTATGACTTTCCGTCGGGTCCCCCGTCGCGAACAAGTCGGGGAATTGTGGCGCGCCGCGCAAACTAATTTTCTTGTGTCCTCGCAGAAGGTTAAGCTCGCTTTGTTGCCAGCTGTAGATGACGAATCCCATCGACGGCAGCTTTGTCCGCGGTGCCGCGGCACGGCCTTCGAAAATGCTGCGCG
>NZ_JAIPUT010000150.1 GCF_020055635.1 Marivita sp. | reverse complement strand
TTTGAGATCGTATCAGGCGCCTCGCGCGCCATCAGCCGCATTCTGGATGCAGCCGTCGCTCCGATAGGCCGCGCACTTTCCCCATAGCCTGATCCAAGACCCACGCGGCTTCCTCCTTGGGAGGTTTTCCAACGCGGGTCGTGGTCGCGCGTGTGACCACAGCTCCGCCGCGAGCCGCATCGGAAAACCTTCACCTCAGCCGCCTTTGACCGTCGATGAAATGCTGTGGCGCAGCTTCATCGAAGCGGCCATTCGCGCTGGTGCATGGGCCGCCAGCTCACAGGATGGTCATTGGGTCTTTGCCGTCAGCTTCGCCATCCGGCGTTGTGGCGCGCTGCCTCGTCGCTCTGTCGGCTGCAAAGGCTCGCGAGCTTAGCCCGCTTAGCGGGGCCGTTCACGCCGACCCATCCGTCGCTGCCTATGGCGGGAACGACATCGCAAAATGGCTGCTTTGATTGTGGTCGCGGTCAACGCTGAACTTTAATGACAAAATTCCATGCAGCGAAGCCGGATCGCTGCGAGTCCACTTCCTCGTGTGGGAAGCCGTACCGACAACACATGACGCCTTTGCGCTGCGACCTAAGACACGGACCGCCTGCGTTCTTCGTCCATCCGATCGACACCATCGAATTCGAGAGCCAGATCGGGCCCGAAGGCGGTTGAGGGCGTATGGTAGCCGGCCGTCACTTCGCCTGCCCCTATGCGCTGCGCGATCATGAAGGCGGTCTGCGCGGTCAACGCGTAGGGCTCCGGCGTCTCCATCAGGCTGGCCACGCGGGCGCCGTCCGCATCCCATCCCTCGGCCAGCAGGCGACAGCGCCCGCTTTGCCGATCCCCGGGGGAGGGGCCGTGTTGCATCCGGTCCACCAGCCGCGACAACAGGCGCTGCACGGGTGCCGAACCCAGGGCAGGCCGAAGGCGCCGAGGAACGCGGGACACGAGGCGCAGCGCGGAGGATGCTTCGAAGAGCACGTCGATCTCCTGGGCGCCGGTGGAATACCATGCTGTCGCCACGTCGCCCCAACTGACCCCGACAGTCTCTACCGGGCCTCGGCCGAAATCGCTTCGGCTGCGCTGCGGCCTCTCGAGCTCCACGATCTCGCCGCCGCGCCGCGCCAACGTTCCCTTCCCCAGCGCCTCCAGCGCGGTGCGGGCGGTGCCGCGGCTGGCCTTCGTCAGACCGGAGATAGAGAGACGCAGTCGGCGAAGTCCGGGCTGACGTCTCTTGAGATGGGCCGCGAGGCAGTCGCTCGGCACGACGTCGAAGCCTGCGCCCGGCAGCAAGACGATGCCTGCCTGCCGGGCTGCCGCATTCTGTGCGGCGATGCGCTCGAATACCGCGATCTCTCCGGTAATGTCGACGTAGTGAGTGCCCGCTTCAAGGCAGGCTGCAACCAGCGGATCAGCAGTCCTGGAGAAAGGGCCGGCGCAGTTCAGCAAGACCTTCACGTCCCTCAAGCGATGGCGCAGCGCGGCTGCATCGGCAAGGTCAAACGCGGCCCAAGGCATCTTCAGGCGCATGGCAAGCTCCCTGACTTTGGCCTGGTTGCGCCCTGCGAGCGTCGGCGGCGGCGAGAACTGCGATGCAGTGGCGGCCGCATGTTCGGCAATGAGAGTTCCAGTGTACCCCGTCGCTCCGTAGATCATCAGGTCAGTCATCTTCTCTCTTCCTCGTTGGATCAGTTCGCCAGTCGACCTCCCGGGCCAAGTTCTACCACGGCCATTCCCGCACGGGTCTCATCGCTTCGGCGCAACTTTCGCATTTTGGCCCTTTTTGCATCTCGCAGCATTTTCGGAAAGTGGATGACTGGAGCGCCGGTGAAGCCGTCAGTGGTCGCGCGCAATTCTTGCAACGGCGAACTCCGCGACCCCTTGGTCCGGTGCGTCGGTAAAAGCGGCTATGGTCGTCGGATCGGGAAGATCGGGAAAATGATAGACGGCGTTCACGCTGAAGGGTCCGCCGCCGGTGTGGCCGATTGCGCGTCCCGCATCGCTTATGGCGCCCGACATGAGACCGAGCGCATATCCGCATTCGGTCCAGGGACGCCCGGGAAGGGCACCGCCGAGGGATCGTCTGATCAGCATGTCGTCCAATGGCTTCGATCTGAGAAGATCACCGGCGAATAGAGCGTGCAGCAAATGCGACGCATCCGGGGCCGAGCCGATGAGGCAACCGTGATAGACCCATCGAGGATCATACCCTGCGCCAGCATGCCAGTGCAGCGCCGCCGACTGGTCGAGCGTGTCCCAGAATTCCACGCTCGCCAGACCGAGAGGCTTGCAGATCATGTCGTGAATGACGTCGCCGAGGGGCTTTCCCGTCGCCTCCTCAATCAGGTCGCGGACGAAGAGGTATCCGATGTTGGAATAGGACCACCCTTCCCCTGGCGGAAAATGCATCCCCTGAGCCAGGGTCGCCTCAAGAAGTTTCTCGCGGGACCAAGGCGCATCTCCTCGGGCCACTGCGCCGTGATACTCTTTCAGCGGCCCATAATCGGGCAGGCCGGAACTGTGACCGAGGAGCTGGCGGAGCGTGAAGGGGTGTCCGTTGTGCGGCGCGTCCAGGTCCACGAGATGCTCGTCTGTCAGCTTGAGCGCACAGATCGCAATCGCTGTCTTTGAAAAGCTCCAGTAGGGAAATCGCGCGCCCTCCGGGCTGTCGCCGCCACTACGGCCGGACATCGTCATCCAGGCTGTAGATATGCTCTGCGTTTCCATTCGGCCTGCATACGTGACCGTCGACTTTTGGTCAATTTCCGCTCGAAGCGAAGTCGCGGCGGCACGGCGGACTGAGCCCTTCATCGACCGGACTCTCGTCGTCTACGGTCCGGATGAGACATTCGCCGGAGCTTGCCACGTCGCAGTGCGGCCTTCGCATTCCTGTCGTTGGTGCATCTTGCAGAAGTCTCGATGAGCGGATGACGGCAGAGCGGACGAAGTTGCAGTTCTCCACCTCGCTATCGGGGCAAGCATCATGTAGCATCTCCGGAATGCGGGCTCATTTACCTTGGACGGTCGCGGTTGGAGCCTCTGGTAGAGAAGGGCTTCAGGATTTGTGCATTCTCCTGCATGAATGGCCCAGCCTTGATGCGGTGGTAATGATCGTCCTGCATCGGCCGTGGACTGCAATCAGCCACCTGCGAGAGGTTCTGCAAAAATACAGCCGCATGCCAGTGATCATTGCCGATGAAGATGAGCAGCTTCGGTCTGGACATGTCTACATCGGCGAACCGGCGAACCATCTGACCTTGATCTCCCGAACAGTAGGCACAGTGTCGTTCGATCCCGATCGGATGCACGGCAATCGAACCGTCGATCTGCTCTTCAACTCTTTGGCGGAATTCGGGGGCATGCGCATCATCGGCATTGTGCTGGCAGGATCGCTCGACGAC
>NZ_JAIPUT010000149.1 GCF_020055635.1 Marivita sp. | reverse complement strand
AAGCCGGACGCGACGCATGACCTGCGAACCCTCGCGCGCCGACGTCGTCAGGTGGCGAAGGGGTCGTCCAGAATGCCGACCACTTGCAGGATGAATTCGGCGTCCCCGGACGCAAGTGCCGTGGCATAGAAATCGTCCGTGGCGTCGATGGCGTCCTGAATGCTGGCTTCCGAGCCGTCGAACAGGGCCATCACAGACGTTGCATTGCCGACATCCGACATGCCGTTCGTCACGGCGAAATAGCCGCCGATATCGGTCTTGTCGCTGAGGTACTGCCGGTCGGCCAACTGCTGGTCGATGAACTCCTGGCTGGCATCGCCGGGAGGATCGGCCTTGGCACCGCCGAGGATGGCCAGGATGAACTGGTCGCGGCTCACCCCGCCACTGTCCAGCTTGTCGACCCAGAAATCGAACCCCTCCTGGTCGGGAAGCCGGCCCAGAACGTTGTCGTAGACCGCGGTGGCGAAATCCGAATTGCCCAGATCGGACGGGTAGGTGGCGCGCGTCTCGGGCTGGTCGATGAAGAAACTGGCCGATTGTTCCAGCGTCACCCCGTTTGCAAAGGCGGTGCCCCAGAAGGACAGGCCCACCGCGTCCGGAGCGCGGTTGAAATAGGCGATGTAAAGCTCGATGAAGGTTTCCAGATCGGCTTGCGAGAGCTGCGCCAAACCGCCGAACTCTTCAAGGCTGAAGGGTTCGCCGTTAAAATCCGTGTCGAAATCCAGCGCTTCGATTGCGGTGAGGGTATCCGTTCCGTTACCACCGTCGCGCCTGTCGGTGATCGTTACCGAAGCCGCGCTGATCGTGAGCGTGTAATTGGCCTGATCGCCGGAATAGACCGCCGTGTCGGTGCCTGCGCCGCCATTCAGGTCGTCGTTGCCCGCGCGGCCCTCGAGGGTGTCGTCCCCGTCCGCACCTTCAAGCAGGTTGGCCGCGCTGCCCCCTCGGATCACGTCCGCGCCGCTGGTGCCCAGAACGTTTTCGACACTGGCAAAGGTGTTTGAAATCACCCCGTTGGATTGCGTGGTTGATGAGATCTCAATGGCAAAGCTTGGAATGTCGTCGTTGGTTTCTTCTCCGGTCGGCAAGCGCAGCGCCAGGTCAGAGGCCGCCCGCGCATAAAGCGGATTGGTCAAGAGCACGTCGCGGGGGCTGATCGACTGGCCATCGAATTGGCGCGAGGACGTGCTGCCGTCATCGGCCCAGACCACGCGACCCAACTCGACTTCGCGCGCCAGAGATTGCGCCTGCAGGTCGAGGTTCAGCGCAAGGGTTCTGCCTCCGCCTTCCGCAAGGTCCGTACTGCCCGAAAAATCGAGAGTGTCGGTTCCGTCGCCGCCATCCGCGAAAAAGGCATTCGCGCCGATCACCAGGCGGTCATTGCCGTCACCGCCATACAGTTCGTCCTCTGCGGTGGTGGCATTGTGCCCGCCCGCGATCAGGATGTCGTCGCCACCGCCGCCGATGATGGTATCGACACCGGCCCCCCCGGCCAGAAGGTTTGCCTGTCCGTCGCCGGTGAGGGAATCGTTCAGATGCGTGCCGAACACGTTTTCGATGCCAAGAAACGTGTCGCGTTCACCGCCCCGACCGCCGGTCTGGTTCGCCAGATCGATATTGGCGGCCGCGAAGACCTGTGCCACGATCCCGCCCTCGGCCCCGCCATAGCTGGCAAAGGCGTAGTCCACGGTATCCGTACCGCCGCCGCCGTCCAGAAGGTCATCGCCCGCGCCGCCGTTGATCGTGTCGTTGTCGCCTTCGCCCCGGATCGTGTCGCGCCCATCGCCGCCGAACACCTGATCGCTGCCATTGCCCGCGCTGACCGTGTCGTTGCCGCCTCGGGTGACGATGCGGTCCGCCCCGTTGCTTCCCACCACCGTGTCGGCCGCGTCGGACGTCACCAGCGCTTCGATGCCGGTGATGCTGTCAAGGTCGATGGACCTGTCGGACACGGCGGTCCCGTTGGCGAGGTTGACCGACACGCCTTCACCGAACCGCGGCTCGAGGATGAGCGTGTCATAACCCGCGCCACCGCTGAGGTCGTTGTTCATGCGGGTGATGAAGAAGGTGTCGTTGCCGTCGCCGCCATCCGCGGTCACATTCCCGCCCGAGGTCACCTCGATCCGGTCGTCACCGATTCCTCCGAACGCATTCCCGCCATTGCCGATGATGATCAGGTCATTGCCGTCGTCACCGAAAAAGGTCGGGCTCTGGGTGCCGTCGCTGGCGACCGATTCCAGGTGATCGTCGCCGCCTGCGCCGCGAATGATCGCGTCCGAACCGGTGCCCCAGGTGACATAATCGTTGTTTTCACCCAGCAGGAATTCGTCGATGTTGTCGATGCCGAACCCGTCGCCCCGCGCATCCTGCGCCCGTCCGGTGTAATCCTTGTCCGCTGCGACAAAGCGCAGGTTGCCGCTGCCGCTGCTGGTCAGCAGAACGAACCGCGCATCTCCCACAGGCCGGAGATCAAGCGTGTTATATCCGTTCCCGCCATCGAAATTCCCCGCGATCCGACCGCCCTGAGGCCCGCGTTCGGCAATCAGCAGGTCATCGCCGCCGCCGCCCATTACGTCATCGGCGCCCCAGGAATAAAGAGTGTCATTGCCGCCGCCACCGCCGATATCTATGCGGTTCAGGGAATCGCCGGCGCCATAGATCGTGTCCGCCGAATCCGATCCGATGAACTGCTCGATATTGAGCGCGATATCCGTGGCGATGACCTGTCCCGAGGCGGTCAGCCGGTCGATCTCGCCGTCGGCAGCGCGGATCACGACAGGCCCGGTGGTTGCCTTGTCCTCCATCGCGACGTTGAGCATCCCCATGTAGAACTGGTCATTTGACAGGAACCGGCTGATCTCGTCTCGCCCGGTCGCATAGCTCAGCGTGTCGTTCCCGGCCTCGCCGTCATAAATCTCGGCCGCCCCGTTGTCCGACGTGTTCAGCGCGCCCAGGAAGTCGTTGCTGTCACCGCCGCGCAGCGTATCGATCCCCTGACCGCCCCAGAGCACGTCACGGCCTTCATTGCCGAACAGGGCATCATCGCCGCCGCGCCCTGACAGCATGTCCCGGCCACGACCCGAGAACAGGGTATTGGCGCTGGAATTGCCGTAGATCTGCATTGCGCTGCCATTCTGAATGATGACATTCTCGATATCGAACACCTGGTTGATGTCGCCATCCGCACCGGCGAACCCGGTTTCCAGATTGACGGTCACCGGCGAATTGCGACCCAGATCGAACACCTGGAACGTGTCGCTGCCGGGACCGCCGTTCATGGCATCGACACCGGTGCGTGGAATGATCAGGTCGTTGCCGGGTCCGCCAAAGATGAAGTCGCGCCCCAGCGTGCCCTGAATCCGGTCATCGCCACCAAGCCCGTAGACGACGTTCATGCCGTCAAAGACCTGCCCGTTGAGCTCC
>NZ_JAIPUT010000148.1 GCF_020055635.1 Marivita sp. | reverse complement strand
GGTTCTTGTTAACTCAGCGGGTAAGTAATGGCTTCCTGATTATCGAGCCGGAATTCTGGACCCTGGCTCAAGAATCAAACCCGAACTCCATTGAGAAATGGGGTCGATTCGCGCCGGAGGGGTGCCTTGAGGACTATTTGAAAGAAACAGATCAATATGGCATTCGTATCATTAACGACACTGATTTGAGGGTTTTCCACGTACAGGAATGGAGTGAACGACTACTGATTGTTCGGAAAGCGTTTCGGAAAGGGCGAGGCATACAGAGCCACTTCCAAGGTTTCCAAGATGATCGCCTAGGATCAAGCAAACGTTACTATATGAAACGAGGCCTACCCCTTGGGAGGCGCCTCCGTATCTGGGCTGGAAAACAGCGCCGGAAGATTTTCGGAGAACATGAACTTTGACCGTGAGTGAAGTTCGTTTACTTGAACCCGCCTTATTCACGGGGGTGTTGAAGCGCCGTGACCTGCGGCTTCTGGGCGGCCCTGTTGAGCGTGCTGCGCTTAGTGTTGGGCGGCTGCGGGCGGGGTTTCGTGTCTTGGGCGAACTCTGTGGCGTTCGAGACTCCCTTGCGGGTGTCGGCGTCTGTTTTCGTCCACGCCTTTTGGCGCGCCATGGCGCGATGGTGTGGGCGCAGCACTCCAAGCGTCATTCGGTCAGGGCCGGCCCAGTGAAGCGTGTTGATGCGCGCCCATAGTAGCGCCCAGAAGGGGGCTGCGGCGCTGGAGAGGGCGAGGGTCATGCGCCGTGCGGAATTATCAGCCTTGCGCCGGCGCGCAGCACGCGTTCGCGCAGGCGGCGGAGGCTCCAGCCGGTTCCGGTTGCGTGAGCCATGGCACGACGGGTGACCTGCCACTGAACTTTCATCCGTTCGGAATCGGAGCCCGTTGGGTTGATACGCCGATTGGCGCAGGTGGAGCAACCGACATCCGTGCGGAGCTTTCAGATGGCGCAGCGCGGGTGTCGGTTGCGGTGGTGAGGTGTTCGGCGAATTCCTTTGGTGTCTGATAGCCAAGCGCCGAATGCGGTCGTGTTTCGTTGAAGTCAGTTGCCCAGGCCCAGATCACGGCACGGGCATGTGCCATGTTCCGGAACATGGTCTCGTTCAAAAGCTCATCGCGCATCCGCCCGTTGAAGCTCTCGACAAAGCCGTTCTGCATTGGCTTGCCGGGGGCGATGTAGTGCCATTCGATCTTGCGCTCCGTGGCAAACGTTAAGATCGCGTTACTGGTCAGTTCGGTGCCGTTATCGCTGACGATCATGCCAGGCGGTCCGCGCCGTTCGATCAGCGTCGCCAATTCCCGCGCAACACGCCGCCCGGAGATCGATGTGTCCGGGATTGCCGCCAGACATTCCCGGGTCACATCATCAACAACGTTCAGGATGCGGAACCGTCGGCCGCAGGCGAGCTGGTCGTGGACGAAATCCAGCGACCAGCGCGCATTGGGCCGGGCCTCGACCAGGATCGGGGCACGGGTTCCCACCGCCTTGCGCCGGGCGCGCCGTTTGCGCACCATGAGCCCTTCTTCGCGGTAGAGCCGATAGATGCGGTTGATCCCTGACGGCTCGCCATCGCGGCGCAAGAGCACGAACAGGCGCCGGTATCCGAACCGGCGCCGCTCGTTCGCCAGATCGCGCAGCCGTTGGCGCAGCTCCGTCTCGGGCGGCCTTCTGGACTGGTAGCGGATCATCTTGCGATCCGCCCCGACAAGCCGGCAGGCCCGCCGTTCCGACAGGCCCAACTTGACCTGCAGATGCGCAACGGCTTCGCGCTTCACGGCGGGCCTTACCATTTTTTTGCCAGAAGTTCCTTCATCGCCGCAGCATCCAGCATCTGCTCGGCCAAAAGCTTCTTCAGTTTTGCGTTCTCGTCTTCGAGCGCCTTGAGCCGTTTGGCATCCGAAACCGTCATCCCGCCAAACTTCGCCTTCCAGGCATAAAAGGTGCCTTCCGACATGCCGTGCTTGCGGCACAGGTCAGCACACTTCGCGCCAGCCTCATGCTCGGTCAGGATACCGATGATCTGTTCTTCGCTGTATCTCGTTCGCTTCATTGTCCGTCCCTTCGTTGGGTCGGACTCTAATTCCAAATGGAGGAAAAATCCCGTGGCAGGTCACTCTGGCCAAGAGCCCAAAGAAGACGACAACTGCAATCGCAAGCCCAGTGACTGCGCCATAGGGTCAGATTTGAACGCATCCTTGAAACGATTTTTCGGATTACATCCACGCTTATACTTGGATTCCAAAATTACGAAGCAAGGCGCTAGCATATCTGGGGACAACTTCACGTTGCCTAGCTCTTGGAGCTGAAAAGCCGATTTGCCTCGTCTTTGAACGCGGGTACCGGTCTATCTGTACAACTTTTTAACCTTTTAGTTTCTTGTCGCAAAAGCCGCACTGCTTCCGAGGGAGCCATAATCCTACGGTTGGACAAGGATGTGACAATCAGCGCATCGCTCTCCCAGTTAAGTTTGGCCCTGGGTTTTGTGTGGAAGTCTAGTTTTTCACGGAGCCTCGACTGCAATAACTGCGGAACAACAGGAGTGCGTGCCATCAGTGCGCAAGTGAACTTTCCATATCCGACGTAAGAAAAAAGGAGCCGCTGAGACATCAGAACACGTGGAATGATGCTTGCCCTCATATGCACCAAGTGGAGGGCTTCATGATGGTTTGCACTTTCTGCGACCGCCTCGAAACCCTTGAGCTCTACCGTGAAGAGACTGACGGCATACAAACTCTGATCCATACGGAGGAAGATGTTCTCCAACTCGAAGTAATCACGCATTGAGCGAATTTTGGAGAAGGTGATGCGAGTGCCGGGATGGAACCCATTCAACTCGCTCTCAATACTTGGGTTTTCGTAGACTGTCAGCACTGGCGCGGCTTCCCTTTTCAGAGATTCGACCAGAAGGGATGCCGTGTTGATCCGAGCGGCAAGCTCTAGAGAGTTCAATGGCTTATGGAGAAAATCTGTCGCCCCTGCGTTAAATGCTTGCCGCATCGCGTGTTTGCTGTCCGAAGATGTCAGCATGATTATCGGGGCCAACCGGAAAGCCGGGCGGGATCGAATTTCGGAACAAAGCTTAATCCCATCTGTACCAGGCATTTGGATATCCAGAACGAAGCAATCGAAATAGGGATCTTCATTATCTAAAGCGTTTCGGTGTTAACTTGCGACATATCCGGCAGCCTGAAAGTAGTTCCAGCACTCGTCCGGTGTGAACATCTGGCAGACGTCGCCGAGGGCTGTGAAGAGATCGGTGAAGGTTCTGGCAGCGATCTTGCGTAGGTTGGCCTTGAGCTTTGAGAAAGCCATCTCGATGGGATTGAGGTCCGGCGAGTATGGCGGCAGGTAGAGGAACCAGCATCCGGCCTGTCTGATCGCCTCTGCCGCCCCGGCATTGCGATGTGTGGCGAGATTATCGAGAATGACGACGG
>NZ_JAIPUT010000147.1 GCF_020055635.1 Marivita sp. | reverse complement strand
CGATCTTGCGCCTGCGCGCTGTCCGGCCGCCAGCTTCTCTGAGCTTGCTCGCACCGAGCTGGCCATTGAAACGGTCTCGCCGCTGGTGCCGGTCGGGCTGGACCGCTCGCGAGATCGCGCGATCGCGGGACGCAAGAAACCGTTCGGAGAACCGGCTCCAGTCCAGCGGTGAATCGCGCAAAAACGGCAACGGTCCGATCGGCACGTTCGGCAGCAGATGTGCGATCGCCGGATGTCGGTTCTGGGCGCAAACAAGCTTGTTGAACGCATTGATCGCATTTCGGAATGACGCGGCCTTGTCCGCACGACAGCTCGCAAGCGCCTGATACGCGGTCTCGGTCGTCAACTCAGATGGGTGGACGGACCGGCACCGGTTGCGCAGGTTTGTCATCGACATCGAAAACATGTTTGGCAGGATAAGCGCGCCCTGGTCATCGACCGTATTCTCGACGTCCGTGGCGTATTGCACGATCTGATCCCACGCCCGGCTTTCGTCCGCGACAATCACGGGCACAGCGACATGTGCGTGCGCCCGCCGGATAATGGCGGCGATCTTCTTGACCCAGGTTTCGAAGGCCTCTTCCTGGTCGCCGGGTGTCAGACCGCGGAATGCGCCGGCCCAGATGATCGATCGAGACGCTTGATACCAGGCATTCTCATCCGCCGGCAGTTGTGACAGTTTCTTGCCCGTCAGCTTTTCCACTTTGCCAAGCGCGGCCGCGAGCGTCTTCGCAGAGGCCTTCGAATAGATCGCCGGCAGCACGAGCCGGACGTCTTTCAGTGTCTTCAGACCGATCGGGTGTTCACTGCTCATCTTTCATTACCTTTCCTTGGTGTTCATTCGTCCGCGGGGCCGTTCATTCATCAAAAATGAACGGTACGGGGGGCGAAGTTTGGCCCATAAACCTCGCCCCCCGGTTCATTCATTTCCGGTTTTCCGGCTGTTTTTCAGGGATTTGCGGTTCACGAAGCGGCGGTTTTGCCAGGCCTCGAGCTCGGCCGGCACAAACCGGAACGCCCGCCCGATCCGGCGTGTCGGCAGGTTACCGGCGCGGGCTGCCGTCAAGATGTACGACGGTTTGACCGAACATAGCCGGGCTGCCTGGTGTTCGGTCAGCAGGTCCGACTTGTAAGCCTCGAGCATGCCGGCAGGCGGCTGCCCGCCCTCGAAGTCGAATACCGCAGACCACGTGTATCGCAGTTTGCACCCGTCGCTCACGGGGGTCAGCAACCCGCGCTTCTCGTGGCGCCAAAAAAACGCTTCGCTGCCATGCTGCCATCGCCGGATCAGGTAGTCCCGGTCGACAAGATCGGGGGTGATTTCTCTGGTGAGGTCCTGCGGGTCTGATCCGGCCATTGTCTCTGTCTCGCTGCAACAGAGAGGACAAAGGGAACATCGGCGGCGTTTCAAAATTCCGGGCGCATTTATCTGGCTGAGCCGCGACACGCCATCGCGCCATGGCAAGCCCACGCCCGAGCCCGAGACGATTTTCAAAAAATGATCGGTGTGCCGGCAAATCGCTTTTTTTGGATTTTGGTCGCACCAATCTGCTGATTGTGACGCGCACAGCCGTGCGGCTCACACCGTCAACCCAGAGCAGCACAGCGCGAATGACGACCGTCAGAAACGCTGTGGGCTCTGGATACCCCCATCGCCCGCACATATCGGGCTAAAAAAGAGGCCATCATGGTTCAGCTGAATACCTTTACGTTCCCCGACACTCCGGCTCCGGAGGACACGTTTCTGGACCTGGTCCTTTCCGCTCTCCGGGAAAAGGGACTGATCCCGGACATACCTCCAGACCTGGGGTTGCCCACCTATATCAGCCCCGCAAACCTGGAAGCGCTTGTCTGCGTGAAAGAAGACGGTGGCTGGAATTACTATCTGCACTTCCGGGACGTGCCCGCCGGCGCCGCAAATTGCATCGGCATGCCGGAGGCATATCTACGTGGATCAGCCGTCGAGGCGTTCCTCGAAGGTGCCGCCGCAGTGTGTCGGATCGTCACCGGAAAGCCAGACCTGCCGTTTTTCGCGGCGGGCAACCGTCTCATGTTCACAAGCTACAAGCCCGCCGCCAAAGCTGACGCGCTTGAGACAGCCTTGGCGTCTTGCTTTGGACGCTGAGTTTGAAAGATGACCCGCAGTTTCATCTGCGGGCTTCGGGCGAACCGATCTCGACGGGATCACTGCCGGGCACCAGGCCCGGCAGCGATGTCTTGATGTGGGAGGTTGCGTACCAGGCACCCGGAGGTCCGGGTGCCGGTCAAGGGTTCGCCCGACTATGCCGGACCCGTGGGCAACGGCCGTCGCATTATCAACGGCCCACCGTTTGGCGAGACGGACACGACCATCAACTCGTTCCCGAGAACGATCCGTTCCTTATCGGGCGGCTCGGGGACGTATGGCGCGCCGGCCTCTTCGTAGCAGCGAAGCAGAGGCAAACATGGCCGGCGCGCCCAATGCCGGGGGGTCTCCCGGCACCTGGGACCCGTCGGTCCCTCAAGGAACGGCGCCCGAAGGCGCCGCCGGGTCAGTTGTGCTGGATCATCCAGAGGCTCTCGCGGATCGCTTCGGCGAACTCGACAGCGTTTCGAGCGGCGTCGTAGAGCCGGTCGATCGGCGGCAGGGCGGCTTGCAGCGCCTCGGCATTTGGACTGAGCGTCTTGTGCGTCTCGACAGCCGCCGCGCATCCGATCAGCCGCTCGCGCGGAATTGCGACTTGCTCTGTGGATGTTCCGTCTTCGATTGCCTGCCGGATCTCCGCCCGCGCGGCATCAACGAGGAATAGGAGGATGGCGTGCAGGGGTCTCTCTTCGTCGAGATGGTCCATCAGCTCATCAACGGCGTCTCCGGTCACGGAGCAATCGAGATGGGGCATGACCTCCGATGCCAGAAAATCACGCATGCCCCGGCGAAAATCCAGCGCCATAAGGGTCAGGGCCACCTGTTGTTCCAACAGGCTTGGTGTCACGAGGCCGTTCATGCCTGCACCGCCTTCCGCGTCGAGATGGTTCGTCGCGGCGCCCGCTGTTCCACCGTGAAATCGCGATCGCGGACATCGGCAGGCGTTATTGCATCGATCGGCATACGATGGCGCAACCGCGCTGCACCACCGGATCAGCGGAAGGATTAATGGGAGAAGACCGGTTGATCGGCGGCGCATCGGTCCACCAGGCCGCATGCTGAGCGCCGGGTCCAAGCGCCGTCATTACGGCGTCGCGGCAAAAGTCCACGAACAAGAGCAGGAGGAAGTAGCGCTTCATGTCCGTCTCGCCGGACCCGACCGGTTGGAGGAGCGTGCGCGTGGGGACGTACCACACTTGGATATCGAGGATCCTCAGCCGCGGCGCTGCCGCGAGGCTGGGCGGAACGAGGATGCTCGTGGCGAGCCACGAGCCGTCCCGGCCGTTGAAGCGAAGCTCGACCACACCACCGGGCCGGTGT
>NZ_JAIPUT010000146.1 GCF_020055635.1 Marivita sp. | reverse complement strand
CCATTTAATGCCATGGGCGCAACAGCTTATCGACCGTTGTGGAAGCTATGCAGAATGGACGCCAAGCGGCAACGGCGCGCGCATTCTTGGGTGCGTGCCTGAAGGTTTCCGGTCGATCCACACAAAACGAAATCACGACAAAGGCGGGGAATACGAAATTTACAGCAACGTTAAGACAGGTCGGTATATCACTGTTTCTGGGCAACAAATCGAAGGCACGCCGTCACACTTGGCCGATTTGCACGATGCAATCGAATATCTGGAAAGTCTCACGGCTGATGATGACGACGACCAAGGCAACGCAGGGCAGCGCACGCTTGATCTGGGCGACGTGCCTGTATGGGTGCGCACCTACATCGAGCACGGTGGCTCTGGCGACCGCTCTGGCGACTTTCAGTCGATTGTAAACGCATTGCGCCCGCGCGGCTGGTCTTTTGATGCGGTGTTGAAGCTGTTGCAGGACAATCCACAGGGACCGGCGGGGAAGTACATCGAAGGCAACCGCCTAGAAACCGAACTGCGCCGCTCTTGGGATAAGGCGACAGGGGGATCTGCTACATCCGATGGCAGGCCGCGCCCGAATGCGCCCGATGAAATCGACCTGAGCCAAGACGGGCTTGCAAACAATCTCGGAAAACAAGGCTGGGACAATGACGCCCGACACGTCGCCGCGTGGGGAAAGTGGTTGTTCTGGACTGGCACGCGGTGGGAGGTTGACGACAAGCGCAAGCACATGACCCTGACACGCCAGTACCTACGCCAAAGGGCCGAAGAACTGATCGACTGGACGGAACGCCGTGTGGCGCTGCTGGAAGAACAGCCCGCAAATAAACTGCGCCGGTGGGCGCAAGAGCAAGCGCGCACGTTGCGGAGCAAGAACACCGTCGCGGCAATCGAGGCGCTGGCGCAATCGAACCCGGCAAGCGCAGCGCATCCTGATGAATTCGACAAAAACAAGATGCTGCTGGGAACGCCCGGTGGCGTTGTGGACCTGACAACCGGACAGCTTAGGCCAGCGCAGCGGGGCGACATGCTGACAAAGCTGACAACGTGCGAACCCGCAACGCCAGGTTCAACGCCGTCGCTATGGTTGCAATTCCTGCATGACATTTTCGAAGGTGATGCGGAACTGATCGAATTCATGCAGCGCGCGGCAGGGTATGCTCTGACCGGGCTGACAACGGAACATAAGCTGCTGTTTCTCTATGGCACAGGCCGCAACGGGAAATCGGTGTTCCTGAATACCCTGACCCATATCTGGGGCGATTATTCACGCAGGGCAGCGGCGGAAACCTTTCTCAACTCGCAGGGCGACAAACACGCCACCGGGCTTGCTGGGCTGCAAGGTGCGCGCCTTGTGGCTGGCAGCGAATTGCCAGTGGGCAAGACCTGGGATGAATCCGTTATCAAAGACCTGACCGGCGGGGACCGGATGACCGCCCGCTTTATGCGCGGGGACTTTTTCGACTTTGACCCGCAACTGACTTTGATGATTGCCGGGAACAATCAGCCGTCGTTTCGTGGTGTGGATGAAGCAATCAGGGCGCGCGTTGTCTTGGTTCCGTTCAAAGTGACAATCCCGCCAGAGAAGCGCGACAAGGGCTTGGCCGACAAGCTGTTGGCCGAAGGGCCAGCAATCTTGCGGTGGGCAATCGACGGGGCGCTACAGTGGCAGGCGCGCGGCTTGGATGTGCCAGTAAAGGTGCAAGAGGCATCCGCCGAATATATGGACGATGAAGATACACTCGGACAATTCCTTGCAGATGAAACCACAGCCGACAGCGGCGGCTTTGTGAGCAACGCTGATTTGCATGTGCGGTTTGCATATTGGTGCGAGAAACAAGGCTTACGCCCTTGGACGCAGCACACCCTGACCAAAGAAATGAAAAGCAGAGGTTTTGAGGTGTATAGACGAACAAATGCGCGCGGTTTCGTTGGCGTTCGATTGCGCTAATGACACTTATGACACTTCTTTCCTTATTGACCGTATAGGGGTTTTCTCAAGAATTCTTCTATACGGTAGATATGTAGCAAAGTGTCATAAGTGTCATATCCGCCGGTCTTGCTGCTGTGGAGGCTTTCGGACTTAACGACGAATTCAGCCCAAAATGGCCGCTTTTTCCCGACTATCCGGTTCGGTTCCGCGTATGAACGCCGACTTAACGGGATGAATTAATGATTACAGTGTGTTGCTGTGTCATGTTCAATTAAACCGCCCTTTAATCTGCCCTTAAATCGAACAAAGGCTGCATGTAGCATGGCAAAAGCACCGCCACCGCCAGAGTTTAGGACGCGCCGGGGAACTGGTGCAATTGTCTTGGCTGGTGTTGATGGCCGTTCGATGATGGCGCGCCGGTTCCGTGAAATCACCAGCGGGATCGAAACCGACCTTGGCGGTGATCTGACCGAAGCGCAGCGGCAGCTATTGGCACGGGCCGCGACCTTGGCGTGCTGGTGTGAAGAAAGGGAAACGGAACTTGCCAAGGGTGAGCCGTTCGACGCGGCGGAATATGCGACCATCTCGAACGCGTTGCGCCGCTTGCTGACCGATCTTGGTCTTGGTCGCCATAGCAAAGACGTCACGCCCGATCTGCACAGCTACATCAACGGGCACGCCAATGTCTGACCGCTTTTCAATCCTGCAAGCGATGACCGATCCGGCGTTGTTCGGTGGCACGTTCGGAGGCGACAGTTTCGCGGCGTGGCGTGCCTTGTTGGGGCGGTTCTATGGCTTGCCCATAGATGACAGCGGGGCCGAACTGGTGGAAGCCGTCACACAGCGCCAGACAGCACCACACAGCGACTTTCGGGAACTTTGGGTTGCCATAGGGCGCAGGGGCGGCAAGAGCCATGTCGCGGCGCTGGTGGCCGCGTTTGAGGCTGCATTCCAAGACCATCGGGACAAGCTGGCACCGGGCGAATTCGCCACCGTCTTTCTGATCGCTGCTGACCGGGCGCAGGCGCGCACGCTGTTGCGCTATGTGCGGGGGATCTTCGAGAACCCCATGTTGAAAGCCATGATCGCGCGGGAAACGACCGCCGGTCTTGAACTCACAAACCGATCTGCAATCGAGGTTGCCACGGCATCGCACCGGGCGGTGCGCGGATACACGGTTGCGGCTGTGATCTGTGACGAGATTGCCTTCTGGCACGCGGACGGGGCATCACCTGACGCGGAAATCATCGCGGCGTTGCGCCCGTCGATGGCGACGCTTGACGGGCGTTTGATCGCCATTTCATCGCCTTATGCGCGCCGGGGCATCTTGTGGGACACATACCGCCGCCATTTTGCGCAAGACAGTGACCGCGTGCTGGTGGCACAGGCGGCAAGCCGTTTCATGAACCCGACCTTGCCGCAAAGGGTTGTGGAAGATGCGATGGCCGAGGATGCGCCGCGCGCGTCTGCTGAATACCTGGCGCAATTCCGGACTGACATTGCGTCGCTGTTGAATGCT
>NZ_JAIPUT010000066.1 GCF_020055635.1 Marivita sp. | reverse complement strand
GGGTCCGGGCGTCACGGTTTCGGTGGACGACGCAGCCGGTCACTAAGCCACGGTTGCATGACATGCGAGACGGCGTCCTTCGGGGCGCCGTTTTTTTGTGTGGATGACGGGTATGCGCCTGCCCGAAAGGGCCATGGACGCACCATATTGAACAGGGGGCGCGTCACACCCGCGGCGCGAACATTCCGTGTCGAGAAGAACTGTTTTGCCTTTTTCCTGACCCGTGGTAGCCTGAGGTTTGTACATTTCGGCGGATCCATGCGAATTTGCAGGCAAGGGGCTTGGCAAATCGCCGGCGCCGTATTATCCCCACTTCTGCATCAGAGCGCGTGATTCGTCCCGCGCTCTTTTGTATTACGTCCGAGACGGTGGGTTGGGGCATTTGCCGCAATAAATCCTGCCCGAGGCGGGAACAGACCGACATGCCAAGGCTCAATCCGTTGAGCGCTGGGCGGGTTTGGGACCGCTCGACAAGCGGACCAAAACCGCCGGAGCGATCCGGTACCACTGAGCCGGGGGGTCCGCCCCCCAAACTGGAGTACACCTGTGGATAGAGCCCAAAAAGAGAAAGTGGTCGAAGAACTCGGCCAGATCTTCGAAAGCTCTGGCGTCGTTGTGGTTGCCCATTACGAAGGTCTCACAGTTGCCCAGATGCAGGACCTGCGGGGGCGCGCACGCGCCGCTGGCAGTTCCGTACGTGTCGCCAAGAACCGTCTGGCAAGGATTGCCCTGGAAGGAAAGCCCTGCGCAAGCATTGCCGATTTCCTGACGGGCATGACGGTTCTCACCTATTCCGAAGACCCCGTGGCAGCTGCCAAGGTGGTCGAGGACTTTGCCAAGGAGAACGCCAAGTTCGAAATCCTTGGCGGGGCCATGGGCGAGAACCCGCTTGACCGGGCCGGCGTGGAAGCCGTGTCGAAGATGCCGTCGCGCGAGGAGCTTATTGCTACCATCGCTGGCATGATCGGCGCACCTGCCTCCAACATCGCCGGCGCGATTGGCGCACCTGCATCGAATATCGCCTCGATTCTCTCGACCATCGAAGAGAAAGCGGCGTAAGGCACCTGGAAGCACCCTCGTGGGGTTGAAACCCTGACGTTGGAACACATTTAGATAGGAAAGTCACAATGGCTGATCTGAAAAAACTGGCAGAAGAGATCGTTGGTCTGACGCTTCTCGAAGCTCAAGAACTGAAAACAATCCTGAAAGACGAGTACGGCATCGAGCCCGCAGCTGGCGGCGCAGTGATGATGGCCGGCCCGGCAGGCGACACAGGCGCGGCAGCGGCTGAAGAGCAGACCGAGTTCGACGTCATCCTGAAGTCGGCAGGCGCCTCCAAGATCAACGTGATCAAGGAAGTCCGCGGCATCACCGGTCTTGGCCTCAAGGAAGCCAAGGACCTGGTCGAAGCCGGCGGCAAAGCCGTCAAAGAGCAGGTTTCCAAGGACGAAGCCGAAGACATCAAGGCGAAGCTGGAAGCAGCTGGCGCGGAAGTCGAGCTCAAGTAATCGCTTACCGGTCCCTGCCGGTGCTCTTCGAAAGAAGGGTCCGGCAGGGACCGTCGAGCAATCTTGCGAGGCTGGGTATGGGTGTTTCCATGCCCAGCCAAGCCTGTCTTAGAGAAGCCCTCACGGATGCGGGGCTTCTCTTGGACAGGACCCAAGGATCGGGAGGTGTGCGGTGGGACGCATGCCGGGAATTGATCGGGTTCGTGTCGTCTCTATTGGGCAGACCGCCGGGGCCCGACGGCGTGATGCTCAGCTGAGAATGAAAAGGTGATATCGACCATGGCGCAAAGCTATCTTGGCCAGAAACGTCTTCGTAAATACTATGGTAAAATTCGCGAGGTTCTGGAGATGCCGAACCTCATCGAGGTTCAGAAATCCTCCTACGATCTCTTCCTGAAATCCGGCGACCAGCCTGTCCCGCTTGACGGCGAAGGCATCAAGGGTGTTTTCCAGTCGGTCTTTCCGATCAAGGATTTCAACGAGACCAGCGTGCTGGAATTCGTCAGCTACGAGCTTGAAAAGCCGAAATACGACGTCGAGGAATGTCAGCAGCGCGACATGACCTACAGCGCGCCGCTGAAGGTGAAGCTGCGTCTGATCGTGTTCGATATCGACGAGGATACCGGGGCGAAATCGGTCAAGGACATCAAGGAACAGGACGTGTTCATGGGCGACATGCCCCTGATGACACCGAACGGCACCTTCGTGGTCAACGGCACCGAGCGCGTGATCGTGTCCCAGATGCACCGCTCGCCGGGTGTGTTCTTCGACCATGACAAGGGCAAGACCCACAGCTCGGGCAAGCTGCTGTTCGCCTGCCGGATCATTCCCTATCGCGGCTCTTGGCTCGATTTCGAATTCGACGCGAAGGACCTCGTGTTCGCGCGCATCGACCGTCGCCGCAAGTTGCCGGTGACAACGCTCCTGTATTCCCTGGGTCTTGACCAGGAAGACATCATGGACGCGTATTACAACACCGTGACCTACACGCTGCGCAAGGGTGAGGGCTGGGAAACCAAGTTCTTCCCCGAGCGGGTGCGTGCGACGCGTCCGGCCTATGACCTGGTCGATGCTGCCACCGGCGAAGTCTTTGCCGAAGCCGGCAAGAAGGTCACGCCGCGCGCCGTCAAGAAGATCATCGACGAGGGCAAGATCACCGATCTGCTGCTTCCCTTCGAGCAGATCGTCGGCAAGTTCGTGGCCAAGGACATCATCAACGAAGACACCGGCGCGATCTATGTCGAGGCCGGTGACGAGCTGACCTGGACTGTCGACAAGGACGGTGCCGTCACGGGCGGAACGCTCAAGGATCTGGTGGACGCGGGTGTCACCGAGATCCCGGTGCTCGACATCGACAACATCACCGTCGGTCCGTACATGCGCAACACCATGGCGAACGACAAGAACATGAACCGCGAAACCGCGCTCATGGACATCTACCGTGTCATGCGCCCGGGCGAGCCGCCCACCGTCGAAGCGGCCTCGGCCCTGTTCGACACGTTGTTCTTCGACAGCGAACGCTATGACCTTTCGGCTGTTGGCCGGGTCAAGATGAACATGCGTCTTGCCCTCGACAAGCCGGACACCCAGCGCACGCTGGACCGCGAAGACATCGTGGCCTGCGTCAAGGCCCTGGTGGAACTGCGCGACGGGCGCGGCGACATCGACGACATCGACCACCTGGGCAACCGCCGCGTGCGGTCGGTCGGCGAATTGATGGAAAACCAGTACCGCGTCGGTCTGCTCCGGATGGAGCGGGCGATCAAGGAACGCATGTCGTCGGTCGAGATCGACACGGTGATGCCGCAGGACCTGATCAACGCCAAGCCGGCGGCGGCTGCCGTGCGTGAATTCTTCGGCTCTTCGCAGCTGTCGCAGTTCATGGACCAGACCAACCCGCTGTCGGAAGTGACCCACAAGCGGCGCCTCTCGGCGCTTGGACCGGGCGGTCTGACGCGCGAACGCGCGGGCTTCGAGGTGCGCGACGTGCACGCCACGCACTATGGTCGCATGTGCCCGATCGAAACGCCGGAAGGCCCGAACATCGGTCTGATCAACAGCCTTGCCACCTTTGCGCGGGTGAACAAGTACGGCTTCATCGAAACACCCTATCGCCGCGTCGAAAACGGCCGGGTGACGGATGATGTCCAGTACATGTCCGCGACCGAGGAACAGCGTCATACCGTGGCTCAGGCCAACGCGACGCTGGACGAGAACGGGCAGTTCGTGAACGAGTTCGTCAACACCCGCCAGTCGGGTGAATACACGCTTGCGCCCAATGAGTCCGTCGATCTGATCGACGTGTCGCCAAAGCAGCTGGTGTCGGTTGCGGCCTCGCTCATTCCGTTCCTGGAAAACGACGACGCGAACCGCGCCCTGATGGGGTCGAACATGCAGCGTCAGGCGGTTCCGACCCTTCGCTCCGAAGCGCCGCTGGTCGGCACCGGGATCGAAGGTGTGGTCGCGCGCGACTCGGGTGCGGCCATCATGGCCCGCCGGGCCGGCGTGATCGACCAGGTCGATGCGACCCGTATCGTTGTGCGGGCGACCGAGGATCTCGAACTGGGCGACGCGGGCGTCGACATCTACCGTCTGCGCAAGTTCCAGCGGTCGAACCAGAACACCTGCATCAACCAGCGTCCGCTGGTGAACGTGGGCGATACGGTCGGCAAGGGCGAAGTGATCGCGGATGGTCCGTCGACCGATCTGGGGGAACTCGCGCTTGGCAAGAACGTGGTCGTCGCGTTCATGCCGTGGAACGGCTACAACTACGAGGACTCGATCCTGATTTCCGAGCGGATCGCGCGGGATGACGTGTTCACCTCTGTCCATATCGAGGAATTCGAGGTTGCCGCGCGCGACACGAAACTCGGGCCGGAAGAGATCACACGAGACATTCCGAACGTCGGCGAGGAAGCGCTGCGCAACCTCGACGAGGCGGGCATCGTCTATATCGGTGCCGATGTCGAACCGGGCGATATTCTCGTGGGCAAGATCACCCCGAAAGGCGAAAGCCCGATGACGCCGGAGGAAAAACTTCTTCGCGCCATCTTCGGCGAGAAGGCCTCGGACGTGCGCGACACGTCGCTGCGGGTCAAGCCGGGTGATTTCGGCACCGTTGTCGAAGTGCGTGTCTTCAACCGTCACGGCGTCGAGAAAGACGAACGGGCGTTGCAGATCGAGCGGGAAGAAGTCGAACGTCTGGCCCGTGACCGGGACGACGAGCTGGCCATTCTGGATCGCAACATCTATGCGCGTCTGAAGGACATGATCCTTGGCAAGATGGCCGTCAAAGGCCCCAAGGGTGTCAAGCCGAACAGCCAGATCACCGAAGACCTGCTCGAGTCGCTGACCCGTGGTCAGTGGTGGCAGCTGGCCCTTGAAGACGAGGATGACGCCAAGATCGTCGAAGCCCTGAACGAGCAGTACGAGGCGCAGAAGCGTGCCCTGGATGCCCGTTTCGAGGACAAGGTCGAAAAGGTCCGTCGCGGCGACGATCTGCCCCCGGGCGTGATGAAGATGGTCAAGGTGTTCGTCGCGGTGAAGCGCAAGCTTCAGCCGGGCGACAAGATGGCCGGTCGTCACGGCAACAAGGGTGTGATTTCGAAAGTGGTGCCGATCGAGGACATGCCGTTCCTCGCCGATGGGACTCCGGTCGATTTCTGTCTCAACCCGCTGGGCGTGCCGTCGCGCATGAACGTCGGTCAGATCCTCGAGACCCACATGGGTTGGGCCGCGCGCGGTCTGGGTGTGAAGATCGACGAGGCCTTGCAGGAATACCGCCGGTCCGGAGACCTGACCCCGGTGCGCGAAGCGATGCGGATCGCCTATGGCGACGATGTCTACGACGAGGGCATTGCCGATATGGACGAAGCACAGCTGGTCACGGCCGCTGGCAACGTCACCCACGGTGTGCCGATCGCGACGCCGGTCTTCGACGGGGCGAAGGAAGCGGACGTGAACGATTCGCTCGTGCGCGCCGGTTTCGACACCTCGGGCCAGTCCATCCTGTTCGACGGTCGCTCGGGCGAGCAGTTCTCGCGTCCCGTGACCGTGGGCGTGAAGTACCTGCTCAAGCTGCACCACCTGGTGGACGACAAGATCCACGCGCGTTCCACGGGGCCGTACAGCCTCGTGACCCAGCAGCCGCTGGGCGGCAAGGCGCAGTTCGGTGGCCAGCGTTTCGGGGAAATGGAGGTCTGGGCCCTCGAAGCCTACGGGGCCGCCTACACCCTGCAGGAAATGCTGACCGTCAAGTCGGACGACGTCGCGGGCCGGACCAAGGTCTATGAAAGCATCGTCAAGGGCGAGGACAATTTCGAAGCGGGCGTTCCCGAGAGCTTTAACGTTCTCGTCAAGGAAGTGCGCGGCCTCGGCCTGAATATGGAACTCCTGGATGCGGAGGATGAGGAATAAGCGACACCGTTCGCCCCGGGCGCGGCCAGACTTTTCGAAAAGTCTGGTCAATTCCTTCAACGGAATTGGCGCCCGGCTTCATCCTCCACGCCCTTACTCTGAGGTAACTCTATGAACCAGGAACTGACCAACAACCCGTTCAACCCCGTCACGCCGCCCAAGGTGTTCGACGAGATCAAGGTCTCGCTGGCATCGCCTGAACGGATCCTGTCGTGGTCCTTCGGTGAGATCAAGAAGCCCGAAACCATCAACTACCGCACGTTCAAGCCCGAGCGTGACGGCCTGTTCTGCGCGCGTATCTTTGGCCCGATCAAGGATTACGAATGCCTGTGCGGCAAGTACAAGCGCATGAAGTATCGCGGCGTCGTCTGCGAAAAGTGTGGTGTCGAAGTCACGCTGCAGAAGGTCCGCCGTGAGCGCATGGGCCATATCGAACTGGCCGCGCCCTGCGCGCATATCTGGTTCCTCAAGTCGCTGCCGTCGCGCATCGGCCTGATGCTGGACATGACGCTGCGCGATCTGGAGCGCATCCTTTACTTCGAGAACTACGTCGTGATCGAGCCGGGTCTGACCGACCTGACCTACGGCCAGCTGATGACCGAAGAAGAGTTCATGGACGCGCAGGATGCCTATGGCATGGACGCGTTCACGGCCAATATCGGTGCCGAAGCGATCCGCGAGATGCTCGCCAATATCGACCTCGAAGCCGAGGCCGACCAACTGCGCGCGGATCTCAAGGAAGCGACCGGCGAACTGAAGCCGAAAAAGATCATCAAACGCCTCAAGGTGGTTGAGTCCTTCCTCGAGTCCGGCAACCGCCCGGAATGGATGGTCCTGACCGTGATTCCGGTAATCCCGCCGGAACTGCGCCCGCTGGTTCCGCTGGATGGGGGCCGTTTCGCGACCTCCGACCTTAACGATCTCTATCGCCGCGTGATCAACCGGAACAACCGTCTCAAGCGCCTGATCGAACTGCGCGCGCCGGACATCATCGTCCGCAACGAAAAGCGGATGTTGCAGGAATCCGTTGACGCGCTGTTTGACAACGGCCGTCGCGGCCGCGTCATCACCGGTGCCAACAAGCGTCCGCTCAAGTCGCTCTCGGACATGCTCAAGGGCAAGCAGGGCCGCTTCCGCCAGAACCTTCTGGGCAAGCGGGTCGACTTTTCGGGCCGGTCCGTCATCGTGACGGGTCCGGAACTCAAGCTGCACCAGTGCGGGTTGCCCAAGAAGATGGCGCTCGAACTGTTCAAGCCGTTCATCTATTCGCGGCTTGAGGCGAAGGGTCTGTCGTCGACCGTGAAGCAGGCCAAGAAGCTGGTCGAAAAGGAACGTCCCGAGGTTTGGGATATCCTGGACGAGGTGATCCGCGAACACCCGGTTCTGCTCAACCGTGCGCCGACGTTGCACCGTCTGGGCATCCAGGCGTTCGAGCCGGTTCTCATCGAAGGCAAGGCGATCCAGCTGCACCCGCTCGTGTGTTCGGCCTTCAACGCCGACTTCGACGGCGACCAGATGGCGGTTCACGTGCCGCTGTCGCTGGAAGCTCAGCTTGAAGCCCGCGTGCTGATGATGTCGACGAACAACGTTCTGTCGCCCGCCAACGGCGCGCCGATCATCGTTCCGTCGCAGGACATGATCCTCGGCCTGTACTATGTGTCCATCGCCCGCAACGGGATGAAGGGCGAAGGCATGAAGTTCGCGTCCATCGAAGAAGTCGAGCACGCGCTCAACGCAGGTGAAGTGCATCTGCACGCCAATATCGAATGCCGGGTCAAGCAGATCGACGACGAGGGCAACGAGATCACCAAGCGGTACGAGACCACACCGGGTCGCGTTCGTCTTGGCGCGCTTCTGCCGCTCAACGCGAAAGCGCCGTTCGAGCTTGTCAACACGCTGCTGCGCAAGAAAGACGTGCAGCGGGTCATCGACACCGTCTACCGCTATTGCGGCCAGAAGGAGTCGGTCATCTTCTGTGACCAGATCATGTCGATGGGCTTCAAGGAAGCGTTCAAGGCGGGCATTTCCTTCGGCAAGGACGACATGGTGATCCCGGAAACCAAGTGGCCGATCGTGGAGGAAACCCGCGACCAGGTGAAGGATTTCGAACAGCAGTACATGGACGGCCTGATCACCCAGGGCGAGAAGTACAACAAGGTGGTCGATGCCTGGTCGAAATGTAACGACAAGGTCACCGACGCCATGATGTCCACCATCTCGGCCGAGCAGACCGACGAGAACGGCGCAACGCGGGAACCGAACTCGGTCTACATGATGGCGCATTCCGGTGCGCGTGGCTCGGTCACCCAGATGAAGCAGCTGGGCGGGATGCGCGGCCTGATGGCGAAGCCGAACGGCGACATCATCGAAACGCCGATCATCTCGAACTTCAAGGAAGGTCTGACCGTTCTTGAATACTTCAACTCGACCCACGGTGCCCGCAAGGGTCTGTCGGACACCGCACTGAAGACGGCGAACTCGGGCTACCTGACCCGTCGTCTGGTGGACGTGGCACAGGATTGCATCGTGCGCCTGCACGATTGCGGCACCGACCGGGCGATCACCGCGGAAGCGGCGGTCAATGACGGCGAAGTCGTGGCGTCCCTGGCTGAACGGATCCTGGGTCGCGTGACGGCTGATGACATCCTGAAGCCGGGCACCGACGAGGTGCTCCTGCGCGCCGGTCAACTGATCGACGAACGGATGGCCGACTCCATCGAGGAGGCCGGGGTCGCGACGATGCGCATCCGGTCGCCGCTGACCTGTGAGGCCGAAGAGGGCGTCTGCGCCATGTGCTACGGGCGTGACCTCGCCCGCGGTACGCTGGTCAATATCGGCGAAGCGGTCGGCATCATCGCTGCCCAGTCGATCGGTGAACCGGGCACGCAGCTGACGATGCGGACCTTCCACATCGGTGGCGTTGCCCAGGGTGGCCAGCAGTCGTTCCAGGAGGCCAGCCAGGAAGGCAAGGTCGAGTTCGACAATGCCTCGACGCTGGAAAACTCGGTTGGCGATACGCTGGTCATGGGCCGCAACATGAAGCTGCGGATCATGGACGAGCATGGCGTCGAGCGGGCCAGCCACAAGCTGGGCTACGGCACCAAGGTCTTCGTCAAGGAAGGCGCCATGGTCAAGCGGGGCGACAAGCTCTTCGAATGGGATCCCTATACCCTGCCGATCATCGCCGAGAAGGACGGTATCGCCAAGCATGTCGACCTGGTTGCCGGTGTCGCCGTGCGCGACGAGACCGACGACGCGACCGGCATGACCCAGAAGATCGTGACCGACTGGCGCGCGGCCCCCAAGGGCAACGAGCTGAAGCCGGAGATCATCCTGATGGGCGAAGACGGCGAACCGCTGCGCAACGATGCGGGCAACCCGATCACCTATCCGATGTCGGTCGACGCCATTTTGTCGATCGAGGACGGCGAGCCGGTCAAGGCCGGTGACGTGGTGGCACGGATTCCGCGGGAAGGCGCCAAGACCAAGGACATCACCGGCGGTCTGCCGCGTGTGGCCGAACTCTTCGAGGCACGTCGCCCGAAAGATCACGCCATCATCGCGGAAATCGACGGCTATGTTCACTTCGGCAAGGACTACAAGAACAAGCGTCGTATCTCGATCAACCCTGCGGAAGAGGGCGCGGAGCCGGTGGAATACATGGTGCCCAAGGGCAAGCATATTCCGGTGGCAGAAGGCGACTTCATCCAGAAGGGCGAGTACATCATGGACGGCAACCCGGCGCCGCATGACATCCTGTCCATCATGGGTGTCGAAGCGCTGGCGAACTACATGATCGACGAGGTTCAGGACGTCTATCGTCTGCAAGGCGTGAAGATCAACGACAAGCATGTCGAAGTGATCGTGCGCCAGATGCTGCAGAAGTGGGAGATCCTCGACTCTGGCGACACCACGCTTCTGAAGGGCGAACACGTGGACAAGGCCGAATTCGACCTTGCCAACGAGAAGGCCGAGAAGAAGGGTGGCCGTGCGGCACAGGGCGAACCGATCCTGCTGGGTATCACCAAGGCGTCGCTGCAAACGCGCAGCTTCATCTCGGCGGCGTCGTTCCAGGAAACCACGCGGGTTCTGACCGAAGCATCGGTTCAGGGCAAGAAAGACAAGCTGGTCGGCCTGAAAGAGAACGTGATCGTCGGGCGTCTGATCCCGGCGGGCACCGGTGGGGCTACGCAGAAAATGCGTCGCGTGGCGCAGGATCGCGACAATGTCGTGATCGAGGCGCGCCGCGAAGAGGCCGAGGCGGCTGCGGCTCTGGCCGCTCCGGAACGGACCGACGACGTGATCGGCGGCGACGAGTTCGACAACCTGATTGTCGACACGCCGGAAAGCCGCGAATAAGGCGGCATCGCCGATCGACTGAAAGACAAGGCCCCCGGTTTTCCGGGGGCTTTTTTCGTATGGGCGCACGGTTTTCGGCCTCGGCAGACGGCAGATCGCCGCGGCGCGTTCACGTTCTCGCCAGTCGCGCGGCAACCCGGAACAGACCCATCTTCGGCGCGTTCCCTTCTCAGCAAAGAAGGAGGTTTCCATGACCCGACAGATGATGACGACGACGACCGCATTGCTCTCGCTGATGGCTGCGCCGGCGCTGGCGCAGGACGTGCATGAGTGGGGCGAAAAGAATGCGGATTTCGAACCGGCCTTCGAAAACCAGACGCGGGCTGAATTGGTGCAGACCGACGCGGAGTTCGCGTTCCGCGAGATTGCCGATGGTCTTGAACACCCGTGGGCCGTCGAAGCGCTGCCGGACGAGCAGGGCCTTCTTGTCACCGAGCGCCCGGGCCGGCTGGTGCACGTGACCCTTGACGGCGAGGTGTCCGAACCGATCCAGGGCGTGCCGGAGGTGTTCAACCAATCTGCGGGCGACAGCACGCAGGCCGGTCTTCTGGATGTCAAGCTCGGGCCGAATTTCGACAGCGAGCGCTGGGTCTACATGACCTATTCCAAGGGCACCGGGGACGGCATGTCGGTGACGGCTGCGGCACGCGGCAAGCTGTCCGAGGACATGACCGAGTTGTCCGAGGTCGAGGAGATTTTCGAGCAGACACCGCCATCGCCGGTGCCGATGCACTATGGCAGCCGGATCGTCTTTGATGGCAATGGCCACGCGTTCATCACCACGGGCGAACACTTTTCCGACGAGGAACGCCAGAAGGCACAGGAACTGGACACGACCTACGGCAAGGTGGTGCGGGTGAACCTCGACGGGTCGATCCCGGAGGACAATCCCTATGTCGGTGATGAAAATGCCGTGGACAGCATCTGGTCCTACGGGCATCGGAACATCCAAGGCGCCGCAATGCGCGACGATCAGCTTTATATCGTGGAACACGGGCCTGCCGGTGGCGACGAGATCAACATTCCGCAACCCGGCGAGAATTACGGTTGGCCGGAAGTCGCTTACGGGGTGCGCTATGATGGCGGACCGATCGGCACCGGAGACGCCCGCGCCGAGGGCATGCAGGAACCTGCCTATTACTGGGACCCGGTGATCGCGCCGGGCGACATGATCTTCTACGACGGCGGCATGGTGTCCGAATGGCAAGGCGACAGCCTCATTGCCGGGCTTGTTTCGGACGGGATCGTCCGTCTTGAATGGGACGGAAACCGGGTGAGCGCCGAAGAGCGGCTCTTTACCGATTACGGGCGCGTCCGCGACATCGAGGAACTGAGCGATGGCACCCTGGTTCTTGCCACGGATTACGAGGATGGTGCGCTGATCCATGTGACCCGGGATCAGTGACCAGCGGGCGGGGTGCGCAAGGCGTGCCCCGCTTCAGTCCGTGGTCACTCTGCCGGAACCGCCGTCCGCAGACCGCCCATCGCGGTCCGGGACACGCGGGCTGCCACGATCAATGCCATGATCCAGCCGGTAGAGACAGCCGTGGCGATGCCGAGCCAGACGCCCCAGACGTCGAAGTTGAGCAGCGCGACAAAGACCCAGATGAAGAACGCCACGCCGAACCCCTGCCGGTAGATGCTGATCCAAAGGGTATAGATGGGCCGTTTCAGTGCCTGTAGAAGCGACGTGATGGAAAACAGCATCATGTAGACGGGAAACAGGAATCCGTCGACCAGCAGGTAGCTTGCACCGATGGCGATCACGTCGGGATCGGACGTGAAAGGTCGCATCGCCCACGCACCGCCGAACCACAAAAGCGGCATCGCGATCGCCGAGATCGCAAACCCCAGTTTCCAGCAGAAGAACAGCGCTTCGCGCACACGGTCGTAATTGCGTGCGCCGAAATTCTGGCCGGCGATCGGCAGCAGCGCGCCGGTCATGCCAAGCACCGGCAAGAGCAGGATCTGTTCGATGCGCAGCGCCACACCGTAGGCGGCTATTGCATCCGCCCCGAAATTCTTGAGGGCGAATTGCACAACGAACCCCGACACGAACATCACGATGAGCGCGGTGCTTGCGGGCAGCATCTGCTCGGTGATCGCCTTGTAGCACGCAAGGTCGGGCACGAATTCGTCGCGTCGGAGGTTTTCCATCACGGTCAGCCGGAACACACGCGACAGGATGAACAGCATCACCCCGGTCTGGCTGAGGACCGTTGCCACGGCGATTCCGTTGAAGCCAAGCCCGTTCCAGAGACCGGGGATGCCGTACATCAGCAAGGGGTTGAGACCGATATTGGCGAAGAACGCCACCATCAGCGCGCGCTGCATCGAGCGCGAGTCGCCATGGGCCTGCAGGATGCCGTTGCCGCCATAGGCCATGAGAAAGCCGGGCAGGGCGACGATCAGCAGGCGGAAATACCCCAGCGCCGCGTCGCGATAGGCTCCGGGTTCGGACACCAGCGCAATCAGGTAGGGGCCGCCGAACCAGCCAAGGATCATCAGCGTGACGGTCGCAATGGCGCCAAAGCCGAGACCCTGGGCGACAAGGATTCGGGTCGCCTTGGTGTTCTTTTCCCCCTTGGCGTTGCTGACCAGCGCGGACAGCGCCGAGCCAAGCCCGAAGCCCACCGCCATCATGATGAAGAACGCCTGAAACCCGATGGCCAGCCCGGCCTGCGCCTCGGTCGAGAGCTGCCCGGCGAAATAGATGTCCACGACATTGTAGAGCGTCGAAAACAGCATGCCGAGGGCTGCCGGGATCGCAAGGGCGCGGTAATGCGAGAGCATGGTCCCGGTGGTCAGATCGTCGTTCTGCACAAAGGCCAAAAGGGAATTCCTGAAATGAACATGCGATGCGCGTGGCATCCTTGCCTTTCGCGATACACGCAAAACGCACAAAGCCAAAGCGGATTGACACGTCGCTTTTGGCGTGGAGGCCGGTCGCGCCCCCTGCTAATGCGTTCGGAATGAACCAACTTTCCGACAACATGCGCGGCGCGCTCCTGATGTGCCTGGCGATGGCGCTGTTCACCTTCGGGGATGCCGCGATCAAGGCGACGGGTGGCGCGTTGCCCCTGTCGCAACTTCTGGTGATCCGCGGCGTGCTGGCCTCGTCGGCGCTGCTGGGGATGGCCTGGTATTTCAAGGGGCTGCAATTCCGTCTGCCGGTGCAGGATTGGGCGCTGGTGCTGGCGCGCGGGCTGGCCGAGGCGCTGGCGGCGTTCTTGTTTCTGACCGCATTGCTTGCGATGCCGCTGGCGAATGTCACCGCGCTTTTGCAGATGCTGCCGCTGACGGTCACGCTGGGCGGCGCGCTGTTTTTCCGCGAACCGGTGGGGTGGCGGCGCTGGTCGGCGATCGCCATCGGGTTCTGCGGCATGTTGCTGATCGTGCGTCCGGGCACCGAGGGGTTCACCTCTGCGTCGGTCTATGCGCTTTGCGCCGTGGGCGCGGTCACGGTTCGCGATCTGGTCACGCGGCGCGTCTCGAGGGCCGTGCCGTCTTTGACGGTCACGCTCATTTCGTCGATCACCGTCACGCTGTTTGCAGGAATCTGGTCGCTCGGGCAGGATTGGGTGGCGCTGACGCCGGACCTTGCGGCGCTGGTTCTGATGGCGACGACCTTCATCATCGGCGCCTATCTGTGCAGCGTCATGGTGATGCGGGTGGGTGAGGTCAGTTTCGTGGCGCCGTTCCGCTATACCGGGCTGGTCTGGGCGCTGATCCTGGGGTTCCTGATCTTCGGCGAATGGCCCGAGTCCCTGACCCTGATCGGGGCGGCCATCATCGTGGCGACCGGCGTCTTCAGCCTGTTGCGCGAGGCGCGGTTGAAGCGGCGGGCGAGAAAGCCAATTCTACCGCGTCAGCCGTAAGGGCAAAACGTCGGCCCAGCATCTCGATATTCTCAAGGGTCGGAGCGTGGAAATCCGGGTGCGACACATTCGGCTTCTGACGCGAGTCGTTATGCGCGTGCTGGGCGCGCAGGAACATCGGCGGATCGGTGAAGCTCACGGTCGGCATGAAGCGGTTGATCCGGCTGTGGGCAAAGTTCATCTGGCTCTGTCGCACACCGCCCTGCACGGCCATCGCCTGTGCGACGCCGAGATAGGGCGTGACGGTCTCGGCGATCTCGAACCGGTTGATGTCGGATCGGCGCAGCGTGTGGCCGCGGTTCCAGTCGAAGCCCACCAGCTTGTGGCCAAGCACCAGCGCGGCGCAATCGGCCACCGCCTTGTGCAGGCGCGCAACGAAGTCGACGGCAAGCGCATCGTCGTCGTCGTGCCGAACCTGGAGGCAGGGCTGGTTGATGTGCTTGCGCGCGGCATTCAGAACGGATTGGCAGACCTGGCGATGCGGCGCGGGATCACGCGCGATGATGCGGGCTTGCGGAAGATCGCCCAGCAGCGTTTGCAGCCGGGCCAGGTACCGGTCCGGAAGGCAGGTGCCGACCAGCACGACGAGGTCGAAATCCGGCTCGGTCTGCGCCTTCAGGCCCGGCAGGCAGAAATGCTCGAAGAGGGCCAGGCGGGCCTCCATCCGCGCGGGATCGTAGAGATAGGCCCGCCGTTCCTCGATGCTGTCGTGATCGACCTGGAATCCGCCTTCCGCCGGATAGGAAAACCGGCAAAAAAGAATGGTCTGCATGACGATTGCCCCTGTGCCCGCGTGGCGTTTGATGTACACAGACTTTGCCCCGCCTTTGCCTTGCACACAAGCGGCCGGGCGCTGTTGACAAGCTACCCGACTCCCCATATACGCGCGCCTAATTCGACAGGGTTCCTGCCCGTTTTGTCGATTTACAGGACTGGAGCGGTCAAGATCCGGGCGCATGCCCCGATCCTCTGGAAATGCACCGTATCGTTTCCACTAAGGAAGCGGATGCGGTTCTTTGCGTCGTTTTTGTACAAGAACGACGAGATTTGAACGAGGTCATGCGGACGCGCCTGGCCTTCACGCGAAACCCGCACGGGACACCCCGTGCACCACATATGTGAGCTACACGGGGAAAGAACCGGAATGCCAACGATCCAACAGCTGATCCGCAAGCCGCGGCAGCCAAAAGTAAAACGTTCGAAGTCGATGCACCTCGAGCAGTGCCCGCAGAAACGCGGCGTCTGCACGCGCGTCTACACCACAACGCCGAAGAAGCCGAACTCGGCGATGCGGAAAGTGGCCAAGGTCCGTCTGACCAACGGCTACGAAGTCATCAGCTACATTCCGGGTGAAAGCCACAACCTTCAGGAACACTCGGTTGTCCTGATCCGCGGCGGTCGTGTGAAAGACCTTCCCGGTGTGCGTTATCACATCCTGCGTGGTGTTCTGGATACCCAGGGCGTCAAGGACCGGAAACAGCGCCGTTCGAAATATGGCGCGAAGCGTCCGAAGTAAGAGGAATTACAGATGTCTCGTCGTCACGCCGCAGAAAAACGCGAAGTATTGCCCGATGCCAAGTATGGCGACCGGGTTCTGACAAAGTTCATGAACAACCTGATGATCGACGGCAAGAAGTCGGTCGCGGAAAACATCGTCTACAACGCGCTTGATCGCGTCGAAGGCAAGGTAAAGCGCGCGCCGGTGGAAATCTTCCACGAGGCGTTGGACAACATCAAGCCGTCGGTCGAGGTTCGCTCGCGTCGGGTTGGTGGTGCGACCTACCAGGTGCCTGTCGAAGTGCGCCCCGAGCGCCGCGAGGCGCTGGCGATCCGCTGGTTGATCAACGCAAGCCGCGCCCGCAACGAAAACACGATGGAAGAGCGTCTGGCCGCTGAACTTCTGGATGCCGTGAACTCGCGCGGATCCGCTGTGAAGAAGCGTGAAGACACTCACAAGATGGCCGACGCCAACAAGGCGTTCAGCCACTACCGCTGGTAATAGGAGCCAATAGAAATGGCACGCGATTATCCTCTTGAGCGCTACCGGAACTTCGGGATCATGGCGCATATCGATGCAGGCAAGACCACCTGTTCCGAGCGCATCCTGTTCTACACCGGCAAGTCGCACAACATCGGCGAAGTGCATGATGGCGCCGCCACCATGGACTGGATGGAGCAGGAGCAGGAACGTGGCATCACGATCACGTCCGCTGCGACCACCACGTTCTGGCAGTGGCAGGAAGACCCGTCCGCTGAAGGCACGTACGACACCAAGTACCGGATGAACATCATCGACACCCCGGGCCACGTCGACTTCACCATCGAAGTCGAACGCTCGCTCGCGGTTCTCGACGGTGCGGTTGCCGTTCTTGATGCCAATGCCGGTGTCGAGCCGCAGACCGAAACCGTCTGGCGTCAGGCCGACCGCTACAAGGTTCCGCGCATCGTGTTCGTCAACAAGATGGACAAGATCGGTGCCGACTTCTTCAACTGCGTCGAGATGATCGCAGACCGCACCGGTGCGATCCCGGCCCCGATCCAGATTCCGATCGGTGCAGAGAACGAGCTGGAAGGCATCATCGACCTCGTGACGATGGAAGAGTGGACCTGGAAAGGTGAAGACCTGGGCGCGTCCTGGACCCGTCAGCCGATCCGCGACTCGCTCAAGGACACCGCCGAGGAATGGCGTGGCAAGCTCATCGAGAACGCCGTCGAAATGGACGACGTGGCGATGGAAGCCTACCTCGAAGGCGAAGAGCCCGACATTCCCACGCTGCGAAACCTGATCCGCAAGGGCACGCTGTCGCTGACCTTCGTGCCGGTTCTGTGTGGCTCCGCGTTCAAGAACAAGGGCGTTCAGCCGCTGCTCAACGCTGTTGTCGATTATCTGCCCAGCCCGCTGGATGTTGTCGACTACATGGGCTTCTCGCCGGATGACGAGACCGAAACGCGCAACATTCCGCGCCGCGCGGATGACGACATGCCGTTCGCCGGCCTGGCGTTCAAGATCATGAACGACCCGTTTGTCGGCTCGCTCACCTTTACCCGGATCTATTCGGGCAAGATGAACAAGGGCGACAGCATCCTGAACTCGACCAAGGGCAAGAAAGAGCGCATTGGCCGGATGATGATGATGCACTCGAACAACCGCGAAGAGATCGATGAAGCCTTTGCGGGCGACATCATCGCGCTGGCCGGTCTGAAGGACACCACCACGGGGGACACGCTCTGTGCGGCGAACGCGCCGGTGGTTCTCGAAACGATGACGTTCCCGGATCCGGTGATCGAAATCGCGGTCGAGCCGAAGACCAAAGGCGACCAGGAGAAGATGTCCCAGGGCCTCGCGCGCCTGGCGGCTGAAGACCCGTCCTTCCGCGTCGAAACCGACCTCGAGTCCGGTCAGACCATCATGAAGGGCATGGGCGAACTTCACCTCGACATCCTCGTCGATCGCCTGAAGCGGGAATTCAAGGTCGAAGCCAACATCGGCGCGCCGCAGGTGGCCTATCGCGAAACCATCGGTCACGAGGTCGAGCACACCTACACCCACAAGAAGCAGTCGGGTGGTTCGGGTCAGTTCGCCGAAGTGAAGCTGATCATCTCGCCGACAGAGCCGGGCGAAGGCTATTCCTTCGAGTCGCGCATCGTTGGTGGGTCGGTTCCGAAGGAATACATCCCGGGTGTCGAAAAAGGCATCAAGTCGGTGATGGATTCCGGTCCGCTCGCGGGCTTCCCGGTGATCGACTTCAAGGTCGCCCTGATCGACGGCAAGTTCCACGACGTGGACTCCAGCGTTCTGGCCTTCGAAATCGCGGCCCGCATGGGCATGCGCGAAGGCATGAAGAAAGCCGGAGCAAAGCTTCTGGAGCCGATCATGAAGGTCGAGGTCGTGACCCCGGAAGACTACACCGGCGGCATCATCGGCGACCTGACATCGCGTCGCGGCCAGGTGACCGGGCAGGAACCGCGCGGCAATGCCGTGGCGATCGCTGCCATGGTGCCTCTGGCCAACATGTTCGGCTACATCAACACGCTGCGTTCCATGTCCTCGGGCCGCGCGCAGTTCACGATGCAGTTCGATCATTACGACCCGGTTCCGCAGAACATCTCTGACGAGATCCAGTCGAAATACGCATAAACCGCGGTGCGTGGGAAACCACGCACCCTACCACCCCCGTAGGGTGTGTGCGCTGCACGCACCGTGAGAAAAGAAAAGGAGCTTTGCAATGGGCAAGGAAAAGTTTGAGCGCGGCAAGCCGCACTGCAACATCGGCACAATCGGTCACGTTGACCACGGCAAGACGACGCTGACGGCGGCGATCACCAAGTACTTTGGCGACTTCCGGGCCTATGACCAGA
>NZ_JAIPUT010000145.1 GCF_020055635.1 Marivita sp. | reverse complement strand
GCGGGGCTATTCATCGCGGACTCGGAGCGCGTAGACGTTGAATTCGACAGTGCCTCATTCACTGGTGTGAGGGCAGGGGTCTTCATCGACTCGGTTGCTGACTCTGCTGTCGATATTTCTGGAGATGTTGATCTGTCGGCAGAGGTCAGAAACGAAGCCGGAGACGTGGTATCCGGAGGCGACGCACGCCTCCAAATCGTAGGCAACTCGGGGTCGACGATCACTCTCGGAGCATCCGCCGATGTCAAGTCAGCTGAAGTCACCGAGCGGAATGATGTAACAATTGATGGCTTTGGCGCGGCTGACGTGACGATTGGTTCCGATCGTAATGAAGATGTAAACGAGACAACAAACATCTACATGGGCAATCTTTCGGTCACGGGATACGGTCTTGAGGGCGCGCTGTTCAAGATCAATCCGGGTGCAACCGTCAATCCAGACAGCCCCCAGGCTGACGGCGTGAGCACGGTTGCGATCATCGGTGGTGTTCTTTCCTCCGGTGAAGCTCTCGAAGTGACCTTGACAGATGGTGATGACGCTGCGGCCATCCTGACCGCGGTCCAAACGGCGATCAATGACGCAACCGACTCCCTGTTTGAGGCAACTCTTGACGAGGGAACGATTATCCTTACGGGGGTTGACTCCTCGGTCGATGCGGACGTCGTCACCCTTTCAATCGAGGACCGCGATGCGAATGGCGAGGCCGTCAAGACTTACGCCGCCGAAGACTTCGGATCGGAAATTAACGAGATACCTGTAGAAGCCACGTTCAACGTCCACGCCTGGGACTCGATGGTTCTCGATACCGGAACTGTCGATCTGACGTCGAAAGGCGATGCCGAGCTGGTGTTCACCAATCTCGACGGGTCTGACAGCATCGATGTTGCTTTGGGTGATGTCACCGTGACCGCTGGCGATGCGGCGACCGTTGACGTCCAGCATGGCGGTGAATCCCCGTCCGGCAGCGTTACCCTCGGTGATGTCGAGGTCACCGCAGGCGAAACCGCGGATGTCGAGCTTGTCAACATCCTCGGGACGACTGAGGTGGATGTCACCGCTGGAGTGGCGACCGTTCACCTGAGCGATCTTGACTCGTTGGATACTGTATTGGTCAGTGGTGCCGATGCGATCGTGACCTTGACGGGTGACATGGGCGGCGACGATGCCAATAACGGTACTTTCCGCCTCGATCTCGGCAATATGGACGGAACGTTCGGTGCAGAAACAACACTGGGTGATTTCGGTCAGAACAATGTCGACACGGGAACATTCGTGGAGACATGGGACGCCGATTTCGAGGGTACGGTTCTGGTCGAGGTTGGTTCCGGAGACCTCGTGTACAACGCCGAGGTTGTTGCTGGTAACACCGAGCAGTCCAAGAATGATCTTGAAGGCGCGTGGACGACCAGAGGTTGGGTGTCCATGAATGGTCTGGACAGCTCGCCGCTGGTGGCAACCCAGTCCATCAGTGGGATGAGCTATCCGGACTATCCGGAAGATCAACCGGAAGACACCACGGCATCCGTGTTCAATCGGGTTCAGTTCGAACAGAACGGAACATCCTTCCGGATCGACCTTGTATCGACATCGACTGACCCGGTTGGTGGTGATGAGCAGAACGAGGAGGCGCAAATTACTAATGAGCAGCCTGGTGTTGGTGAGTCGACTGAGCAGCCGAATGAGGAGACGCAAATTGCGAATGACCCGAGTGGTGGTGATGAGACCGACACGCAGACGCAATCCGAGGTCTATTGGAGCAACGCGACCGGCAGCTGGGACGCATTGGCAAACAAGAAGGCGTTCACCGACGCCCTGGGCATCGATGATGTGACGTTCACCGCATCGCAGACGCACAAGTTTGCATCCTACACCATCCGCGCCGATGTGACGGTCGCTCCGGAAGGAGAGGCAGATAAGTCTGTCGCATTCATAGGCGGAATTCTCGACCAAGAATTGCTCGAAGTGGACCTTGACACCGGTGATGTTGGCGCGGAAATCCTCGACGACATCGCGGCAGCGATCAATTCCGCAGAGGGTGCTATGTTCACGGCGGCGGTGACCGGAAACACGATCGAGCTGTCAGCAAGCTCGGCGAACGCGAATGCGGATGATGTTGTTTTCTTAGTCGACGATCTTAACGGCACAGAACTGGTAGCGCGGTTCACTAGCCAAGACCTCGGGTCGGCCATCACCACGCGTCCGGAGGTCGAGATCGAACTTGTCGGTCCCGCGGACGGATCGTCTTTCGATGTGGTCGAGGACGCCAAGCAGGTCCTGCAGACAGGGGTGCCTGTGAAGGCACTGAGCCTGTCGAGCAGCGCAGGGGAACTTGCCGCGGATGGGATCGGCCAGTCCGAGCGTGAAGTCTTCACCTTCACAGGTGACGATATCGGCGAGGTCATCCTTGGCGGGTTCAATGCCAACGGTTTTGACACGGCCTTCGGCCGCGACACCGACCGGTTGGACTTCAGCCAGTTCGCAGCTGTGGACGGTTTTGAAGACCTCACTTTCGGTATCGATGACGACGATGGGTATTTTGCCGACGTGATCATCGATTTCGTGGACCAGGACCTCGGAAGCATCCGCCTGGTGGGTGTTGGCGAACTTGAGAATGCCATCAGCCACGTTCAGGACAGCATCCTGTTCGTCGGCTGATCAAAGGCTGGTGTTTTCGAACCGCAAATCCAGGGGGGCCATATTGGCCCCCCTTTTTTTCACATCTTCCAAAATGCATTCGAGAATCCGGTCTGATGTGACTTCAATTGAGCACTCCCCGTATCCGGGTTCCGCTCAGGCAACCAAGCCGTCGAAACGTCATCAGATCTTGAGTTGAGGCTTCGAAATCCTGCAGACTGGCCCATCCTCCCCGAGAAAAAGCGATCTATAGATAATAGAATTATCCATGGATGATTTATTCCAACCTTATATGCGCGCGACAGGCTATCGATCAATTTAATAGTGGATGGGTCTCGTGTTAACTCTCTGAGAAATATGGGGGTTTTTATGAGAATTTTCGCCGTCAGCACGACGTTGATCGTTTTGGCGTCCTGCACCACGCCGCCCGTGTCCCACGGAAACTGTGTTCCTGCGGAGCCCGGTTTTGTCCTGAATACGGACAAATACGCGCCGCAAACGATTGAGTGCGTTCCAATTGCGCGCCCGGTTCAATCCGTGCAGGTCATCGGAGACAGGGCCGGCAATGCGAGGCTTGTTGCTGGTGTGTCCGATGAGTCGCCATCGACGCGTTCACCAGGTGTCACGACAACCCATGCCGGGTCGGACGGTGCCTTTGCCAGCCAGACTGGCAGCGGCGGGTCGGTAACCGCGCAGGCCGGGCCATCCGGCGCTTCTGCTGCGTCGGCGTCGGAAGACGGAGATGTAACAACCTCTCATGCCGGCTCCGGCGGGGCATCTGCCTCGTCGATATCGAGCGATGGTTCGGTCGATACCGCGCATTCGGGTGAAGAAGGCGCGTCGGCCGCGTCGGCCGGAGCGTCCATC